>JBBRCJ010000001.1:0-166640 GCA_038204955.1 Flavobacteriales bacterium
GAATATCAAATGGTTTGGATTCGATTTATTGGAACTCATAAGGAATATGATAAAATTAACGCAAACACAATTTAGATAATGAACATAAATCTTATAAAAACAGAAAACGATTACAATCAAGCATTAGAAAGACTTGAAGTAGTTTTTGACGCAAAAAAAGGAACTGAACAAGGCGACGAATTAGAACTTTTAGGAATGTTGATTGAACAATATGAAAATGAGTATTTTCCGATTGGTTTGCCTGATCCAATAGAAGCAATAAAATTCCGAATGGAACAATTGGGTTATAATCAAAATGATTTGGCTAAAATTGTCGGTTTTAAAAGTCGCGCAAGTGAAATTTTGAATAGAAAACGGAAACTTTCATTGGAAATGATTCGCCAATTGCATAACGAATTAAAAATTCCAACAGACGTTTTAATACAAACTTATCAATAAAAAAACAACAGTTAACAAAGAATTGTGCTAAAAAAAATACAACAAGGTTAGGACAAATGTTTAAAACACTATTTTAAATGAATGCACCAAAATTAGAAAAAGAGAACTGTTCCATTCTTATTGCATTAAATGCAACGGGTCACGTATTTAAAAAAGACTTAACTATATTTTCAAAAGGAGATGAAGAGCAAGATGTTTTTCAACTATTTGACAACTTAGAAAATGCTAAAAGTTAGAAATGATTCTATTTTTTTGAAAAGGTAATACAAAAAATATAGCTTGAATTTAAACATTTTTTTTCAAATTTAAGATCTAAAAGTATATTTTTGTATTCAAAAAATAAAAAAATGGACGGCTCAAAAATTATCGAATTATTATCATTTACAATTCCATCAGTAATTACAGGTAGTGTAGCCTATTTTTTATTTCAATCGTATTTTAAAGACCAGCAAAATACGCGCCGTTGGTTACTTCAAAAAGAAAATCAAAAAGATGCATTACCCTTACGATTGCAAGCTTATGAGCGTTTAAGTTTGTTTTTAGAACGCATCAGTTTTGCGAACTTATTAATTAGAATTTCTCCTATTAGCGATGACAAAAATCAATATGAAAACTTATTAATAAGTATGATTGATCAAGAATTTGAACATAATTTAACGCAACAAATTTATGTTTCTGATGAACTTTGGACAGTTATTAGGACCGCTAAAAATGCAACCATTCAAATAATTCGCAAAACTAATATGAGTGAACGAGTACTAAATGCTGATAAATTGCGTGAAGTAATTTTAAATGATTTACTTGAAAATCAAGCACCAAGTGTAGTAGCTTTGAATTTTTTAAAATCGGAAGTGGTTACTATTTTTAATTAAAACATTTTTATAGTCCAACTTTTTCTATAATTCGCTATTGAAATAAACTTTCTTTTTAAAAGTTTATTACTTTATTTTTAATTCAAATCAAGTGCTTTTTGATACAGTTGTTCATACAATGGCACTATGTTTTTAACATCAAACTGTTGTGCTGATTGTAACGCATTTTCTCTAAATTTTTGAAGGGTTTCATCATTGGTTAATATTTTAATAGCATTTTCTGCCATTTCAATAATATTGCCTACTTTGCTGGTATAACCTGAAATTCCGTTAAAATTCACTTCGGGCAAGCCACCAGAATTACTTGATATAACAGGTACACTCCAAGCCATAGCTTCCAAGGCAGCTAAACCAAAACTTTCGGTTTCCGAGGGTAATAAAAACAAATCGGAGTAGGATAAAATTAAATCAATTTCATTACTATTACCAAAAAAAATTACCTTATCCGTTATTCCTAAATCTTCACACAGGCGTTCCGCTTTTTCTCTCTCTGGTCCGTCACCAACCATCATTAATTTTGAGGGTATTTGTAGTTGAATTTTATGAAAAATCTTTATTACATCAGGAATTCGCTTTACTTTTCTAAAATTGCTAATGTGTGTAACAATTCGTTCTTTAGGACTTGCAATAACGGAACGCTTACAAGAAATTTCAGATTCATTCCGTTTTTTTCCCAGCTCAATAAAATTTGGAATTACGTGAATGTCTTTTTTAATATTCAGTAATTTATAAGTATCGTCTTTTAAATTCTGAGAAACTGAAGTAACCACATCCGATTTATTGATGCTAAAACTTACCGCAGTTTTATAAAACGGATGATTACCCACCAAGGTAATATCAGTTCCATGAAGTGTGGTAACCATTGGTATTATGATGCCTTCATCTTTAAGCATTTGCTTGGCCATATACCCTGCGTAAGCGTGCGGAATGGCATAATGAACGTGTAACAATTCAATTTTATACAACTTTACCATATCGACTAATTTGCTTGATAAAGCCAATTCGTAGGGTTGATAATGAAATAAAGGATATTCTGGAACATTTACTTCGTGGTAATGCACGTTTTGGCTTAAAAGTGCCAAACGAACCGGTTGCTTGTAAGTTATAAAATGAATTTCATGTCCACGATGTGCCAATTCTAAACCCAATTCGGTAGCTACAACGCCACTTCCACCAAAGGTTGGATAACAAACTATTGCTATTTTCATTACTATTTTTTAGGAATACGAAAGTACAAAATTACTTTGATTCAAAAACCTTTTACAGTTTTTAAAAAATTAAAAAATAGTAAAAGCCACAACTATTTATTTAAAACGTGATAAGCAATTAATCCATCAATTGGGCGACGCAATACGTTGCCAATTTTAATGTTGTTTTTTTCTAATTTTTCTTGAAGTTCCTCTTTTAAATAAAATGCTATTGAACCTATAAAATGAACTGGAACTTGAGTGTAATTATCAAACTGTTTAATATAATTTTCAACAAAATCGTCCAATTCCATCTGAATATATTTTTTACAAAAATCGGTATTTTTATGTTTTATTAAAAATTTTGCAAATGTTGCCAAGTATGCGTTTGGATTAGGCTCTTTATATAAATTTTGTTTCACATAATCGGGCTCAAGATTGTATTCTTCTTCAAATTCTTTAGCTAGATCACTTGGCATTTTATTAAAATAATAACCTCTTAATAAATGGCGACCAAAACGATTTCCTGAACAATCATCCATAGCAATGTACCCTAACGATTGTACTTTTTGATGTAAAACTGTACCATCAAAATAACTTGCATTGGAACCTGTACCTAGTATACAAACTATTGCTTTTTCATTTTTTGGAGTTGTTGCATAAACGGCTGCATAAGTATCTTCATGAACCGACACTATGGCCTTTGAAAAATATTTTTTAAAAATTTTAGTTAAATAACTCTTCATTCTTTCGGTGCCACAACCTGCTCCGTAAAAATACAAGTGGGATACTTGGTTACGGTTGTGCGAAATATCAAATTTGTCGTCTAAACGTAAAATAATATCTTCTTCTGTTAGTACTTCGGGGTTTAAACCCAACGATTGTGTGGTGAAAATTACTTTTCCAGCATCGTCTATTGAAATCCAATCGGCTTTGGTAGAGCCGCTATCTACGAGTAGTTTCATTTTTAATATAGGAATTAGAATTCTTTGATTGTGTATTTTTGAAATTGTAAATCAAGAAATCTTTACATAAATCAGTTTCTTCGGTATTGGTTTTTAGTAAAATCTTTGTCAAAGTTTCAAACTTTGACAAAGATGTAACTTTACTTTTTTCTATTAGCTTCGATCACTTCACTTTGTATCTATTTTCATAGGAGTTTAGTGAACACTACGTGTTTGTAATGGAAATCTTTTTTTTGAAAGCGACTGTTTTTTTGTTGTTCATAAACAGCAACCAACGTAATCTCTTTTTTTGCTTACAAAAAAGGAGATTTCAAAAAAAATTATAACGAAGAGCAGGATTAGCTTTTAAAATTATTTCAGATAAATTGTGAAAATTATTATTTCTAATTAATTATAAACCAGCAATGTGAACTGCTAAATCAATTAACTTTGATGAATAGCCATATTCGTTATCATACCAAGATATGATTTTGAAAAATGTTGAATTCAATCCTATTCCTGCTTTTGCATCAATAATTGAAGTTCTAGGATCAGAAACAAAATCTTGTGAAACTACTAAATCTTCCGTATATCCTAAAATTCCTTTCATTTCATTTTCAGAAGCTTTTTTCAAAACGGCCATTATTTCATTGTAAGAAGTTTCTTTAGCAACTTTTACTGTTAAATCGACCACAGATACATCTACTGTTGGCACCCGCATTGACATACCTGTTAATTTCCCATTTAATTCTGGAATTACTTGACCTACGGCTTTTGCAGCTCCTGTTGATGATGGAATGATATTAACCGATGCTGCACGACCACCACGCCAATCTTTTTTAGAGGGACCATCGGCAACCATTTGGGTTGATGTTGTAGCATGAACGGTAGTCATTAATCCTTCGACTATACCAAAATTGTCGTTTATAACTTTTGCTAATGGTGCAAGGCAGTTTGTGGTGCAAGATGCGTTTGAAACTACTGTATCAGCAGCAGTTGCTTTAGTATGGTTTACACCCATTACAAACATTGGTGCATCGGCAGAGGGCGCTGAAATGATTACTTTTTTAGCTCCGCCTGTGATGTGCGCTTTTGCAGTTTCGATAGTAGTAAAAAAACCTGTACACTCGGCAACAACGTCTACATCAACTTCATTCCATTTTAAGTTTACTGGGTCTTTTTCGGCAGTTATTCTGATATGCTTATCGTTTACGAATAATTTTCCGTCTTTTACTTCTACTTTCCCGTTGAAACGACCGTGAACGGAGTCGTATTTCAATAAGTAAGCTAAATGATCTACATCAAGCAAATCATTAATAGCTACTACTTCTACATTATCTCTGTTGAATGTTTCTCTAAAAACAATTCTTCCAATTCTTCCAAATCCGTTAATTCCTAATTTTACTTTTGACATTTTATAATATTGTTTAATTTAATTTAAAATTGTTTAAGGTTTAAAACTGTTAAATGATTTAAGGTTGTTTAAAATTTCTTAGGGCTTTTTTAGTAGAACTGGTTTTAAACTTTTAAACAATTTTAAACTAAAAAAACTTCTTAAACTATTTTTATGTTGACATTATTTCAGAAACTCTTAATAATTCTCGGTCGATTTCAGATTTTCCTTTTATAGCAAGTTCTAATGGTGTTAGGGCTACTTTATCATTTAACATTCCAACCATAAAATTCGACTTTCCTTCCAAAATTGATTCTACAGCTTTTACACCTAAGCGTGAGGCTAAAACCCTGTCGTAACAAGAAGGCGCACCACCACGTTGCATATGACCCAAAACTGAAACTCGAACATCATATTCAGGCAAATTTTCTTCAATATAATCTTTTAATTCAAAAACATTTTTACCTATTTTATCACCTTCGGCAATTACTACAATACTTGACGATTTACCTGATGCTTTACTTTTTTGAAGGGATTCTAAAAGTCGTTCCAAACCTAAATCTTGTTCGGGAATTAAAATCTCCTCTGCTCCTGCTCCAATTCCGGCATTTAGTGCAATATGTCCTGCATCACGACCCATAACCTCTACCAAAAAAAGACGGTTGTGTGAGCTTGCAGTATCTCTAATTTTATCAATACATTCGACTACAGTATTTAAAGCGGTATCATACCCTAAAGTATGACTTGTACCAAAAATATCGTTGTCAATAGTTCCTGGAATTCCCATAACAGGAAAATTAAATTCTATATTGAAAATTTCGGCACCGGTAAAACTGCCGTCTCCACCAATAACTACAAGGGCATCAACATTATTTTTTACTAGATTTTCATGTGCTTTTTTTCGACCTTCAACGGTCATAAAATCTTTGGAACGTGCTGATTTTAAAATAGTTCCTCCTTTATTAACAATATTATTCACCGATCGTGCGTTCATATCTTTAAAATCACCTTCAATCATTCCTTGATATCCTCGATAAATACCAAGACATTCAATATTATGGTAGGCACAAGTTCTTACTACTGCTCGAATTGCTGCGTTCATACCTGGTGAATCTCCACCTGAAGTAAGTACTCCAATCTTTTTAATAATTTTTGTAGAATCAGACATTTTAGGTTGTTAAAAGTGTAAAAATAGTAAAGTTGATGTATAAATTGTATTCGATTTTATCAAATTGACAAAAAGTATAAATTTATAACGTTTTCGTTGATAAGTTTGTAGTTTATGAAAAGAAAATTACAGTTTTTAATTTTATAAATTCTGAAAGCAATTTGACTATATTACAAAATTAATTAATTTTCATCTTTTTTTGGAGCTGCCTCAGAATTAGGTTTCGGACTTTCGTTTGGTTTTTGTTTTTCGTTATTTTGATTTTTATCTTTAACCACATTTATATACTCTGGAAATAAATCAGAATCTTGCAGATCAGAAGCAACTTTAGGTTTTTCTTGATTAATTTTTTTCTTGAATATTTTAGAAATTAATTCGTTAAAAGTATCAAAATCAACTTCGTACGAAATTCCAATTCCTTGAGTGTAACCCACACCTTGACCAATATAGTTGATGTCATTTTCACGACTAAAAAGTCGTAAATTTAAAGTGCCGTCATCATTCACTCTATATTGAGCTTCAAAATTACCAATGATTGCAGTTTCAGTCGCTCCACCAGTAGGAACCCCAACTTTGCCATTAAATGAAATTCGATCACTTATTTGTGAAGTAAAATTTAAACCAACTCTTCCTGCTGTTGGATTTAAAGCACTTTTTTCACCTTGCACAATATCAATTCCTATGGATGTTTTACTGTCTTTATTATTTAATAAATCACCAAAAATAGCTCCTGCTTTTTCATATAAACTATTGGTAACTTGGGCTTGGCTCAATCCCTCTGGACTCAAGAAACTTCCGGTAGACAATAAGTACAATGCTTGGGTTTGTCGAATGTCTTTGTCGTTTAATTTTGTTTCAATTTCTGATTTTAATACCGAACTTACATTTGGAAAATTAATAGTAAAGTCAGGCTCGGGGTTACTCAAATTTCCTCTAACACCAATAACTACTTCTACTGGAATTTTTTTATTTACTGTTGGATTATCAATTAAAACCGCTGGGTTTGCATTGGTTAGATAAACGGCTTCTAAATTTAAAACGGCTTTTAATGGATCACCATCCCAAACGATAGATCCGTATTTTTTAACTTTTAACTTTTTATCAATTAATCCTCCATATTTAAAGTTATAATCACCTTCATAAATTTGATAATCACCATACATTTCAAATTTACCTAGGGTATTGATATTCATAGCTAAATTTCCAACGCCTTTACCTTTCATACCGTGACCTGAATCGCGATTTAAAATCACTTCAATGGTTGCGTCTTGCGTAATATCTAAATCAAAATTAAGCTGTAAACCTTTATATGTTGTTGTTTCGTCGTTATTATTATTTTGTTTTCCGTACTTTTCCTTTAGTGTTAAAAAATGAATGTATTTATTATCACTAACCGATTCGCCTTGATTTATAGGAATTTTTATATATGTATCTTTTCCCGATTTAGCATTTACATCAATAACTAGTGCATTTGTTGGACCATTTATAGAGGCTTTTCCGTTAATAAATGCTTTTCCATAATATGCTGCATCTTCTTTATCTTTAGTATCTAAGGCCAAAAATCGATCAGAACTAATATCTAAATTCAACTCCCAATTGCTAAACTGTTTGTGTTTTATAAATCCGTCTAGATTGGCTTCTGTTTTATATTTAGTATCGATTAATTTAGTTTCTTGAAAAATAAATTTAGTTTTAGTAATATCAATTATCGAATTTTGTTTAATTAAATAATCTACATTTAGATACGGAATTTTTAATCCTGCATCATCTAAAAATAAACGTCCGTTGTAATCAATATCTTTCACATTGCCATCAATTCTTGCATTTCCCGATGCAAAACCTCGAATGTTAGAAATAACTTCACCACCCAAACTACTCAAAATACCTAAATTAAATTTTTGAAAACTTAAATTTAAATCAACGAAAGTTTCGTCATTTACAACACTTAAATCGCCATTAGCCGTAAACGATTTGAAATTTTCATTTTCTATTTGTGAATTTATTTTAAATTTTCTAAAATTTTCGTCACCCTCAATATTTAATATTAAATCACCTAATTTGTTTTCATTAACTTGTAATTCTTTAATGTTTAATGATGCTGTTGGTTGATAAACATCATTATCTTGTTTAATAAATACATCACCGTTAACTTTTCCGTCGAATTTAAATTTTTCTATGGAAGGAGTTATTTTACTTAAATCTACCTCGTTAAAAGTAAGTTGTAGGTTTTTATTTTTGATTCCATTGATGTTACCTTTTAATGAAACAAATTGGTTTTCGTGTGAAATTAATACATCGTCAAAGTTAAAATTACTGAATTTTTTGTCAAAAACAATTTTATTTTTATCGTTACCTTGAGCATTTATTGTCCATAAAAAATCTTTAAATGTTACTTCCGATTTGTTAAATCCAATTATGTTTTGGTTACTTTTATCAATAGTATGGTACAAATTTAAATTGTAAATATCTTGTCCTTTATCGCCCCCTTTAAATTCGGTTCTAAATGATAAAGTATCTTTGTGCGTTATGTTAATTAATGAAAAATCTCTTATTTTATAATTTTTATTTTTAATACTATCAATTTGAACATAAGCATTATACAACGGATTTTTATTGTCAATTTCAATTTTTACATTATCTAAATGATTGTTAAAAGCATCGACTGTTTTTGACTCAAAATTGAATTTAAAATCATTAGAATCTCCATTAATACTTCCATTTAAGAAGGCATTTTCAGAAAGTTTAATTTTTGGATTTAAAATTTCAATTACCTTATTAAAATCTGAAAAATTAAACTTTAAAAATTGCCCTTTTTTTAACTTATCTAGTTTAAAATTGGTGTACAAACTTCCTAAAGAATTTTGAACCATCGTTAGAATTTGATTAAATTCAAATTTTCCTTGAATTTCGCCTTTAATGTTATTTGGTGAGTCAAATGTTATGACACGCTCGTTATTTTGAGCAAAAAACGACTTGATTTTTAAAGCGTCAAAATTATATGTATCTTTACTATTTTGATAAGAAGCATTAGTAAACTCAATTTCACCTTTAGCATTGCTGATTAAGTTTCCTGAAGCTTTCATAACAATATCTCCTTTAAAAATAGAAGTTTGATCAGAATTAAAATTCAAATTTTTTAAATTTGCATAATCAATTTTAGCCTTAAAATCGTAAGTGCTATTTTGCTTATTTAAATTAATCAAACCGTCAAAATTTAAAAGTAAATTTGGGTCGTTAATGCTTAATTTTCCTTTAAAAATTGGTTTTTTAAAACTGCCGTCGGCAATAATATTTTGATAAGTGTAATTGTTGTATCGAATACTTTTAATAGCACCAGAAATTTTTGTATCTAAATATTTTTCTGAAAAACCTTTTCCGTCAACGTCTAAATTTAATGTTACTTTTCCGATATCTTTTCTATTTAAAAAAGTGCCTAAATCAAAGTTATATAATTCAACATTACCCGTATATGATGCATTGTCTATGTTGTTCATATTGGTAATCAATAACTTCGATTTTATCTCTCCTAAAATAGTATTTAATTTAAAATCGGCATTCACCATTTTAGTGGTTACTTCAGCATTTCCAAATAAGTTAAAATTTCCGAGTTTTTTTAATGATGTTGGTAATTTTTTACCCAAAACCTCAGGCAGTAAGGTTACTAAATTGGAATAACTTGACGCTACTTTTTTAAAGGAACCTTTCATGTAAAATTCGCCCTTTTCGGGATTTTGAAACAAATTTTTAAAAACAACATTACCTATAATCTCGGTTTTATTATTATCAATTAAATGTAGTTTTTTTAAAGATAAATTATTTAAACTACCTTTTATTTTAGCTTTTAAATTAAACGATTGATTTTTACCTATAACATCGCTAAAATAGCGAATGTCATTTGAAGAAATTGTTGATTCGTCAAATTGAGCATCAAAAACTACTTTATTACTAAAATCATTGAATCGTTTTTCACTTAATAATAAATTTATAAAACCTTTAATTTTTGAGTTTTGTGTTTTTAAGTCTAAATTTTCTAATTTTAATTTTTTTTGAGTTAAACTAAAATTTGATTTTAAATTTTCAATTACTAAACCCCGATAATCCTTTAATGAAAGCTGTTCAATATTTGCATAAATATCGGGACCTTCAATTTTAAATTTTTGAGCTAAAATATTAATTTTTGAAAATTCTACTTGTATGGGTTTTTCTAAATTATAATCGTATTTACTAAAAAAACTATTTACAACGGTTAATTTTGTTGAAGTTAAAATAAACGGATCTTTTGATTTTTTACCTGTATCAAATGCTGCTACAAATTTGTTAAAATTAGATATTGTATCACCTTTATAAGTTTTAATTTTCAATTCTAATTTATTGGCTCGTAAACCACCAAAAAAAAGTTTTCCTTTGGTTAAATTTTTTAAATCTAAAATATTGGTAAAAATTGTTTTTGCAGCAATTAAAGTATCTTTTTTTTCATCTTTAATTATTATTTTTTTTAATTTGACTGCTCCAAAAACGGTAATTTCGACTTGATCAATATAAATATTTGTACCATACTTTGTATTTAATGATTCGGTAGCATATTGGCCAATTTTTGTTTGAACATAAGGTAGCGTAAGGGCAATGCCAATTAATAGCAAAAGTAGAATTAATACAATAAATGTACGAAATACTATTTTTTTAAATGTTTTGATACCCGAATTGTTTTATTTTTGCCAAATATAATTCAAAAATTGTGCCTAATGCAACCAAATACTGTTTTTATTCTTGCTATTGAAAGTTCGTGTGACGATACTGCTGCTGCTGTTTTACAAAACGATAAAGTGTTAAGTAATGTTGTGGCTACTCAAAAAATTCATGAACAATATGGCGGTGTTGTTCCTGAATTAGCATCTAGAGCGCACCAACAAAACATTGTACCTGTTGTAGAAATGGCTTTACAAAAAGCAGGAATTAATAAAAATCAACTCTCGGCAATTGCTTTTACTCAAGGGCCAGGATTAATGGGTTCGCTTTTAGTTGGCACATCTTTTGCAAAATCAATGGCAATGGCTTTGCAAATTCCGCTTATTGCAGTAAATCATATGCACGCTCATATATTGGCACACTTTATTGAGGAAGTGGGATTTGATAAACCAACATTTCCTTTTTTGGCTTTAACCATTTCGGGTGGACACACTCAAATTGTTAAAGTAAATGGTTTTTTTGATATGCAAATTATTGGCGAAACTACTGATGATGCTGTTGGAGAGGCATTCGACAAATCAGCCAAAATTTTGGGACTTCCCTATCCTGGCGGTCCCTTGATAGATAAATTTGCCAAAGATGGAAATCCAAGAGCCTATCAATTTACGAAACCCAAAGTGCCAGGATTGAATTTTAGCTTTTCGGGCTTAAAAACGCAAATTTTATATTTTATTCAAAAAAATGTTGTTTTAAATACTAATTTTATTGAAGAGAACAAAACCGACATTTGTGCTTCTATTCAAAATATCATTATAGAAATTTTAATGGAAAAACTGAAAATGGCTGTTGCCGAAACTGGAATTACTCAAATTGCTATTGGAGGCGGTGTATCAGCAAATTCTGGAATTCGGAGTACTTTAAAAGATTCAGAACAAAAATTAGGTTGGAAAACGTATATTCCAAAATTTGAATATACTACCGATAATGCCGCTATGATTGGAATAGTTGGTTATCAAAAATTTATTAACAATCATTTTACTAATCCCAAAGTGGTTTCTAAAGCAAGAATAGAATTTTAAAAATTATGCAATTATTTTACAACAAAACCATATCCGAAAAAGAAACTTTTTTTACTTTTGATAAAGAAGAAAGCAAACATATAATTAAAGTTTTACGAAAAAAGGAAAATGATATTTTGCACGTTACCAATGGATTAGGTTTTTTATTTGAAACTAAAATTAAATTAGCTTCGGACTCAAAATGTAGTGTGGAAATTGTTTCATTTGAACAGCAAGCACCTTCAAAATATAAACTGCATTTGGCAGTTGCACCAACAAAAATGAATGAACGTTACGAATGGTTTTTAGAAAAAGCTACAGAAATTGGTATTTACGAAATTACTCCTATTATATGCGAACATTCTGAAAGAAAAATAATTAAAACAGATCGTTTTCAAAAAATTATAGAATCGGCAATGAAACAATCTTTACATTTTTACATTCCAATACTTCATGAACCCATTTTGCTAAAAGATTTTATCAAAAAAAATTTAAGTGACCAAAAATTTATTGCTCATTGCGAAGAAACGGAGAAAAAATCATTGAAAAATAAACTAAATAGAAATCAAGATGTAGTTATATTAATTGGTCCTGAAGGTGATTTTTCGGAAAAAGAAATAAATTTAGCGATTGAAAATGATTTTATTCCTGTAACTTTGGGTTCCACTCGATTACGAACCGAAACTGCAGCAATAGTTGCTTGTCATACAGTAGTTATTGCAAATGAAATTTAAAAAAATGAAACTATTCTTTTATATACTCATATTTTCAACTACTCTTTGTAATGCGCAAGAAATTGCTTTATTGAAATATAATGGTGGTGGTGATTGGTATGCAAATCCAACCTCGTTACCCAATTTAATAAAATTTTCAAATCAAAATATTAAAACCAACATCAATCCAAAACCTGCAAAAGTAGAGCCATCAAGTAGTGATTTATTTTCATATCCATTTGTACATATGACAGGGCACGGAAATGTTATTTTTAATGAAGCAGAACAAAATAATTTAAGAAATTATATGCTTTCTGGAGGTTTTTTGCATATTGATGACAATTATGGAATGGATGAATTTATTAGAAAACAAATCAAACAATTGTTTCCTAATACTGAATTAATTGAAATTCCTGCCAACCATCAGATTTTTCAAAAACCTTTTCCATTTCCATCAGGATTACCAAAAATTCACGAACACGATGGTAAACGTGCGCAGGCATTTGGAATATTTGATAACAATCGTTTGGTTTTGTTGTACACTTACGAATGCGATTTAGGCGATGGTTGGGAAGATGAAGAAGTTCACAATGATCCAAAAGAAGTTCGTGAAAAAGCTCTAAAAATGGGAGCAAACATACTTAATTACATTTTTAACAACTAAATGTTTAATTTTTTAACAAAAATGCTAAACTATTAATTTAAACGTTTCTTCCCCTATAAATACTAGTTTTTTGATTAAAATGCAAAAAAAAATAAAAATTTACATTGATTATGTAATTTATTTGTTTTATACTTGCATTATTAATTAACCAAACCAATTTTTATGAAAAAAATATTATTATCGTTTGCTGTAATAGCAAGTTTGATTTCTTGTCAAAATGAAGATAAAATTACTGAAACTACCAAAACAGCAGATGCAAGTGCAAGTGCTACAACTTTTAAAAGAACTTGTGCTTCTCAAGACATTTTAGATCAACAAATTGCTGCCGACCCAATGTTAGCAGTAAGAATGAATAGAATTGAAGCTTTTACTCAAGCTTACTTGGCAAAACCAGAAAGTCAAAGACTTGTAAATGGGGTAATAGAAATTCCAGTTGTATTTAATGTATTGTACAGAACAGCAGCAGAAAACGTTTCTCAAACACAATTACAATCACAACTTGATGTTTTAAACAAAGATTTCGGGGGGACTAACACTGATTATAATTCAAGTAATCCATATAACTCTGTTAGAGGTTCTATTGTAATTCGATTTGTAATTGATCAAATTATTCGTAAAGCAACTACAAGAACTATTTGGTATTCTGAAGATGGATTTATGAAAACTACTGCTGGTGGAGGATTGGCTCCAACTTCCCCTACAACAAAATTAAATTACTGGGTAGTTTCTAATTTACAAAGTAAAACTCAAGGGCAACTTTTAGGTTATGCACAATTTCCTGGGGGAGCTGCTTCTACAGATGGAATTGTTTGTGGAAACTATTGTACAGGAACTTCTGGTTTAGCTGCGGCTCCTTACAACTTAGGTAGAACTGCCACTCACGAAATTGGACACTGGTTAAATTTACGTCACATTTGGGGAGATGCAAAATGTGGATCCGATTTAGTTTCAGATACTCCAACCCATAATGATCCAAATTTTGGTAATCCTGGTGTAGGTCACAGGAGTACTTGTTCAGGAACTCCATTGGAAATGTATATGAATTACATGGATTATGTAGATGATAATGTAATGTATATGTTCTCAAAAGGTCAAGCAGCAAGAATGAACGCAACTTTAGCAGTTGGTGGATCTAGAGCTTCTTTTAGATAGAATATTTGATAAAATAATTAAAACTCGTGATGTTAAATTTAACATCACGAGTTTTTTTATATAATAAAATGTAACTTTGTAAAATGATTACATCAAAAGCTATTTCTAACGGAATTTTACGATCACTTTTTTCACTAGCACTGATCGTGCTAGTTGTTTTGTTTATTTTCAAAATTCAAACGGTCATTGTTTATATAATAATTTCAATAATTTTTTCATTAATTGCCAATCCTGTTGTTGAGTTTTTAAGAAAAAGGTTGAAATTTAAAAACACCTTGGCGGTTATAGTTACTTTATTGCTATTTTTAATTTTATTGGTTGGTTTAGTTTCCCTTTTTATACCTTTAATTATCTCTCAAACTGATAATTTATCGTTGTTAAATACCAACGCAATTCAAACAAAATCATTAGAATTATATACTCAATTTAATCATTATTTATCGAAACATAATATTGAATTAAGTAAAATAATAACAACGAATGATTTAACATCTAAAATTAAATTTAGCTATTTAACCGATTTTTTTAATTCAGTTTTAGGAACTGTTGGTAGCTTAGGAATAACAATTGCTACCACTTTTTTTATAAGTTTCTTTTTGCTTAAAGATAAAACACTAATTATTGACGAATTAAAAAAAATATTACCCGATGAACACGAAGATCGTATTTTAAATTCGATAGAAAAAACAAAAAACTTATTAACACGATATTTTTCGGGACTATTATTGCAGACTTTGATTATATGTGTTATGTATTTAATTGTACTTTTAATTTTTGGAGTGGAAAATGCTTTTGTAATTGCATTTTTATGTGCTTTGTTAAATATAATTCCTTACGTTGGACCTTTTATAAGTTTAATATTAGTTGGTATTTTATCTATGTTAGGTAATATTGGAGCAGATTTTCAAACGGTAACTTTACCTACTACAATTTACGTTTTAATTGGATTTTTTATCATTCATTTAATTGATAATAACATTTCACAACCTGTAATTTTTTCTAAAAGTGTCAATTGCCACCCATTAGAAATTTTTTTGGTAATTTTAATTAGTGGCGTTTTATTTGGAATTACAGGAATGATAATTGCCGTTCCTAGTTATACTATATTAAAAGTTATAGGAAAAGAATTCTTTCCAAAAAATAAAATAATTAAAGCATTAACTCAAAATGTTTAAATAATTTTGAATTATTTTAAAATGCAAAATGAACTTTTAAATTTAGAAATTCAACAGTTTATTGTAGAAAATACATTTGTTGACATTTCAATATTAGCCTTAAAAAAAAATCCATTTCCTAGTATTGATTATAAATTAATTTTAAATCAAATTGAAGCAAGAGGCAAATCAAAAATAAAATTGCCTAGTTGGTTTAACATTCAAAACATTCTTTATCCAAGTAAAATTTCGGTTGAACAAACCTCTTCTGAAATTACAGCAAAATATAAATCTGAAATTATTTCGGGTAATACTATTATTGATTTAACTGGTGGATTTGGTGTTGATTGTTTTTATTTTTCTAAAATAGTTAAAAATGTTATTCATTGTGAATTAAATTCCGAATTATCGGAACTAGTTTCTCATAATTTTAAACAATTAAAAGCCTTCAACATTGATTGTGAAAATGGTGACAGTCAAGAAATATTAAAAAAAATAAATCAAAAATTCGATTGGATTTACATTGATCCATCTAGACGAAATGATAAAAAAGGAAAGGTTTTTATACTAAAAGATTGTTTGCCAAATGTTCCAGATTTGCAAGATTTTTATTTTAATTATTCTAATAAAATTTTAATTAAAACTGCGCCTATTTTGGATCTATCAGCAGGAGTATTAGAATTAAAAAATATAAAAAAAATTCATATTATTGCAGTCGATAATGAAGTTAAAGAATTACTTTGGGAGATAGAAAAAGATTTTACAAGTGAAATTGAAATTAAAACCGTTAATATAGGTAAAACTAAAAATGAATATTTTAATTTTAAATGGAATTCAAAATCGAAAAGTAGTTTAAATTTTCCTCAAAAATATGTATACGAACCCAATGCTGCAATAATGAAATCGGGAGGTTTTGACGAAGTTGGATTTCAATTCAATTTACATAAACTGCACCAACATTCCCATCTTTATACTTCCAATGAAATTATTGAGTTTTCGGGAAGAGTTTTTGAAATTGAAAAAAACATAAATTATTCTAAATCCGAAATGAAAGTAAATCTAGAAAACAATAAAATAAATATTACAACTCGCAATTTTCCAGATTCCGTAGAAAATATACGAAAAAAATGGAATATTAAGGAGGGAGGCGAAAAATATTGTTTTTTTACAACTGATAAAAATGACAATAAAATTGCTTTAATTTGCAAAAAAATATAAAACACAAAATGAAACTTTTTTTATACTCAATTATTCTAACTTTTTCAACAACTATTTTTGCTCAAAAATGCGAATATTCATCTAATATTATTGATTCAATTGGAACTTACAAAGCAACGAAAGATTATTTAATGCACGAACGCATCTTTGGTAATAATACAGAACTAATATTTTTTTCTTTAGAAAATACCGACGGGATACCATCATTAGTAGTCCAATTTATTCAAAAAAGTGACGATTTTGTAAAAATTAACTGCTTAGATAAAAATTCACGAATTTATTTGCAATTAGAAAATGGCAAAATAATAACTCTAATTCATAAAAATCAAACCAATTGGGGGACTTCTATAAAAGATCAAAACGGAAACAATAATAGAGTAAACACTGGCTACTTTATGTTTCTTAAAAATAGTTTTGCAGCCTTAAAATCATCTCCGATTTCTTTACTAAGAGTTAAATACGGTTTAGAAAGTCAAGATTATATTTTAAAAACCAACATGATTTCAGAGTTTGATAAAAATAAATATGAACCTTCAAAGTTTTTTATAAATTATTTAAGATGCATTGAATAATTAAAAAAACAAAATCTAAAAAAAAATTAAAACACAACAAAACCTCCAATAATTAAAAAAATATGAAGTTTTAACCTTTCTTTAAACTTTTAAATAATCAACAAATTAATTATTGTTTGTTTTTTATGAAAGGTTTATCTTTGCAGTCCAAATTAAAATTTATGATACAGATTACATTGCCCGATGGCTCAATTAAAGAGTTTGAAGTTGGAGCAAGTCCGATGGATGTTGCGAAAAGCATTAGTGAAGGTTTAGCTAGAAACGTAATTTCTGCTGCTTTTAATGGAACTACGATTGAAACAACTACGGAATTAACAACTGATGGTTCATTGGTTTTGTATACCTGGAACGATTTGGAAGGTAAAAAAGCCTTTTGGCATTCTACTTCGCACGTTATGGCGCAAGTTTTAGAAGAAAAATACAAAGGAATTAAACTAACTTTAGGACCAGCAATAGATAACGGATTTTATTATGATGTTGATTTTGGTGAAAATAAAATAGTTGAAGCCGATTTTAAAGCCATTGAAGATCGAGTTTTAGAAATTTCAAGAGAAAAACACGAGTTTAAATTGCGTCCAGTTTCTAAAGAAGATGCATTAAAACTGTATATTAATAACGAATATAAAACCGAATTAATTTCTAATTTAGAAGACGGAACTATTACTTTTTGCGATCATTCAACCTTTACCGATTTGTGTCGTGGCGGTCATATTCCGAATACTGGAATTATTAAGGCAATGAAAATTATGAGCGTTGCTGGGGCTTACTGGAGAGGTGATGAAAAAAACAAACAATTGACTAGAGTTTATGGTACATCGTTTCCAAAACAAAAAGATTTAACAGATTATTTGTTACTTTTAGAAGAAGCAAAACGAAGAGACCATAGAAAACTAGGAAAAGAATTAGAATTATTTGCTTTTTCTCAAAAAGTAGGACAAGGATTGCCATTGTGGTTGCCAAAAGGTGCCGCATTGAGAGATAGATTAGAACAATTTTTGAAAAAAGCACAGAAAAAAGGTGGTTATGAACAAGTGGTTACTCCACATATTGGTCAAAAAGAATTGTATGTAACCTCAGGACATTATGCAAAATATGGTGCCGATAGTTTTCAGCCAATTACTACACCTGCAGAAGGAGAAGAATTTTTATTAAAGCCAATGAATTGCCCACATCATTGCGAAATTTATAACGTTCGTCCTTGGAGCTATAAGGATTTGCCAAAACGTTATGCCGAATTTGGAACAGTATATCGGTATGAACAAAGTGGGGAATTACACGGATTGACTCGTGTGCGAGGATTTACACAAGATGATGCACATATTTTCTGTACTCCAGATCAATTAGATGAAGAATTTAAAAAAGTTATTGACTTAGTTTTATATGTATTTGGTTCCCTAGGATTTGAAAATTTTACAGCTCAAATATCTCTAAGAGACAAAGAAAATAGAGAAAAATACATTGGTAGCGACGAAAATTGGGAGAAAGCTGAAAATGCAATAATTAGTGCTGCTAAAGATAAAAATTTAAGTACAGTTATCGAATATGGTGAAGCCGCTTTTTATGGTCCTAAATTGGATTTTATGGTTAAAGATGCTTTGGGACGAAGTTGGCAATTAGGAACAATTCAAGTAGATTATAACTTGCCAGAACGTTTCGATTTAACTTACAAAGGTTCGGACAATGAATTGCACCGTCCAGTAATGATTCACCGTGCTCCTTTTGGTTCAATGGAACGTTTTATTGCCATTTTATTAGAACATACAGCAGGTAATTTTCCACTATGGTTAATGCCCGAACAAGCAATTGTTTTGAGTTTAAGCGAAAAATATGAAAATTATGCAAAAAAAGTAGTAACTTTGCTCGAAAATAACGAAATTCGTGCATCGGTAGATAATAGAAACGAGACTATTGGAAGAAAAATAAGAGAAGCTGAAGTTCAAAAATGCCCATATATGCTGATTGTAGGTGAAGAAGAAGAGAGAAATGGTACAATTTCTGTTAGAAAACACGGTCAAGAAGGAAAAGGCAATATTACGGTTACAATTGATGAATTTGTAAGAATTGTAAACGATGAAATAAGCAAAACATTAAAAACATTTGAAGTTTAATTAAAATTATAAAGTCATAGCAATAAGAAACAACAGAGGATATCAGCCTCGAGTAGAAAAAAAAGACGAACACAGAATAAATAATTTTATACGTGTTCCTGAAGTTCGTTTGGTTGGTGACAACATCGAACCTGGAATTTTTAAAACGTCAGACGCTATGAAGCTTGCTGATCAGTTTGAATTGGATTTGGTTGAAATTTCACCTAATGCAGAGCCACCAGTTTGTAAAATAATGGACTATAAAAAGTTCGTTTACATGCAAAAAAAGCGTGACAAAGAATTGAAGGCTAAGTCGACTCAAATAGTAGTAAAAGAAATTCGTTTTGGTCCTCAAACAGATGAACATGATTACGAATTTAAAAGAAAAAATGCTGAAAAATTCTTAAAAGAAGGTTCAAAATTAAAAGCATTTGTTTTCTTTAAAGGACGTTCAATTATTTACAAAGAGCAAGGTCAAATTTTATTATTACGTTTAGCACAAGATTTAGAAGATCACGGAAAAGTGGAAGCTTTACCAGTTTTAGAGGGTAAACGAATGATTATGTACATAGCTCCAAAGAAGAAGAAGTAAGTAGTTTTCAGGATTCAGTTATCAGATAAATGAATATCAATTAAAGAAAATAAGAACAAAAAATCAGTCGCAGTTTTCAGACAGTAAACTGAAAACCGAGATTGAAAACTAAAAGTAAGTAAGTTAAATTTAAATAAATTAGGGAAATTATGCCTAAAATGAAAACCAAATCTAGTGCCAAAAAACGATTTAAAGTTACAGGTACTGGAAAAATTAAAAGAAAGCACGCTTTTAAAAGTCACATTTTGACCAAAAAATCTAAAAAGCGTAAATTAGCTTTGACGCACTCAGCATTAGTTCACAAAACTGATGAAAAGAGTATCAAACAACAATTAAGAATAATGTAAAATTGCATAATGTAAATTTGTATATCGTAAAATGTTCTAAACAAAATGCTATATACATAAATTCAAAATGCAGTTATAAATTTTCTTTAGGTTAAAAAATTTTTAAATAACCTTGGAGTATGGCTTTAAAGTGTTTTCGATTAAATTCAAACCGCCTGCTACAAAAAAACAATTAAATTATGCCAAGATCAGTAAATTCAGTTGCTAAAAGAGCACGCAGAAAAAAGATAATGAAGCAAGCCAAAGGTTTCTTTGGTCGTAGAAAAAATGTTTGGACAGTTGCAAAAAACGCAGTAGAGAAAGCAATGTGCTACGCTTACCGTGATAGAAAGCAAAACAAAAGAAATTTCCGTTCTTTATGGATTCAGCGTATTAATGCTGGAGCACGTTTAGAAGGAATGAGTTATTCTCAGTTTATGGGACAAGTTAAAAAACAAGGTATCGAATTGAACCGTAAAGTTTTAGCCGATTTAGCAATGAATCACCCAATAGCTTTTAAAGCAGTACTTAACAAAGTAAAATAAACATTTTATCAACTTTTTTGACTTACTTACAAATAGAAATCCCAATGAAAATTGGGATTTTTTTTGTTCTAATAAAAATTATAATTTAGCTGAAAAACTAACTAAATTTTTTCATTAAATCTTGAACCACTTGATCTGTTTTTATAAAATGATCTATTTTATTTAATCTTTTTGGAGGTGCAACCCTTTCGTTACAGTTTTGAATTGCACAAGACTCGCAAGTGACACCTACTTCTCGCTTTTTAATAGAGGTATCTTTTAAAAAATTAATTTTACTTATAGCCGAAGGAGAAATTAAAATACCCAATCCGATACTTCTAAAATACCCTTTTTTGAAAGGATCTTCGGTTGCTGATGCCAAAACTAAATATTGATTTTCGGTAAATATGTAAGAAGAAATTTGAGCCTCAAACAAATGTTTTTCTTTCGATGTTGGAATTTCGGCTAATGTTTTTAAAGAAACCCATCGTCGGCAATAATGTTCATTATTTTCATTAGCATACGGTTCTTGTAAATTGGTAATATGCAACTCTTTAGTCAATTGAAAATCATTCCGTTCAGGTTTATATGAAAATCTTAAAAAGAAAAGATTTTTTAAATTAAAATCTTTGGGTAATATATTAGTCAATCGTTGGTAAAAAGTTTCTGGAGAATCGGTAAATTTAGTCATCAAATCTTGAAAATTTTGAGGTATTAAAATTTCACAGTCAAAAAATGATTTTAATTCTTTTACCAATAATTTTCTTGGAATTAATAAAGCACCTGCAAAATAAGAAGCATTAAAGTTATTCAAAACTTGATCAAAACTATCAAATTTTATCCAAGAAAAAGTAAACAATCTATCGGAAATATTTAAAAAATTATAACCAATTTCTTTAGCATAGATAAATAAGCGTTGTGAATCATCAGCATCTTTGGAAATAAGTAGAGTTTTAGTTTTAGGTACAAAAATGGATCGTAAATTAATCAATTCTTTATGAACTGTTAGTTCTTCATTATTAATAGTGTAACCATATTCTTCAATTAATATATCTTCTAAATCTTTTAAATTTAACTTTTTATTCAAATCTAAAGAATAGGCCTTTGCAAAACGTTCTACATCATTTTCAATACTTTCAAAATAATTATTATGTGCTTCTTGATAGGAGCGCAAAGCAGCTAAAAAAAAACTTTCTTTACTTAAATTGTAATGTTTTGCAATTTCAAAAAGTGTACTTATAAAAGCATTAACTTTAATTGGAGCTTCGGCTATAATATCAATTAAATCACTTTCTTTTATACCAAAAAGATCTAAAGGAATTTCTTTTAGAATGCGAGATTGTAAAATTTCGCCAATTGGAGCCAAATTTTTATCTAGTTTTAATGAAACCAAATGATCGTAAGTAGTATCAAAAGCCTCAGCCAATAGAATAATTTTATCACGTTTTGGATATTTTTTTCCTTTCTCAATTTCATTTAAGTATGATTTTGATAATCCTGTAATTTTTGCCAAACCAAATAATGACAAACTTTTGTCGTTTCTAATTTGTTTTAATTTCAACCCAAAAATCAATCTTATGTATTCTTCTTCTATCATTTTGTACTTTTTAAACTCAAATTGTTTGTTATAAATTATAAAACAAATATACCTTTTTTTATTTTGAAGAAAATAAAAATTAAAATTTATTTAAAATTAGCGAACGTTCGCTTGTTTTGTATTTATTTTTTTTATACTATTGTACTCAGAAAACAAATAACACACAAAAAATATGGAAACAGCGCTAGAAAAAAAGAATGTATCAATTGAAAACAAAGAAAAGTATTTGGCATTATTAACTCCAAATGCGTTATTTTTTTTAAAAAAATTACATAAAGAGTTTAACTCAAAAAGAAAATTACTCTTAGAAAAAAGAGACATTCAACAACTTCTTTTTGATACTGGTGAACTTCCTCAATTTCCATTAGAAACTAAAAACATTAGAGAATCGTATTGGGTTGCTGCTCCAATTCCCAACGATTTACAAGACAGAAGAGTTGAAATAACAGGACCAGTTGATAGAAAAATGGTTATTAATGCTTTAAACTCTGGTGCAAAAACATTTATGGCTGACTTTGAAGACAGCTGTTCGCCAACTTGGAGCAACCTAATGGATGGGCAACAAAATTTAATTGATGCGGTTCACAAAACAATATCTTTAGAAGTAAATGATAAAAAATACAAATTAAATAAAGAAACTGCCACACTTATTGTTCGCCCAAGAGGTTTGCATCTTGAAGAAAAGAATTTACAATATAAAGGAGAAAATTTATCAGCCTCACTTGTAGATTTTGGCTTGTATTTTTATCATAACATACAAGCCTTGTTAGAACAAAATTCTTCTTGTTATTTTTACTTGCCTAAATTAGAGCATTATGAAGAAGCGAGATGGTGGAATGAAGTGTTTGAATTTTCGCAAAATTATTTTGGAATTCCATCTGGAACAATAAAAGTAACGGTACTTATTGAAACAATAACCGCTAGTTTTCAATTGGACGAAATTATTTATGAACTTAAAAACCATATTGTTGGATTAAATTGTGGCAGATGGGATTATATTTTTTCATTTATCAAAAAACTAAAAAAACAACCTCACTTTTTAGTTCCCGATAGAGATCAAGTAACTATGGCAAGTCCATTTATGAATGCGTATTCTTTAAAAGTTATTCAAACTTGTCATAAAAGAAATATTTTGGCAATTGGTGGAATGGCAGCTCAAATACCAATAAAGGGCGATGATACCGCTAACGCTTTGGCATTTGAAAAAGTAAAATCAGACAAAGAAAGAGAAGTGAAAAATGGTCACGATGGCACTTGGGTAGCTCATCCGGGGCTTATACCTGTTGCAATGACAGTTTTTAATGAATATATGACCACTAAAAATCAGATGAATGTAAAAAGAGAGTATATTAAAATTACCGAAGAGCAACTTTTAGAATTACCAAAAGGAAATGTAACTGTTAACGGAGTTCGTAAAAACATAAACGTAGCCATTTTATATATAGAATCTTGGTTGATGGGAACCGGTGCAGCTGCTTTATACAATTTAATGGAAGATGCAGCAACTGCAGAAATTTCAAGAGCGCAATTATGGCATTGGTTGAACAAAAAAGTGGTTTTAGAAAGCGGCGTGGTTTGCACCAAACAATTATATGAAGAGTTTACCAAAACAGAATTAGTAAACATTAAAGAATATGTTGGCTTAAAAAGATTTGAAGAAGGAAAATTTGAAACGGCAACTCAACTATTACTAGAAATGATTTCAAGCGAAAAACTAGACGAATTTTTAACTTTAAAAGCATATCAATATTTAGATTAAAAAAAACTGTCGGATGCGACAACATCCGACAGCCATTCATCATAATTATTTACATAACTATTAAAAAACAAAACAAATTTATGGAATCAAATCGTAATGATTACAAAAAAGACTCAAATTTTATGAGCAAAGAAGACAGAATTCAAGAACTGGTAACCGATTGGACTACCAACAAAAGATGGAAAGGGATTGAAAGAACTTATACCGCAGAGAAAGTTGTTGCACTACAAGGATCTTATAGAATTGAACATTCTATCGCTAGTCGTGGTGCTGAAATTCTTTGGCATAAATTAAATACTCAAGATTGGGTTGCAGGATTGGGAGCGCTAACTGGTAATCAAGCGATTCAAGAAGTAGAAGCAGGTTTAGAAGCCATATATTTAAGTGGTTGGCAAGTTGCTGCTGATGCTAATTTAGCTGGTGAAATGTATCCAGATCAATCGTTATATCCGGCCAATAGTGTTCCTCAAGTAGTAAAAAGAATTAACAATGCGTTGTTGCGTGCAGATCAAATTCAGAGTGTAGGAGATGTAGAACCAAAAAAAGACTATTTAGTGCCTATCGTTGCCGATGCGGAAGCAGGTTTTGGTGGCAACTTAAATGCTTTTGAACTTATGAAAGCAATGATTGAAGCGGGTGCCGCTGGTGTTCATTTTGAAGATCAATTGTCGTCGGCAAAAAAATGCGGTCACTTGGGCGGAAAAGTTTTGGTGCCTACTCAAGAAGCTATTAATAAGTTAATTGCAGCACGATTGGCGGCTGATGTTATGGGAGTTTCTACTTTAATTGTGGCTCGAACCGATGCTGATGCAGCTAACTTAATTACTAGCGATGTGGATAGTAGAGATTTAAAATTTATAACTGGAGAGCGTTCTCACGAAGGTTTTTTCTATGTAAATTGTGGGATAGAACAAGGAATCGACAGAGGATTATCGTACGCGCCTTATGCCGATTTAATTTGGATGGAAACTTCAACACCTGATTTAGCACAAGCTAGAAAATTTGCAGAAGCAATTCACGCTCAATTTCCAGGGAAATTATTGGCATACAATTGTTCGCCTTCATTCAACTGGGCATCAAAATTGTCGGTTAACGAAATGGAAACTTTTAGAGAAGAATTGGCTGCTATGGGATACAAGTTTCAATTTATAACATTGGCAGGTTTTCACGCTTTAAATACTTCTATGTTTGAATTGTCATTGGCCTATAAAAAACGAGGAATGGCGGGTTATTCTGAGTTACAAGAAAGAGAATTTGCGCTTCAACAAGAAGGTTTTAAAGCCATTAAACATCAAACATTTGTGGGCACAACTTATTTTGACGAGGTTCAAAATGCTGTAACTATGGGATTGAATTCGACAGTTGCAATGAAAGATTCTACCGAAATAGCCCAGTTTTAATGGGTTTTAGTTAGTTTTGTGATGAAAAGCTCCTGTAAAAAGGGGCTTTTTTATTGGTGACTATTTTTATTGGTATAGTTGCCCTAATAATTTAAATTAAAAAAAAGGAACGGTTCTTTTTTAGAACTTTTAATTAAAAACACCTTCGTTAATACCATCAAACCAAGCATACACCATACTTGGGTGCGAATCTTGATGAAAAATGTTGCCTTGATTGTCAATGCCTATTGCGCCAGCAAAACCATCAAACGGAAGTAATTCGGTAAAAGTTTTTTCAAAAGCCTTTTCTATTGAAAAACCGTCGGTTACTCGGGTTACTATTTTTGCTGCCACCGCTCCGCTTACGATGTCCTCTCCTACTCCCGTTAAACTTACCCCACAAAATTGGTTGGCATAATTGCCGGCAACGGTTGCCGAATCGGATATTCGACCTGGTATTTCAAAACCTTTTCCACCTGTTGATGTGGCAACTGCTATTTTTTTATCGGCATCAAAAGCTACACAACCTACGGTTCCAGTTCCTAAACTTTTAAGCTTGGCTTCGTATTCTTGCAGTCGTTGCGGAATTTCTGTAGAAAAAATTTGGAATCCGTTTTGTCTTGCAAAATTGGTTGCACCGCTTCCGCCCAAAACCTTGTCGTCGTAATTTAATAAAACTTGGGCTACTTGAATTGGGTTTTTAACTTTTTCAATATTAATTACGCCACTCATTTTACTGGTTTCTCCATCCATTAATGCGGCGCTCATTCGTATTTTACCATCATTTTGAATTTGCGAACCAATGCCTGCATTGAACAATTCGTCATCTTCTAATTGTGAAACTACGTAAACAACAGTTTCAAGTGCCGAATGTGATTTCATAAATTCGTAACCGCTTTTTACAATTCGTAATAAAGCGATTTGCTTGGCAACTTTGGTTTCGTGATTGGTTGTTGATTCGGAAAAAAAACCGCCGTGGATGATTAGTTTCATTGTTATATGAGTTTCTAAATTACTAAGTTTTTAATTTTATTTTATAAAAAATTTATAAATAATCTAAATTATTTGAATAGTAACTTTTTATAAAATAATTACTTAAACATATTGTGAAGACTGAATGTACATTTTAAAAGTACTTAAATCAAAGGTATCATGCATACTTAAAACGTGGGTAACCAAATGGTTGATAGAAATAGGTTGTCCTAATTCAACTTGGGTTAAATTGGTGTCTTTAATTTCTCGTCCGTCGACTAAAATTACAAGTCCTGAACCAATGGCTTCCATTAAATTGTTGTTCGTTATTAAAAGTCCTGTGTCTTCTCCTAAACCAATGCCTAATGTTTTTGGGTTTCCTACCACAGATTGAAACAAACGTCCAATTCGACCACGTTGTACAAAATGCGTGTCTATTACAACGCCATCAATTAATCCTAAACCGCTGGTGATTTTTACTTCACCTTTCAACAAAGCTTCTGAACTGCTGCCTTGATAAATCATATTATTGCTTGCTGCCGCTGCTCCTGCGGAAGTTCCTGCATAGATGAAATCCTCATTTCGATACTTATCCAACAAGATATCGTGAAATGGAGTTCCTCCCAAAATAGAAGTCAATCGCAATTGATCGCCTCCAGTAAACATTACCACATCGGCAGCTTTTAAACGGCTTAAAATTTCATCATCCATTGCTTGCTCACGACGTTCAATATTTAAAACATCAACATTGTCGGCACCTAAATAATGTAATGCTTTAACGTATTCGGGACCAATTTCTTTTGGAATTTTTGAAGCTGTTGTAACAACCTCTATTCGTGAATTTTCTTTGTGCTTTGATTCGCTAATGATTCGTTTTAAAATACCAGTTTCAAAAAAATTTAAGTTTTTGGCAGCGCTTTTATCTAAATCAGTTTCGGTAAAACTGCCTTTGTCAACAGCTCCACCAATTATAATAAGTTTTCCTTTAATTTCCATTTTGTAAAAATAACAAAATCTTAAAACTAAGCAAGATTTTTTTTAAATTTTAAGTAATTAAATTTTATTTTTCAGGCATAAAATATTAAAAAATAAGGCTAATCAATTGTTATATTTGTAAAAAATTAAAATTCACAATGAATAACGACTACGTTTTAGACCAAAAGTTAGCAGATCAATATTTTTTAGAATCCGATATCAAATATAAAGATTTTGAAAACTGTACTTTTATTAATTGCGATTTTACCGATTGTACTTTTCAAGCTGTAACTTTTATTGATTGTACTTTTTTTGATTGTAACTTTAATAAAACCAAAATAAATTATGTTTCATTAAGAGGTGCGCAGTTTAACAAATGCAATTTTACTGCTGTAAATTTTGCTATGACTGATCAAGTTATTTATGATTTTAATTTTAAAGATTGCGCTTTGGATTACGCACAGTTTTATGCGTTAAAACTTAAAAAAATGCAATTCATTAATTGTAGCATGGTTGCTGTCGATTTTATGCAAAGCGATGTAACCGAAGTTTTATTCGATAATTGCAATTTACGATTGGCGGTTTTTAGTGATACTATTGCTAACAAAGCTGATTTTTCAACCAGTTACGATTATGTAATTGACCCTGAAAAAAACAAATTAAAAAAAGCTCAATTTTCGCTTGATGGCTTAAAAGGACTTTTGGCTAAATACGATATTGTTGTGAAATAATTTGTCATCAATAAGGACGTGCTGCGGATTATATTTATAAATTATAAACTAAAAAGGGCAAAAGTTTTGAGAACCTTTGCCGCTTAATTATCAATATTTTTTGGTTTTATCCATGAATTCCTTCGCCTATCCCATATTTTTCTATTACCGAAGCTTCAAATTCTAGCCATTCTTGCCAGCGTTTTTCAACATCGATTCCTTCTCCGTATTTTCGGGCATAATTTAAAAAAGTAACGTGATGTCCGGCTTCGCTTTCCATCAATTCTCTATAAAATTTTGCCAATTCTGGATCTTTGAAATTTTCTGATAATACTTTAAAACGTTCGCAACTTCGGGCTTCAATCATTGCAGAAAAAAGTAATCTTTCAACAAAACCAGAAACTCGGCTTCCATTGTTGCTTCGTTTCATATATTGTGCCAGTTCGCCGACATATTCATCTTTGCGTTCACGGGTTAGTTTTAAACCTCTTTCTTTAATAATATTATGAACCATTTCGAAATGTTCAATTTCTTCTCGAGCAATGGTTAACATATCGGATACTAAATCTTGGTGTTCCGAATTTATCGTGATAATCGTAATGGCATTCGATGCCGCTTTTTGTTCGCACCAAGCGTGATCCGAAAGAATTTCTTCAATATTGGTTTCTACAATATTTACCCATCTTGGATCGGTTGGAAGTTGTAATCTGAAAGTTGACATTATATATTGTTTAAAATTGTATTAAGGTTTAAAATTGTTTAAGAGTTTAGTCGTAAAACTTTAAACTATTTTAAACAAAATTAAACAATTAAACTTTTTGGATTTCTAAAAAACAAACATCGCTCGTTCGCTCATCATTTCATTAACCTCATCGGCAACTTGTTCAATTATTGATTCATTAGTATGATTAGTTAAAACTCGGTCGATAAACTCAACAATAGTTTCCATATCATTTTCCAACAAGCCACGAGTAGTAATTGCAGGTGTTCCAATTCGGATTCCTGAGGTTACAAATGGCGATTTATCATCAAAAGGAACCATATTTTTATTTACTGTAATTTCGGCTTTTACCAAAGCATTTTCAGCTTCTTTTCCCGAAATATTTTTGTTTCTTAAATCAATTAACATACAATGATTATCGGTTCCGCCCGAGATAATGTTGTACCCTCGTTTTACAAAAGCTTCGGCCATTGCTTTTGCATTTTTTTTCACTTGTAATTGATATGTAAAAAATTCATCTGACAAACATTCACCAAAAGCTACTGCTTTTGCAGCAATAATGTGCATTAAAGGTCCACCTTGATTACCTGGAAAAACCGACATATCTAAAACGTGACTCATCATTCGAACCTCGCCTTTTGGAGTTAACAATCCGAATGGGTTTTCAAAATCTTTTCCCATTAAAATTAATCCTCCACGAGGACCACGTAAGGTTTTATGTGTCGTAGTTGTTACTATATGACAATGAGGTATTGGGTCGTTCATCAAACCTTTTGCAATTAAACCTGCTGGATGCGAAATATCGGCTAAGAGCAAGGCGCCAACAGAATCCGCTATTTTACGAAAACGCTCAAAATCCATATCACGCGAATAAGCCGATGCTCCAGCAATTATCATTTTGGGTTGCACTTCTAAAGCAATTTCTTGAATTTTATCATAATTTAATAAACCTGATTCTTTTTCAACACCATAAAAATGTGGAGAATATAATTTTCCTGAAAAATTTACTGGCGAGCCGTGTGTTAAATGTCCTCCGTGCGATAAATCGAACCCTAAAATTTTATCGCCTGGTTTTAAACACGCTGCAAAAACTGCTGTATTGGCTTGTGATCCCGAGTGTGGTTGCACATTAGCATATTCTGCGCCAAAAAGTTCTTTAGCACGATCAATAGCAATTTGTTCAACAACATCAACTATTTCACAACCTCCATAATAACGTTTTCCTGGATAACCTTCAGCATATTTGTTGGTTAAGCAAGATCCTGCGGCTTCCATAACTTGGTCGCTCACAAAATTTTCAGAAGCAATTAATTCAATTCCGTGTATTTGTCGGTCTTGTTCTTCATTGATAAGGTCGAAAATAATAGTGTCGTGTAGCATTTTATTTTTTTTTCGTTAAAAACTAGGCAAATTTACGAAAATCGTTTGGAAAATAAATTCAAAATGATACATTTGATAACAAGTTTTTCAACAACAAAAAAACACCTCTTAATTATGCCAAATATAGCTAACGACCCAACAAGAAAATCGTGGATAGAAGTTTCAAAAAACAGTGATTTTCCAATTCAAAATATTCCATTTGGAGTATTTTTAACTAAAGATGATGTGATTACCATTGGAACCCGAATTGGCGATTTTGCAATTGATATGGGGATTTTACAGCAATTAAATTACTTTGAAGGCATTGAATTGACTGATGATATGTTTATGCAAGACACGCTTAATGATTTTATTTCGGACGGCAGAAAAACTTGGCGATTGGTTCGAAATCGATTGGCAGATTTATTTGATGCTAATAATCCAAAATTAAGAGATAATGAAGAGCATAAAGAATTAATCATTTTTAAAATTGAAGATGTTGAGATGTTATTGCCAGTTCAAATTGGCGATTACACTGATTTCTATAGTAGTAAAGAACATGCAACTAATGTTGGCATGATGTTTCGTGACCCTGAAAATGCGTTGTTACCCAATTGGTTACATTTGCCAGTGGGATATCACGGACGAAGTTCTACAATAGTTCCAAGCGGCGTTCCAGTGCATCGACCAAATGGACAAACAATTGCTAATGGTGAAACAATTCCAACTTTTGGTGCCTCAAAATTGGTTGATTTTGAATTAGAAATGGCTTTCATTACTACAGATGCAAACTTTATGGGAGAAGCTGTTCCTGTTGATGAAGCCGAGGATTATATTTTTGGTATGGTTTTATTTAACGACTGGAGTGCGCGAGACATTCAAAAATGGGAGTATGTTCCATTAGGACCCTTTTTGGCGAAGAATTTTGCCTCATCAATTTCACCTTGGATTGTAACTATGGATGCTCTTGAGCCTTTTAAAGTTGATAGTGTAAAACAAGACCCAAAACCACTAGCCTATTTACAACAAGAGGGAAAACATAGCTATGACATTAATTTAGAAGTTTCGATTGTGCCCGAAAATAATATTGAAACAGTAGTTTCAAAATCGAATTTTAAATATATGTATTGGACAATGTCGCAACAATTGGCACATCATACTAGCAACGGCTGTAAAGTAAATTCAGGTGATATGATGGGAAGCGGAACCATTTCTGGACCAACGCCTGATAGTTTTGGTTCCATGCTGGAACTAAGTTGGGGCGGAAAAAATCCTATAAAATTAAATGATGGAACAGAACGAAAATTTATTCAAGATAATGATACTGTTATTATTAAAGGCTATTGTAAAAATGATAAAGTTAGAATTGGTTTTGGTGAATGTTCTTGCAAATTATTGCCCATTTTTAAAAAATAAATTAATTCCAAAATAATGGCTTGGTATTTGAATTCTAAATACAAATCAAAATTAAATCAAAAAATATGAAGAAAATTACTTTATTACTAGCTTTATTCATCGTTTTATTCTCTTGTGGTGTTAAAACCACAAGAAATTTATTAACTTCTGGTGATTATGATGCCGCAATTAATAGAGCTATAGAAGGTTTACAAGGTAATAAAAATGCCAAAGGAAAACAAGATTATGTTTACTTGCTTGAAGAATGTTTTGCCAAAGCCAAAGAACGAGATTTACGAGAAATAGAAACTTGGAAATCCGACGGAAACCCACAACATTTTGAAAAAATTTATTCAACTTACAAGAAACTTAGTAATCGTCAAGAACAAATTCGTCCGCTATTACCCTTACATTATTTGGTTGAGAACCGTGATGCAATTTTTCCGATGGTTGATTATAATTCGAATATTATAGAAAGTAAAAACAATCTTTCAAAATATTTATATGAAAATTCAAAAGCACTATTGGCAAGTAAAGATAAATTAACGATACGAAGAGCGTATGATGATTTACATTATTTAAATGAAATCAACGCCAATTATAAAGATGTAAACTCTTTAATGAATGAAGCACTTCAAAAAGGGACAGATTATGTAAATGTATATACTAAAAACGAAACTAATATGATAATACCGGTTCGTTTACAAAATGATTTATTGGATTTTTCAACCTTCGGTCTGGACGATAAATGGACAGTATATCATAGTAATAAACAAAAAGGTGTCAGTTATGATTATGGAATGATAGTGAATTTTAGAGAAATAAACATTTCACCCGAACAAGTAAAAGAACGTGAATTTACCAATGAAAAGCAAATTAAAGATGGAACAAAGCCACTTTTAAACTCTCAGGGACAACAAGTTATGGACAATACTGGGCACGTTATTATGGTTGATAATATGAAAACTATTCGAGCACAAGTATACGAATCAAAACAATTCAAATCATGTCAAGTAGTTGCTAAAGTAGATTATATTGATTTTAAAACTAATCAATTAATTGAGACATTTCCTATAAGTAGTGAATATATTTTTCAAAATATTTATTCTCGCTTTAACGGCGATCGTTTGGCTTGTGAGACAAATTATTTGTCTTATTTCGATAAACGCCAAGTACCGTTTCCTAATAATGATCAAATGGTTTTTGATGCTGGAAGAGATGTTAAAAATAAATTGAAAAACATTATTTCAGGAAATCGAATTAGACGTTAGGACTTGTTTTTAATCACAAAAAAACTCGCACTTCATAAAAATTGCGAGTTTTTTGTTTTTATCAGACAGCGTCTAAGGCACTATTAATTTTTTATAAAATTTATTTTGATTGTAATTAATTTGCATAATGTACATTCCTGATGAAGTAAAGCTTGCCACTTCAAAACTTAAGTTACCATTGGATACTTTAAAATTACTATCAAAAATTTGAGTTCCTTGGATGCTAAAAATTTGAATATTTACAGAATCGTTACTACTATCATTAAATTGTAAATTCAATGTCTTATCAGTTACAGGATTTGGGTATACGCTTACAAAATTATTGTCATTAGCTTCAAAATTAGTTGCTGACAAAATAGTTGTATTAAAGATTGGAAGTTTTAAATACGTTCCTCCTAAAACATCGGCAGCTTGAGTTTCGGACATGCAAAGCCAGTCTTGTAATATAGTTGAATAAATTTGTTTAAATTGAAATTGCATCGGTACTTGGTCATTAACTGACGCATTAGCAGGTAAATTTGGTGATGTTCCTATCATACCAGGAATTGGAAATGCAGTACCATTAACAGCACTTGGACTGGTATTTAAAGCAGCACCGAAAAACAATACAGGTGCCGCAGAGCCGTGATCAGTACCATTACTACCGTTGCTTTTTATTCTTCGTCCAAATTCACTAAAAGTCATACCAGTTACCATATTGGATTTTCCCATATTATCCAAATCTTGTTGAAATGCACCTACGGCTTTGGATAAAACACTTAAATTATTAGCTTGGGCTCCTTGAGTTTTATCTGTTCCATCAACTTGATCAGCATGAGTATCATGAGAATTTGGATGATTTACAATATATATTGGAGTTTTTAAGCCTCCATTAATTAGCTTAGCAACAATTCGTAATTGACTTCCTAAAGAATTACTTGTTGGATAGGTTACTATTGGAGATGTTTGTGGCACATTATAAGCAGTTTGAATTGCAGTTCTATACACATTGCTTTGATCTTTCATTAATCGTAAAAAAGTCAATTCACTACCATAATCGGAATTAGGAGCTGGATCGGTAATTTGATTAATAACATTTACTAAACTTGCTGGGTCTGGAGCACTATATCCCATATTAATATTGGGACCTTGCAACGAAAAAGGTAAACTTGATCCAATTTGAATTGCTAAAGGATCGGGCATATCAACACTTGGATAGGCTGCTGGGAAATTTGGATAAATTTTGTCTAGTGAGCGTCCAATCCAGCCACTAGTTAAATTTTGATCACTATTTGCTCCTGTAAACCAAATATCAGTTGCTCTAAAATGGCTATAATTTGGGTTCGGATAGGACACCCCTTGAACAATCATCATTTTACCATTATTGTACAAATTTTTCATTTCACTCATTGCAGGATGAAGACCCGTAGTACCATTATTGTTTAGAGTTAAAACTTGATTTTGATTCATCAAAATATTGGATCTTGCATTTGATAAATTACTCCACTTATCAATAGGAAAAACAGTGTTTAAACCATCATTACCTCCGTTCATTTGAATAATTACTAGTACTTTACCACAACTTACAGCTGCATTTGCAAGTGACTCTAAAGCATTACTATCAATCGATGATGATGCCATTACTGGAATTCCGTTAAGGGCTAATGGAATGGTTGCTAATGCACTTGTTTTTATAAAATTTCTTCTTTTCATCTTTTTATAAATTACATTAATTGATATTCTGCTAATTGAGTTATAGATGCCAATAAAGCTTTAAGTCTTGATTTTACGGTATTTAAATAGGTTGGGTTTGTAGGATTATTTATGTAATTAATCCAAGCATCCGACCAGTAATAATTTGTTATTTGACCAGAAAGTAAGGTTTGAATTTTTAAATTATTTTTTTGTGTTGTACTTAAATCTATTGGAAGCAAGTATTTTATACAAATGTCAACCAACAAATCAGGATTTTCAACCGTAGTAGATGGAAATTGTTGTACAAAACCAATTAAATCAACTTCAATTCGCGTTGTCAAACCATTGTAAGTTAAATTATATCCATTAAAAATTCTGTCTAAAAAGGTAAATCGTTTTTGGGTAGTACTCGAATTAATCCAATATTCATGAAATGAAGGATTTTGATAAAAAGCCGGCCATCCTGAAACATTGGGTATTAATCCTTGTGACTGTTCTAATCCTTTTAAAACGCTATTATTAAAATATTTCCAAACATTGTATTGCGCATCATAATTGGATTGATCGGCAACATTGTAATTTAACTTAAAAGTTCGTAATGTACCTATTACTAAGTCATATGGTGATTTTATATAAACTCCTCGATTAGCCATATCCATAAAATGTTGGCTTTTAAATAACTGATTTAGAACTGGTGCAATATTCCAATTATTCGCTACAAAAGTTAATGCTAAAGGAGTAATTATATTAGTTTCAGTAGTTGCATCAATATCATAATACACAAAAAATCTGTAGAGTCGACGGCAAATATATTCTGATACGACTTTTGTTTTTGAAAAAATCATATCTATAAAAGTGTCCAATTCCAAAGCTCCTGCATTGTTAATAACGGTATTGTTGAAAAATGTAGAAAATTGCTTGTTGGTAGTATTGTGTAAAGAATTATTAAAATTAGTAACTGGACTAATTGTGTTTACATTTTGAATTCTCCAACCCGATAATACTTTTGCTGCAGCAACAACATCCGACTCATTGTATTGACTGAGTGGATCTTTACCTAAAGTAAAAAGTTCCATAACTTCTCTAGCAAAATTTTCATCTGGTGATGCGTTACTGTTAGATTGATTGTTTAAATAAAGCATCATTGCTGGATGCGTAGCAATAGTCCGAATTAAAGTTTTAAAATTGCCAACAGGATTGTCACTAAATAATTTTAAATAAGAATAACAAAGTCTAGCTGAATTCGTGCTTACATATTGACCATTTCCATTTCGAACAATTTCATAATCAATAGGAATAAAATGATACCAAAAAAGATTCATTTTTTCTTTAATGGATATGTTTTGATTCAATGATTGCCCTAAATTCCAGTATCGTAAAGTTTCAATTCTAGCATTATTCGTATCACCTCCTAAAGAATAATCGTTGCTTATAAAAGGGTCATCAACCCAAGTTTGCCCATAAGGTAAATTATTTTGATCAGCAAAAGCATTTTGATACGCATTCACTGGTGGCGCTGGTGGTGTTAAATCAATAGTCAAAACTGTATTTACTGCGGTATCAAAATTCATCGCTGAAATTACATCAAGATCCGTTTTCTTATAGCCAAAACCAGTTCTTTTCAACAAATGCAAGGCTTCAATTGTAGTCCAGGGTCCAGTGTAAGGTACCAAGCCACTAGTAACTGGTGTAACTCTATTTAATTCATCAGTAACTTTATCTGTTTCAAGTGATTTATCAATACTTTTTTGATAAACTCTAGCTTTAAATACTTTTCTAGAATATTTTTCAAATAAAGCGTCTTTAGTGTCTTGAGATTTAATTTTACCTAAAATAGACGTAAACAAATCACGTCGCGTAATTTTTGTCTTCATTTATGTACTGGTTTTGGTTGGTTTTATGTAAATTAATTCAAATGCTCTTTTAAATCAACAGCATCAATATCACTATGGGTAACAGAATAGGTTGCTTTTCCATTTTTAATCAAAAGAACTTGTGGTGATTGATGTTGCACTTCAAAACGTGAGGCAATTTCGTTAGAAATATCCCGATAATTTAATAAATCAAGAAAATAAGCCGATGCTTCATCATCAGAGATAGTATATTCATTTTCAAATTGTTTTAATGCCATTCGGCTAACGCTACATCTAGTGCTGTGTTTAAAAATTAATACCGGTTTGTCAATTGACTTGTCAATAATTTCGTTTAACTGACCTAGATCAGAAAGTGTAATCCAATTCATAGTTTTATTTTTTACGAATTTAGACTTTTTTTTTAAACAGAATGTAAAAATAATGTTAATAAAAAAAGACACGTAGTTGTACGTGTCTTTAAGTAAATTATTGTGTGTTAATTATTTATCTTTTGTGAATTCAAATTTTTGGCCATTAAATTCTAAAGTAAAAGCATCCTTTGTTGTATTAAATTGAACCGTTAATCCAGCTTGTTTAAACGAAAATTTATCAGCTCCTTCATTATCCAAAGGTAAAGGTTGTTGCCCAGTAGCATTTAAAACTAGCGATTCATCAGCTTCTGTAAATTCTACTTTTACTGGAATTTTTGTACTTGAAAATTTACCTAAATAAGGTGCAACCGAGATAGCTTTTGCTATTCCATTTTTAGAATCTGTCCAAATATTATTAGTTTCATTGATATCGGGAAACTCATTTTTAGGATCTAAAGTGATACTTTCTAATTCTTCGGTTGAATCTAATTTAAAAGTCCATTCATTATTTTTTTGCCAAACTTCTACTGGTAAAGTTTTGTTTATAATTGCTCCTGATTTTGTTTTAATTTCTAAAACAACTGGCATTACCATTTTCTGGGTATTATCTAAAGTAATAATTGCACCATTTTTTGCATCACCTTTAACATACTTAACCTTAGTAATACCTTGATCTAATTGCCAATTGTTCATAAACCAACCTCTCCAAAACCAAGATAAATCTTCGCCAGCACCATTTTCAATACTTCTAAAAAAATCATCAGGTTGCGGATGCTTAAATGCCCAATGCGAAACATAATTTCTAAAAGCATAGTCAAAACGATCTTGACCTAAAATGGAGTTTCGCAACATATCTAAACCTACCCCTGGTTTTTCATAAGCTAAAATTCCCATATTGGCTTCTTTAAAATTATCGGGTGCTACCATCATTGGTTCTAATGAAGGATCGGTAATATTATCTGCAATTCTGTGCATATTTGGAATGGCTTGTTTGTATTCGCCATTGTTAAAATCACGAGAACTAATTCCGTTTACAAACGTATTAAAACCTTCGTCCATCCAAGCAAATAAACGCTCGTTAGAACCAACAATCATAGGAAACCAACCGTGACCAAATTCGTGATCGGTTACACCCCACAAGCTTTCACCTTTATCTTTATATCCACAAAAAACAATTCCTGGATATTCCATTCCACCTTCGTTTCCTGCAACATTGGTAGCTGCTGGGTAAGGAAATTCAAACCATCTTTTTGAATAATTTTCAATTGAAGATTTGGTATATTCTGTAGCTCTTCCCCAAGCATCATTTCCTGCACTTTCTTCTGGATAAGCTGAAATTGCCACTGATTTTTTTCCACTTGGTAAGTTAATTCTTGCAGCATCTACAATAAATGAAGCTGATGAAGCCCAAGCCACGTCACGTGAATTTGTAATTTTAAATTTCCAAGTCAAATATGATTTTCCAACAGGACGCGAGTTAGCATTAGTTACTTCATCGGCTTTACGAATCATTACTGTTTTTTCGCTACTTTTTGCAACCTCCCAACGTTTTAATTGTTCGGCTGTATAAACCTCTGTTGGATTTAACAATTCGCCTGAGCAAACTACAATGTGGTTGGAAGGTGCGGTTATTGCAACATCAAAATCGCCATATTCCAAATAAAATTCTCCAGCTCCTTGGTAAGGATGTGTATCCCAACCACGTACATCATCATAAACACACATTCTAGGATACCACTGCGCAACAGTAAAAAGTTTACCATTTTTAGTGTCTAAAATTCCCATTCTATCCGATCCATATTCGGGAGAAATAAACGAAAAATTGAATTTTACTTGAATTTTTGCTCCGTTTCCTGCTAATTCTGATGGTAATTGGATTTGCATTCTAGTATCTGAAATAATATATTTCGCTTCAGATTCCGTTACTTTACCACCTACATTTGCAATAATTTTAACCGATTTGAAGGTGAAACCGCCATCAAAATCTTGCCCTTTTGCTCCGTTTCTACTTCCTTTTACTGGAATTACAGCGTTACCTCGAGAACCTTTTTTAAATAAATTTTGATCGACGTTTAACCATAAAAATGGTAATTTATCGGGACTATTGTTCGTATAGGTCAAGGTTTCAGTTCCACTAATTTCGTTAGTTTTGTCGTTTAAAGTTGTCGCAATACTATAATCGGCTCGATTTTGCCAGTATTTTGCACCAGGTTGACCGCTCGCAGAACGGGTTTCTGTACCGTTTTTGGTATAAAAATTATTACCAAAAGTTTCGTTGTAATTGTAAACTGAACCACCAGTTTGCGCATTGGCAACTGAAAATCCGAAAAGTAAAACAAGTACTGAAAATGATTTAATGACCATTTTTTTCATAAAATTCGTTTGTTTGTTAATTGATTGTGTAAAATTAATTAAATTTAGATTTCATTATCTTAAATTTATTGTAATATTTGTAAGACTACAATATTGTTATTTTGTTACAAAATTTTTAAAAAAATGCAAATTACTATTTCAAATTATAATTTATCAGCTACTATAGATTCAAAAGGAGCAGAATTAATTTCCTTTATTAAAAAATCATCAATTGAAAATTATGTTTGGGACGGGAATAAGGTATATTGGGCAAAACATTCGCCAGTATTGTTTCCGATAGTTGGAAGTTTAAAACATGATTTTTATTGGTTTAATGATAAAAAATATTTTTTGTCAAGACACGGATTTGCTCGTGATTGCAATTTTAAAGTACTTAGCCAATCGGAAAATGAAGTTGTTTTTAGTTTAACATCTGATGAAAAAACGGTGATATTATTTCCTTTTGAATTTGAACTGCAATTGAAATATACATTAATTGATTTTAAATTGAAAATAAGTTATTCAGTAATCAACAAAGATAAAATTAAAATTCCGTTTTCGCTAGGCGCACATCCTGCATTTGCTTTACACTCAAATTTTGAAAATTATAGTTTACAATTTGAAAATCAAGAAACCTTAAATTGCTTTACACTCAAAAATGGTTTATTATCCAATAACAGTTATAATATTGAATTAATCGAAAAAAAACTGCCACTAACCTACTCGCTTTTTAAAAAAGACGCTCTAATTTTTAAAACCTTACAATCTAAAAAAATTACAATTTTAGAAAATGAAAATCCCAGACTTTCCATTTCTTTTTCTGATTTTAAAAATCTTGGACTTTGGACAATTCAAAACGCTGGTTTCATTTGCATCGAACCATGGTTGGGTTATTCGGATATTATTGAACATAATAATCAAATAATTGAAAAAGAAGGAATTGAGTTTGTCAATCAAAATTGTATATTTGAATGTTCCCTTTTAATTGAAATTTTATAAAAAAATGATAGTACAAAATTACAATCCTTTTCCAGTTTTACAATCCGAGAGATTAATTTTACGAAGAATTACAAATGACGATGTTGACTGTATTTTTGATTTAAGAAGTAATGCCGAAACAATGAAATTTGTACCACGTCCACTTACAATAACAAAAGAAGACGCTTTAAATCATATTAAAATAATTGACGATAAAATTATCAATAATGAAGGAATTAACTGGGCAATTATATTAAAAGATTCTAAAAAAATGATTGGAATTATTGGCCATTATCGTATTCAAAATGAAAACTTTCGATCAGAAATTGGATATATGCTTTTACCAGAATTTCATTCAAAAGGAATTATCACCGAAGCCATAAATGAAACTTTAAATTATGGTTTTACTATTTTAAATCTTCATTCAGTTGAAGCAATCATTGATCCTCAAAACTTTGCATCTGAAAAAGCTTTACAAAAAAATAGTTTTATAAAAGAAGCACATTTCATAGAAAATGAATATTATAACGGAAAATTTTTAGACTCTGTTGTCTATTCAATTTTAAAAAGAAATTTTATTTACAATAACTTTCAAAATTTAAATTGAACTCCAATAAAAAACTAAGTAAATTAATAAAGATTATTGATTTACTTAGTTTTTACGATTAAATTTTGGAATTGTTTTTAAATACAATTCTTCCACTTTTTTTCGAGCCCAATCGGTTTTTCGTAAAAAAGTTAAACTTGATTTTAAACTTGGATTATCTGTAAAACAATTTACTTTAATTATTTCGCTTAACGTATCAAAACCATAAAAATCTATTAATTGTTCTAAAATGGTTTTTAAAGTGAGTCCGTGGAGCGGATTATTTATTTGATTTTTTTCCATACTAAATAAACTGAAATTGATTATTTGATTTCTATAAAATGTGATTACCTTTGCAAACCTATGATAAAAACGGTAAATATTTTAAATAAACGTGCAAAATTCGATTACGAAATTCTCGAAACCTACACCGCTGGAATTGTTTTAACCGGAACTGAAATAAAATCAATCCGATTAGGGAAAGCCCAAATTGCCGAAAGTTTCTGCGAGTTTAGTAACAACGAACTTTTTGCAATCAATACTTACATCGAAGAATATACTCACGGTAACCAATTCAACCATAAATCACGAAGCGAAAGAAAACTACTTTTAAATCGCAAAGAACTTAAAAGTTTAGAACGAAGTATTGATACTAAAGGATTAACGATAGTTCCACTAAAATTATTTACCAACGAAAAAGGTATTGCCAAACTCGAAATTGGTTTGTGTCGAGGTAAAAAAACTTACGATAAAAGAGAATCTTTGAAAGAAAACGACACGAAACGAGATCTAGATCGAATAAAAAAAGATTTTAATAATTAACTTTCCAGAAATTTCTTGAAAGTTTTTTTTACTGAAAAAATTATGACTAAATTTGTCAAGAATTTAATTGTCATTAACTATGAATACTTTACTTAAAAACGCACGAGAAGCAAAAGGTTTAAAAACCCGAGAAGTTGCACAACTTTTAGGAATTGATCAAGCCTTGATTAGCAAATTCGAAAAAGGTACTAGAAAACCAACTCGAGAACAAATTCCTAAATTAGCAAAAGCTTTAGACATTGATTATGAAGTATTAATGACTGCTTGGTTGGTTGCAGTTATTTTGTATGAAATTCGTGACGAAGAATTTGGTTCGCAAGCAATGATGGTTGCCGAAAAAATATTGAAATATGAAAAATTAGAAAAAAACTCGGGTATTTCAAATAATTTACAATTAATTTTGAACGAAATAGATTCATTAAAATTAAAATTAGAGCAATTTCGACAATTTGATAGTTTCCGAATTGCACAAGCACTCGAACTTGAATATACTTTTGAGAGCAATAGAATTGAAGGAAATACGTTAACACTTCGCGAAACCGATTTGGTTATAAACGAAGGTTTAACTATTTCTGGAAAATCTATGCGTGAGCATTTAGAGGCTATTAACCACGTTGAAGCAATTGCTTATATAAAAGAATTGATGAATAAAAATTTCACTTTCAATGAGCGTGAAGTTTTAACTATTCATAACCTAATTCTCCGTGGAATTCTGCCGCAAGATGCAGGAAAGTATCGAAAAGTTCAAGTTATGATAAAAGGAAGTACGTTTATGCCGCCACAACCTTTTATTGTTCCAAAAGAAATGGAAGAGTATTTTATTTGGTATGAAATCAATAAAAATAAACTACATCCAGTGGTTTTGGCTGCCGAAATGCACGAACGCTTGGTAACAGTTCATCCATTTATTGACGGCAACGGACGAACTTCACGATTGGTAATGAACTTGATTTTGTTGCAACACGGCTTTGTAATAGCTAACATTAAGGGCGATTATGATACTAGAATGAACTATTATCAAGCCTTAGAAACAGCGCAAACTCAAAACAATAAAGAAGATTTTTTACTTTTTGTTGCTCAAATTGAAAAAGAATGTTTGGTTCGTTATCTTGAAATTATTGGGCAGTAATTAGTTATTTATCAAATAAATTTAAGAATTGGAAAGTTTTTTTTGTTTTTCAAATGAATTTTTAATGTTTAAATAGAAAAAAAATTGTACAACGAAGTAGGGCAAAATAACATTATAAATAGTTATTACATCGTATTCTTCAAACAATAAAACTAATAGTGATATAATAATTTGTGGAATAAAAAACAAAGGTCTAATTAAATTATAATAATTTCTCGGATTTAGATAAAGTAAAATTAAATTTGACATAGATAAGAATATTTTTAAGTAAATAGTTGCAATTATAATCATAGCAGATACATTGTTGTGTATAAAATATACAGTTAAAATTGAACTACCGACTATGTATAAAATACCTGTAACGATTATCAATATTATAATTTTAGTGTTTATGTTCATCTTTTTAATTGGCTTTACTAAATTTTTAATTTTTATTTTCAAGTAAAGGCACGAATTTAAAATCGCCAAACTCGTGTTTTTCAAATTGGGTTTCATTTTTACGAATAAGCATTGTCATAATTTGATCTTTTTCGCCCAACGGAATTATTAACCTTCCTCCTATTTTCAGTTGTTCCATCAATGGTTTTGGAATTATTGGTGCGCCAGCAGTTACAATTATACTGTCAAATGGTGCTTCGGTTTGTAAACCTTTATAACCGTCTCCAAAAATTAATTTTTTTGGTCTAATTCCTATTTTTGGTAATAATAATGAAGTGATTTTAAATAATTCATTTTGTCTTTCGACCGAAAAAACTTTTGCCCCAAGCAAACACAGTACTGCGGTTTGATATCCGCTTCCTGTTCCAATTTCTAGAATTTTATCGTCTTTTTTTACTTCTAACAATTGACTTTGAAATGCTACAGTATAAGGTTGTGAAATAGTTTGTCCAGCAGCAATTGGAAATGCCTTGTCTTGATAGGCAAAATCTTCGAAGCTAGAATTTAAAAATAAATGGCGGGGAATTTTTGCAATTGCATTCAAAACATTTTTATCAATAATTCCTTTTTCTTGTAAAAGTTTTACTAATTGATTTCTAAGGCCTTGATGCTTGTTGGTGTCTTTCAATTTTGGTGTACATTTATTTCGTAAAAATAATGGAAAAATTCAAAAATCAAATTGAATTTATCATTAAACTTTTAAACTTATAAACTTTTAAACTCAAAAGTAAATTAGTACTTTTGATAAAAATTATCTTTATGCTAAAAGTGGGTGTTTTAGGTGCTGGGCATCTTGGGAAAATACATTTACGATTGTTAAATCAATCTGAAAAATACGAATTAGTTGGTTTTTATGATGAAAATCAAGAAAACGGTGCAAAAATTGAAGCCGAATTTGGATACAAACAATTTGATACCATTGCAAGATTACTTCACGCTGTTGATGTAATTGATATTGTAACTCCAACTCTTTCGCATTACAAATGTGCTAAAGTAGCTGTAAAATCCGGCAAACACGTTTTTATTGAAAAACCAATTTCAACAACTGTTGACGAAGCTGAAGAAATCATCGCTTTGGCGAAAGAATTCAATGTTAAAGGGCAAGTTGGTCACGTTGAACGATTCAACCCAGCATTTATTGCCGTGAAAGATATGATTGAAAATCCAATGTTTATTGAAACGCACCGTTTGGCAGAATTTAATCCGCGAGGAACCGATGTTCCTGTGGTTTTAGATTTAATGATTCACGATATTGATGCTATTTTAAGCGTTGTGAAATCAAAAGTAAAATCGGTTCACGCTAGTGGCGTTTCGGTTTTAAGTAAATCGCCCGACATTGCCAATGCTCGAATTGAGTTCGAAAATGGTTGTGTTGCCAACATAACTTCGAGCAGAATTTCAATGAAAAATATGCGTAAATCACGTTTTTTTCAAAAAGATGCTTATATTTCTGTTGATTATTTAGACAAAGTTTGTGAAGTTGTAAAAATGAAAGAGGCGCCAGAAACTCCTGGCGATTTCGATATGATTTTACAAAATGCTGAAGGTGACAAAAAGCAAATTTATTTTGCCAACCCAGAAGTAAATCAAAACAACGCCATTTTAGACGAATTAGAAACTTTTGCCGATGCAATAAATAATAATACAACACCAATTGTAACATTAGAAGATGGAACTGAAGCGTTGCGAGTGGCTTATATGATTATTGATTCGATGGAAAGAAGCTAATGATGGATTTGTCAAAAAAATTTATTTCCGAAATAAAATCTTTAATTGCAAATGCAAAACAAAGTGCGATTCGTTCAGTTGAGCATTATCGCACTTTAATGTATTGGCGGCATATTGGCGAACGTATTTTTAACGAAGAACAACAAGGAAAAAACCAAACAAAATACGGAAACTATCTTATAAAATACTTGTCTGAACAATTTCAACCTGAATTTGGAAGTGCTTTTTTTTGCCGACAATTAGAATTGATGCGACAGTTTTACAGAACTTTTCCAATTGCGAACTCACTGCGTTCGCAATTGAGTTGGACACACTATAGTACACTAATTCGCATTGAAGATGAAGGTAAAAGAGAGTATTACATTGCCGAAACTGTGAAAAATAATTGGTCGGTTTGATGAGATTCCTCTGGAAAGACAACATTAAGTAAAATTTAAAACTAAACAAACAAAACATCGAATGAAAACAATAGCAGTAATAGGCGCAGGCACAATGGGCAACGGAATTGCACATACCTTCGCGCAAAGCGGATTTACAGTAAAATTAATCGATATTTCTGAAAAATCATTAGAAAAAGGAATGGCAACAATTGCTTCAAACCTTGATAGAATGGTTGCAAAAGGAACAATTTCTGAAGATGATAAACACAAAACTATCGGGAATATTATAACTTACACTGACATAAAAGACGGCGTAACAGGAACCGATTTGGTTGTAGAAGCCGCAACTGAAAACGTGACTTTAAAATTGCAAATTTTTAAACAATTAAGCGACGTTTGCGATCATAACGTAATCTTGGCGACCAATACTTCGTCTATTTCAATAACTCAAATTGCTGCACAAGTAGTTCATCCAGAACGAGTTATTGGAATGCATTTTATGAATCCAGTACCAATAATGAAATTGGTAGAAATTATTCGTGGTTATTCAACTTCAAACGAAGTGACGAAAATCATTATGGATTTATCTGAAAAATTAGGTAAAACGCCAACCGAAGTAAATGATTATCCAGGTTTTGTAGCCAACCGAATTTTAATGCCAATGATTAACGAAGCCATTGAAACTTTATACAATAAAGTGGCTGGCGTTCAAGAAATTGATACAGTAATGAAACTTGGAATGGGTCACCCAATGGGTCCTTTGCAATTGGCAGACTTTATTGGTTTAGATGTGTGTCTTTCCATTTTAAATGTAATGTACAACGGCTTCAAGAACCCAAAATACGCGCCTTGCCCATTGTTAGTAAATATGGTTATGGCCGGAAAATTGGGCGTGAAATCTGGTGAAGGTTTTTATGATTATTCTGAAAGTAAAAAAGCGGAGAAAGTCTCTTTTCAATTTAGTAAATAGTAATTAGTGATTAGTGAATAGTCTTGACTAAAATGCTAATTACTATTCACTTTTTACTAATCACTAATCAATCAAAAATGGCAAAAATAATTCCTTTTAAAGCAGTTAGACCAACATCAGATAAAGTTAGTTTAGTAACTTCTAGATCTTATGATGAATATTCTAGTGCAGAATTGGCATCACAATTGGATTTTAATCCATTTTCGTTTTTGCATATTTTAAACCCAATTTATGCCAATCAGCAAAAAGTGGGATTAGAAAAAAGATTCAAATTAGTATCGCAAAAATATAAAGAGTTTAAAAATGATGCTGTTTTTTTGCAAGAAAACAATCCAGTTTTTTATATTTATGAAATTCAAGCCAAAAATCAAACTTTTACTGGAATAATTGCTGGAACATCAATATCAGATTATAAAGAAAATATCATAAAAAAACACGAGGATACTTTGCAATATCGAGTTGAAGTTTTTAAAGATTATTTGCATCAAACCCGTTTTAATACCGAACCCGTTTTAATGACTTATAAAGATGATACAGAATTAAACTCGTGGATTAATTTTAAAAAACAACAGCCAAGAATTTATGAATTTTCGACCAAAAAAAAGGAAAAACATTTGCTTTGGAAAATTGAACACCAGCCAGAAATAGAATATATTCAGAATAAATTTGAAGAAATTGGCAACTTGTATATTGCGGATGGACATCATAGAACGGCATCGGCAGAATTATTATTTGACAAAGATAAAAAATCGAAAAATGAAAATTTAAACTATTTTATGAGTTATTTAATTCCTGAAAGTAATGTGAAAATTTATGAATTCAATCGAATTGTTCGCGATTTAAACAATTATTCGAAAAAGGAGTTTTTAGATATTTTATTAAAATCATTTTGGATAAAAAATAAAGAACAAGAAATTTGGAAACCAACAAAAAAATTTGAATTCGGAATGTATTTGGACAACGAGTTTTACAGTTTAACCTTAAAAGATTCGAATAATTTTAAAACTGTTTTAGAAAGTTTAGATGCTCAAATTCTTTATCAGAAAATTTTACAGCCAATATTAGGTATTTCCGATTTACGAAATGATGAACGTATAGATTATATTCCTGGAAATCAATCCATAACCACAATAAAAGAGGTTGTAGATGAAGGCGAGTTTGAAGTGGGTTTTATGTTGTTTCCGTCTGATATTTCAGAGATAAAAGCCTTAGCAGATAATGATTTGATAATGCCACCAAAAAGCACCTATATTGAGCCTAAGTTTCGTAGTGGCCTTTTGGTTTATGAATTAGCCCCATAACCCCAAAAAGGGAAATTAAATAACATATAAATGAAAAAACCATTATTTATTTTTTTGGCATTTTGTTTTATTTCGACATTTGCAAGAACAAAAACAGATACAATTACAAATTGGCAAACATATATTGATAAAGAATTACTTTTTGACGGATATGAAAACATCGAATATCCAAAGATTGGAATTATTAATTTGAAAGATAATTTCAAACAACTTCGATTTAAAATTTTTTATGATTTTTTTAATGATAAAACTAACAAAAGAATTGAATTTATAATTAACAACAAAGTTGCTAAATCATTTGTAAGTATTGCAGACTCTCAAAGTGAATTTAAAATAAATAAAAATCAATTATACGATTTTTTATTGAAAAATAGTAATAAAATCATAACTTTAAAGTATTATGATAGAATAAATAAAAAAGGTTTTATTATTGGTAAATTAAAAATAAAAACTAATGTCAATAGCAGATAACCTACTCGAAATAAAATCCAATCTTCCAGAAAACGTCACTTTGGTAGCAGTATCTAAAACCAAGCCAGTTGCCGATTTAATGGAAGCCTACAATGCAAGTCAGCGTATTTTTGGAGAAAACAAAATCCAAGAAATGACTGAAAAATGGGAAACAATGCCCAAAGATATTGAATGGCATATGATTGGGCACGTGCAAACCAACAAAGTGAAATTTATGGCGGAATACGTGAGTTTAATTCACGGAGTTGATAGCCAAAAATTACTGGAAGAAATAAACAAACAAGCCAAAAAACACAACCGAATTATTGATTGTTTATTACAAATTCACATTGCCGAAGAAGAAACAAAATTTGGTTTAAATGAAGACGAACTCAATGAGTTGTTGATTTCTAACGAATTCAAAACACTTCAAAATATAAAAATTGTTGGATTAATGGGAATGGCAACCTTTACCGAAAATCAAAATCAAATAAAAAAAGAATTTTTACATTTAAAGAGTCTTTTTGACAAATCAAGTGAATTGAAAACTGAAAACTTTCAACTGAAAACTCTTTCTATGGGAATGTCTGGCGACTATAAACTAGCAATCGATTGCGGAAGCACAATGGTTCGAATTGGAAGTAGTATCTTTGGCGGAAGAAAATAACAATATCAATTGAAATTTCAAAATTCAAATAAAATAATCAAAAAGTAAAAAATGGAGAATAATAACATTTTTAGTGATAAAATATTTAATTTAGAAGATAGACTTGTAAGATTTGCTGGAGAATGTATTTTCTTTACAAGAAATTTGAATAAAAGTTATGAAAATGAATATTACAAAAATCAACTAATTCGTTCTTCTGGAAGTTCCTCATTAAATTTTGGTGAGGCTCAAGGAACCAATACTGATAAAGATTTTATTTTTAAAGTGGGATTATCTGTAAAAGAATTGAAAGAGTCAAGAAACTCTATTAAAATTTTAAGTTACATAAAAGAAGGAAACGAAAATACAAGAAAATTGCTTTTAATTGAAGTAGAAGAATTAATATCCATTACATCTAAAATGATAATAAATAAAAAATAGTTCAATATCATTTCAAAAATCAATTTCAATATCAAATGCTAATTTTGAATATTGTACTGTTGATTTTTGTCATTGAAATTGATATTGATATTGAATATGTATTGCATACTCGACATAGAAACCACAGGTGGCCAATTCAATGAAGAAGGGATTACTGAAATTGCTATTTACAAATTCGACGGACACGAAATTGTAGATCAATTTATCAGTTTAGTCAATCCTGAAATTCCTATTCAACCTTTTGTAATCAAACTAACTGGAATAAATAATGCCATGTTGGTTAATGCTCCAAAGTTTTTTGAAATTGCAAAACGTATTATTGAAATAACTCAAGATTGCATTATTGTAGCACATAATGCTTCTTTCGATTATCGTATTTTACGAACCGAATTTCGTCGTTTGGGATTTGATTTTCAATCGCACACCATTTGTACAGTAGCACTTTCTCAACGATTATTACCCGAACAACCCTCACATAGTTTAGGAAAATTAGTTCGCTCACTAGGAATTCCAGTTACAGATAGGCATCGCGCAAGTGGAGATGCTCTTGCCACAGTAAAATTATTTCAATTATTATTGGAAAAAGATGTTGAAAAGACTATTGTAAAAGAATTTGTAAAACTTGAAATTGAGAAAGGAATTGCACCAAAGTTTCTTACAATTTTAGAAAATTTACCGAGTCGAACAGGAGTTTACTACATTCACGATGAAAGAGGAAATTTAATATATATTGGAAAAAGCAATAATATCAAAAAAAGAGTGAACCAACATTTTACAGGAACTACAACTAAATGTAAAAAAATTCAAACTCAAGTTTTTACTGTAACTTATGAAGAAACGGGTAGCGAACTTATTGCATTGCTAAAAGAAAGTGAAGAAATAAAAATAAATAAACCTATTTTAAATAGAGCACAAAGTAAAACTAATTTCAACATTTCATTATACTGTGATCAAAATTCTGATGGGTATTTAATCTTAAAACTTCAAAAAACCGACGGACGAAAAAGAGAAATAACATCATTTACATCGTTACAAGAAGCTAAAAATGCACTCTTCAACATTACTTCTCACTACAATTTATGTCAAAAACTAACAGGGTTATATGAAACAAAAAACGAATGTTTTCAACATAAAATAAAAGAATGTAATGGTGCTTGCGTTGGCAAAGAATCTATAGAAGAGTACAACAGTCGGGTTGAAGAATTTATTTCCAACAATACTTTTGAAAACAATTCTATGGTCTTAGTTGATCGAGGTCGAAAATCAAGTGAAAGAAGTGCTATTTTAATTGAAAATGGCGATTATAAAGGCTATTGCTTTTTTGATTTAAACTATCAAATCACGAATATTGAAATATTGCGAAATATTTTAATTCCGATGCAAAATAACCGTGATGTAAAAAATATAATTCAAGGTCATATACGCCGGAAAAAATATATAAAACTTATAGAATTATAATTTATTTTATGCTTTTTAATTTAAAAAAAAACTATTTAATAGTAATTATTGGACCTACTGCAATTGGTAAAACTTCATTAAGTATTGCTTTGGCACAACATTTTAAATGTGATATCCTTTCTTGTGACAGTCGCCAATTTTTTAAAGAAATTTCTATTGGAACAGCAGTTCCAAATGCTGAAGAGTTACAATTAATACCACATTATTTTATTCAAAACAAATCGATTTTTGAAAACTATAGTGTAGGTGAATTCGAAAAAGAAGCTATCAAAAAGCTAGAAGAATTATTTAAAAAAAATAAAATTCAAATTATGGTTGGCGGTTCGGGCTTGTATGTTGATGCCGTTATAAATGGCTTAGATTCATTTCCTGAGATTAAATTAGAAATTCGAGATCAAGTTAGAGGAGATTTTGAAGAAATAGGATTGGATTATTTAGTTTTAAAACTTCAACAACTAGATTCGCAATACTACGATTTTATAAAAAATACTAACCCACAAACTTTACAAAATCCACATAGAATGATGCGTTTTATAGAAGTTTGCCTGAGTTCAGGAAAACCGTATTCTTCTTTTTTAAATAAAGAAAAAATAAAACGAAACTTTACACCCATTTTAATTGGTTTAGAAGCCAATCGTGAAATAATGTACAGTCGTATTAATAAACGAGTTGATTTAATGGTAGACAATGGACTTTTAGAAGAAGCGAAATTGGTTTTTAGACATAAAAAATTAAATGCATTACAAACTGTTGGATACAAAGAATTATTTGATTATTTTGAAGAGAAAACAACTTTAGAATTTGCGATAGAAGAAATTAAAAAAAATACACGTCGTTTTGCTAAACGCCAACTTACTTGGTTTAAACGAACAGAAAACACAATTTGGTTTGATTATTTAGAAAATAAAAATGAAATTATTGAAGTTATTGAAAATTTATTTTAACAAAAAAAGCGTCAGTCTAGTATAGACCAACGCTTTATTTATTTTAAAACCTATTTTTTTACTACTAATCTAAATCCTTCACCGTGAATATTTAAAACTTCTACATTTTCATCTTCTTTTAAATATTTACGCAACTTGGCTATATAAACGTCCATACTTCTTGAAGTAAAATAATTATCATCTCTCCAAATTTTGGTTAGTGCCATTTCTCTAGGCATTAAATCATCTTCATAAATGGCTAGCATTTTTAGTAATTCATTTTCCTTTGGTGACAATTTTATTTGCTCATTTCCAGGAAAATTTAAAAATCGCAACTTAGAATTCAAATGAAATTTTCCAATTTGAAATTCAAATTGTGTGTTTTCAGCTTTAACTTCGGATGATTTACGCAACATAATTGCTTTTATTTTCATCAATAAAACCTCCGAATCAAAAGGTTTATTTAAGTAATCATCGGCACCAGCTTTGTAACCTTTTAAAACATCTTCTTTCATAGTTTTAGCTGTCAAGAAAATTAAAGGTACGTCTTTGTTTTTTTCTCTTATTTCTTTTGCCAAGGTATATCCGTCTTTGTAAGGCATCATCACGTCTAAAATACACAAATCATAAGTATCTTTTTTAAACTTTTCAAACCCTTCCATTCCGTTTTTGGCTAATGTAACCTCGAAATCATTAAAAGTTAAATAATCTTTTAATACTGCTCCAAAATTTTGATCGTCTTCTACAAGTAGAATTTTTTTGTTATTTCTTTCCATTTTTTATTTAATTTATAAGTGGTAGTTTTAATATAAATGTACTGCCTTTTCCTTTTTCACTTTCTACAAAAATTTCTCCATTATGATCTTCCATAATTCTTTTTACGTAGGCCAAACCTAATCCGTGACCTTTAACGTTGTGCAAATCTCCAGTATGTTCTCGATAAAATTTTTCAAAAATCTTTTTTTGAACCACTTTACTCATTCCTAGTCCTTGATCTTTTATTTTTATTACAACAAAATCATTTATATTTTCAGTTATGACTTCAATTATTGGTTCACCTGGTGAATATTTTATGGCATTGTCTAAAACGTTAACTAATACATTAGTGAAATGAACATCACTTAATAAAACTGAATTTCGTTTTGCATTGAATTGAGTACTTATTTTTCCGTTTCTATCTTCAACAATTAAGTTAACGTGTTCAATTGCATCTTCAATTAGATCTTGAATGTTTAATGATTCTTTGTTAATGTCTAATTCTTTCTTTTCTAATTTTGATATTCTTAAAACGTTTTCAACCTGAGCATGCATTCGTTTATTTTCTTCGCGAATCATTTGTAAATAACGAAATATTTTTTCTTTGTCATCAATAACTTTGGGGTTTTTAATGGCATCAAGAGCAAGATTTATGGTTGCAATTGGTGTTTTAAACTCGTGAGTCATATTATTTATAAAATCAGTTTTAATTTCTGATATTTGACGTTGTTTAATAATTTGATGCAAAGCATTAGCATATGCAATAATTATAATTACAGTAAATATGATAGACAATAATGTTATTTCTAAAATATCTGAAAATAAAAACTTTTTAATTTGAGGAAAACTAACAATTAAATTATGTTTACTTTTTCCTTCATTATCTATAAAAATAAGCTTTGAATAAGAATTATTTTTATCAAATTTAAAATGCTCCGATTTTATTTTAGTTGCAAATCCATTACTGTAAACATTAAATTCAAACGGAGTATCAATTCCATATTCTTTAAAATCAATGGCCAACAATTTTTGTAAATCAGTTGTATTAACCCTTTCATCAATTGGGTAATTTGATGCCAAATCTTTATATGAAATTTCAAAACCTACATTTTCAAGCTTTTCAATTCTACCCGATTTTTCAATTGTTAAATCAGGATTTGTTTTGTTTTGAATTCCGTTATTGTCAAATGACTTATTATTATAAATCTCAGTTTTTCGTTTCGCCTTAAATGTTTTAAGTTTAATCGAATCGGATTTTTTATCAAAGAGTGTAGAAGAAATATTAAAATCTTCTGCAATTATACTATTTGAATAAATTATGGTTTGATTTGTTTTAGCATTTCGTTCATAATATCCATATTCTAATAAATCTTCTTTTTTTGGTTCAACACCTGTGCTATCCTTAATTTTAGTATACTTATTGTAAAAATTGTATTGCTCTTGTTTTTGTAATTGATTAGACACATTACCCAAAACCTGCATTACATGAAATTTAAATTGCTCTTGATTGTTTTGCAAAGACGTATTAAACCAATACACTTGAACCAATATGATTCCAAGTAAGGAAATAGTCATTAAAAAAATCAATATTCGAAATAAAAACTTATTCATTACTACAAATTTACAATTTTAACATTTACTCAATATAATGATTAACCAAACATTAACATTTAACTAAAAAATTATTCTTCTTTCAAAATTTTAATAATTTTATCTACTTGAAGTTTGTAATCTGAATCATTATCATTTTGAATAACAAACTGGCTTAGTTTTTTACGTTCATCATCAAGCATTTGATTATTAATTCGTTGTAAAACAGCTTCTTTAGTAGTTTTATCTCTATTAACCACTCTTTCTATTCGGTTTTCAATTGATGCAGTTATTGTTATTACAACATCGCAATCTTTATAACTGCCGCTTTCAAATAAAATAGCAGCCTCTTTTACAACAATAGGATTGGTTTTATGATTTTCTAACCAATTATCAAAATGTTTTTTTACTTCTGGATGAACTATTGCATTAAGCTTTTTTAACTTTTCTGGATTAGAAAAGACAATTGAAGCCAATTGATTTCTATTTAATGTACCATCGGTATTCAAAACTTTAATTGAAAACTGATTTACAATTTTTGATGTTATTTCTGGCGAATTCATTACTAATTTTGCTTCTTCATCTGAAATATATACTGGAATTCCGAGTGACATTATATATTTTGCTATTGTAGTTTTTCCGCTTCCAATTCCTCCTGTTAATCCAATAATCTTTGTTATTATTGATTTATTAAAAAATAAATCTGGAAACACTAGTTCTGGATTTTGTTTTAAAACTTTTATTCTAAAAAAAGATTTCATAAAACCTAAACCATAACCAAAAAATTGAATAATAACTGCCTTAACCGATAACAATCCAATTACTATATTTTTATTTTGAATACTAGAAACCGTGAAAATTAATAAAAAGTATAAAAAATAAAGTTTTAATGGAACATCAATTAATAGAAATAGTAACACAATTGAAACAACTAATCCGATTATAAAAAGTGTCGGAAACCAAAAAGTTATTTTTGAATGTTCCGGATACCAATTATTTAAAATTGGTCGAGCTTTTCCAAATTTTGATACTTGAAGTTTAAACTTATCCCAATCAATTCTACGTTTATGATAAACAAAACAGTCAGAAAATAATTGGGTTTCAAAACCTAAATTCCATAATCTAATGGATAGATCTGGATCTTCGCCAGGATGAATATTTCCGAAACCTTTAGAGGCAAGGAATGCTTTTTTAGAAATACCCATATTAAAACTTCGAGGTTGAAACTTGGATATTTTTTCAGAACCTCCTCGAATTCCTCCAGTTGTTAAAAAAGATGTCATCGAAAAATTAATAGCTTTCTGGACATTTGAAAATGACTTCAAGGCTTTATCTGGTCCACCAAAACAATCTACATAACCATTTTGTAATTGATTTTTAACTTTCGATAAATAGTCATTTGGAATTATACAATCAGAATCAAAAATAATAAAATAATTGCCTTTTGCCCTTTTCATTCCATAGTTTCGCGAATCCCCTGGACCTGAATTTGATTTAAAGTAATAAGAGATTTCTAATTTTTTATTGTATTTTTCAATAATCTCTTTACAATTGACTGTTGATCCATCTTCAACAATAACAATTTCAAATTGATCTTTATAATCTGAAAGGATTAAACTTTCTAGCAATTCATTTATCTCTTCAGGACGATTGTATACGGGAATTATGATTGAAAAAAACATATTCAATTTTTTTTGCAAAGATACTTTATCTAAAAAAGAAAAGTCTCACTTTCGTGAGACTTTTTAACATAATTTAAAAAATTAATTACAATTTATTTATTTTAATGGTTTTAACCAAATTATCAGATGTTACTTTTACTAAATAAGTTCCTGTTGGCAAACTGGTTAAATCTAATTGTATTTCGTTTTGATTGATAGTCTTATTTAAAACTGTTTGTCCTAACAAATTAACTACTGAAATAGTTGAAATAGATTCTGAATATTTTAAATTTAAAATATCAGTAACTGGATTTGGGTAGTATGAAAAGTTTTCTGAATTGAAAGAAGCACTACTTAATGACGCATCATAAGCTGAAATTTTAAATTGACCTACACCAGTACTCGTACCATATCTCCAAACACCTACGTAAACTGTGCTTCCAGCTGTTTGACCAGTTAATATAACTTTAGAAAACGCATCGGCGCCTCCAACGGTATCATCATTACAACCTAATTCTGTTCCGCCACAGGTTGATAATACACTTATTACGGTGTCAGTTAACAATGATCCAGCAACTGCTGTAGTTTCTAATGTCAAGCTTCCTGATGCTGGAACTACTACTTTGTACCAAACATCTGAGTTTTTATTAGCTGTACACGTTGTAGTTAAACCTGGTGTGTCTGTAGCTGATGTAGTATTTCCTGTTAAAGGGTTACTTGTAACAGTGGCACCAGCAGTTAATAAAATTGCATTTGCACAATCATCGTTTGCAGGGGGTGGTGTAACCGTAGAATACGATGTTGCAGTCCAAGGACTAGAAGAAGTTATACTGCAAATTGACCTAACATAAAAATAATAAGTTGTTGCTTGAGTTAAACCAGTAATCGATGTTGTAGTAATACCTGCACCAACAGATCCTGTTGGAGTTGAAGTTGGCGTTGGAGGAACTGTACTTGTAGTATTGATATACTCATACCCATTTGCTGGTGCTACTGTAGGGGCTGTCCAAGATAATGTTGCACTTGTTGTAGTAATTGCGCTTGAAAGTATAGCCGTTGGTTCGGCACATGATGGAATTGGTTCCCAAACAAAATCATCGATTAAAATACTATATCCAAGTGTACCAGTGTGTCGAATTGCAGGAAAATTAGAATAACTACCAGCAGGTGGTGCATAAGTAAAAGGAGTATTGGTTAAAGTACTTGCGGTAACTGTAGTTAAAACTACAAAACTTGTCGCATCAGTTTGATTAGTTAAATAACCTATATCTAGAGCATCACCAGCGGTAAAATTACCTCTAATGTTAAACTTAAATCTATTTGTACCAGCTCCTAAATTAGAAACTGGAATAGTTGATACAACACCTTGATCAGTGCTACTTGTACTATAAATATACAAATTATTTGGAGCTGAACTTGCTGATGTCGAAGCTTGTGGATAAGCGTTACCTCCAGTTCCAACTCTGGCCCAACAAGTTGGAAAACTTGTAGATGCATCGAAATTTTCACTAAATGCGGTTACGGGAACACATAATGTTGTAAATGACACTGGTGATGACCAAGGACTTTTAGAAGTTATACTACATATTGAACGTACAAAAAAATAATAGGTTGTAGCTGGCATTAAACCAGATAAATTAGTAGTTACTATTCCTGCAGCTGTTGAACCTGTTGGCGTTTGAGAAAGAGAAGGTAAAGTTGAAGAGGTAGCAACATAATATTCATAACCATTTGCTGGTGCTACTGTAGGTGCTGTCCAAGAAACAGTGGAAGAATTTGAAGTCACTAAACTTGACGTTAATGCAGTTGGTTCTGCACAACCAGGTACATTTTCAATTACCACTTCATCAATAAAAATGTTATTTCCGAATTGTGATGTTGCTAAAAAAGATACAAATCTATTTCCAGTTGGATTACCAGGAATTAAAAATGTATAGCTATACCAACCATTTGTACTTACAACAGGAGCTGATCCGATGGGTCTGTTGACAATTCCCAATGATGTGCCGCCGGCTGAACCAGAAACTGTATTTATGAACAATTCTAAATTATCATTAGTAGTTGCATAACCTGAATCTCTGAACATTTTAAAAGTTACTCTATACGAACCACCTGTTAAAGCAAAAGAGGGTGAATTTAATTCGTAAGTATTGATCCCTCCAGTAGTACTAATACTATATGAATTAAAACGAGCCATACCAGCTCCCGCAAATGGGCTAACTGCTACTGATGGAAATCCAGCATTTCCCGTTGCAAGTTGTGTCCAACCAGCGTTTGTACTTACTCCTGTTGGATGAGCGACAGTCCAATCAAGTGCCAAATCAAAATTGTTTGTTAAAATAACTTGCCCATTGATACTTGAAAATGCAAATAATAAAGAGCACAATAATGTAATTTTTTTCATTTTAATATTTTTTTAATGTTAATTAATAATAACTAAATTATAAAAAAAAAAACAATACTCATTGTTTTTATGAGTATTGTTTACAAATTATTAAAATTTAAGGAAAAATTCTTATTTTAACAAGAAATTAGTATTATTTTATACTGGCAACCAATTTCATTTCATTGGCTTCTTTTAAATAATCAACTCCTTCAAAACCAAAACCAAATAAATTTAAAAAATCTTGTTTATAACCATTTAAATCGCCCAAACTTGGTAAAGTTTCTGTAGTGGCTTCTAACCAAAGTTGCGCTACTTGTTTTTGTACTTCATCATTCATTTCCCAATCGTCAATACGAATTCTGCCTTTTTCATCGGTCGGTATTTCATTTCCTGTAAACACTCGTTGGCTGTACAAACGCTGAATTTGTTCAATACAACCTTCGTGGGTTCCGTTGGCTTTCATTAGTTTGTATAAAAGTGAAATGTATAAAGGTATGACAGGAATTGCCGAACTTGCCTGTGTTACCAATGCTTTGTTTACTGAAACAAAGGCCTTACCTCCTATATTTTCTAAATTATTGGTAATTTTAAAAGCTGTTGCTTCCAGATCATCCTTGGCTTTACCTATAGTTCCTTTACGATAAACAGCCTCAGTTACTTCTGGTCCTATATAGGAATAAGCAATTGTTTGTGCCTTTGGAGCTAATAAATTTTCTTTATTTAAAGCATTCATCCACATTTCCCAATCTTCACCACCCATTACAACAACTGTATTATCAATATCTTCTTGAGTTGCAGGTTCAATAGAAACCTGGGTTACATTTCCAGTATGAAAATCAACGGTTTTGTTAGTAAATGTTTTACCGATAGGTTTTAAACTTGAACGATACAAAACTCCAGTATTTGGGTGCATTCTAACTGGTGATGCTAAACTATATATTACCAAATCAATTTGACCTAAATCGGCCTTAATTAAATCAATTGTTTGTTGCTTTACTTCATTTGAAAATGCATCTCCATTGATACTTTTGGCATATAAACCAGCACTTTTTGCTTCGTCTTCAAAAGCTGCTGAATTGTACCAACCAGGTGATGCGGTTCGTCCCTCAGTGGGTGGTTTTTCAAAAAAAACACCTATTGTTGACGCATTGCAACCAAAAGCACTTGTAATTCGTGATGCCATCCCAAAACCAGTTGATGCACCAATAACTAAAACTTTTTTTGCACCATCAATCAAGCCTTTTGATTTTACATAGTCTATTTGATTTTTAATATTTTGTGCACAACCATCAGGATGAGCAGTAAGACATATAAAACCTCGCATTCTTGGTTCAATTATCATAATTTATAATTTTATTTTGTTATAATTTTAACTTTAATTTTTTTTAATTCAACAATTCTTTAGCGTGATTCAATGCCGAATCTGAAATAGTTGATCCTGAAAGCATTTGAGCTATTTCTAAAACACGTTCGTTAGCATTCAATAATTTAATTTCAGATTGAGTTTGATTATTGGAAATACTTTTAAAAACTTTAAAATGTGATGTGCCTTTTGATGCAATTTGGGGTAGATGTGTAATAGCAAAAATTTGCATACTTGAGCTCATTTCCTTCATTATATCTCCCATTTTATTTGCTATTTCTCCTGAAACACCGGTATCAATTTCATCAAAAATTAAGGTTGGTAAGTTAGAATATTGCGCCAAGATTGCTTTAACCGCTAGCATAATTCTAGACATTTCACCACCAGAAGCTACTTTTTTTAACAATCCAAAATCAGAACCTTTGTTGGCAGAGAATAAAAATTGCAATTCGTCATTTCCGTTGTATAAAAATTCTTCTTTTTGAATCAATTGTAAATCAAACCGTGAATTTGGCATACCAAGTTGTGATAAAATAAATGATAATTTATCCGTTAAAACAGGAATTGCTATTTTACGATTGGAATTTATTTTTGATGCTTTTTCGTTAAGCTTAATCTGTAATTCATTAATGATTTCTTTTATTTTTTCTATTTCTGATTCATACGTTAAAACTGAAACTACTTTGTTATCTAATTCATTTTGAATGACTAACAATTCATCTATACTTGAAACTTGATGTTTTTTTTGTAAATTATAAATAGATTGTAATTTTTGATTAATAATTTCTAATTCTTCAGGATTACTAATTATAGTTTCTGATAGTAGCGATAATTCTTTTTCAATATCATCAAATTCAATGCTTACACTTTCAATTCGCTCATTTAAAAGTTTATAAGAAGGTGAAAAGTTAGCGATTTTTTGAATGCTATTTTTGATTTCTTTTATATTGGTTAAAACACCAAGTTGTTCATCATTTGATAAAAGTAACGATTTTGATATGTTTTCCTTAATAAACTCAACGTTATTTAATTTTTCATATTCAGATTCTAAAACTTCTTGTTCATCCGATTTTAAATTCACTAAAAGCAACTCTTCTAAAAGAAAGCTATTATAATCTTGTTCATTTAATATAGTTTGTAAATGCTCTGTTTTAGATTTTAAATCGGATTTAGATTTTTTGTATTCTTTTAGCAAAACAGAATATTCAAATACTAACTGAAAATTGGAAGCTACTGCATCAATTATTTGAAATTGAGCTGATTCCTCGGACAATTCTTGCGTTTGGTGTTGCGAATGAATATCCAACAAGAATTCACCTAATTGTTGTAATTCATTCAAGTTTACTGGTGTATCATTTATAAATGCACGCGATTTTCCTGATGGTAAAATTTCTCGACGTATGATAGTTTCTTCCTCGAAATCTAAATCATTATCGTGAAAAAAAGATTTTAAATTGTAGTTTTTTATTTCAAAATGAGCTTCAATAATACATTTTTCGTTTTTATTCTTTAACGAACTTAAGTCGGCACGTTTACCTAAAACCAATCCTAAAGCGCCAAGCAAAATTGATTTTCCTGCACCGGTTTCACCAGTAATGGTAGAAAAACCATTATCAAAACGAATGGATAATTTTTCGATTAAGGCAAAATTTTCAATGGAAAGTGAAGTAATCATTTATAAAAAATTACAGAAATTTAGAGTTTAATTTGTGACCATTTAGCATAGTTAACCGGAGAAATTTTATTTAAATTTGCTACTAAATCATCAATTTCAACGCTTGGTCCACCTGAGAAAATTGATACAATTTCATCTGATTTAGCATCAATAAAAATTCGCAATAAATAACCGCTTGGTCTCACATTGTAAACACTTACCATAGTTTCAACTGCCTTTTTAATTTCTTGCTTTGCTGTTTTTAAATCTTTAGCCATTTGATCTAAACCTTTAAAATGATAACCATACATTGCTTCTTTATAGCCTTTGAAAGAAGATGACATTAAATCGGAAATCAAAGTAAATCTATTTGGTGTTGTGCTAGTTTGGTTCCAGCCTTTTATTGAAGAGGCATTTCCTAAATTAGATATATTTTGAGCAGCTTCTAAACTTGTTTGTCCACTATCGGGCATAAAGGTTTCTGCATCAAGACCAATAATTAATTGACTGTAAAAAACGAAAACAGCCACTAAATTGGAATCAAAACTATTTGGATTGTAAACAAAATTTTCAAATTCAGTATATTGAAAATTAAAATCTTTATCGTTAATGTTTAAAATTGAAGTTGAAAAAGTCGAGTTATAAACTGGTCGTGAGGCTTGAACTTGTATCGTTGCATCAAAATTATTAGAATCAGCACCATTAATTGTTATAAAAAATGAACAATTAATTTTTTCGTTTGGTTTATAATTTTTATCAGTCCAAACTGTTTTGTTAACGAAATCCGTTAAAGATTTTTCTAAAGTTTTATAAATTTGCGGATTGGTAGTTGAAATTTTACTATAATCGATACTTACTTTACTATTCAACTCTTGCGAATTACAAATTGTAATTGAAAATAAAAGTACTATTATAAAAAAATTATGCTTCATAATGATTTATTATTTTATTGATAATATCTTGTGCAACGGCTTCTTTTGACTTTAAATCCATCGGTTCAATATTGAAATTTTCATCAATAAAAGTTATTTTATTGGTCGGTTTTCCAAAACCTGCTCCTTCATCTTGCAAAGAATTTAAAACAATCAAATTTAGGTTTTTTTTCTGAATTTTCAACTTTGCATTTTCAATTTCATTTTCGGTTTCTAGTGCAAACCCAATTAAAAATTGATTTTTTTTATTTTGACCGAATGAAGCTAAAATATCTTTAGTTTTTTCTAATTCAATTGTAAAATTTGCATCGCTTTTTTTAATTTTTTGAGGTGCACTATTTTTTGGTTTATAATCCGCCACAGCAGCAGCGGCGATGGCTATATCAATATTGTTATAATATATATGACAGGCATCAAACATTTCGTTAGCTGAAACAACATTTATTAATTTAATAGATTGATTTTGAACTTTTTGATGTGTTGGTCCTGAAACTAAAATCACTTCTGCACCCAAATCGGCAGCACAATTAGCCAAATCAAATCCCATTTTACCGGAAGAATGATTACCAATAAAACGCACTGGATCAATTGCTTCATAGGTTGGCCCAGCAGTAATCAATATTTTTTTACCTTTTAATGGTAATTTACTTTCTAAATCGGCTTCTAAAAACTGGATAATATTTTCAGGTTCTGCCATTCTTCCTTCACCGGAAAGTCCACTTGCTAATTCTCCGGTTTCTGCAGGAATGATATGATTTCCGAATTCATTTAAAGCTTTAAAAGTGGCTAATGTAGAAGGGTGTTTGTACATATCTAAATCCATCGCAGGAGCAAAATAAACAGGACATTTTGCAGATAAATAGGTGGCGATTAAAAGATTATCACAATTACCATTAACCATTTTCGACATAGTATTGGCAGTTGCTGGCGCTATTAAAATCAAATCGGCCCAAAGACCCAATTCAACATGATTGTTCCACTTTGCATTTTCATCTTCATCATTATAAAAGCTTGAAAATACTGGATTTTTGGATAATGTAGATAAGGTTAGTGGCGTTACAAAATCCTTAGAAGCAGGTGTCATTATCACTTGGATATGTGCACCTGCTTTTATAAATAATCGTACCAATGCAGCCGTTTTATATGCGGCAATTCCACCAGAAACTCCTAGTATTATTTTTTTTCCGCTTAAAACTGACATCGTTTTATTTAGTTGAGTCTCTATAATAAATTTTATCATCTAACCATTCCTGAACAGCTAAAGCGTGAGGTTTAGGCAATTTTTCGTAAAATTTAGACACTTCAATTTGTTCTTTGTTTTCAAAAACTTCTTCTAAACTATCATTGTAAGTCGCAAATTCTTCTAATTTTTCAATTAACTCTTTTTTAATTTCAACGTTAATTTGATTGGCTCTTTTAGCCATTATAGTAATTGCTTCGTATACGTTGCCCGTTGGTTCTTCAATTACCGTTTTATTGTAAGTAATAGTATTTACTGGTGCATTAGTTTTTTTTAAATCCATTTTGGGTTTTATTTAGAAAATTGTTGTAAATCTTTGTCAATTCTAGTTAACATTGCGTCAACTTTACTTTTATACTTAGTATCTGCTTTAAATTTTATTAAACTAGCACAGTCTGCTTTGGCGACTAATAAACGTTCCTGCATTTTTTGTGACACACTGTTTATGGCTAATTTGTATGCAGAATCTGTTTTGTAAAACAAGGCGTCTTCTTTAAATTTTGTTCCTGGAAAATCGTCAATAAAATTAGTCATTGCTACTTGAGCAGCTTTAAAATCGGAAATTGTATTGTATTGTTTTGCGTTTTCAAAAACTTTCAATTCTACTTTATTCTTTAATTCTTGTATCGCAATATTTGCTTCTGGTAAATAATTGGAATTAGGGTATGTATCAATAAAAATTTGTAATTTATTAATCGCTTTTTCACTATCAGATTGATCTAGTGAGTATACTGGTGACAACATTGAATAACTTTTAGCTCCAAGGAAAGAGGCTTCCTCTACTTTTTCACTTTTTGGATAACTCACAGCAAAATTTTCAAATTGATATCCTGCTAAATAGTATTGTTTTGTTTTGTAATATGATTGAGCAAACATATAAAATAAACGTTCCGCATTAGGTCTACCTTTATATGATGGAGCAATTTGATCAAATAATCTTATGGCTTTATCGTATTTCTTTTTTTCGTATTGTTTGGATGCTGCTGCGTATTTTACAGCAATATCTTCTGATTTTAGGGCTTTTTGATATTCATTGCACGACGAAAGTAGAACAAAAACAACTAAAATGGATAATAATTTCTTCATTATATTGATTGAATGGCTTAATTTTAATGATTATTTGTACTAAAAAAAGCAACTGCAAAAGTACTACTTTATTGATTACAATTGTTTTTTTAATTAAAAAATTTTATAATTACATTTTAACGCTATTGGTGAAATTTTTAATTCGCAATGCTAAATCTTCATTGGCACTTACTAGCGGCAATCGAACTGTATTTTCTGACAATGATAATGATTTGAAAACTTCTTTAATTCCAGCTGGATTTCCTTGTTCAAAAATCATATCAATAATGTTAGACAATTCATAGTGAATTGTATAAGCTTCGTTTACTTTTCTATTCAATCCTAATTGAATCATTGAAGAAAATTGTTTTGGAAAGCCCTCGCCTATCACTGAAATCACGCCACTTCCGCCAGCTAAAACCATAGGTAAAGCTATCATATCATCTCCAGAGATGACTAAAAAATCCTGCGGTTTATTTTTAATTAATTCCATTGCTTGTACTAAATCTCCTTTGGCCTCCTTAATAGCTACAATATTTTTAAACTCGTTTGCCAAACGTAAGACCGTTTTTGGTTCCATATTACTTGAAGTTCGCCCTGGAACATTGTAAAGTATTACTGGAATTGGACTTGCATTAGCAATTGCACTAAAATGTTGGTAAATTCCTTCTTGCGTAGGCTTGTTATAATAAGGAGAAACCGATAAAATTGCAACAAAATCAGATAAATCACGAGTTTTTAATTCGTCAACCACTTGAGCGGTATTGTTACTTCCAACACCTAAAACTAAAGGTAATCTTTTATTATTGGCTTTTACAATAGTTGAAATTACCAATTCTTTTTCATCTGTAGTTAAAGTTGCAGGTTCACCAGTAGTACCTAACACTACCATATAGTTAATTCCGTTATCTATTTGATAATTAACAATTTTGATTAGCGCATCAACGTCTACTGAAAAATCTTTTTTAAAAGGAGTAACTAATGCAACTCCAGTACCAATTAATGAATTCATAAATTTTTATATATTATTAAAAAATTATATTTAAAAACCAATTTTATTAAAACGTATCTATTACTTTTGCTTTTATACAAAAATACTAAATTACGTTTAAAATATGATGGTAAAACTAAATAAATATAGCCTTTCTTCGAAACATTTTGTTTTATTATTAACATTTGCAATAATTTTATCTTGTTCGGAAAAAAAATATTTTGTTTCAAAAATTGAAGGAAAAAAAATAAGTATTTCTGACAAACTCAGTGCAACATCCGAAATTGACGCTTATATAAAACCTTACCGAGAACATATTGATGCCGATTTAAATGCTGTTTTAGCTTACAATGCTGAAACTTTAGATAAATCAAGTGGAAAATGGCAAACAAATATTGGAAATTTTTTAGCAGATGTAGTTCTTTTAAAAGGAAATGAAATTTTTTTTAAACGTGAAAATAAAAGTATTGACATTTGTTTATTAAATCATGGAGGTATTCGATCAATACTACCAAAAGGGAATATAACGGCACGCAATGCTTTTGAAGTGATGCCTTTTGAAAATACAGCAGTTGTAGTTGGTTTAAAAAGCGAACAAATTATAGCATTAGTAAACTATTTTATTGCCGAAAAAAAACCGCATCCGCTGTCAGGTATAACCTTTGAAATTACTAGAAGCAATACGGCTCAAAATATTTTGGTACAAGGAAAACCTTTAGATACAAATAAAATTTATAATGTTATTACCAATGACTACTTAGTTAATGGTGGCGATAATATGCTTTTTTTTAAAATTAATTCTGGTGTTAATGATATAAACTACAAGTTAAGAAATATACTAATTGATTATTTTAAAGATGTTGATACTTTGAAAGTCAATACAGATGTAAGAATAAAACAGTTGGATAATTAACATATAGATATTTTTGGAAATCTAAATAGTAGTTTTACTAAAAAATTAAAAAAAATGAAGAGAAGAGATTTTATACAAAAAACAGTAGCAAGTTCAACCCTTTTAGGTTTGACTGGTTTATCGTTGAGTAGTTTTAAAGCTATAAATACAAAGCACATAACAATATTACACACCAATGATGTACACAGTTATATTGATCCATTTCCGATGGATCATCCTCGAAATCCTGGGCAAGGTGGAGTTGCCAAGCGTGCTCAATTAATTGCTGATATTCGCAAAGAAAACCCAAACGTTTTATTACTCGATGCTGGTGATATTTTTCAAGGAACACCTTATTTTAACTACTATGGAGGAGAATTAGAGTATAAATTAATGGGGATGATGGGTTACGAATTATCAACAATTGGCAACCACGATTTTGATAACGGTTTAGAGGGAATGGTTTCACAGATGCCAAATGCTAAATTTGAGTTCGTATCTGCTAATTACGATTTCAAAAATACAATAATGGCACCTTATGTAAAACCTTATAAAATTATTTATAAAGATGGAATAAAAATTGGTGTTTTTGGTTTAGGAGTTGGTTTAGAAGGACTAGTTGATAAAAAAAACTACAAAGAAACGGTTTACAATAATCCAATAGAAGTAGCAACTGATATGGCTCGAATTTTAAAACAAAACGAAAAATGTGATTTAGTTATCTGTTTGTCTCATCTTGGCTATAAATACAGCGACCCAAAAATAGTTTGTGATATTCAATTGGCTCAAAAAACCAAAGATATTGACCTAATAATTGGCGGTCATACACATACTTTTTTAGACAAACCCGTGATAGAAAAAAACCTTAATGGTAAAGATGTGATTATTAATCAAGTGGGTTGTTATGGTTTAAATTTAGGTCGAATTGATTTCTATTTTACTAATGATAAGCAAGTTGCTAGTGAAGGGAAATCAATTATAGTCTAAATAATACTATTGGCGTGTCACCAAAAAAAGCAATTTCAAGAAAAATGAAATCGCTTTTTTTGCTGTCAGGCTATCCGTTCCCGCTTTTTTTTCGCCTTTGCAGGACGAAAAAAAGAGCTCCACTTCCATCCTTCACGCTACATGAACTAAGAAATCATTGCAATAAAATCATCTTCTGAAATAATAGAAACACCAAGTTGCGTTGCTTTTTCAAGTTTTGAAGGTCCCATATTATCTCCAGCAATCACAAAGTTTGTCTTTGCCGAAATTGAACTTACTACTTTACCACCATTGTCTTCAATAGCAATTTTTAAATCATCGCGATTAAATTTTGTAAAAACGCCTGAAACTACAAATAGTTGCCCCGCTAATTTATTTGTTGCATTCAAATTCACTTTTTCAACTATTTCAAATTGAATTCCGAATGATTTTAAGCGTTCAATAATTTCAACATTATTTTCATTTGCAAAAAAATCAAGTACGCTTTGGGCAATTCGGTCGCCAATTTCGTCAACTGTAATTAGTTCTTCTAATTTTGCACTTCGTAAAGCATCTATATTTTTATAATGTTTGGCTAATTTTTTGGCAACAGTTTCGCCCACGAATCGAATTCCTAAAGCAAATAAAACATTTTCAAAAGGAATTTTATTTGAATCTGCAACACCGTTTACTAAATTCTCTGCCGATTTTTGTGCCATTCGTTCTAGAGGTAACAATTGAGCAACTTTTAATTCATATAAATCAGCATAATTTTTAACCAAGTTGTTTTGAAATAATAATCCAACCGTTTCGCCGCCTAAACCTTCAATATCCATTGCTTTTCGCGAAATGTAATGTTGAATTCGACCTATAATTTGAGGTGGACAACCATAAAAATTAGGACAATAGTGATTGGCTTCACCATCGTTTCTTATTAGTTGCGTATTACATTCAGGACAATTGGTAATATACTTTGTAGGTTCTTTTTGATTTCCTCTTTTTGCAACTCCAATAATTTTCGGAATAATCTCGCCACCTTTTTCTACAAAAACTTCATCACCAATTCTGATGTCTAACTTTTCAATTTGATCGGCATTGTGTAATGAAGCACGTTTTACTATAGTTCCCGCTAGTTGGATAGGCTCTAAATTGGCAACTGGTGTAATTGAACCGGTACGACCCACTTGATACGAAATGGAATTTAAAGTAGTAGTAACTTGTTCTGATTTAAATTTATATGCCATTGCCCAGCGTGGACATTTAGCAGTGTAACCTAACTCGTCTTGAAAATGTAAATCATTTACCTTAACAACTACTCCATCGGTTTCATACGGTAAATTATGACGTTCGACATCCCAAAATTCTAAATATTCAAAAACTTCGTCAATTGAATGAACTAATTTTGACTCGTTTGGAACTTTAAATCCCCAATTTCTAGCACTTTGCAAACCATCGAATTGTGTTTTAAAAGGTAAATTATTTCCTGTTATAAAATACAACAAACATTCTAAAGGTCGTTTGGCAACTTCGGCACTATCTTGTAATTTTAAACTTCCCGATGCTGTATTTCTTGGATTAGAATAAGGTGTTTCGCCAATTTCAATCAAATCCTGATTCATTTTCTCAAATCCTGAAAAAGGCAAAATTATTTCACCTCGAATATCAAATTTTTCAGGAAAATCGCCTTTCAACTTTAACGGAACCGATTTTATGGTTTTAATGTTGTTCGTAACATCATCGCCCTGAAAACCATCGCCACGAGTTACGGCTTTTTTAAGTTTTCCGTTTTCATAGGTTAAACTTATTGAAGCGCCATCATATTTTAATTCGCAAGTATATTCCAGCGGAACATCGCCTAAAACCTTTTGAATTCTGGTTTCCCAGTCTTTTAAATCTTCTTTAGAATACGAATTTTCTAACGAGTACATTCGGTTTTCGTGCACTACTGTTTTAAAGTTTTTGGTAATCATTCCACCTACACGCAATGTTGGCGAGTTTTCATCAAAAAACTCAGGATGTTTTTCTTCTAAATCTTGAAGTTGTTTTAGTTTTAAATCAAAATCGTAATCGCTAATTGTTGCATTGTCCAGCACATAATAGTTATGATTGTGTTGGTTCAATTCTTCACGAAGTTGTTGAAGATTTTCTTTTATGTTTATATTATGCATTATAATTGGTATGGATTTATTATTTTTAAATCCTTTATATTGCTAAAATCATTGGTGTTATTTGTAATAATTCTTAAATTGAAAGCCAAAGCAGTTACAGCGATAATTGCATCAGGAGTTTTCAATTTATTAATTCTCCTTAGTTTAACACAATGATTTATTATATCGGCATTTATGGATTTAATTTCGCATTCATCAATAAAAAACTTTATCCCATTTTCAATTTTTTCAGAAGTCTTCCAACTTAATAATTCAATTTGAGTTACGAACGAAATAATAGGATTATTATTCAAGACATCACTAATAAAGTCGGCATTTTTTGTTTCAAATAAATTTGCAAAATAATCTGAAATTACATTGCTATCAATTAAATAGTAACCCATTGATTTCGAGAGTTTTTTATGTGTTTATTTAATTCAAAACCTTCTTCCTTGGTAAGAAAACCTTTAAATTTTTCAGCCCATTTTTTAGGTTTTTGAATAGTTTCATTAGGAACTGTAATAATGTCTAAATCTTCTAAATCTTTAATTAGATTTCTGGCTTTTTCATTATTAAGTTCAATTAAAAGTGTGTTTCCCATTTTTGAAATTTTTTATTATTTCAAAGATATAAAACTATCTTCAATAATAAAATAAGTTTATCGATTTACAATACCATTAACTTGATTGTAAAGTTGCCCATCACTTAAAACAGCACCTTCGGTGATTAGTTGAAAAATAGATGTTGCTCTTTCATTATTATACATTTTTTTTCCAATAATCATCTCTAAATTATCAGTAAACATATTGTCGCTCAACCATTGCAAACCCTCTTTCGTTAAAAAGTCAACTGATAAATTGTCTGTTTTCAATATAATAGAACGAAATTGTAGCTCTTGACAATGGAACAAGAAAATGTGATTTTTAGAAAAATGTTCTAAATAATTGGTATTTTTTAAAACGCCTTCCCAAATTAAATCTGAAAAAATGTCTAATTCTTGCTCGGCAATTTCGGGTTTATTGGCTTTTATTTCGTCCCATTCTTTTTTATCAATTTTTTGAGAAGCCAAAAAAGTCGAAAACTCTTGGTGCAATTCGTTAAATTGCTCTTTGGTTAGTCTTTTGTATTTCATTTTATGCTGAACTTGTTTCAGCATCTTAAACTTACTGAAACTGATTCAGCACTAGTGTTAAGATGCAATAATTTATGTAGAATCTGAAACGTACTGAAATAAATTCAGCACAAAAGTTCAGATTGAAATAGAATCTGAAAAGTACTGAAATAAATTCAGCACAAAAGTTCAGATTGAAATAGAATCTGAAACGTACTGAAATAAATTCAGCACAAAAGTTCAGATTAAAAAAAAAGTCCCAATTCGCATCGGGACTTTCGTATTCAAATTATAAAAATATTACTTATCAGCAACAATTTCATAAGATAATTCTACAACAACATCTCTGTGTAAACGTACAGATGCAGTATATTTACCAGTTCTTTTTACTACACCAGAAGAAATGAATTTTCTATCAATTGTTTGTCCACCAGCTGCCAATGCTTCAGCAATGTCAATGTTAGTTATTGAACCAAATAATTTTTCACCACCTGCTTTAGCAGTAAGTTTAATTTCAATTGCTTTTAGTTTTTCAGCCAATTCTTTAGCGTCATTAACAACTTTAGCTTCTTTGTGTGCTCTTTGCTTTAAGTTTTCAGCCAATACTTTCTTTGCAGACGAAGTAGCCAAATGAGCAAAACCTTGAGGAATAAGGAAATTTCTACCATAACCTGGCTTCACATTCACTACATCATCTTTAAATCCAACGTTCTGAACGTCTTGTTTTAATATAAGTTCCATAATTGCTTCCTTATTATTTTAATAAATCTGCCACATACGGCATTAGTGCTAAATGTCTTGCTCTTTTTACAGCAACAGACACTTTTCTTTGATACTTCAATGAAGTTCCAGTTAAACGACGTGGTAAAATTTTACCTTGTTCGTTAACAAATTTCAACAAGAAATCAGCATCTTTATAATCGATGTATTTGATTCCCGATTTTTTGAAACGACAGTATTTTTTTGCTTTGTTCGTATCAATGTTCAAAGGAGTTAAATATCTAATATCGCCCTCTTTTTTTCCTTTTGCAGATTGTTCTATTGTTGCCATAACTTATGCTTTTGCTGCTTTTAATTTAGTTCTTCTTCTTTCCGCCCAAGAAATAGCGTGTTTGTCAAGGCTAACGGTCAAGAAACGCATAACACGTTCGTCACGTCTAAACTCAGTTTCAAAAGCAATTAATACTTCTGGAGTAACATTGAACTCAAATAAATGGTAAAAACCACTTTTTTTGTTTTGGATTTCGTAAGCTAGTTTTTTCAAGCCCCAATCCTCTTTAGATACCATCGTTGCTCCTTTAGCAGTAAGAAAATCTTCAAATTTGCTTACTGTTTCCTTTACCTGAACATCAGATAAAACGGGATTTAAGATGAAAACAGTTTCGTAATGATTCATAAAAATATGTTTTAATTTAGGGTGCAAAAGTACTATAATTTTTCAAACTTGCAACAAATATCGGGTTTTTTATTTGTTACATTGATACTAATAATTTTTTGAAGCAGAAAATTTGAGTTTATTAATTGACTTTAGTCCCGCTTTCTTCCCAAAACTTTGCTAAAAAAGCAAAGGTTTTTCCTTTCAATCGGGGCTAGAAAGAAAATTTATTTTTTATTAATCCACTTTTGTAAATTTAGGAATTGGATTCCTAGATTTCAAACAATGGCAATTCGTAAACTGAAAATACTTTGGCATTAGTTCTTTTTTGAATTTCTGATCCTCCGTAAACTAAATTCAAACCCGTTTTCTCTTTATTTATTTGTTGATTACTGAAATATTCCAAACCTTTAAAAAAACTTGAACCAATAGTTTTTCCCGCTTTTATTTCGATTGCTTCAATTTTAGAACCCATTTCAATAAGTACATCAACTTCATTTTGCGATGAATCTCTCCAAAAAAATAAATTTTGCTTCACATTACCATTTATTGCGTTTTTATACAATTCGGTAACTACTAAATTTTCGAATAAGTTTCCTTTTGCAAAATGAACTTCCAAATCATTTTCAGAATTAATCCCTAATAAATGACACAACAAACCCGTATCATAAAAATAAATTTTGGGAGTTTTGGTCAATCGCTTGTTAAAACTCGAATGATAAGGTTGCAATTTATAGGTAATAAATGAAGTTTCTAAAACCGTAAACCAAGCATTTATTGTTTTATTATCCAAACCTAATTCGTTACCCAAACTGCTTTGATTAAACAATTGCCCTACTCTACCAGCCAATAACTTAATGAATTTTTGAAATAAATCTAAATTGGTAATGTTTTTTAAAAGCCGAACATCACGTTCCACATAGGTTTTTAAATAATTTTCATAATAATCTGAAGACTCAATGTTTTGAATAATTTTACGAGGATATGAACCCGAAAGCAAATAATTTTCCCAATTTTTTACTTCGTAATCCGTTTTTTTTAACTCGTTTATTGAAAAAGGCAACAGAGTAAAAATAGCCACTCTTCCTGCTAATGACTGCGTAATTTGCTCCATCAATAAAAAATTGTGTGAACCTGTAATTATGTATTCACCATTTACATTGCGCTCGTCTGTAACTACTTGCAAATACGAAAACAAACTGGGAACATTTTGAATTTCATCAATAATAACGCCATTTCTATAGGTTTCTAAAAAAGCAATTGGATCTGTTAACGCAAATTCTCTATCAGATAAATTTTCTAAATTAACGTACTTATAATTGGGTTTAATTACTTTTGATAAAGTAGTTTTACCCGATTGTCGTGGTCCAGTTATGGCAACAATTGGGAACTTATCAGTTAACTTCAAAACCTTAGTTGTAATTTCTCTATGTATCATTTTGTAAAATTAGGAATTGAATTCCTAATTTGCAAGGTTTTGATGTAAAAAAAAGTCAATGCTACGAAAAAATTGACTTTATTTCATTAAATTAAAAAGTTTTAAAACGTCGTCTTGAGAAGTATCTTTCATTTTTAACTCAATAGTTTTATTTGGCTCAATTTTAATATCAGAAGAAAATGAATAATTTTTATCATTTTTAACAGATATCGCTATAAGTTTTGCTTCATAACCAATTGGAATATTACTAAACTTTATCATTGAATTATTTTGAAATGAATAATAATAATATTCATTCATAATGGAGTTTATTTTCTTGTAAACAAGATAAACTTGTCCTATTTTAATAGAATCACTACTTATGAAGTTACATATTAAATCGGTTTTCTCTATAGACTCTAAAAATCTATCACAATTTATCCAACCTAATTTATTGATTTCAATTATAGCATAAACTTTACTATCGAGTTGCAGATTTTTATTAACTTCCCTTAATTCTTTATTTTGTTTTTTCGATAACGGTTTCTGCTTTCCATTATCTGTATAAGCTAAGATATCATCAATTTCATTGGCTCCAATTTCACTTATGCTGTCTACTTCAATTTTTGAACTGCTTAAATTTGATTTTTTTAAAATTGTATTTTCTTTTTCAAAACTTTCATTTGCATAATTCCAATTCATTTGATTAGTTGAATTTCTTTCTCCATAAAACAACGACATTTTTTCGTTTGACATTTTTGGAAATGCTACTTCTAAATTTTTATCTTTTTTCAATTTTAATAATTCACCATCAGAAGTTAAGTTGATGTAATATGCTCCGCCCGAAACTAGTAATTTTCCATCACAAATAGTTTGCGTATTAGCCTTTAAAAGTTGTTCTTGGTTGATAATTTCTTTTAATTCTATTGAAATATTTTCGCCTAACGAACTTCCATTAATTTTCTCTAAATTATTGGGATTTAAATAAATTATAGTTCCTCGTTTTCCTTTTATTTGAGATTTCATTTTCGATGAAACAACAAATATTTGTGAAGGAATTTCAATTTTTTTTAAAAGACTTTTTAGTCGTTGCTCTTCTTTGGAATAATTAAAAGCTATTTTTTTATCTGATTTAGAAACTTCATTTTTACAGCTAGATGTAAAAAATAAAACTAACATTGAAATTCTAACAATTTTTTTCATTTAAAAATTTATTAATTAATTCAAATCAATGCGAAACCCCTTCCAATTCCTCAGGATTGTGCTTGTGTTTAAAGAAAATACCAAACGCAATTGCAATAACCAAAGCATAAATGGCAAAGGTTAACCAAATGTTGTGCCAATCTTTGGTGCCGTTGTGAGTAAAATAATTATCTATTAAGTAACCGCTTGACAAACTTCCTAAAATGGCTCCAAAACCGTTGGTCATCATCATAAACATTCCTTGTGCGCTAGAGCGAATTTTAGAATCGGTGGTAGTTTCAACAAATAACGAACCCGAAATATTGAAAAAATCAAAGGCAAAACCATACACAATATTCGACATTAAAATCATCCATAAACTGTTAATTGGATCGCCGAAAGCAAAGAATCCGAAGCGTAAAACCCAAGCCACTAAACTAAAAAGCATTACTTTTTTAATTCCGTACCGCTTTAAAAAGAATGGAATTGCTAAAATGAAAATAGTTTCTGAAATTTGAGAAATCGACAACACTATATTCGCCGATTTTACTACAAACGTATCTGCAAATTCTTTAATATTTCCAAAATCACGAATAAACGTTTCTCCATACATATTGGTTAATTGTAAAGCGGCTCCTAAAAACATACTGAACACAAAAAATGTAGCCATTTTGGGGTTTTTAAACAATTTAAAAGCCTGTAAACCTAACTTTTCACTTAACGATTTATTTTCGCCAGCATTTTCATTTTTTGGTGGACATTTGGGTAAACTAAAAGAGAATAATCCCAATAAAATAGCGAAAAATGAAGCTACATAAAACTGATTGCATTGAATTGGCATTGTAGTTAAAGCAGCTAATTTATTTCCAATGGTCAATCCGAAAGCTAAGGGTGAGTTTGGATCACTAATTAAATTGGTAACCCACATTGCAGCAATAAAACCAATAGTTCCCCAAACCCGAATGGGTGGATAAACTTTTACAACATCAAAATTATTATTCTTTAAAATTGTGTAAGACAACGCATTAGATAATGATAAAGTGGGCATATAAAACAACATTGCCAACAACATAACCCAAAAAAAAGTAGAAGAATCGTTAATTGCTGGAATAAAAAGCAAAACAATGCCGTAAATGATATGATGCAATCCGTATAATTTTTCGAGATTTAAAAATTTATCAGCAATAATACCTGAAATAGCTGGCATTACTATAGAACCAATTCCCAGCGTTGAAAAAACGATTCCAAATTCTTGTCCGCTCCAATGTTTAAAGCCAAAACCATAACTTGCTAAGGTAGTTAACCAAGCGCCCCAAACGAAAAGTTGAAAAAAATTGGTTAATGTCAAGCGTAATTTAATTCCCATAAAAAGTATATTATTATTCAATTGTTATCAGATTGTAAAACTAACATTAAAATTGAAATATACAAATACTATTTCGATTTAGTAATTTGGTCGACCATTTCTAAAACCAATTTGAATTGGTCTTCTCTTGTAATGTAGGAATTGTCAATTTCAATGGCATCTTCCGCCATTTTTAACGGTGAGTCATTTCGATGGGTATCTATATAATCTCGTTCTTGCACGTTTTTAAAGACTTCATCAAAATCAATTGAAGCATCTTTTAAAGAAAGTTCCTCAAAACGACGTTGGGCACGAATTTCAGGACTTGCAGTCATAAAGATTTTAAGTTCTGCATTCGGAAAAACAACAGTTCCAATATCGCGACCGTCCATAACAATACCTTGGTTTTTTCCCATTTCTTGTTGTTCGTGAACCAATTTTGCTCGAACTTGTGAAACTTCTGCCACTTTACTCACAAAACTAGAAACTTCCAAAGTTCGAATTTCAGTTTCTACATTTTTATCGTTTAAAAACATTTCAGAATATCCTAAAGTTTCATTAAATTGAAATTTTAAATTGATTTTTGAAAGATTTTCAATTAATTTATCCGAATTTAAAAGGCCATTTTCGACACAATTATTTTGTAATGCAAACAAAGTAAGGGCACGATACATTGCTCCAGTATCAACAAAAACGTAGCCTAAATGTTTGGCTAATTGCTTGGCTAAAGTACTTTTCCCAGTTGAAGAAAATCCGTCGATTGCTATAGTTATCATAATTTATTTAGGATTTGGCACTTACGATTAAGAATTTTCACTTTAATTTAAAACTAATACTCATCGGCAAAATTAATTGTTAATCCGAATAAACTAGTATTTCCTGCCAAAGTATATCGAGAATAGGAATAATTAAATTTTAACTTATTTAATTTTAACCCAAAACCAATTGAAAAACCTGAAAAATTTCGTTGATCAACAATACTCAATTCTTCAGCGCGACGAAAATTATATCCAAATCGTAAATTTAAAGGTTTATTTGGAAACAATTCAATACCTAAAATAACATGACGAACAGCATTTCCTAAAAAAGAAATTTTTTCGGGAATTGGGTCGCCCTCAATGGTGGCTTGTGCTCTATTTGGATTGGCATAAGCAATTTGCCATTGTTGTAAATTATCTAAAGTTAAGTGCCATCGAATGGGAACATTTTCTAATTCTTGAGATATTCCTGCTATAATCTCGAACGGTATTTTTTCATTGGTTCCTGAATAGGTTTTAATTTGTGTTCCAATATTTCTTAAAACTAGCGAATAATTTATATCGTTATCTAAATCTAAATAGGTAGCACCTAAATCAATTGCGGCACCATAGGATTGATAACTTTCAAGTGTTGAAGAAATTAATTTTGCATTTCCGCCTAGATGCCAATTCGTGTACGGAAGATTGTAGGCGTAACCAAATGAAAGTGCAATTTCGCTTCCCGTAAAGGTGTTGGTTTGTTGTCCGTTGGCATCGTAACCATCGAATTTTCCGTAGTTTACATAATTTACACCAGCGTGAAATGTTTGTACGTGACGGTCATAAGTATACGCATAAGCCGCTGTGCCATAAGTAACTTCACCAAAATAACTACCATAATTTACCGATAAATGATTGTCCATTTCGGGGTTAATACTCGCCGGATTGTAAATGCCTTGGTTTACATCATCGTCATAAATTGTGAGCACCTTTCCGCCCAAAGCAGCTTGCCTTGGTGAAGTTACTAAACTCAAAAATTGATAAACCGACTTTCCTCCTATTTGACCAAAACTGGTTGCAAAAAGTAATATCAAAAGAAAAGTAAAAAAGTTTTTAATCATAAAAATAGAAGTAAACGTACTCTATAACGGCAATGCAAAGATATTATTTTAAAGTTATTATGAAAATGTTAAATTATGGGGGATTTAGCATTCTCCAGCAAGATTTTTTTTATTGTAAGTGTTCTTATTTTTAAAATTATACCTACAAGGTTAAAAAAACCTTGCAGGATAAAATAGAATTAATCAATAACTTTAGCGTTCTTAACTTTATCTTTAGTCAATGCCAAGTCAATAACTTCGTGCATTTCTTTCACATAATGAAACGTTAATCCTTGTAAATATTCGGCTTTAATTTCATCAATATCCGATTTGTTTTCGTGACACAAGATAATTTGTTTGATATTGGCTCGTTTTGCAGCCAGAATTTTTTCTTTAATTCCTCCAACTGGCAATACTTTTCCTCGTAAGGTAATCTCGCCAGTCATTGCTAGACTTTTAATTATTTTTCTTTGAGTAAATAAAGAAACTAATGAGGTTAACATCGCAATCCCTGCACTTGGTCCGTCTTTTGGTGTTGCACCTTCCGGAACGTGTAAATGAATGTTGTATTTAGATACAATCTCTTCATTTAAACCGAATATTTGGGCATTGGCTTTTATATATTCTAATGCAATGGTTGCCGATTCTTTCATAACAGTTCCTAAATTTCCAGTCATTGTTAAAATGCCTTTTCCTTTAGAAATTAAGGATTCTATGAATAAAATATCACCACCAACTGATGTCCAAGCCAATCCAGTTACAACGCCAGCCACTTCATTTCCTTCTGATTTGTCTCGTTCTAATTTTGGTGCTCCAAGAATTTTTTCAATATCTTCCGATGAAACTTTCTTACTGTACTCCTCCTCCATCGCAACAGATTTTGCAGTATTTCGTATTACCTGTGCAATTTTTTGTTCCAAACTTCGTACACCTGATTCTCGTGTGTAACCTTCAATTATTTTTTCTAATTCTTTTTTACCAATGGCAAATTCTTTGGAAGTTAAACCGTGTTCTTTAATTTGTTTTGGAACCAAATGTTGCTTGGCAATTTCAATTTTTTCTTCGGTGGTGTAACCCGACATTTTTATCACTTCCATTCTGTCTTTCAAGGCTGGTTGAATGGTTTGCATAGTATTAGAGGTCGCAATAAACATCACTTTTGATAAATCGAAACCCAATTCTAAAAAATTATCATAGAATTCATTGTTTTGTTCTGGGTCTAAAACTTCCAATAATGCTGAGGAAGGATCGCCTTGTGAACTGACCGAAAGTTTATCAATTTCATCTAAAATAAAAACCGGATTTGATGTTTTTGCTTTTTTTATACTTTGAATAATTCGTCCAGGCATTGCACCAATATAGGTTTTGCGATGTCCTCTAATTTCGGCTTCATCACGCAAACCGCCTAGCGAAATTCTAACATATTCTCGACCTAATGCTTCTGCAACCGATTTTCCAATAGACGTTTTACCAACTCCTGGAGGTCCGGTTAAGCATATAATGGGCGATTTCATATCGTTTCTTAATTTCAAAACTGCCAAATGTTCAATCATTCGTTTTTTAACATCGTCCAAACCAAAATGATCTCTGTCCAATACTTTTTGAGCGTTTTTTAAATCGAAATTATCTTTGCTAAATTCATTCCAAGGCAAGTCTAAGAATAAATCTAAATAATTGCGTTGAATACCAAAATCGGGCGATTGCGGATTGGAACGTTGCAATTTGCTAAACTCTTTTTCAAAATGTTTTTCCGTTTTTTCGTCCCATTTTTTAGTTTTAGCACGAGTTCGCATATCTTCAAATTCTTGCTCGTTCGAAACGCCACCCAATTCTTCTTGAATGGTTTTCATTTGCTGATGCAAAAAATATTCGCGTTGTTGTTGGTCCAAATCGAACCGAACTTTCGATTGTATGTTGTTTTTTAATTCGAGTTTTTGCAACTCTAAATTCATAAAACGTAAGGTTTCTAAAGCCCTGTCTTTCAAGTTGTTCATTGACAACAAAGTCTGTTTTTCATCTACCAACAAATTCATATTAGAAGATACAAAATTGATTAAAAACGACTGACTTTCAATATTTTTAATAGCAAATGTGGCTTCGGTAGGAATGTTTGGACTTTCTGTAATTATTTGAATGGCTAACTCTTTGACGGATTCAATAATTGTTGGAAATTCGGAATCGTTTTTTGCTGGACGAGTTTCTCCAATTTCTTTTATAGTTGCCTGTAAATAAGGTGATTCTGATACAAATTGATCAATTTCAAAACGTTTTTTTCCTTGTAAGATTACAGTTACATTACCGTCTGGCATTTTTAAAACACGAAGAATTTGTGCCACGGTTCCAACCGAATGAATTCCTTCTTTTGTTGGATCTTCATCTGCTTCATTTATTTGAGCCACAACACCAATTATACGATTTCCAGCATTGGCATCATTAATTAATTTTATTGATTTATCACGACCAGCCGTAATCGGAATTACAACTCCAGGAAATAAAACAGTATTTCGTAAAGGTAAAATCAATAGTGATTCTGGCAACTCCTCGTTGTTCATTTCTTCTTCATCTTCGGGCGTCAAAAGCGGAATTAACTCGGCTTCTGAATCAAACTCTTGTGCTGACAAATTGTCAAACGTAATTATTTTATGATGTGACATATAAATTTTTAATTCTTAATAATTTAAAAACGTACCAAATATAAAAATAAGAGATTTGTAAATGAAGTATTTACAAATTTATTTGGTTATCGTCATAGTAATTTTGCAATGATTATGCCACAAAAAAAATCCGCCTTATTGACGGAAAGTTTTATGAAATCAACAATCTTGCAGTAGCAATTTGAAATTCATCAAAATGTTGGTACGGAAATTAATACACTTTTTAGTTTAGTGTACTAATAAAAACTTTTCTTGTGTAACTATTGAAATTGCTTCATTAGCCAAATCCATAGTTAAACCTACAGAGGCATTAGTCTGAATGAGTTTATTTTTGATTAATTCAGGTAAACCATTTAGGCTTTTGTCATCGTCAATTATAATAAAATCAATTACTTTTTTATTTGAATCAATCCAGTTTAGAATTTCTTCTTTTCTATTTAAATTAGCTTTATTTTCTTGAAGTCGATTGACATTTTCAATTTTAATTCCTCGTAAATTAAAAATTTCTTTCCACTGGTTAAGACTGTATTTTGATTTGTGAGATGTAGTTAATAAAATTTCAGCATTAGTTTCAAAAAGTAACGTATTAAGTGCTGCAACTGCTTTTGAACTAAACGCAGGAAAGCCGTCATTCAGAAACTCTGGTTTTCGCCAAGAATTTCCCATAACCATTACTCCATCAATATCTAGCAAAATTAACATATTACAAAATTATAAAATTAATTTGATATTTCGATTATTTTTTCAATCGATATATCATTGTATTTCGCATCTAACTCATTTAGATACTGAATCTTATCATCTGTATCCCACTCTTCTGAAACAAATTTCACATCTATCCACAAATATTTAATTGTTGCCAATGATTTTGGATATGTAATTTTACCAAAATCTATTTTTGCTAACTCTGAACTAATATATCGGTGATGACCATCAATTATACAATTATCATTTACTTTAATTGCATCAAATTTAATACCATTAATCATTTTTTTGTAAATTCTATTAATGATTTTTAACGACAATTTATTATGAGTTGGCAAATATTGTAATTGATTTTTCTTTAAAAACATCTTAATTGTTTCTTCGGTAATTGAATTCATAAAAAAACTTAAATTTAATTATTAATTTATTGGTTAATCAACAATCTTGCAGTAGCAATTTGAAATTCATCAAAATGTTGGTACGAAGTTATTAAATTTTTTAGTTTTTCTGAATTTTGAAGCGTCGCAATTGCGTACGGATTTCCGAAATGACACAAAATAACAGTTGGATTCAAAAATAATTTATCCAGTAATTTTAATACCGAATCATCAATTTCAAAATGGTTTGCAGGTTTTATAGATGGAACAAATAATGCGATAATTATAGTTTCAAATTCATTTAATTCTAAAATTATTTTTTCCGAATTTAAATTTTCTGCATTTAAAATATCAATAAAAAATGGGTTGAATTCAGCAGCAATCGTTTTGCAAAACTCCGATTCTTTGTCTTTGTAAATTGTAATTACTGCAATTTTTTTATTTTTATTTAATGGAATTAAATTGCTTTCGTTTTTAGAAATTGAAACTGCTTTATCAGCAATTTTTTGATTTAAAATAGCAGTTGATTCAAAGTCAAAATATAAATTTTTGCACGAATTAAAAGTTTGATTTTCAAACAACTTTGCTTTAATTTTCATTTTAAAGAGACGGTCAAAACTTTCTTCAATTTTTTCTTTATTTCCGTTTTTTATAATTTTTTCAATGCCTTCGACAACGTTTTCAGAAAAACACAAAATATCGTTTCCTGCTTCAAAAGCCTTCCATTCTAGTTCTCCTTTTTCAGTATACAATTTGGACACACTGTGCATATTTAAAGCATCTGAAATAATTGCGCCTTTAAAACCAAGTTCATTACGAAGTAAATCTTGAATGATTTCTGACGATAATGTTGCGGATACAATTTTGCCGTTTGTCAATGCTGGAACAGCCAAATGCCCAACCATTATACTATCAATTTCTTGTTTTATGGCTTCTTTAAAAGGGTACAATTCTTGCTCGTGTAATTCTTTAAGGGTTTTATTGATGACTGGCAAGCCCAAATGCGAATCAACTGAGGTATTCCCGTGACCTGGAAAGTGTTTTAAACATCCTAAAATACCAATTTCTTGCATTCCGTTGTAATACGAAAGTGCATTTTTAGTAACTTTAATTCTATCATCACCAAACGAACGATAGCCAATTACAGGATTTTTTGGGTTGTCATTAATGTCAATTACTGGAGCTAAATTGCAGTGAATTCCAATTTCTTTTAGGTCAATTGCTGTTCTTTTTCCAACTTCATAAATTAATTTATCAGCATCATTTTTAATTGCACCCAACGTAATTGCATACGGGTATTGTGGCGTTTTTTCTACTCGCATAGCCAAACCCCATTCGGCATCGATGCTAATTAAAAGCGGATATTTTGAAATGCTTTGGTAATGAATTATCAATTCTTTTAATCGTGAAGCACTGTTATCATTACGAATTATGTTTTTTTTTCCTTCGTAATTTGTTGCAGCACTTAATCGACTATGAAAAAAAGTTAAGCCGCCAATGTTATGATTTTTAATTAATTTTTCTAACGCTTCAATATTTTCTTTTGAATCGTTGATGAAAGCAGCGGGGAAAAAAAGCTGTCCTACTTTTTCACGAAGTGTCATCTTGTTAAAAAAATTATTCATCATTTTTAAAATTTGATTTTTTTCCGAAATCTTCTGGAATATCTAAGTATTTAATTAAAAACAAAGCTGGAATTCCGACCAATAAACACCATAAAAAGAATTTCGGATACCCTAAATATTTTTGAATGTAACCACTTATCATACCTGGAAGCATCATTCCTAAACCCATAAAACCTGTTGCGATAGCATAGTGAGCAGTTTTTGAAATACCATTGGCTACAAGAACCATAAACATTAAAAAAGAGGCTACCCCAAATCCGTATCCAAATTGTTCAACAATTACAACCGCATAAGTTGGAATTACACTTTGTGGTTGATAAATAGACAATATTAAAAACAATACATTTGGTAAATTCATAGCAATTGCCATTGGTAAAATCCACTTTTTTAATCCATCTCGAGATATAACAATTCCCCCTAAAATTCCTCCAATTACTAAAGAAATAACCCCGCAAGTCCCATAGATCGTTCCTACATCAATAGTACTTAATCCTAGCCCACCAACTTGTTTATTATCCAGCAAAAAGGGACTAACTAATTTTAAAATTTGAGATTCACCTAAACGAAATAATAAAATATAAGCAATAAAAACTCCAACATTTTTTTTCTTGAAAAAACTAACAAAAACATCAAAAAAATTTCCTTTTTCAGAGGATTCATTCATTTCAATTTTTTCAACTTTTGGTGATGAAATAAAATTTAATAATGCTAGTATAAACATAAAAGCACTTACAATTATCATAGTGTAGGACCAAGCTTTTCCATTATCAAGAAAGCGTTTTTCTAAAAATCCAGCTAAAACAACTACCAATCCTTGTCCTGTGATTGATGCTAATCTATAAAAAGTACTTCGGATTCCCATAAAAAATGCTTGCTTTTTTTCGGGTAATGCTACCATATATAAACCATCTGTAGCAATATCGTTTGTGGCAGAAGCAAAAGCTGCCATAATAAAACAAGCTAAACTTAATGAAAAAAAATTGGATGAACTCATTGTAAAACTAGTTATTAAAAAGGCTAAGGAGACTAAAAGTTGTGCACCAAAAATCCAATTTTTTTTAGTGCTTTTTAGTTCAACAAATGGGCTCCAAAAAGGCTTTATAACCCAAGGTAAATAAAGCAAACTTGTCCAGAAAATTGAAGTTTCATTTTCGACACCCAATTCTTTATAAAGTATAACAGATAAGCTGTTAACAATTACATAAGGAAATCCTTCTGTAAAATATAGTGCAGGAATCCAGCCCCAATAATTCTTAATCGTAGTATTTTCTTCCATTTAATTTTTAAAATATTATCTATTTTATTTTTATAAAAACAGTTTCCAAATTGAAGGCAATCTTTATCTTAATTAAAAAATTTATAACTTTATTTAAATAATTTAAAATCTATAGAATTTGCTTAAGTTCCATTTTTTCAATATCAAAGCTAAATTTAAAAAGACTACTTTCGGCTCCATTTTGGTCAAAAAAAGTAAAACCGTAAGTTTTATTAACGTTTAAATTTTCATATTTTACGTTTATAAAATTATTTAAATTGTATTGATTGATAATTTCTTTTTGAATAATTTTTTGTTTGTTTTCTAGATTTATTTCATACAAAATTATATATTGAAAAGCCGTTGAAAAATTTGATTTTAATTCAAATTTTATACTGTCAAATTCTTTGGTAGTGGAAATAACCAACGGAATATTTGGAATAATTTTTTCAAAAAAAGGTGAATATGGAGGCAATGCTAATTGCTCATATTGTTTGGAAATGAGTTCAACAACATCACTATTTTTATTCATTAACGAAACAGCACTAAAAAATATGTTTCCTTTTACATTTTTAGTATTTCTGCCTAAATCAATTTGATTTGGAATTTCAGTTTTGTCTTTAAACGCCTTGTCTTTATCGTCTCTAATTTTATAGGTTCCGTTACCGATGTATAAGTTAACATTATCAACATTATCATTCCACCAACCTATTAATTTTCGGTGTGAAGCCCTTTTGTTTTCTAAACTCCAGTACAATTGTGGCGCAATGTAATCAATCCATTTATTTTTGGTCCATACTTTATTATCGGCATACAAATCATCAAAAGTAGTTTGCCCTGCACGAGAATCAGAACCTAAAGAATCTATATTATTGTTTCGCCAAACACCAAATGGACTGATACCAAATTGTACTTTTGATTTTAAGTTTTTTATAGCAAAATGAATTTTTTTAACCAATGAATCAACATTGGAACGCCTCCAATTGTCAATATTTTGATCTTTTAAAGCATTTTTTTGGTAAGCTAAAGTGTCATTAAAAAATTCTTTATCAATTTTATAGGGATAAAAATAATCATCAAAATGAATCGCATCTATGTCATAATTTTTAACCACTTCTTCAATTACTTTGGTTAAATGAGTTTGCACTTCAGGCAATCCGGGATTGTAATAAAATTTAGTTCCGTATTTTATCATCCAATCATTATGAATAAAATAATCGTGTTTTGAACTCAAAATTGCTGTATTCAAATCAAATGTTGCTCTATAAGGGTTTAACCAAGCGTGAAACTCAAAGCCTCGATTGTGGGCTTCAATAATCATCCATTTTAAAAAATCTAAATTCTCGTTTGGTACAAGTCCTTCTTTACCCGTTAAGTATTTTGATATTGGTGCCAAATCCGATGGATAAAAAGCATCACCAGCAGTACGAATTTGAACGACTACAGCATTAAAGTTCATTTTTTTATAATGATTCAAAATGGAAATAAAATCATTTTGTTTTTTTAATATGTCGTCTTCAGGTTTTTTAGGCCAATCAATATTTACAACTGTAGCTATCCAAACACCTCGAAATTCAACTTTTGGTTTTAAAATTTCTTGGGATTTGCAGTTGGTAAAAGTTGCTAATAGTAAAATAAAAAGTATTTTTTTCATTTGTCATATATAAAAAACCCTCAAAAGCAAATTAGAATTTGAGGGAATTTATTTTAATTATTAAATATTAAAACAGTTATAAATAGGTAACATCAAATGAACCATCTGTAATAATTTTAGAGTTTATTGGGGGAAATAAAGTGGCTGCATTAAAAAGAAAAGTCCCTTTTACTCTTTTTGCTAAAATGTCATGTGAAATAATTGTTATGGAACCAGTTCCTCCAAAAATATTTAAAGGATTATTATCTAATATATATTGGAGTCTACCATTTGAATCAAAAGGTGATAAATTTAAAGTAGTTCCAGCAGTAATAGTATCAGCAAATGATACACCTATATTTTCAACACTTCCTCGTCTACCTATAATAGAAATTAAACCACTTGTTTTAATACCTGTAATATTTGTTGGATTAAATGCTGCGCCATCAAGTTTAGCAAAAAAACTATTCCCAACAGGTGCTTGAACATCTGAAGTGTATGTTAGATTAAATTGACCATTAGTGAAAGATTTGATATTTAATTGATTGGGTAGGGTAGGATTTATTTGTGCTCCATTAAATTTAAAACTTCCTTTAATGAGTTTATTTACAGCATCAATTGATAAGATTTTTAATTCTGAGACATCACTATAACTAGGATTATTAAAATTAGAAGCTGCAACACCAAGGTAAGGTATTTGACCAGATCCGGAGGAGTATGCAAGTGCTAATTGATTAGTATTTATATTGTTGTACGTTCCAACAGTGGGTATACCTAATAATGTAATTTGAAAAAAACTACCATCAGATTTAAAACCAGTAATGGCTATTGTTGAATTGTTAACGATTGCCTGTGTTGAATTAGCAGTAAAAGTTTGCCCATCAAAATCTACGCTAAACGTTCCATTTGTTGTGGCATTACCGCCTCCATTGTTGTTACCCAACGGAGATACTACTTGATTAGTAGTTAAAACTGGATCTATTGGTTCATTACTGGTTGTGCAAGAAATAAAAAATGTAAATGCAAAAATTAAAAACAACAAATTTTTCATAAAATATATTTTTTTACAAATATAATTATTTTTTTGGAACACGTAACAATAATAACAGTCCTGCAATAAAAAATACAGCTAAAAAAACCAAAGCATTGCGCATACTACCAGTAATTTGGTCAATCAATCCATAAATTGTCATACCAATAACGATTCCTATTTTTTCAGCAACGTCATAAAAACTAAAAAATGATGCTGTATCATTAGTTTCAGGTAAAAACTTTGAATATGTTGAACGTGATAAGGCTTGAATTCCTCCCATAACCAAACCAACAAAACCAGCGGTAATGTAAAAATGAATGGGTAAAGTTACAAAATAAGCCATTATGCAAATAATAGTCCAAATCAAATTAACAGCTATTAATGTTTTAACATTTCCAAATTTTGTTGAAGCTCTTGAAGTTAAAACTGCGCCAACAACTGCAACTAATTGAATTAATAAAATGCTAATTATTAATCCTTTAGTACTTTCTTCTGGCGATGACCAAGCAATTTCCTGTTCACCGAAATAAGTTGCAATTAGCATAACGGTTTGCACCGCCATACTATAAACAAAAAATGCAATCAAATATTTTTTTAGACGTATGTTTTGATTTAACAAAATCCAAACTTTTTTTAATTCTTTAAACCCATTAAAAATTACTGATGTTGTTAATTTATTATCAGTTATATTTCCTTTAGGAAGATAATAAAATGTGTATTGGCTAAACAAAATCCACCAAACACCAACAGAAATAAATGAATATTTCATAAATTCCAATGCGTCGCCGCCTTCTTTTCCGAGTATAAAAATTAAGTTTCCAACTAATAATATAACGCTACCTATATAACCCAATGAATAACCTTTAGCACTCAATTTATCTTGTTGCTCATTAAATGCGATGTCTGGCAAATAGGAATTGTAAAAAACCAAACTTCCCCAAAAACCTATTAACCCAAAAAAATAACAAGTTATTCCAAAATATATATTTTCTATTGTAAAAAATGCCAATCCCATGCAAGATGCTGCACCTAAATAACAAAAAAACTGCATAAATTTTTTCTTATCTCCAATATAATCAGCAATACCTGATAACAAAGGCGACATAAATGCTACAACTAAAAATGCAGAAGCAGTTACAAAACTAATTAATGCCGTGTTTTTAAAAATCATCCCTAGAAATGGAATATTTTCAATATGTTGCTGTTTAAAAATTCCGGCATAATAAATTGGAAAAATTGCCGATGATATCACTAACGGATAAACGGAATTCGCCCAATCATAAAATGCCCAAGCATTCATTAATTTTTTACTTCCTTTATTTAGATTTTGCATAAATTTTTGATTTTTGAACATAAAAAAATCGTCATAAAAAGACGATTTTTTAAGTTATTATAAATTATTTAAAAACAACACCAAATTTTGCTGCTTCTATTTTTACTTGAGGTATTAATGCTTTAATATTTGCTATTCTAGTTTCATCGGATGGATGCGTACTCATAAATTCAGGAGGTTTATTTCCAGCTCCAGGATTTGAAGCCATTCTTGTCCAAAATATCACCGCTTGATCGGGATTGTAACCTGCAATTGCCATTAAAAGTAAACCAATTTGATCAGCTTCAGATTCGTGGTTTCTACTAAAGGGTAGCATTCCACCATACTGCGTTGCAGCACCATAAGCTGTCATTGCTAATTGTTGTGTTTCGGATGTTTTACCTCCAGTTCCAATAGCTACGGCAGCTCCGCCAAGTTGTTGTAATATTCCTGCACTCATTCTCTGTTGCCCATGATTGGATAAAGCATGTGAAACTTCATGACCTAAAACAGTTGCCAAACCAGCATCGTCTTTGGTTATTGGAAGAATTCCTGAATAAACTACAATTTTCCCTCCAGGCATACACCAAGCATTAACATCTTTACTCTCAACTAATTTATATTCCCAAGCATAACCATCCAAATAGCCTGTTTTTCCATTTGCAGCAAGCCATCGCTCTGCAGCCACTTTTATTTTCGTTCCAACATTTTCTACTCTTTTAGCATCATTTGTACCTGTAATAACTTTGTTTTCAGATAAAAATTGTCCGTATTGTTGAAAAGCAGAAGGCAAAATTTCGCTGTTTGGAACTAATGCCAAAGTACTTTTTCCAGTAAAAGGATTTGTTGCGCACGAGACTATCAAAGCGATTGTCAAAATTCCGAATATGCTTTTTCTGTATTTCATAGTATCTATTTTAATTAATTTAAACATCAAATATTTTTTTAACTGCAAATTTTAGTTTAGGAAACGTTGGGCTAATTAATGTACTGCTTTCTATTAAGGGTTTTATTCCTACATAACGATTGTTTTCTAAAACGTAGATATAAGTATTTTTTTCCATTGGGTTTACAATCCAATACTCTAAAACACCATTTTCTTGATATAAGTCAAATTTAATGTCCATTTCTGGTTTCGAATTTCCTGGTGAAAGAATTTCAATAATTAAATCAGGTGAACCAATACAACCTTTTTCATCTAATTTATTTACATCGCAAATTACGCATAAATCGGGTTGAACTACTGAAATTACTTTATTGTCAGCATTACTTTCTTTGAAATTTACAAGTCGAACATCAAACGGATCAGCATACATCTTACAAGGTTGATTTTTTAAAAACTTTGCCAACATTAAAGTTGTAGTCATTGAAATCTCTTGATGTTTTCTATTTGGTGCAGGGCTCATTTTTAAGACTTTGCCTTCAATAAGTTCCACACGTTCTTTAAAATGCCATAGTAAATAATCAGCATAAGTGTAACTCCCGTTAAGGTCAAGTTGCTTTATGTTGGTTATTATTTGTGACATATTAATATTTTTTACAACACAAATCTACACTTTAAATTCGGATAATTATGCCCCAATTATATGAATTTCTGTAAAATCTTTAGGAATATCAAAAGTATTGTTTTTAAAATTAACAGATTCTAACGAAAAATTTTCTTTATCAATTTCAATTGAAACCACCTTAAATGGCAACGATTTTAAATTGATTTTTATGGTTTCATACTGCGTTTCAAATAGACCTTCTTTATGTTGAAGAATTATTAATTGATTTTCTTTTCCTGTTAATTTAAACGTTTTGTAACTATAACGCCCTTTGTTGTAATCGTAACCATCGTGTGCATCTTCATAAACTACCGAAGTTTCTTTACCTACTTTATAATATACCTCCAAAGTCAAATCCGGATGTTCAATTTGTCCAACATATTGCTGAATAGGGTATTTTGGTATAATGGCTCCTTGTTTTACAAAAATCGGAATTTGATCATAATCCGTTGCAACCCAAAATTCTTTTTTACCTTCAACTACTTCATTAGTCCAATAATTTACCCAATTTCCTTTCGGAAGGTAAAGGCGACGCCCTTGAGCATTTGGCTCTAATATTGGGCAAACCAAAATTTGATTTCCGAATATAAATTCGTCTGTTCTGTAATGTGTTTGTGAATCTTCTTGATCAAAATAAACCAATGGTTTCAACATCGGAACACCATCGTTTACATATTGCCAAAACATAGTATATAAATAAGGTAATAATTGGTAGCGCAATTCGACAAATTTCCGAGTAATATCCACTACTTCGGTGCCAAAACTCCAAGGTTCTTGCTCTCCGTGATGACCTGATGAATGCGTACGACAAAACGGATGAAAAACACCCAGTTGAATCCAACGCGCATACAATTCGGCAGATGGTTGTTCGGCAAAACCACCAATATCAGATCCTGTAAAGCCCATTCCAGAAATCGACATTCGTTGCATTTGAATGTTGGCAATCCATAAATGTTCCCAAGTTGCCACGTTATCGCCCGTCCAAGAAGATGTGTATCTTTGGGCACCTGAATATGCAGAACGAGTAATAATAAATGGTCTTTTGGGATACGCAAAACGTTTTACTCCTTCATACGTTGCACGTGCCATTTGCGTTCCGTAAATATTATGTGCTTTTCTATGTGAACAAGGGTTCCCGTCATAATCATGGCGTACATCCATAGGAAAAGTTTTCCCAGGAACGTCCATAACTGCGGGTTCGTTCATATCATTCCAAACGCCTTTTACTCCTACTTCCGAAATTAACTCTTTAAATAAACCTGCCCACCATTCTCGAACTTCTGGATTCGTATAATCTGGAAAATTACATTCGCCAGGCCATACTTTTCCTTTCATATAAGGCCCATCAGCGCGTTTACAAAAATAATCTTTCGCCAAGGCTTCATCATAAACCGAATATCCTTTATCAATTTTAATTCCCGGATCAATGATAACTACGGTTTTAAAACCATCTTTTGCCAATTCAGCAACCATTTTTTTCGGATTTGGAAAATATTCTTTGCTCCAAGTAAAACATCGAAAACCTTCCATATAATCAATGTCTAAATAAATTGCATCACACGGAATTTGCAATTCTCTAAATTTCGCAGTAACTTCTTTCACTTTACTTTCTGGAAAATAACTCCATTTACATTGATGATAACCTAGGGTCCATAAAGGCGGCATTTCAGGTTTTCCGGTTAAATGTGTATAGGTTGCAACAACATCTGCCATTTTTGGACCATACACAAAATAATAATTCATTTCGCCACCATCGGCCCAAAAACTGGTTACGTTTTTACGCTCATTACTAAAATCAAAATGTGAATGAAACGTATTATCAAAAAAAATACCGTAAGCTTTAGTGTTATGTAAACCCACATAAAATGGTACTACTTTATATAAAGGTTCTTGATCTTTAGAAAAAGCATATTGATCGGTTGCCCAATTGCTTAATCGTTTTCCTTTTAAATTTAAGTGGGTTGCTTTGTCGCCCAAGCCATAAAAACTTTCGCCAACTTGCGAAGTTTTACTCATTTTTACAATGTTTCCGCCATATTCATAACTTTCTTCCCAATGAAACCCTATTTCATCTTCTAAAATCACATCTCCGTTTAATTCATAAATTCCAACTCTACAATCGGCTTTTTGAATAATTACATAAACCTTACTTGTTTGAATTTTATAGAATTCTTTCTCTTCGAAAACTTCTAAAACATTATAACCGTGAGATTGGGTTTTGTCAATTGCATATGAAAAATCATTGCTAAAATAGCCTTTTGCCGTAAATCGGAATCGAATCAAACTATCGCGAAGTACGGTTACTTTAAGAATTACATTATTATCAGTATGAAAAAGAATTGAATCAACTTCTTGTTCATATTTTATTATTTTTGAAGGAAATAAATCGCCTTTATATTCGAGTTCGGTGTTTAAAATCATAATTTTATTTTTGACAAGGTGCCAAATTTACAAAGTTGGAATGATATATTTTAAATTGATTTTTTCGTATTATTAACTACATCGTTTTCGATAGTTGATAAAAGTTCTAGATGTCTAATTTATTTCAAAATTCTGTAAATAGAGTAATGTAAATGTGCTTTTTCATAATAAGGCGAATTTTTGTGCACCCAATCTAATTGTGCTTCGGGATTTTCGGAAAATTTTTTATCTTCTTTCTTTTTTTGTTCTAATTTTGCTCTCAAATCAGGATTTTTGTTTAAAAAATCATTGGCTAAATCTTCAAAAACATATTCCGAATAACCTTCTTTTTGTTGTAAAATAGCATCAAAAAAATTCCAATTAAAAAAACTGTCAACAGCTTCTGGCTCAAGTGTTTCAATAAGGTACTTCACTCCTATTTGCTTTGTTGAAACCAAATAATCGCCTTTAATAAATTGCTTTTTAATTTTTGATGTTTCTACTTTGGTTGAATTGTGCGGATAATGTCCTTCATAAGGATTTTTGGAGGTTTTATAATCCACAATTCGATAGCTTTCGACATCAATTATGGTATCGTTTTTTAACAATTTATATTCAATTTTGTTTAATTTCAATAAATCGGTAATGGTCCAAAACGCTTTCGGAATCACATAAAAATCAGGAATTGTAATTTCTTTAACCGATTTATAATCACCATAAAAATCAATTTGTTTTTCAAAAGGTTTGTTTCGGTCGTAAAATAATCGTTCGCCTGAAGTAACTTCACTTTTTTTGTAATTTCCTTCAAATCCTAAAAATGGAATTTTGGTTACTTTTGAACTGTCAATTGCCCATTTTAAAGTATATTTTTGTTTGGGTTGAAATTGCTTCTGATTTTCTAAACGAACTTTTTTAATTTTTAAAGTATTTTTATCTGCAAAATCAAGGGCAGATTTCATAAATTCATAAGTAACCTTAACTCGTTCCGAATATTTTTTTAACATATGCGTTTCCACCACAAACCCAATAGAATTAAATAATGAAGTGTAACCAGTTGTATATCTTGCAGAATCAAAAAATTGAGTAAACCCTTTTTCGGGCATTGTTCCTTCAACATTTACATAAGGTGTTGAAATAATATTTTTTAATTTCAAATCAGAAACTATAGTTGGAGCTAATTCGTTTTTCATAAAATCACCTAAAATGCCACCTAATTTTTTAGGTTCGGTCATTATATAAGTCAACACATATTGATAATCGGCACCATTACTCACGTGATTGTCAATAAAAATATCGGGTTGAATCAAATGATATATTTCAACAAAACTTTTAGTGTTTTTAGTATCGGTTTTGATAAAATCTCGATTCAAATCGAAGTTTCGTCCGTTGCCACGAAAACCATATTCTTCGGGACCGTTTTGATTTACTCTAGTGGTAGAATTTCTATTCAAACAACCGCCAATATTATACACTGGAATTGCAACCAAAACAACATTTTTTGGAACGGTAATTTTATTTAAAGCCAAATCACGAAACAATTGCATTGATGCATCAATTCCGTCCGATTCACCAGCGTGAATTCCGTTGTTGATTAAAATTACAGTTTTAGTTTTGGAAATTTTTACAAAATCAAAATTTTTATCTGATGAAAAAACAACCATTTGCAGCGGTTCACCACTATCAGTCAAACCCATTTTTTGAACTTTGATAGTTTCAAAATTTTTATCTAAAAGTTCGTAGTATCGAAGAATTTCTTGATAATCGGCACTTGTATTTCCGTTTCCTTTTTCAAAATAAGTACTGAACTTTTTATCGCTTTGAGAATATATTGAAACAGAAAATAAAAGCAATAAGATTTTTATAAATCGCATTTTTTTGTTTTAAAGATGTTTTTCAAAAGTAAACAAAAATTCGTAAATCATAATTCGTAAATCGTAAATCAAAAAACTATATTTGCAAAATGAATAAAAACCCACATTCGACCAATTTACTTTTAAATTTAGGCATAGAAAACTTAAACGAAATGCAAGAAGTTGCTGAAACTGCCATTTTAAAAGATGCCAATGTTTTGCTGCTTTCGCCAACTGGTTCCGGAAAAACCTTGGCTTTTTTGTTGCCTATTTTTCAACTTTTAACTACTGAAATTAAAAATGTACAATGCTTAATTTTAGTTCCTTCGCGGGAATTGGGTTTGCAAATTGAACAAGTTTGGAAAAAAATGGGAACCGATTTTAAGGTAAACGTTTGTTACGGCGGACATTCTATTGAAACCGAAATAAAAAATTTATCCAATCCGCCAGCTGTTTTAATTGGAACTCCTGGACGAATTGCCGATCATATTGATCGTGAAACTTTTAAAACCGAAAACATTGTAACCTTGGTTTTAGATGAATTTGACAAATCACTGCAATTGGGTTTTCACGAGCAAATGTCGTTCATAATAAATCGATTAAATAAATTAAACAAACGGATTTTAGTTTCTGCAACATCTGATATTGAAATTCCTAAATATACTCGAGTTGTAAACCCAACTGTTCTTGATTTTATTGTTGACGATGAAATCAACTCGAATTTATCAACAAAATTGGTAGTTTCAAAAGATAAAGATAAAATTGATTCATTGTTTCATTTACTATGTTCGTTAAAATCAGAATCGGCAATTGTGTTTTGCAACCATCGTGATGCTGCCGAGCGAATAAGCGATTCGTTGAACGAAAAAGGAATTTACGCGACCTATTATCACGGCGGAATGGATCAAGACGAGCGGGAACGGGCTTTAATACAATTCAGAAATGGAAGTGTAAATTATTTAATCACTACCGATTTGGCGGCTCGTGGACTTGATATTCCAGAAATGAATCACGTAATTCATTATCATTTACCATCCAAAGAAGACGAATACACGCACCGAAATGGTAGAACTGCTAGAATGTTAGCCTCAGGAACTGCTTATATAATCATCCACGAAAGTGAAAAAAAATTGGAGTATGTAAATTACGAAATGCCCAAATTAAATGTTGACAGTTTTAAAACGTTACCACAAAACCCTGAATTTCAAACCATTTACGTGAGCGGTGGCAAAAAAAACAAGTTAAATAAAATTGATATTGTAGGTTTCTTTTCTCAAAAAGGAAAACTAGAAAAAGGCGATTTAGGTTTAATTGAAGTAAAAGATTTTATTTCGTTTGCGGCAGTAAAATCATCAAAAGTGAATGAGTTTTTAAAAAACATTCGTGACGAAAAAATGAAAGGTAAAAAGTATAAAATTGAAGTTGCTCGGAAGGTTGTTAAAAAGGAGGTTGAGTAGTTTTTAGGTTTCAGTCTCGGTTTTCAGTTTTCAGTCTCGGTTTTCAGTTTTCAGTCCCGGTTTTCAGTTTTCAGTCTCGGTTTTCAGTGTCAGTTTTCAGTGTCAGATTTTTAATTTTTTTAAATTTGACAATCTTGTAATTTAATTATACCATTTCAAATAAAGCTGAAAATATCTACTAATGCGCTGCGATGGTCTAATGACAACGCTCCAATAATATTATAAATTACAGTGCTAGGTCTGGAGACCATAGCAGAGTGTTTTTGTAGTAAAATTGAGACTTCGTGGAGCTAGGGATATAATACTCGAAAAAAACCAACATATAAATCTTACTCAAAGTTTTGAATAACTTTATGGTGCTTTACATAGGAACCGCTGTTAGTGACTGTACTTTATGAGCTTATTTTTTTACAATGTTCAATTTGTCCTTTATATTTTATTTCTATGTGTTTAATGATAGTTTCGCATACATCTGTGTAATCTTCATCAGTTATTGGCGATTGTTCCGTTCTCCAACCTCCGTGAGATAAATCGTTGATTAGAGTATATGATTTTTTATCGTTAGGAATATTTTCTCGAATATAATCTGCAATACTATCTGTTGAGATTTCAATACTTTCAAACTTTGTCAATGTTTCAATTATATGTCTAATTGAATTTGCAGTTGTATGATTAGCAATACTTTTCATTCGTGCAATTTTAAAAATGTCAATTAAGTGATTTATATAAGGAACGGTTAGATTATTGTTGAAATCTTTTAATTCTCCATTTTTCAAAAGAAGTTTTTTATCAACAATATTATTTGATGCTAAAACACGCATAAAATCATTATTATGTGTAAAAATCAAAAGTCTTTCTCTTTTCAGTTTATCGATTATTTTACTGATATCTCTAATAACTCCACATAATGTATAAACGTGTGAAAAATCCATACTAGAAATTGGATCATCAATAACAAAAAATAGTTTTAAATAATCATCCTCTGTTTCAATTTTTAAATGAGTATCTCCAATGTAATAAGCAAAAGCAACAATGTTTTTTTCTCCTTCGCTTAAAATATCACTTGCTTGATTTTTTTCTAAAGTATTCTTATTGAAAATTATTCTGAAAGTTTCTTCATCTAAACTGTACTTTTCATTAAAAAAGTAATTTAAAACTATTTTAATTGTTGAAGCGACTTTATCTCTTTTGCTAACTTTTTGTTGTTCTTTTTTCTTTTTAATTTCTTCATTTAGTTTGAGCCAATCGTTTCTTAATTTTACAACACTTTTGATATTTGTTTTATGTTCGTCTATTAAATGATTATATGCGCTTTTACAAATTTCATTTCTAATAGATTTATTTTGTTCATCAATTTTATTTTTCTTGCCATTTATAATAGTAATTTCTTCGTTGTTAAGTTCAATTTGACGATTTAGTAAAGTTTGATTTTTTTCTAGTAATTCTTTATAATCATCATTTATTATTATAGCAACTGCAATGTTTTTTAGTTTTTCATTTATTGAGTATATTAATTCCGAAATCTGATTTTTTACGTTTGTGGTTTCTAAAGTTAATAAATCAATATCTTCACTCGAAGGAATATATTTTGTTTTAAATATATTAAATTCACTGATACGTTTAATGTTAGTATTTTCTGTATTCTCTATTACTTCGATATATTTTTCAAGTATATCTATTTGATTTTTAAACCTTTTGATAGTTTTTGCTTCTGTGTCGTTTAGATATTTGGTATAATTATCAATTAATACTATTGCTTCATTTTCTATTTTTTGTTCGCAAAATGGACAAGAACATGAATCTGAATTATTTAGCAATTCCATTCCTGTCTCTATAAAAACTTGTTTTTCTTTAATTTTTTGCTTGAACGTTTCAGCTATTGAACTCAAACTATATTCAGTTAAACAGTTTGTTTGGATTTCGTGAATTAAAGTTAAATCGAGTATTGGTTTTTCTATTGATTTTATATCTTCTAGATTTTCTGGTACAGATTTAATTTTATTATAATCTTCAATTAACTCGTCAAATGTTTTTGAAATTATATGCTTGTCATTGTCAATATTAATAAAAATGTGCTGATATTGTAGAGTTTTGTATTCTCCAAGTCTTTTAATATTTTGAATATTACCTACATAATCCTCAACATATGTATTAATTTCTTTTTCTAATTGTTTTGACAATTCAATGCCTTCTTTTTCTACTTTTAAAAGCTCGACTTCTTCATCTTTAAGGTCAATATTCATTTTCCCCAAAATGAATCCTTCAACTTCGCTATCTTTATCATAGCTTAATGCTCTTATATTTTCTTCTACATAGTCTTGATTAAAAGTATGATAAATATATTCAGTTTTTGGAATAATGGGTATTTCACCTTTGTTTAAACTTATTTTAAAGTTTTCTTTAACAATACCTAATTTATCTGTTATTGAAAATGAAAAATTACTGTTATTTTTGCCTAATGAAATTATTTTGTCGGTTGGACTTTTACCATCTGCGTCTAATACAAGCACACTTAAATTTTCTGTCAATCTAAAAAGTCTACTAATAAAAGTTTTTCCGCTTCCATTATTTGCGAAAACACCAATTTTCAAAGAAGTAGAATTAATTTCTCTATTCAAATTTGAAATAGGTGCAATATTTTGGCATTGTAAATTTGTTTTGGTATCTGCCATATTTTCTTGTTTTTCGTTGAGTTCTGGTAGTCTTGCCACTAACTCATAAATACACGAAACAAACTTCCGCATAGCAAACCAAAATTGTAGAAATGCAAGAAAGTTTGTTTGGTTTCCTCAAATATATACAAATCCTTTTTTAAAAACCAATAAAAATTTCCAAGTTTTAATCCACTTCAAAAGGCACTCGAGAAAGTAAAAGGAACTTTTTTAGCAATACAAAAGACCCTCCGTTACCTTTTACAGCTTTTTTACAGTTTAACCCGAACCGAATCGGGCACCAACATTTCATATTCGCCACCATTACGAATTACATCACGAACAATGCTTGATGAAATATACGATGTTTTTGCAGCGGTTAATAAAAATACCGTTTCAATTTTTGATAAGCGTCTGTTAGTATGTGCAATGGCTTTTTCAAACTCAAAATCGGCAGGGTTTCGCAAGCCACGTAAAATAAATTGAGCTTTCATTTTTTTACACAAATCTATGGTCAATCCTTGGTAAGTAATCACTGAAACTTTCGGTTCATTGGCAAAGGCTTCTTCAATAAATCGTTTTCTTTCTTCCAACGAAAACATATATTTTTTTTCGGCATTTACACCAATAGCAACTATAATTTCGTCAAAAAGAGGAATACTTCGTTGAATTATATCAAAATGCCCCAACGTAATTGGGTCGAATGAACCTGGGAATATTGCTTTTTTCATTATTTTTTAATTTCTATCAATTTGAAAAATGGTATCTTTAACTTGAATTTGTACCACATCTAAACGACCAAATCTATACTTACCTTTTTCAGTGAAATATTCAAGCTTGTTCAATTTATCTGTTTCGGTTTTACGGTCAATAACCCTATCATTTATAGTAACAAAAACACTATCGCGGCTTACTTTATCTACTCTAATTAATCCAAATGACCCATCACGTACTTTAAAATGCCAAATATCACCCACTTTTGGATTTTTAGCATAATCAACAGTATTTTTGTCTCTATTTATGCCTGAAATAAATGCAACAATAACTCCTATTCCAATTAAAATTGCCAAACTAAAATGAGTTATTGGTGTTTTAACACTAGTAATGTTGTAATTGGTTTCAAATTTTGATTTTATGTTTTGAGGCATTTTTTTTACATCATAACTTGATTTACAATTTTGGCACTCAACCACATTTATTTTTTTTATTGGAAAAAACGGAATCCAATATATATGCTTATATTGACCATAAACGCTAAAATTAAAAGTACTGCTTTCATTACAATGCGGACAGATTATGTTGCGTACTTGTCCTTTTTTTAAAACGCTTGCTCTAGTTCCGTAAAAAATCATATGGTTTTAGTTTAATGCCAGTTCAAGAGCATTTGTAAATAAATCTTCAAGCGAAATTCCAGCACATTTTGCTTGCTGCGGAATCAAACTTTCAGTGGTTAAACCCGGAATGGTATTCATTTCGAGCATAAAAGGTTCGTTGTTTACGATTATAAATTCGCTTCGAGAGAAACCTTTCATTTTTAGAACATCGTAAGCTTTTTTTGCAATTTCTCCAATCTTCAATGTCATTTCATCGGATATTCGGGCGGGTGTAATTTCTTGCGATTTTCCTAAATACTTGGCTTCGTAATCGAAAAAATCATTTTCAGATACAATTTCGGTTATTGGTAAAACGGTTGTTTTTCCTTTAAAATTAATTACTCCTACCGAAACTTCTGTTCCGTCAAGAAAACTTTCAATAATTATTTCGTTGTCTTCTTTGTAGGCATTTACGATGGCATAATCCAATTCGTCTTTGGTTTTTACTTTTGTGATGCCAAAACTTGAACCCGATTTGTTGGGTTTTACAAAACAAGGCAATCCTACTTTTGAAATAATTTCATCTTCATTAATTGCTTCGCCTTTGTTTAAATAATACGAGGTTGCCGATTGTATTCCATAGGGTTTTAAAACCGATAGCAAATCACGTTTATTGAATGTTATTGCGGCTTGATAATAATTGCACGAAGTTTGCTTGATATTTAATAATTCAAAATAGGCTTGCATCAATCCATCTTCGCCCGGAGTACCGTGAATGGCATTGAAAACACAATCGAAAGTAATTTTTGTTCCGTTAACTACTACTGAAAAATCATTTTTATCTATTGGGAATTCTGCTTCACCTGAGTCAACATAAACCCATTTTTCTTTAAAAATATGAATTCGGAAACCGATAAATTTGGTTTTATCAAGGTTATTAAATACTACATTTCCGCTGGTTAATGAAATTTTGTACTCACTTGAATATCCGCCCATAATGATGGCAATGTTTTTCATAGTTTTTATTTTGATGCAAATTAAATGAATTTTTGTAAATTTTAGTAAAGGTTTTTAAAATGATTTTGATTTGGTTTTTAAATTTAAAGTAATTAAATACAACTTAACCCTAGCCCCGATAGTAGTGTAAATCCTCTTCTTTTTTCTTTAAAAAAGAAGAGATTGTAACGGATAGCGGGATTAGCTTCTGAAACTAATACAGAATGAATTTAAACTAAAACAAAATTATCATTTTTTTTCAAACAAAAAACGTTTCATAATTTATATATTTGCGATAAATTGATTTTGTATGAGTTTAGGTAATTATTTAAAGAGTCGTGTTTTTGTAGCACAACTTTTATCGGCACTTGGTATTGTTGCCGTTTTGGCTTATTTATTTTTTCATTGGATAACGTTTGTTACCAACCACGGTGAAGAAATTACAGTGCCCAATTTAAGTAAATTGTCTGAATTACAGGTGGAAGAAAAGTTAGACGCTTTGGATTTAACTTATCAAATTATTGATACAGTGGATTATAAATCGGATTTTCCGAAACTTACTGTTGTGCAGCAAGAGCCAGTTGCGGGAAGCAAGGTTAAAGGCGGTCGAACGATTTATATAAAAATTAATGCCGATACTTATAAAATGGTTGTGGTGCCCGATTTGGTTGAAAAAACCTACCGTCAAGCCGTGCCAACTTTAAAAGCAGTTGGGTTGCAGGAAGGCGAAATTACTTATGTTCCGTACCTTGGAAAAGATATGGTTATGAAAATGATGGTGAACGGAAAAGAAATTAAAGCAGGAACTAAAATTTTGAAAAACTCGAAAATTGATTTGGTTTTGGGCGATGGAAAAGTAGTTTTTGACGAAACCCAATTGGATACAACTGCGGTAAAAGAGGTTCCATTAGACACAATAAAATAATGGAAGATAATTTAGAGAATGAACTAGACGAAACGCTTTTTGAACATTTTAAATACGAGGTTCCGAAAGGGCAAGCCTTATTAAGAATTGATAAATTTTTAATGGGAATGGTCCCTAACGCTACCAGAAATAAAATTCAAAACGCTGCTAGTTCGGGAAATATTCAAGTGAATGAAGTTGCTGTAAAATCGAATTACAAAGTAAAACCTTTGGATGTGGTTCGGGTTATGATGGAATATCCGCCGTTTGAAAACATAGTTTTGCCCGAAAATATTCCGTTGGATATAGTGTATGAAGATGATGCGTTGTTGTTAATTAACAAACCGCCCAATTTTGTGGTTCATCCCGGACACGGAAATTATACAGGAACTTTAGTAAATGCGTTGGCCTATCATTTTGAAAATTTACCATTAAACAGTAGTGAACGCCCAGGTTTGGTGCATCGAATTGATAAAGATACATCGGGACTTTTAGTAATTGCTAAAACCGAAAAAGCAATGACCCATTTGGCGAAACAATTTGAAGCCAAAACATCGGAACGAGAATATGTTGCTTTGGTTTGGGGAAATGTAAAAGAAGATTCGGGAACGATTGAAGGAAACATTGCCCGCCACGTGAAAGATAGAATGCAAATGCAGGTTTTTGCCGATCCCGAAATAGGAAAACACGCCGTTACTCACTACAAAGTTTTAGAGCGATTGGGTTACGTTACCTTAATTTCGTGTAAATTGGAAACAGGTCGAACGCATCAAATTCGGGTGCATTTAAAACATATAGGTCACACTATTTTTAATGACGAACGCTACGGTGGCAACTTGATTTTAAAAGGAACTACGTTTACCAAATACAAACAATTTATTGATAATTGTTTTAAAACCTTGCCTCGACAAGCACTTCACGCCAAAACGTTAGGCTTTGAACACCCAACAACGGGCGAGTTTATGCGTTTTGATACCGAATTACCCGCTGATATGCAGGAATGTATTGAAAAGTGGCGCGGATATTCTAGTTCGCATAGTTCGGAGGAGGAATGAGACTATAAATGTTATATAAGAATTGAAATACAAAATAAATTCAATTGAATGAAAGAAAAATTAAATTGGTATACAAAATTTTCTTTATGTTTTCTAGCAATAGTTGGCAGCATAAATACGTGGCTTTTTATTATTGCACCTCTCTTACCAATTAAACTTGCTCAATATATTATTCCTGGAGGATTTATACTTTTGGGGTTATCAATCATTTTTACTTTTTTGTTCGTTTTTTATTGGCATAATCAAGAAAAAAAAGAATTAATAAATTCTGAAAAAATACAGTCTTGGTTTACTACATTATTAAGATATTGGATAGCATTTTTACTAATTGATTTTGGATTTCAAAAAATATTTGAAACAAATTTTGCTTATTCTTTTCACATAAATGATTCATTGGTAAGTACCTTAAATGGAACTGAACTTACTTGGAATTATTTTGGATATTCTTATGGCATGTCATTTATTTTAGGAATTTTTCAGATTATTGGCAGTGTTCTATTGTTATTTAGACGTACAACATTATTAGGAGTTGGCATACTCTTTCCAGTAGTTTTTAATATTGTATTGATAAACATATTTTATCAAATTGGACTAATTACATTATTAACATCATTTTTAATTCTATTTAGCTTGACCTACTTATTATACCAATATAAGGTTGATATATTAGGTTTTTATAATCAATTTAAAAACACGTTGCCTTCTGTAGGAAGTAATGTTTCAAAAACATTAGGACGTTTATTTTGTATTGTATTTCCGTTTTTATTTGTATTATATTACAATAAAGATGTTTATCGTTCTAAAAAATACTTTGGGAAATGGAAGGTTGAAACTATGATTCGTAACGGTGAAATTATACCTGACAACGAATGGCAAAAAGATACTTTAGCATGGAAGGTAATTTATTTTGAACAACGAGGAAATGTTTTTTATTGTCCAAATCCGTATATGTATGTCGATAGTACATCAATACTTATGAAGTACGAATACAACCAAAAGAAAGATGCTTTAAAAGTGATATCATTTGAAAAAAATGCAAAAAATCCTGATACAATTCCAATCCGAATTAATAAATTCAATGGAAAATCAATGGAATGGAATATGATTTTCGATAAAGACACTTTAAAGATGAAATTAAAAAAAATAAATGAATAGATTAATAAAGGTTTTACTATTGATTTTAGTATCAAAAAATTCCTATTGTCAATATTATGGGGAATTTTCTAAAATTGAAAAAGAAAAACTTTTAAGAGATTTAAATTATTACATGAAGGTTTAGATAAATTTCATTCAGGAATGTATTGAAAAGTGGCGCGGGTATTCTAGTTCGCATAGTACGGAAGTTAATGAAATTTAAAAATGAATAAAAAAGAAATTTCAAATTCTTTAAAAATTTTTTCTCTTAAAAACTATTATTTTATAACGGGGCTTATATTATTGTTTTTTGGATTTTTATTTTTCTCAATTACAGGTTTAGTATTGGCAATTAAAGCAGAATGGAATATTTTTTATATCTTTTTGATATTTACTTCAATTCTTCAAATTTTAGTATTAAAAAAGATATTTTGGGAATTCAAAAGTTATTGGAAAATTGTATTTGATAAAAATATATTAATAATTGAACGAAATTTTATTATTTATAAAACTTTAAAAATCATTAATTTAAATTCAGAAGACAGTTTATCTATGTATAACTTAAAGAATATTAAATTTATTGAAAAATTTCCATTAGGTAAAATATACTATAATACTATTTCTAGAATTAATAAAAATTATTGATGCATTATAATTGATAATTCAAATAAAACTATTATTGATAACTTATCTAAAAATCAAGCAACTGAAGTTTTGAATTTTATAGAAAGTCAATTAAACACACAATAACGAATATTTAACAAAACTATTACTTTTAAAACTAATTTAAGTCTAGTCAAAACTGAATTTAAATTTATTATTTGGAAAAATAAAATCCTACAAGATTCTAAAACAAATAAGAAAATTATAATTTAATTTATTAAATCAGTAAAGATGTACAGCAGTGCATCTCAACAAAAAAACCAAATAAATGAGTCAAGAAATTATAATTTATCAAACCGCCAATAGAAAATCTAGTGTAGTTTTAACTGCTAAGAGGGAAACATTTGGATGAACCAAAATCAACTTGCAGAACTTTTTGACACCTCCAAACAAAAAATTGGTCAGCACATCAAAAGTGTACTGGAATACAACGAGTTAGACGAAATTTCAGTAGTAAAGAATTACTTTACAACTGCCCCTGACGGTAAAAATTACGAAGTTGTTTTTTATTCTTTGGAAATGATTTTAGCACTAGATCAAGCATATTTATTTTCGAATTAGTAAAGATGCAAAGCAATGTATCTCAACAAAAAAGCCAAACACTTTTTATATATCAATTAAAAACGATTGAGATGCACAGCAATACATCTCAACAATTAAAAAAAACCCAAAAACACTTCACAAAAAACACTTAAAACCATACCAAAATTCAATAGTGTTTCACAATAATATATTACTTTTGCATAGTTTTTAAAATATACTATTGCGCTATGCAAAAAAAGATACTTTCCGTTTTATTTTCTACCCGATTAATGGCACTTTTGTTTCTAACCTATGCAACAGCAATGGGCATTGGAACGTTTATTGAAAGTTATTACAACACAGCAACAGCCAAAATTTTGGTGTACGATGCTTGGTGGTTCGAGTTAATTTTGGTGTTCTTTTTAATCAATTTTTTCGGAAATATTAAGCGGTATCAATTGTACAAAAAAGAAAAATGGGCAACACTTTTGCTTCATATCTCCTTTATTTTTATCATTCTAGGTGCTGCAATTACCCGTTATATAAGTTACGAAGGAATGATGCCAATTCGAGAAGGAGCAACATCGAACCAAGTTTTTTCGGAAAAAACATTTTTAAACGTCTTTGTTGATGGCGAATACAAAGGTGAAATGAAACGCCGCTCGTTTGAAAAATCACTTTTGTTAGCGCAAGAAACCAATAATAATTTTTCAATTGCTGCGGATTTTGACGGAAAACCATTTGAAATAAAATACAAAAACTTTTTGATGGATGCCAAAGAAACCATCAAACCTGATTCAAAAGGCGATTTCTATTTAAAAATAGTAGAATCAAGCGAAGGCAGCCGACACGAACATTTTTTAAAAGCAGGTCAACTTCAAAACATTCACAACTTACTTTTTTCATTAAATAAGTTTGCACAAGGTGCCATAAATATTACTACAGACGGAAAAACAACTACAATAAACGCACCGTTTAACGGACAATATATGCGAATGATTGACAAGTTTCGAGGCAATTTAACCAATGGCAAAACCGAAAATTTAATGTTCCGATCGTTGTACAGCGTTGGCGAAGCACAATTTGTTTTTCCAGATCAACCCGTTTTAGGAGTGGTTGATTTTGTTTCTAGTGGTGATTATCGGGCTAAAAAAGGTGATGATGCTTTGGTGTTAACTCTTGAAAACGATGGAATTAAAAAAGAAGTTATCTTAATTGGTTCAAAAGGAAAAACAGGCGATCCAAAAACCGTAAAAGTGGGTAATTTAGAATATACGTTAACCTACGGAAGCAAAGTTTATACCTTACCTTTCAGCCTAAAACTGAATGATTTTAATGCCCAAAAATATCCCGGAACCGAAAAAAGTTATTCTTCGTTTGAAAGTAAGGTTAGTGTTATTGACAATAAAAAATCCTTTGATGCAGACATTTATATGAATCACATTTTAGATTACCAACAATTTAGATTTTTTCAATCCAGTTTTGATCCCGACGAAAAAGGAACAGTTCTATCAGTAAACCACGATTTTTGGGGAACATTAATAACTTACATTGGCTATTTTATGTTGTTTTTTGCAATGATGTGCATATTGTTTACAAAAAATACTCGTTTTGATGATGTAAAACGCAAACTCGAAGCCGTGAAATTAAAAAAAGAAAAATTAACGTTACTTATATTGGTGTTATTTTCATTAGCTGGATTTTCTCAAACGCATATCACTAAACAACCTACTTTAAAACAAGCCGATTCAATTATTGCTAAATACAAAGTTCCGAAAATTCAAGCCGAAAAATTTGGACGTTTGGTAATTCAAGACGATGGCGGACGAATGAAACCCATCAATACCTTTTCGTCGGAATTATTGAGAAAAGTAAGTAAAAAAGATTCCTATAAAGATATGAATTCCGATCAAGCTTTTCTTTCAATGACACAATTCCCAACCTATTGGTTTGAAATTCCGTTAATTGCAGTTACTAAAGAAAACGATAGTTTACACAAAATTATTGGTTTAAAAAAAGGCGAAAAATACGCTTCATTCCGAAGTTTTTTTGACGAAAAAGGCAACTATAAATTATCACCTTACTTAACCGATGCCGCTCGTGAGAAAGTAAAAAATAACTTTCAAAAAGATTTTATTGAAGCCGACAAAAAAATTAATTTACTAAACTCGGCATTAAGCGGTAGAATTTTAAAAATATTTCCAATTCCGTACGATAAAAATAATAAATGGCTTTCCTATCTTGATTTAAACGAAGAAAAACACAACGATTTAGACATTATAAAATTTGCATTACCTGCTTATTTTGAAGAACTTTTAAAAGGTGCCGAATCAAAAAATTACCTAAAAGCAAACACTATGCTTTCGGGAATGGAAGAATTTCAAAAAAAATATGGCGCTGCCGTTCGCCCATCGGACAAGAAAATTGATTCTGAAATTTTTTACAACAAATACGATATTTTCAAAAACCTATTTTGGATGTATATGTTGGCGGGAACTTTTATGTTGATTTTTACCATTGTCAATATCTTTTTCAACAAAAAAATCATCAAATACATCATCAACGGATTTCATGTTTTAATTGCTGCATTATTTATTTTACATACTATTGGACTAATTGTTCGTTGGTATATTTCGGGTCACGCGCCTTGGAGCAATGCCTACGAGAGTATGATTTACGTGGCTTTGGCAACAATGTTTTTTACTTTAGCTTTCGATATAAAATCAAAATTAACCGTTGCATCAGGCACATTTGTAGCTTCAATGATTTTAATGATTGCCTATTCCAGCTGGGTTGATCCCGAAATTGCAAACCTACAACCCGTATTAAATTCGTATTGGTTAATGATTCACGTTGCCGTAATTGTTGCCAGTTATGGGCCGTTTACTCTTGGAATGGTTTTGGGGTTAGTTGCCTTAATTTTAATGCTTTGCACCAATTCTAAAAACAAAGAATTAATGACTTTGCATTTAAAAGAAATCACTTACATCAACGAACTTGCATTAACTGTTGGCTTAGTAATGTTAACCATCGGTACGTTTTTGGGCGGGCAATGGGCAAACGAAAGTTGGGGTCGTTATTGGGGTTATGATGCTAAAGAAACTTGGGCATTAATAAGTATAATGATTTATGCCTTTGTAATTCATGCCCGTTTTGTGCCTGCTTTACGAGGTTTATTTGCCTTTAATTTTATGGCAGTTTTGGCTTATGCATCTATTATGATGACCTATTTTGGGGTGAATTTTCACTTAACAGGCTTGCATTCTTATGCTTCTGGCGAAAAACAAAATGTAATTATTTATCTTTATGTGACCCTTGGATATTTACTTTTTGCAGCAATTACCTATTTAAAATTTAAAAAAGAGTATAAAAAATAATAGTGTTTTTGTGAGCTTCGAAGAAATCTGAAGCAATTTCCAACTTTCCGCTATTAGGTTTTTCATTTCAAGTTGTTTTTTATCACCAAAAAAGGTGCTTCCGTTGGTCGCACTTTTTTGGTGTAAAAAACTAACTTTTCATTTCAAAACGCTAACCGCTACAATTTGGGCTAGGATTGTGTAGTTTGCAGGAAATTTTTTTATAATCAATTCAATTGCTCCTGAAAAACGGCAATTAAAAATGCAGGTGAAATCATTTTCGTTTCCGATTTTTCCATTGCTTTTAAAACCCTATTTATCGCAAAAGGATTTAATGCCATTGAAATTCCAATTTCGTGAATGGCTTTGTTTTCTCGCTCGTGCAAAACACCATCGCAATGCATTAATAAAGCCAAACGATAAAATTGCTGAATTCTTTCAAACTCTTCATAAATTGGTTTTGATTTTAAATCTTGATGAAACAATTGCTTAAAATCTTCGTTTTTTATTTTAAGTTCACAAGCCACCAATTGTAAAAAATTATATTCACGTTGGTGTAATTCGCCATCAACTTGAGCAAAACAAATCATATCTGCCAATAAACTTAATTTTTCTTCGTAATTTTCGGTCATAATTATATCGCTTTATATTTTGCTAAATTATTGATTTTTTACAACTTTTAAAACTATTGCTTTGAAAAACTATTTTTTTTACTTTTTATTTCTGTGCGTAATTTCTTTTTATGGCCAACAAAGTACCGCATCGAAACAAGTTTCGATATTCGAAATTGATGCACCACAATTGAATTGCAAAAAGAAAATTTGGGTGTACTTACCAAAATCGTACAACTCGAAAATTAATACAAAATATCCTGTAATTTATATGCACGATGCACAAAATTTATTTGATGCCAAAACATCGTATGTTGGCGAATGGAATGTAGATGAAACCTTGGACAGTTTAAATGCAGAAGTAATTGTCATAGGTATTGAACACGGAAACGATAAGCGATTGGAAGAATTAACACCCTTTAAAAACGAAAAATACGGTGGCGGAAATGGCGATAAATATCTAGATTTTATTGTAAACACTTTAAAACCTTATGTTGACAAAACCTATAAAACTAAACCAACTAAAAAAAATACAGCCATTTTTGGAAGTTCACTTGGCGGATTAATTTCCTATTATGCCGTTTTAAAATATCCCGAGGTTTTTGGAAAAGCAGGTGTTTTTTCGCCTTCCTTTTGGTTTAGTAATTCCATTTTTGAAATGACTAAAGCAACTAAAAAACTTAAGGCAAAAATTTATTTTATGTGCGGCGACAATGAAGATGCCGAAATGGTTCCCGATTTAAATAAAATGGTTTACTTGGTCGATTCTATCCGTTGTCATTGCTTGGCTTTAAATAAAACACAAATAATAAAAGGTGGGCAACATAATGAAAAATTGTGGCGACAAAATTTTAAAAAAGCCTATTTGTGGTTATTTTAAAGTGTTTTTAAAAAATCTTCAAAGTACGAAACTGGTTTTAAATCAATTAAATCATTCCGATTTTTATCAAAAAAATCATAATCTAAACTAGCAATATCAGTAATTGAATTGAAAACTTCGGGTAAATTTTCACGTTTCTTTTTATAAACAAATCCCAAACCGTGATCGGTATTTAAAACGAAAGAAGTCCATTCAGGATGATTTTTTCGAATGTCAACAATAGTTTTCCAAACGTCACCATTCCAAATATTTTTCCAGTCTTTGTGGTCTTTTAATTCGGCTCGAGCGTGATCAATTGAAATTGCTGGATGTGCTGCCAAAGCGTCAAGTGGGTTACAATCGTGCAAAACTATTACTACATTATCATCACTAAATTTTAAAGTGTTTAAAGTATCCGTCAAGGCTTGCTCATAAGTATGCAAACCATCAATAAACGCCAATTGTATTTTATTTGTATTTAGTAATGGCTCATTTTGTTTAAAAAAATCATCGCTAGTAACTTCAAAAAAAGTATTTTTTAAATTATCAAAATTCAAAACAATTCCACGAAATTTTTTCCAAGCCGAAAAATTAAAAAACGGATCAACCGCAAAACGCTTCGTTGCTCCTTTAATATTGAATAAACATTTGCCTCGGTTTACTCCTATTTCTAAATAATTTTTAACGTTGTTCTTTTTTATTAAGGCGTTTAAAACTTCAATTCGAGTCATTATATTGATTTTTATTTTTGAGATGCAAATATAAACAAATCCAATATTTAAAAACCGCCTTTAAATAGTTATCTTTGCTTTTTTTAAAACAAGATTTGAAACTAACTGTTTTAAACTTTTAAACCCTTAACCTTTTTTCAATTATGAACAACAACGATATTTTTAAAAAACTACGTGTAGCCTTGCAGTTGCGTGATGACCAGATAATAGAAATTTTAGAATTGGTTGATTTAAGAGTTTCAAAAGGCGAAATTGGTAATATTTTTAGGGCCGAAGATCATCCTGATTTTATGCTTTGTGGCGACCAAATTTTACGTAACTTTTTGAACGGATTGATTATTCATTTGCGGGGAACTAAGGAAAATCCTAAAAATCCAAAGGAAGTTTTAAAACAAAATAAAGCAGCAATTGCTCCAAAAAAAGAGTTTGTAAAAAAAGAATATTCAAAAGAATACGACGAAAATCGAGGTAATCAATCTCCAAAAGACGCTCCAAAGAAAAAACCTGCTTTTAATTCAAAATCAAATACCAAACGACCAGAAAAGAAAATCGAGATAGTTGAAAAAGTAAGGTTTAATAATGGCAAACCGAAAAAGTAAGGTTAAATTATTTATAAATTTAACCTTTTCTTAATACCTAATTTTAATAATATCCTAATTTTTATTTAGTTTTGTTGCAGTTTTAATAATTAACCAAACAAAACAATGAAAAATTTATCAAAAGTAGCACTTTTAAGCGTTTTAGTATTCGCTTTTTCTTGCTCAAAAGACGAAACTACAACAGTTACGACTGAAAATGCAAAAACCACTGAAACATCATTTGCAAGAATTGGAGTTTCAAAAAAATTCTTATTCGATGCTACAAAAGCCGAAACTGCTGGAAATGCGGATTGGGTTATAGATGCCGATTCTTCACCACAACGTTTCCCAACTCCCTTGCAAGCAACAATAACTTCTTCAACAAGTGAAAGTTTTTGGAAAGGTGGTATTTCGTCTTGGGGAATTGCCTTAGTAAAACAAGGTCACTCGGTTGAAACTTTGCCCGCAGGAACTGCAATAACTTATGGTACAACTGCTGCACAAGATTTAAAAAACTTCGATGTTTATGTTGTTGACGAACCCAATACAAAATTTACAACAGCAGAAAAAACAGCTATTTTAAATTTTGTACAAAACGGTGGTGGATTGTTTATGATATCAGATCACAATATTTCGGATAGAAACGGAGATGGTTTTGATTCAGTTGCAGTTTGGAATGATTTAATGACAACAAACTCAGTACAAACCAATCCATTTGGTTTTAAAATTGATTTAACAAATTATTCACAAACCACTACAAATGTATTAACTGCTGCTGCTACAAATCCAATTTTAAATGGAGCATTAGGAGCTGTTACTAATCTTAAATTTTCTGCTGGTGCATCATTAACTACAACGACTTCAACTGCAAAAGGATTAATTTGGAAAACTGGAGTTGCTCAAAGCACAACAAATGTAATGTGTGCTTCATCAACTTTCGGTTTAGGCAGAGTTTTTGTAATTTGCGATTCTTCTCCTGCCGACGATGGAACTGGTGCTTCTGGTGATAAATTATTTCCAGGTTGGACTGAATTAGTTTCTCACTCAAGATTGCATATGAACGCTTCACTTTGGTTAGCAAAATTATAATATATCTCAATAAAATTAAAAATCTCATTCGTTACTACGAATGAGATTTTTTGTTTTAGGTAATTATTAAAATAATACTGATGATTTCTAGATTAAAAATCTAAATTTATAAAAAAACACATTATTTATAAATATTCATTTCTTCATTATAAATAGGGCTTTGAATGTTTAAAAAATTTAAAACACTATGAAATACGTAGTTTTGAGTTACAATTTTATTAGTTTTTAACTTTTTTACACTAGTATCTGACACCCAAACTATAAAAGGAATCTCAAATTGTTGTTTGGGAGCTATACTTAAAGGCAAGCCATGCATATACAGATTGTTTTCACCTAAAGATTCGCCATGATCGGAAACAAAAATCATAGTGCTTTTAAACTCCTTTAGCTGTTTTAAATCGTCAATTACTTTAGATAGAATATAATCGGTGTAAATAATAGTGTTATCGTAAGCATTAATAAGTTCTGTATGAGAACAATTTCCTAATTCGACACTATTACAAACAGGCTTGAAGGTTTCAAATTGAGGTGGATATTTTGTACTGTAAGTTGGTCCGTGACTAGTACTAGTGTGCAATACTATCAAAATTTTATTTTTTTTGCTTGCTAATATTTGCTCTTTTAAACCATTTAAAAGAAGTTCATCGTAATTACACTTTTCGCCTTTACAATTTTGAAGTAATAGTTCTCTGCTTTGATAGTCTTTAATGTGAATCGGTGGCTCACCCCAGTTTGTAGTTCTCCAAACAACTTCAACATTGTTTCTAAATAAATAATTGGGTAAAAGTTCGTTCAAATCATCAGAGTCAGTATGCTCTAAAATGCATTTAACACCTGCTGTTGTATAAGTAGCTCCCGAATTTGCATTAAAATGAAATACATTAGGTATTTTAGATAGTAGCGGATTTGTTTTTTTATTGTAACCATACAAAGAAAAATTTTCACTTCGTGCAGATTCTCCGATTACTAAAACTACTACCGCCTTTTGATTGTCTCTGATAGTAGCATCTGGTAATAAAATTTCTTTTTGATTTTTTTGGCTTTTATGCACGTAAAAAAGCGAGAGGTTCACTGTGTATGACCAAGGCATTGCAAGCCCACCTAAAGTTTTTGAATTTTTATCAATCCACAAAACATTGCTTGCATTAACGGCTACAATAGCAAAAATGAACAATAAAGTTAGTGCAGTAATAGTAAAAAATTTCTTTAAAGTAACATTTATAATTTTAACCTTTATGATATAAATACTTGGTAAAATACCAAATAGGATTATATAAAGCACCAATTTTATAGAAAAAAAACTACTAGATTCGGCATAATCAGTGTTAAGGACATTGCCAATCATACTTTCATCGATGATGACACTATAGGTATTAACAAAGTAAACTGCGATTGCATTGATAATAAAAAATAAAACCAATAAAAATTTGCCAACAAAGCGTGATAGAAAAAAAATTAGAAAAAAAACGAATGCATTTAAAACCAACATTAAAATTACTAAACTAATAATAATTACAATTCCGTTTGCACTTTTACAATCAATATTATTAATTACAAATTTAAAAAAGGGATAATGAAAGAATATAAAATTTAGAGCACTAATTATTAATACAAAATGAGTTATTTTTAAATTACTTTTTAAGGTATACATAAGTGATTTTATAAAGTGAAACAAATAAACTAATTAATGTTAAATAATATACAACTAAATTTTCATTATTTATCTTGCTAATTAATGAAACACATGAAATTAATATCATTAAAATAAAAATGGGAAAATATTTTTTATTGTTAATCCAAGTCCAAATTTTATATTTTTGGCAAATAAAAATTCCAATAAGTCCAGAGATATAACCAATGATACTTCCAATAATGACATCAAGTGGATAGTGTGCTCCTACTCCAACTCTTGTAAACACAATCATTAATCCGATACTAATTATCGAAAAAAACCATAGCATTTTATTTTTCACATCTTTAGGCATAAAGGCATATAACAAAACAGTAAACGTTGTAAAAACAGTAATCGAGTGTCCCGAAGGTAAACTAGCAAAACCTGTTGCAGCTTTTCCAATAATAATGAAACTTTTAGTATCAAACACTTCGGAAGCCCTAGGAACTAAAAATAAATTTTTTAATACCGTAGAAAACACAAGTGAAACTAGCGACGCAGACAGTAAAGCTTCCCACATTTTAGGTGCATAAACAATAAAAATTATTAAAAACGATAACAAAATAGAAGCATCACCCAGTTGCGTAACATTATAAGTAATATTGGGATATTGCCCTAAATTATGGTTAATGAACAGGAACGCATTCTTTTGAATTTGTATGTATTTAATAGCATTTAAAGAGTCTTGACTGTAAAGAAATATAGCAATTGCAATTAACAAAAATAAAGGTAAAAAAAATAAAGACAGCCTGAGTTTGGAATAATTGGTAATAACATTTGAATTCATTCTTTTTACTAATTTTGTTTAAAGTGTATTTCTTTTTATTTTAGTTGGATTGTGTAACTATTTACTTTTATAATCTGTTTTAAATTTTATAAATTTTGACTTTAAATTAGTAAATATATTGATTTAAGATCTAATTTTCAAAAACAAAACTAACTTAGAACATATTTATGAAATTATAATTTTGGGAAAATTATTTGATAATTAAATAATTTTTAAGATTCAATTCCCAAAGTTAAAATTATCTCTCCTTTTGAATTCTTATAAACTTCAATTTGACTTAAATCTAAATCTGAAATATCGTGCCCCCAAATTCCAAATTTTCCATCTGTTTGATTTCTGTTAATTATACCTTTTCTGTTTTTCAAAGGAACCGTTTTAGTATTCGCAGAACTTTCCTCTAATTTATAAATTTCGTGATATTTTTTGCTTATTTCTGTAATTAACTCTTTTCTTGAAAATCCTAGTCCTTTACTTTTAATTTTAAAAGTTGCAGGAAAATTTAATGGATAGTCAATAATGATTTTGGCAGTTTTAAAAGGAAGTACAATTAAATCAGCATCCAAAAGATTTTTTAAAACTGAATTTGGATTATCAACGCTAATCCAAGGAATAAAACCATCTTCAAATGTTTTCAAATCTTCTCCAAATGCTTTTTGTTTAAAATCAATCACTAAAATAACTGGACCTAAACTATCGGTTTGGGTATCCATAAATTCATTTTCTTTTTGCGAAATAACTTTACTTAAATTAATCTCAACATTTTTTGGTTTGCAAGAAAAACTTAAAATTGTTCCAAGTGATAGTATAATTAGGCTTCTTAATTTCATGATTTTTTTTAAATATTAATTTTCGGTATTCTTGCAAAACTTGCTTACATTTAGCACTTGTCAATATTTAGGTATCTTACTAAATATATTTTCCTTTAATTTTTTTTGCTCAATAATTGTTTGTTGAAATTTTTCTTTTTTTGGTAAATTTTCAGTTTGGAATTTTTCAATTATTGGAATAGTCAAAATTAACTTCAAAATATTATGGCTATCTTGAATTGAATTTTGACCAATTGATATTTCTGTTACAATTTCATCAATTTCTTTTGATTTTCTATTGTAGTTTTCAGAACTTCTTTTTATAATGTCTAAAATTTTATGTTTAACTAAACTGTCATTAATTCGATTTGCTAAACCAAATGCACTTCCATAATATTGTTCTGATTTTCTATTATAATTATAAAAAATATTTTGAGTTTCGTTCGGTTTAGATTCAAACTCATTTAATTCAGTTTCTAAACTCTTTAATTCAGATTTTTTTTCAACAAGTTCTTGATATAATTCGTCTACTAAATTTCCATCAAGTTTTGTTAACCTTTTTAAACTTGAATTATCCTGTAAAGCATCGGGATTTTGCACTTCGCTTTTTTCATTCATACTGTTATTTCCATTACAAGAAATTATAAGAATCATAATAAATATTGATAAAAATTTCGTTAAGTGAATTTTCATAATTTGTTTTATTTTGTTTAAATTTATTACACAATTTTCAGAAAATATTATAGCTAATTACATCATATAAACTTTAATATTTAATAAATAAATCCACAAAAATTACATTTATTACACAATAAAGCAATTACGCTAATTTAACAAATTATCCATAAAAAAACCATTCCCTACATAAGCAAAGAATGGTCATTTATCTTATAATTACTAATTTACGATAAAGCCGCCTGAACCTGATCGGCAGCCTCTTGAAATTGAACTGCTGACAAAATTGGCATACCCGAATTATCAATTAATTCTTTAGCAATTTCGGCATTTGTACCTTGTAAACGCACAATAATTGGTACTTTAATAGCGTCTCCCATATTTTTATAAGCATCAACAACACCTTGTGCCACACGGTCGCAACGCACAATTCCACCAAAAATATTAATTAAAATAGCTTTTACATTTGGGTCTTTTAATATAATTCTAAATGCCAATTCAACTCGTTTTGCATCGGCAGTTCCGCCTACATCCAAAAAGTTGGCTGGCTCAAAACCTGCGTATTTTATTAAATCCATAGTTGCCATTGCCAATCCAGCGCCGTTAACCATACAACCCACTGTTCCGTCTAAATCTACATAATTTAAACCCGCTGCTTTAGCTTCAACTTCAATGGCTCTTTCTTCTAAAACGTCTCTATATTCTGCCAATTTTGGGTGACGAAACAAAGCATTATCATCTAAATTCACCTTGGCATCAACTGCAATTATCTTATTATCAGATGTTTTTAAAACTGGATTAATTTCAAACATCGAAGCATCTGAACCTAAATATGCTTTGTACAAAGCATCAATAAACTGCACCATTTCTTTAAAAGCATTTCCCGATAGACCTAAATTAAAGGCAATTCTTCGGGCTTGAAAACCTTGCAAACCAACATTAGGGTCAATTTCTTCGTGAAAAATTAATTCTGGAGTTTTATCAGCAACTTCTTCAATATCCATTCCACCTTCGGTTGAATATACAATCATATTTCTTCCTGTCGCTCTGTTCAATAAAACCGACATATAAAATTCTGAAGTTTCACTTTCACCAGGATAATAAACATCTTCGGCCACCAAAACCTTGTGTACCTTTTTACCTTCGGCACTAGTTTGCGGTGTAATTAATTGCATACCAATAATTTGCTCTGCCAATTCTTCCACTTGCTGCAAATTTTTAGCCAATTTTACTCCACCACCTTTACCGCGACCACCAGCGTGAACTTGCGCTTTAATTACGTGCCAACCCGTTCCTGTTTCAGCAGTTAATTGTTTAGCGGCAGCAACAGCTTCGACTGGATTAGTTGCAACATAACCACGCTGCACTTTAACGCCGTAACTGGCCAATATCTCTTTTCCTTGGTATTCGTGAATGTCCATATAATAAATGTATTAACTTTTAAAGTGCCACAAAAATAGCAAAAAAAAGTATTTCTTTTTTAGTTTTTTAATTTTTTTTCGGAAGCAATTTCCAGCACTATATTACAAGTCCTCGCAAAAAAAGGTATTTAAGTAAGCCAAAAAACGTGCTTCCTTTGGTCGCAGTTTTTAGCCAACAAAAATTACCTTTTTTTTGCTGTGGGCTTTTCATTTCGGTCTGGGCTAGGCATTGGTAAAAATTACACCATTTGTAGTTTAAAAACCTAAGCAGTTAATTAAAGTACTTATTGCGTTAAGGATTGAAACGGCATCCTTTTTTTGATTTTTCTTCAAAAAAAGATATAGTGGAAAACCTGACCCGAAGGGAAACGCCAAAAAAAAAATGAGTTTGGAAAATTAATTTATAACAGTTACTTTTGAGGCTTGTTTAATTTTAAAATACTTACTAGCAATGCAGTCTCACGATTTATTACAACTTGCCCAACAATTTCAAAGTCCACTTTATGTTTATGATGCCGAAAAAATTGAATTTCAGTATAAACGTTTAAAGAACGCTTTTGGAAAGGTGGAGCGGTTGCGAATAAATTATGCAATGAAAGCCTTATCAAACGTTTCTGTTTTAAAATTAATTCATAGTTTTGGTGCCAATATTGACACTGTTTCGTGGCAAGAAGTGCAATTGGGTTTGCATGCCGGTTTTGAACCCAATCAAATTATTTTTACGCCCAACGGAGTTTCACTAGAAGAAATTGAAGAGGTAGCCAAATTAGGAATTCAAATTAACATTGATAATTTGTCAATTTTAGAGCAATTCGGAGCCAAATACCCTAATATTCCGGTTTGTATTAGAATAAATCCACACGTAATGGCGGGCGGCAACCAAAATATTTCTGTGGGACATATAGATAGTAAATTTGGTATTTCTATATACCAAATTCCGCATATTTTACGTATTGTTGAAAATACTGGTATGCATATAAATGGTTTGCATATGCACACAGGATCTGATATTTTGGATATTGAAGTATTTTTGTACGCTGCCGAAATTTTATTCGATGCCGCAAAACAATTCAAAACATTAGATTTCCTTGATTTTGGTTCGGGCTTTAAAGTTCCTTATAAAAAAGGCGACATTGAAACTAATATTGAAGAATTGGGACGAAAATTATCAAAAAGGTTTTTACAATTTGAAAAAGAATACGGTCGGGAATTGACTTTGGCATTTGAACCTGGTAAATTTTTAGTAAGTGAAGCGGGTTATTTTTTAACCAAAGTAAATGTTGTAAAACAAACTACTTCTACAGTTTTTGCGGGAGTTGATTCGGGTTTTAATCATTTAATTCGTCCTATGTTTTATGGATCGCAGCATCACATTGAAAACATTTCAAACCCAAAAGGCAAGGAACGTTTTTACACCGTTGTAGGTTACATTTGCGAAACGGACACCTTTGGTACCAACCGTCAAATTGCCGAAATAAAAGAAGGAGATATTTTGAGTTTTAAAAATGCCGGAGCCTATTGTTTTACAATGGCATCCAATTATAATTCACGATACAAACCCGCAGAAGTACTCTGGAAAGACGGAAGAGGAACCTTAATAAGAAGTCGTGAAACAATGGAGGATATTTTACGAAATCAAATTTTGGTTTAAATAAATCATGTTAATAGATTTTACAACTATTAAAAGGTTGTAAAATCTATAAACTATTTTCCTGTTTCAATAAATAATAAAGCTCTATCCAAAACTTCATCTTTTCCTAATTTAATTCCAGCAATTGTTGGTTTTACTTCAATGTCGGGGATAATTCCTATTCGTTGAGTCTCTCGACCGTCTGGGTAATAAACGCCTTTACCAGTAAAAGTTACAGGTAGAGTATTTATAATTTCATAACTTGAAACTCCACCATCTGCTCCAGCAGTTTGACTACCAATAACTGTTGAATTTTTCATACTTCGTAAACACATAGTTACCCATTCAGCGTGACTTTGAGTGTTTTCATTAACTAAAACTATAATTTTTCCTGAATATTTTATCAATCCTTTTTTTGGAGTAAAAGTTCCTTCATAAGGCTTTTCAAAAATAAACCGCCCAGGATAATTTGTATCGGCAAATGTTTGTTTTACAAATGCAGAGTCTTTTTTAATTATATAAGGCAATAGATCATCTTCAGAAATTCGCGGGTAATTTCGGATATCAAAAATTATTGCTTTAGTATTTCTGAATTTAGTAAACATTGAATCAACTTCAGTTTCTTTTAATCGTTCCAAAATAATGCATCCAATATTTTTTTCTAAAATTGGAAATTTTTCAGTTTTGTACTTTTTATAATTTTTTTGAAATGTATTTAAAAGAGCCTCGTGATAATTATAACGATTTAAAAATCGCTTAGTTGTTATACCATTACGTTCATATTCTGCTTCAAAAGTTTCACTATTCCCTATGGTAGCTATAAAATCAATTGTTCTTAGTAAAGTTGCATTATTTGAATATGAAAAATTATTTTTCTTTTTATTTATTATCTCCAAAACGGTTTCATTATCAATTTTTGAAATCACATCCCCAACTTTAACATCATTTTTTACAGCTAATGAATCATTATTTATTTTTGTTAAAACTAATTTGTCGTCAATTATTTTTAAACTTGATAAAAAATGATATTTTCCTCTAAACATAGGTACTATTAATTCAGAAAAAAAACTTCCGTGAGAGTCATTTAATTTTGCTACTAAAAGATTAATCTGCCAATGAAAATCAGTTTCAGATTCAAAATTTTTAAATTTTGGAACTGTTTCTAATAATACAGTATCCCAATTTTTATCCATTAAATATTTATATGGATAAAAATAATTAATAATATTCCAAAATCTGAAAAGGGTAATGAGTTGTAAGTTTTTATCATTCCATTTTAAATCACTATTTCTTGGTTCATTTTGAAATTGAACAGGACTAAATCCGCCTTCTTTTTCTACCTTAACATAAAATGATTCTCCCTGCCAACGATTATCTCTAATAAATTCTAATTTTTTAGAAACCTTTTTAGTAAATAATACAGTTTTTTTCAACCAAGCTAAATCTAAGTTTTTATAAAAATATTTCGTAGTATCGCTGTCTTTAATTGGTGCTATTTTTTTTAATTCTCCTCATGAATCTATCCAATTTTCAAGTACTTTTGAAAACTCACCTTTAGTATTGGCTTGTTCCACTTTAGGTAAAATAGCAAACAATTGCTCATCCCAATTGAATTTTCCACTGGCAACATTGGGATGATAATATTTCAAAAAGCCCCAAACTTTACATGTTGTAGCTAGTTTTTCGGTTTCGGTAAGTTGTTGTGCGAAAGTTAATTGTATTGAAAATACAATTAAAAATAAAATTATTTTTTTCAACTACTCTACTATTTAAGATTTAAATTATTGAAATTTTTAAAAATTATATCATTAAATTTATTTAACTTTATTTTTAACTTGAAAATCTGTTCCTAAAATTTCGGTTAAAACGTTGCTCTCACTTCCATTTGGTATAGTAATTTTCAACTTTAATGCTAATGTTGGTGCAATTTGAGTAATAACTTTTCTATCAAATGATTCTCCCTTTTTAATATTCCAACCATAAAAAAGAAGTGGCACGTGAGTATCGTAAGCGTAAGGTGTGCCGTGTGATGTTCCAGTGGTTTTATATTCGATAAAACCTGGCTTATCAATAATTACTAAATCTCCATTTTGAGTCACATCATATCCTTTAGCAACACAATTTAAATAATAATTGTTTCCATTAGATGCCAAAATTTCTTCTTCGGTAAATACAAATTTAACTTGACTTTGAGTTAATAAATATTCTTTGAATGCCAATTTAACTTTCATCAAATCAAGACTTTTAGCTTTTAGAATATCTTTTTTAAAATACAAATTAAAATTGGAGTAATTCAATATTAAATCTTCTCCAAAAGTATCTATAGAAAATTTAGCCAATCCTTTTAAAATATCTTTTGGTAAAACCGAATTGACGTTTAATTTATGGTCTTTTAAAAACGTTGCATTTTCAGCTCCAGCGTGATCGGCAGTTAAAAAAAGTAAATAGTTATCTTTACCCACATTTTTATCTAAATAAATTAATAAATCCGCTAATGTTTTATCCAATCTTAAATAAGTATCCTGCAATTCCATTGAACGAGGTCCCAATTCGTGACCAACATAATCTGTAGATGAAAAACTAATTGCTAAAAAATCGGTAATTTCATCTTTTCCTAAACTTTCATTTTCAATAGCTTTCATAGCAAACTCAGCTAAAAAATCATTTCCAAAAGGGGTATTCCGAATTACACTTGCATCATTTTTTTCATATATTTCTTTTAAATTATAAGGAAATGTTGGTGTTTTACTTCCATATAATTTACCTTCATAAACGTTATCATCGGGCATACTTTCATTGTATGTATCTACTGGTTTTAATAAAGTCCAATCTTTATTTAAATAAGTTAAATAATGCTTTTCTGTATTGAAAGTGGTTACCCAATCAGGTAATTTTTCACTATAAAAAGTGCTTGAAATAAAAGAACCCGTTTTGCTTAACCAAAAGGCACCATTAGCAAAGTGACCCGCTGGTAAAATGGCACCTCTATCTTTTAAACTAATGCCAATAACTTTGCCTTTAAAATTTGTCGACAATCGTAATTCATCAGTAATAGTAGTTGTTTGCAAATTCTTTGGTGACATTGCGCCTTCCTTATCTAATCCATCACCAATTATGCTAACTGAAGCATCGTCAGTACAATATACATCTTTGCCCAAAGTACGACTAAACCATTCGTTACCAACTATGCCGTGGGTTGCTGGTGTAGTACCAGTATATATTGATGCATGACCAGGTGCAGTATAGGTTGGTACATAATTGTAATGCATATTTTGAAATACAAAACCATTGTTTATTAATCTTTTAAAACCATCATTTGAAAAATCATTATAAAAACGGTTTAAATAATCAACTTTCATTTGATCTACAACAATTCCAACCACTAGTTTTGGTCGTTGTTGAGCGCTAATAGTAACCAATGATACTAAACTTAATATGCTTAAATATTTTTTCATTTTTTTTTGTAAATTTAAGGAAAGCTGTAAAATCTTAAAAGATTTAGTCTATAAATAAATTGTTATTCTTTTTTATTTAGAAATAAATAGTAAACTGGAATTCCTAAACCAACAATAAACAAGCCTAAACCAGTGCTTTTAAAATCATTATATAAAAGTGCCACGCATATTGCCAAAGTAGTAATAATATATAGTAATGGAATTATTGGATAACCAAAAGCTTTGTAAGGCCTTTCAACATTAGGTTCTTTTTTACGAAGAATAAATATTCCTGCAATGGTTAAAATGTAAAATAATAATGATGCAAAAGTAGAATAGGTTAATAAATCACCATATTTTCCGGAAACACAAAGAATACAAGCCCATAAACACTGCAACCAAAGGGCTTTTTCTGGAACTTGAAATTTATTTAATTCTTTGGCTTGTTTAAAAAACAAAGCATCATTTGCCATAGCATAAAAAAGTCGCCCACCAGATAATATTAAACCACTATTGCAACCAAAAGTAGATACCATAATTAAACCCGCCATAACTAATACGCCAATATTTCCTAAAATCATACTTGCTGCCGCCGCACCTACTCTATCATCACTGGCAAACATAATTCCTTTTTGAACAACCGAGGTTCCATCTGGATTTCCGTGTAAAGGCAACAAGGCTAAATAAGCAATATTTGCTAATATATAAATTACAGTTACTATTAAGGTTCCTAAAAATAAACTTCTTGGTATATTCTTTTTAGGATCTTTAATTTCACCAGCAATAAATGTTACATTATTCCAGGCATCACTTGAAAATAATGAATTAATAATTGTTGCACCAACTGCTCCTAAAAGCGCAACTCCAGATAATTTAGTTATTGTAAGGGATCCATTTTCATTTAGAACGGTTTTACTAGCATTCCACATATTATCGAAATTATCACTAAAGGTATTGCTATGAAAACCAACCCATAATCCTAAAACAATTAATGCAAAAAGTGCAATTAATTTTGCAGAAGTAAAAATTAATTGAATTAATTTTCCGTTTTTAACCCCTTTCGTGTTGATAAAAGTTAATAAAACGATACTAAAAATTGCTAAAACCTGTTTGTAAGTAAATTTAAAATTATCACCTACTTCAATAATCACATTGCTTAATTTAGGAAAAAAAACTGCGGTATAATTGGCAAATGCAACTGCTACAGCAGCAATTACTCCAGTTTGGATTACTGTAAAAACCGTCCATCCGTATAAAAAAGAAACTAATTTTCCATAGGCTCGTTGAATGTAAACATATTGACCGCCAGCATTAGGCATCATTCCTGCCAATTCACCGTAACTTAATGCAGCACTCATAGTTAACAAACCTGTAATTAACCAAGTTAATAAAATCCAAGCGGCCGATCCTAAATCGCGTGCCATATAAACGGTTACCAAAAAAATTCCAGAACCAATCATTGAACCTGCTACCAAACTTGTAGCATCAAGTAAACCTAAAGAACGTTTTAACTCTATTTTATTATCTGACATTATAAATTATATTTTTTTCAAATATAGGTAAAATGTAATATTTATTTCAACACATTAAAAAATTATAAAAATTTAGAAATTTCTAATCAAAGTTTTAATTTAAAAAGGAAATTTTACAAGTAATTTTTATTAAATTCGCAAAAAATGTATTCAAATTAACTCATAATTGAAAATGAAAAAAATAGTCATAGTTTCAGCAGTTCGTACACCAATAGGAAGTTTTATGGGAGCATTATCAACTGTTACAGCATCGCAGTTGGGAGCTACAGCTATAAAAGGAGCTTTATCAAAAATAAATTTAGAGGCTAATTTAGTTGATGAAGTTATTATGGGAAATGTTGTTCAAGCAGGAGTTGGTCAAGCACCAGCTCGTCAAGCGGCACTTTTCGCTGGATTATCAAACGAGGTTACTTGTACAACTGTGAATAAAGTTTGTGCTTCAGGAATGAAGGCGATAATGATGGGTTCACAAGCAATTTTAGCTGGTGATGCCGAAATTGTTGTTGCAGGTGGAATGGAAAACATGAGTTTGATACCTCATTATGTCAATTTACGAAATGGAGTTAAATTTGGACCAACATCTTTAATTGACGGAATGCAGAAAGATGGTTTGACTGATGCTTACGATAATAATGCAATGGGAGTTTGTGCCGATTTATGTGCTTCTGAATATAAAATAACTCGTGAAGAGCAAGATAATTATGCCATACAATCTTATGAAAGAAGTTTGAATGCTTCAAATTCTGGTAAATTTGAAAATGAGATAGTTCCAGTTGCCGTACCTCAACGTAAAGGTGATCCAATAATAGTTACTAAAGACGAAGAATTTACTAATGTAAAATTAGATAAAATTCCAACATTAAACCCTGTTTTTACTAAAGATGGAACAGTAACAGCAGCAAATGCTTCAACAATAAATGATGGTGCTGCGGCATTGTTATTAATGAGTGAAGAAAAAGCGATTTTAATGGGTATAAAACCTTTGGCATACATAAAAGGTTATGCAGATGCTGCACAAGAACCTAAATGGTTTACTACTTCACCAGCAAAAGCGTTACCTAAAGCTTTGAAAAAGGCTGGGATTTCTATTGATGATGTTGATTTTTTTGAATTTAATGAAGCTTTTTCAGTAGTTGGATTGGCAAATGCAAAAATTTTAAACCTACCAAACGAAAAAATTAATGTTAATGGTGGAGCAGTCTCATTAGGTCACCCCTTAGGATGTTCTGGAGCCAGAATTGTTGTAACATTAATTAATGTTTTACAACAAAATAATGCTAAAATTGGAGCGGCAGCTATTTGTAATGGTGGCGGAGGAGCTAGTGCTATTGTTATTGAATTGGCTTAATTTTCGATTGTAAACCTATAACTTTTAAATATCTATATCATTAAATGTTTGGCATTTGTAATTTATCAATAATACCGTTACGAAACGAAAATAGTGATAAAAGCGAAATTGTTTCTCAAGTTTTATTTGGCGAGCATTTTGAGGTTTTAGAACAAAATAAACAATGGTCCAAAATAAAATTATATTTTGATGATTATTCGGGCTGGATTGACACCAAACAGTTTCAAGAAATAAGTGAAACCGATTACGAAAAATTATCAAAAATTGAACCAAAATACAATCTAGATCTAGTACAATTTGTAACAAATAAATCTGGTTTATTATTGCCAATTACACTTGGAGCTTCATTATCATTTTTAAATTTTGACTCTATTAATAGTGACAAATTCATTTTTGAAGGTTTATCAACTACTAGTTTAAAGTCAAAGTCCAATTTAATTGAAACAGCATTTTTATACTTAAATGCTCCTTATTTATGGGGAGGAAAAACTCCATTTGGTATCGATTGCTCGGGTTTTACTCAAATGGTTTACCAATTAAATGGATATAAATTATTAAGAGATGCTTCGCAACAAGCCAATCAAGGAGAAGTTTTAAGTTTTATTGAAGAAAGTGAGCCAGGAGATTTGGCTTTTTTTGATAACGAAGAAGGTAAAATTATACATGTCGGAATTATTTTAGAAAATAATTGTATCATTCACGCTAGTGGAAAAGTTAGAATAGATCGTTTAGATCATTTGGGAATTTATAATGAAACTACCCATAAACATTCTCACAGACTTCGAGTTATTAAAAAAATTATATAAAAAAACACCCTAAATAAATTTTATTTTAAGGTGTTTTTTTTATCAAACATATAGGGTTTAAAAACCCATTTTTGATTTTAATGCTTTAGCTTTATCAGTTTGATCCAAAGCTTTATACATACTTATAAGCGTTCTTCCAGCTGCTTCATTATTTGACTCAAATTCTAAAGCTTTTTCAAGAAGTGGCACAACAGAATTGAATATCCTTTTTCTATCAGCGTTTAAAACTTCATACCTTTTATTATCTTTATCTGTATTTCCAAGTTTATTCATTTCCTTGAAAATCTTGTCATCGGCACGTAACAAAACTTCTGATAAATTAATGTAAGCATTAACATAATCTGGTTTCAATGAAATAGCTTTTCGATAATATTTTTCAGCCTCATCAACCTGCTTAGCGTTTCCGCTTACAACACCTAAGTTAAATAATAAATCTGGATCATTAGGATTTTTATCTAAAGCGCGGTTTATTAATATTTTATAGGTTTCAATGTCACCTAGCTTATAATATAAATCAGCTTCCGACAATACCAGTGATATATCATCAGGATTTTCAATTCTAGCTTCAGATACGGCTTTTACAGCTTCGGCAGTTTTGTTTTTTTGAACTAATATTAATGCAATATTTTTATAAATTTCACCTCGTTTTGAAGTGATTTTTTCATCACGAGGTTTCTCATGTGTACCAATTTTTACAAAATTATCTCGTTCAATTTTAGTATTAAAAAACTCTTCTTGATTATTAGCTTTGTTATGTGCAAAATAATTAATTTTTTCACCTGAGTATTTAACCTTTTTTAACTCTTCGTAATATTTTAAAGCATCATCATATTCTTGAGCATTTACAGCATAATTTGCTGCATAATATAACTTTTCAGGATCGGTTTTATCCATCTGGTAAACAGAATATAAAAGTAGAGAAGATTCTTTGTACTTTTTTGAATCTCCTAAAGCAATTGCTTGATTCACCAAAATTGGCTTGTATTTAGCAATATCTTTAACAATATTATCCATTAATAATTTTTTTCCCGATTTTTTTTCAAAATCCATAGTTTCTCCTAAACCTTCAGCCAATAATGTTACTACTTTTAGAGTCAAAATATCATTTATTTGAGCTGGTGTAGCCCCTTTACCTAAAGATGTAATTTCTAATTCTGGAATAACACTTTTATAAAATTTGGCATAAACTACATCACTTTCGTCATTAGCAACTGCGTTCAACCTTGTAATATTAGTTTTATAAATCTCTAAATCTTGTGAAGTTATATCTTCTTTAATATAGATTTTTTTTAAATTTTTTAATTCTTCTTTTTGTGCAAAAGTAGCTACTGATGCTAAAATTGTACCTGTAATAATTAAATTTTTAATTCTCATTTTTATTTAATTTTTATTTAATTTTTTATTTAATTTTATTCTTCGTCTATTTCATCCTCTGAATCTTCATCGTCGTCCTCTAAAACTTCATCTTCGTCTTCGTCTTCATCGTCAGTTACATCTTCATCTTTTAAAACTTCTAAAACAGGTTTCACTCTTTCAATTACAGCAGCTTCAATTACATTTCCATCGTCATCAACAACAACTTCTTCAACATCATCTTTCATAACTTTAGTAACTGCTGCAATAGAATCGTTTCCTTTAATGTTAATTAATTTTACACCTTGAGTGGCTCGTCCCATAATTCTTAAATCTTCAACAGCCATTCTAATTGTTAAACCTGATTTGTTAATAATCATTAAATCATCCGCATCGGTTACTGAATTGATAGAAATTAATTTCCCTGTTTTTTCAGTAATATTTAAAGTTTTAACTCCTTTTCCACCACGGTTTGTAATTCTATATTCATCAAGTGAAGAACGTTTTCCGTAACCATTTTCGGCTACTACCAAAATTTCACTTGCCATATCATTTACAGAAACCATACCAATTACTTCATCGGTCTCATCTTTTAATACAATTCCACGAACTCCTGAAGCAGTTCTTCCCATTGGACGAGTCTTAGTTTCTTCAAAACGTACTAGTTTACCTGATTTAACTGCTAGAATAATTTGACTGTTTCCATCAGTTAATTCTGCTGCTAACAACTCATCGCCTTCTTTAATTGTGATTGCAGCAACTCCATTTACACGAGGTTTTGAATATTTTTCTAGCGAGGTCTTTTTTACCTGACCTTTTTTGGTGACCATAATAAGGTTATGACTGTTGGTATATTCTTTATCTTTTAAATCTTGAGTACAAATAAATGCTTTTACCTTATCGTCTGGTTCAATGTTGATAAGATTTTGTAATGCTCTTCCTTTGGCAGCTTTGCTTCCTTCTGGAATTTCGTAAACTCGCATCCAATAACATTTTCCTTTTTGTGTAAAAAACATCATATATTGATGATTGGTTGCAACGTACATATGCTCTAAGAAATCTTGATCTCTTGTACCAGCGCTTTTTTGACCAACTCCACCTCTATTTTGAGTTTTGTATTCCGTCAAATTCGTACGTTTAATGTAACCAGCATGTGAAATTGTAATTACCACATTTTCATCGGCAATTAAATCTTCAATAGAAACATCGCCACCAGAATATTCAATTTGTGAACGTCGTGCGTCACCGTATTTTTCTTTAACCTCGGCTAATTCTTCTTTAATTAATGCCATCAACATTTCGGAACTTGCTAACAATTCTTTTAAATGGTTGATTAATTTCATTATTTCTTCGTATTCAGCACGAAGCTTATCTTGTTCTAAACCAGTTAATTGACGCAAACGCATTTCAACAATGGCTCTTGCTTGAATTTCAGATAATTTGAATCGTTCAATTAATTTACCTCTGGCTTCTTCACCGTCTTTTGAACTTCTTATTAACGCAATTACTTCGTCAATATTGTCAGATGCAATAATTAATCCTTCTAAAATATGCGCTCTTTCTTCTGCTTTTTTAAGTTCAAATTGAGTTCTGCGAATTACAACGTCTTTTCTATGTTCTACAAAATGATGAATCATATCTTTAACGTTCAACATTTGCGGACGCCCTTTTACTAAGGCAATGTTGTTTACGCTAAACGAACTTTGAAGTTGAGTAAACTTATATAAGGTATTTAAAACTACATTCGGAACAGCATCACGGCGCAATTCATAAACAATTCGCATTCCGTTTCTGTCTGATTCGTCACGAATGTTTGAAATTCCTTCAATTTTTTTATCGTTAATTAAATCAGCAGTTTTTTTAATCATATCTGCCTTGTTCACTTGGTACGGAATTTCAGTAACAATAATTACGTCTTTTCCGTTGGCTTCTTCAAAACCAACTTTGGCACGCATTACAATTCTTCCACGACCGGTTTTAAAAGCCTCACGAACGCCTTCCATTCCGTAAATAATTCCACCAGTAGGAAAATCGGGTGCTTTAATATGTGTAATTAATTCATCAATTTCAATATCATTATTATCAATATAAGCTTGAATTCCATCACAAACTTCCGATAAATTGTGAGGAGCCATATTAGTTGCCATTCCTACCGCTATACCCGATGCCCCGTTAATTAATAAATTTGGAACTCGAGTTGGCATTACTTTAGGTTCGTACAAGGTGTCATCAAAATTCAATTGAAAATCAACCGTCTCTTTGTCAATATCTGCCATAATGTCTTCTGACATTTTTTTCATTCTGGCTTCAGTATAACGCATTGCTGCTGGACTATCACCATCAACTGACCCAAAGTTACCTTGTCCATCTACTAAAAGGTATCTCAAACTCCATTCTTGCGCCATACGAACCATTGCATCGTATACGGAAGTGTCACCGTGTGGGTGGTATTTACCTAATACTTCTCCAACAATTCTAGCAGACTTTTTATGGGCTCGGTTAGAAAAAACACCTAAATCGTACATTCCGTAAAGCACTCTTCGATGCACTGGTTTTAAGCCATCACGTACATCAGGTAGTGCTCTTGAAACAATTACCGACATCGAATAATCGATGTAAGCTGTTTTCATTTCATCTTCAATATTTATAGGAATTAACTTTTCTCCGTCAGCCATTTTATGTTTTTTTAATAAAAATTTCTAATTTTGTAATAGCGTGCAATATAATCAAAAATATATTATTTCCAAGCGTTTTTTTTACGTAATTTTATTGATTTATTAACAAAAAAAAAATCGTTTTAGTTGATAAATTTAACATAATTTTACTTTTTAATATCACTATTTTTTTGTCATTTAGCCTTGTAAGTTTATTCAAGGAATGATTTTTGCAATTACAAGATAAAATGATTAATTTTACTTAAAAATATACCAATTATTATGGATGATAATTTCTCACCTCGTGTTAAAGATGTAATTTCTTTTAGTAAAGAAGAAGCGATGCGTTTGGGTCACGATTTTATTGGAACAGAGCATTTAATGCTAGGAATTTTACGTGATGGTAACGGAAAAGCAATTTCGATATTAAATAGTTTATCAATTGATTTAGAGTATTTGAGGCGTAAAGTAGAAATTTTAAGTCCGCCAAATCCAAACGGAAATGTTTCTATTGAAAAGAAAAACCTGCATCTAACACGTCAAGCAGAACGAGCCTTAAAAACTACTTTTTTAGAAGCAAAAGTATTTCAAGCTACTTCAATTAGCACAGCACATTTGCTACTTTGCATTTTACGAAACGAAAATGACCCAACCACCAAGCTACTCAATAATTTGAAAATTGATTATGATGTAGCCAAAGAACATTATATAGATATGATACCAAAAGAAGATAATTTTACACAAAATTTACCTAAAAACGAAGCATTCGGAGAAGATCCTTCAGGTCAAGAAGATTCATTTAAAGAAAATTTAGGTAACAATCCAGCAAATAAATCCAATAAAAAATCTAAAACTCCTGTTTTAGATAATTTCGGTCGCGATTTAACCGAAATGGCAGAACAAGGAAAACTAGATCCCGTTGTTGGTCGTGAAAAAGAAATTGAACGAGTTTCGCAAATATTAAGCCGTAGAAAGAAAAACAATCCATTATTAATAGGAGAACCCGGAGTTGGAAAATCAGCTATTGCGGAAGGTTTGGCTTTACGAATTATTCAGAAAAAAGTGTCCCGAATTTTGTTTGGAAAACGAGTTGTTACTCTCGATTTGGCGAGTTTAGTTGCGGGTACAAAATATCGCGGACAGTTTGAAGAGCGAATGAAAGCCGTGATGAACGAATTGGAAAAAAACGATGATATTATTTTATTCATTGATGAAATTCATACCATTGTAGGAGCAGGTGGAGCAACTGGTTCATTAGACGCTTCAAATATGTTCAAACCTGCCTTAGCTAGAGGCGAAATTCAGTGTATAGGTGCCACAACATTAGACGAATACCGTCAATATATTGAAAAAGATGGTGCACTAGAACGTCGTTTTCAAAAAGTAATTGTAGAACCAACATCGGTGGAAGAAACCATAACTATTTTAAATAATATTAAAGACAAGTACGAAGATCATCACAGTGTAACTTATTCTGCGGAGGCAATTGAAGCTTGTGTTAAATTGACTGATAGATATATGTCAGAACGTTTTTTACCAGACAAAGCCATTGATGCTTTAGATGAAGCTGGATCAAGAGTACATATTACCAATATCGAAGTTCCGAAACAAATTTTAGAACTCGAAAAACAATTGGAAGAAGTTCGAGAATTGAAAAATTCGGTTGTGAAACGTCAAAAATACGAGGAAGCAGCAAAATTACGTGATGACGAAAAGAAAATTGAAAAAGATCTTTTAATTGCTCAAGAAAAATGGGAAGAAGATTCAAAAAATAATCGAATTGAAGTTACGGAAGACAATGTTGCCGATGTAGTTTCAATGATGACTGGAATTCCTGTAAATAGAATTGCTCAAACAGAAAGTAACAAATTGGCCAAATTACCTGAATTGTTAAAAAACAAAGTAATTGGTCAAGATGAAGCAGTAGGAAAAATTGCAAAATCAATTCAACGAAATCGTGCTGGATTAAAAGATCCAAACCGACCAATTGGCTCGTTTATTTTTTTAGGACAAACGGGAGTTGGAAAAACCCAACTGGCAAAAGTTTTGGCAAAAGAATTATTTGATTCCGAAGATGCTTTGATTCGTATCGATATGAGTGAATATATGGAAAAATTCGCTATTTCAAGATTAATTGGAGCTCCTCCAGGCTATGTTGGTTACGAAGAAGGCGGACAATTGACTGAAAAAGTTAGAAGAAAACCCTATTGTGTAGTATTATTGGATGAAATCGAAAAGGCACACCCAGATGTTTTTAATATGATGCTACAAGTTTTAGACGACGGTTATTTAACCGATAGTTTAGGAAGAAAGATTGATTTTAAAAATACGATTATCATAATGACCTCTAACGTTGGTGCTCGTCAGTTGAAAGATTTTGGTCAAGGAGTTGGTTTTGGAACAGCGGCAAGAGTAGCGAATGCCGATGAAAATACAAAAACTGTAATTGAAAACGCTTTAAAGAAAACCTTTGCACCCGAATTTTTAAACCGAATTGATGATGTAATTGTGTTTAATGCTTTAGAAAAAGAAGATATTAATTTGATTATCGAAATCGAATTAAAGAAATTATATGCCCGAATTAAAGAATTGGGTTATAGTTTAAATTTATCTGAAAAAGCAAAAGCGTATATTGCAGAAAAAGGTTTTGACAGACAATTTGGTGCAAGACCCTTAAAAAGAGCTATTCAAAAATATGTTGAAGATGCTTTGGCAGAAGAAATAATCACTTCAAAAATAGGTTCAGGCGATGAAATTTTTATGGATATTGAAGAAGGTGCAACTGAGTTGACCGTTGTTGTAAAAAAACCAGCGCAAGAACCGACTAGTTAGATTTTAATATTTAAATTATGGAAGTTACATTCAAAAAAGTACAAAAAAAGTATTTGCCTTTGTTAAAACAATTGGCTAAATCATTGCAAATAGAAATTGAACAAGATGATGAAAGTAATTACAATAAAGAATTTGTATCGCAAATTTTAAAAGCCGAACAATACATTAAAGAAGGAAAAGGAAAAAAGATTGCTTTAGACGTTTTATGGAAATAATATTCTCGCCGAAAGCCCAAAATGATTTAAATTTTTGGGGGAAATTAGATAATTTAATTATTCAAAGAAAAATCGAAGAATTAATTTTAGCAATTTCAGAAAATCCATTCGAAGGAATTGGAAAACCTGAAAAATTAAAATACAGTTTAACTGGAAAATGGTCTAGAAAAATTAATTCAGAATACAGAATAATATATAAAATATCTGAAAGAGAAGATGTTGAAATTTTAGATTTACTATCTTTAAAAGTACATTACGAATAGAGTTTATATAATAAAAGCCACGAATTCAAGAATTTCAATAAAATTAATTCTTAATTCGTGGCTTATTAATTTAACAAAATGCCACAAGAAAAAATTATTTTAGGATCTGAAGAATGGTGCTCTTTTCCTGAGTTAGGAATTCCAGCTATTAAAGCTCGTGTTGATTCAGGTGCAAAAACTTCTGCGTTACACGCTGTAAATATTGCTCCATTTGTAAAAAATGAAGTAAATTGGGTAAAATTTGATATAAATCCTATACAAAATAATCAAAAAACAGTAATTCATTGTGAAGCACTTTTAATTGACAAACGGATTGTTAAAAGTTCAAGCGGATTTAGAGAACAACGTTATGTCATTCAAACCAATATTAATGTTGGCAAAGAGTCTTGGGCGATTGAAATGACATTAACTAATAGAGATTCAATGGGTTTTAGAATGCTTTTAGGTCGAGAAGCAATGAGCGGACGCATTTTAGTCGATCCAGAACAAAAGTACCTTTTAGGTCCAACAAGTGTTGAGCAATTAAAACAATTTTATCAAGACACAACCGAAATAAAAGAAGGTTTACGTATAGGTTTGCTGGCAAGTAACCCCGAATTGTACAGTAATAAACGTATTATGGAAGCAGGAGAGATGCGAGGTCATCAAATGCAATTTCTAAATATTAAAGAATGCTACATGAAATTGGATGCCGACAAACCTGAAATTCATTATCGTGGCGGAAAAATATTAGATAATTTTGATGCTGTAATACCAAGAATTCGACCAAGTATTACTTTTTACGGCTGTGCATTAACCCGCCAATTTGAGGCTTTAAAAGTGTATACTTTGAATTCAGCATCGGCAATTACGCAATCACGGGATAAATTATATTCTTTACAATTGTTATTAAATCACGGCGTTGATATCCCAACAACTGGTTTTGCCAATTCACCATTAGATACTGATAATTTAATAAAAATGGTAGGTGGATCTCCTTTAATTGTTAAACTTTTAGAGGGAACACAAGGAAAAGGAGTTGTTTTAGCAGAAACAAAAAAAGCAGCCGAATCGGTAATAAACGCATTTAAAAGTTTGAATGCCAATATTTTAGTACAAGAGTTTATAAAAGAAGCTAATGGAAAAGATTTACGTTTATTTGTAATTGACGGAAAAGTAGTAGCCGCAATTCAACGTGAAGCTTTGCCTGGAGAATTTAGAGCTAATATTCATTTAGGCGGCACTGCATCAATAATAAAACCTACAATAGAAGAGAAAAAAATTGCCATTAAAGCCGCAAAAGCAATGGATTTAAAAGTGGCAGGTGTAGATATAATTCGCTCCTCTAAAGGGCCACTTTTATTAGAAGTAAATTCATCACCAGGATTGGAAGGTATTGAAGGGGCAACAAACAAAGATATTGCAGGGGAAATGATTAAGGCAATTGAGAAAAATTTTAAATGGAAATAGCTTTCAGTCTCAGTTTTCAGATTTCAGAAGGCAGTTTGGGATTTGGAATTTGGAGTTTTTGTCTTATAACTTTTTAGAACTGTTTAAAAAAGAAAAAAATGAAGAGTAGATTTACATTTATTTTATTGATTACTTGCATTGTAATTATGGCACAAAATCAACAAAAATCAGAAATGATAAAAGTAAAAACTGATAAAAATATTGACCCTCATAAATTATCCATAAAACTATCTGAAGGAACGTGGAAAATTAATTTTTATCCGATTTTTCAAAATAACAAAATTTTAAGCGAATTTTTTCCAAAGGAAGCAGGAATATATAATCTTATAATTAATTATGCAGAAAACTTATTTTATATTGAGACTGTAATTTATAAAACCGATCCTAAACTTGAACTGTTAGAATTTGAATTTTACAAAGAAAATGAAAGAATATTTTGCAAAATAAAATCAGAGGAAATTTCGGAATTAAATAAAGAAATTGTTTTGAATAAATTTGATAAAACAATGCAAGATATAATTGATGATACAAAAAAATAAAGTCATTAAAAAAATCCCATTATTAAATTAATTTAAAGTTGATATTGTAATTATCAAGTTTAATTTTAAATTTATATTTTTTGGGTAAACAAATTACAACCTAATGCGAAAAATTGAGAATTTTAGATTAGCAAAATCAAATTTTAGCAAACAAGTAAAAATGAATAAAAAATATATTTTATCAACAATCACATTTTTGATTGGAATGATTATTACAATTTTGGGTTCTTTACTAAAAATAATGCATTGGCCAATGGGTCATTTATTTTTAACAATAGGAATGCTAACCGAAGTATTTGCAATAACTATATTAATAATTGTACTACTTAAAAATTCAAAGTAACAAAATGAATCCCTATTTAGATGTAATTTTACGAAGTACTGCCGTTTATCTTTTTATGATAATAGCTATTCGATTGTTTGGCAAAAAAGAACTATCACAATTAAATACTGCCGATATTATTTTAATCTTACTTATTAGTAATGCCGTTCAAAATGCTATGGTTGGTTCAAATACTTCACTTGAAGGCGGAATTCTGGCAGCATTAGTTTTGTTTATTTTAAATTTTATTTTGAAAAAAGCGATGTTTAAATCAAAAAAGTTTCGTGAATTTATTCATCAAAAACCTCTAATTTTAATTCACGATGGGAAAATTGATTTTAAAGAATTAGCCAATTTAGAAATTACATCAAACGAATTAGATGAAGTCATAAGAGAACACGGCGTTGAAAGCTACAAAAATGTTAAACTTGCAATGATGGAAATTGATGGTAACATAAGCATAATTTCAGACGAATTAAAAGAAATGCAAACATTTCATAAACGAAAAATTCACAAAACTTTAGGAAATCAAAATACATAGTTATATGAATAAAACCCGACTTGAAGCTTTTAGCGATGGTGTACTAGCCATAATTATAACTATAATGGTTTTAGAATTTAAAGTGCCAAAAGGCAATGATTTAAACGCTATTATGCCTTTAATTCCAAAATTTTTAAGTTACGTTTTAAGTTTTATATACGTTGGTATTTACTGGAATAATCACCACCATATGATGCACACGGTAAAAAAAGTTGATGGAAAAATATTGTGGGCCAACTTACATTTACTATTTTGGTTATCTCTTATCCCATTTGTAACCGCTTGGAATGGTGAAAACAGTTTTGCACCTTTTTCAATGATGCTTTACGGAATTATTCTTTTAATGAATGGTTTAGCTTACTATATCCTTCAAAGTTATATACTTAAACTACACGGAAAAGAATCATTATTGTCTAAAGCGCTCGGTAATGATTATAAAGGAAAATCTTCGCCTATTTTATATTTAATTGCGGTTTTATTTGCAAATTATTATCCTTTAGTCTCTGGATTTATATATATATTAGTGGCTTTAATGTGGCTCATTCCAGATAAAAGAATAGAAAATATTTTTAATACTGAAAAATAATAATTATGACTTTAACATCACAACTTATCATTGGATTCGTAGCTTTTTTACATTTTTATTTTCTTTGGTTAGAAATGTTTGTTTGGACAACAAAAGGCAGAAAAGTATTTAAAACGTTACCCGAAGATATGTTTGAGAAAACAAAAACTATGGCTGCCAATCAAGGATTATATAATGGTTTTTTAGCTACAGGTTTAGTTTGGTCATTGTTTATTTTAGATAGTAATTGGAGTAAAAATATTGCCTTATTTTTTTTAATTTGCGTATTAGTGGCCGGATTGTACGGAGCGTATTCTGTTTCAAAACGTATTTTTTATGTACAAGGAATTCCAGCATTATTAGGAATAATAAGTATATTTATTTAATTTCTTATGTTTTAATTTCTATTACTTTATTTGATTTTAATTATTTGAAAAAAAATCAAACAATTGTAATTCAGTAACTTTAATTCTAAAATCACTACAGAAAAAAAATCATTTAAAAAAAAATAAAAAAAATTAAACTTTTAAGAATAAAAATTAGTTTATTAAAACAATTTTTTCATATTTTTAACAAAAATAGTATTATCATTATAAAAAATTACTAAAAATAGTATGGAAATTTTAAAAATTCAAGCCCTTCGCGGACCAAATATTTGGAGTGTACAACGCAAAAAATTAATTCAAATGCGTTTGGATTTGCAAGAAATGGAACAATTTCCAACCAATAAAATTGAGGGATTTAGACAAAGAATTGAAGCTATGTTTCCTACAATGATTGAGCATAGATGTTCTGAAGGAGTACGTGGTGGTTTTTTTTCTCGTATTGAACGAGGCACTTGGATGGGACATGTAATTGAACATATTGCTTTAGAAATTCAAACTTTAGCCGGAATGGAAACTGGTTTTGGTAGAACACGTGAAACAAAAACTCCTGGAATTTACAACGTTGTTTTTAGTTATACAGAAGAAAACGTTGGAATGTTTGCTGCCGAAAGTGCTGTAAATATTGCAGAAGCCTTGATAGCAGGAACAGAGTATGATTTACAAGCCGATATTCAACGAATGCGCGAAATTAGGGAACGTGTACGATTGGGTCCATCTACAGGAAGTATTGTTGAAGAAGCTGTTGCACGGGATATTCCTTGGATACGTTTGGGAACAAATTCATTAGTACAATTAGGTTATGGTGTAAACCAAATGCGTTTTCAAGCAACAATTACGTGTAAAACATCCAATATTGCGGTTGATATTGCCTGCAATAAGGAAGAAACTAAACGTTTATTAGACCTAGCTTCGATTCCTGTTGCCAATGGCGGAATTTGCGTAGATGAGGAAGATTTAGACGCAGTTATAAAAAAAATTGGTTATCCGATAGTGCTAAAACCGTTAGACGGAAACCACGGAAAAGGAGCCTCAATTAATGTGAAAAATCGTGAAGATGCTGTTGCTGGATTGGCATATGCAAAAACTTACAGCCGAAGAGTAATCGTTGAAAAATTCATTACTGGTTTTGATTTTAGAGTTCTTATTATAGACAATAAATTAGTAGCAGCAGCAAAAAGAGAACCTGCTCACGTAAAAGGAGATGGCAAGCATACTATTGAACAACTAATTGCAGAAACTAATAAAGATCCAAAACGTGGCTATGGTCACGAAAACGTTTTAACACAAATTGATGTAGATAGAGATACAACCGATTTATTAGAAAAGTTAAATTATACTTTACAAACAATTCCTAATGCCGGAGAAACAGTTTATTTAAAATCAACTGCCAATTTAAGTACTGGCGGAACTTCAGTTGATGTAACTGATATGATGCACCCTGAAAATATATTTATTTGTGAACGAATTTCGCGAGTAATTGGATTGGATATTTGTGGTGTAGATATTATGGCAGAAAATTTAACACAGCCTTTAAAAGAAAATGGAGGTTGTATTTTAGAAGTTAATGCAGCTCCAGGGTTCCGTATGCACCTTGCTCCATCCGAAGGATTGCCAAGAAATGTTGCTGCTCCGGTAATAGATATGCTTTATCCACCCGGAAAACCAAGCCGAATTCCGATTATTGCTGTTACTGGAACTAACGGAAAAACAACTACTACCCGACTTTTAGCACATATTGTGAAAAATAATGGCTATAAAGTAGGTTTCACAACTTCTGATGGAATTTATGTTCAAAATCACATGATGGAAAAAGGCGATACAACAGGTCCAGTTTCTGCTGAATATATTTTGAAAGATCCAACGGTTGAATTTGCTGTTTTAGAAACCGCAAGAGGTGGAATCTTGAGATCAGGTTTAGGATTTAGTAGATGTGATATAGGAATTATAACTAATATTCAAGAAGATCATTTAGGGCTCTCCGATATTCATACTTTAGATGATTTGGCTAGAGTAAAAAGCACAGTGGTTAAAAGTATTAAAAAAGACGGTTGGGCTATATTAAATGCCGAAGATAACTACTGCTTGAAAATTGCCAATGATTTAAGTTGTAATATTGCTTACTTTAGTTTAGATGAAAACAATGCGGTAGCACAAAAATTTGCAAAAGAAGGTAAAATTGTTGCAGTTTACGAAAACGGATTTATTACTATAAAAAAAGGGGAATGGAAGATTAGAGTAGAAAAAGCTACACATGTTCCCTTAACTATGGGCGGAAAAGCCAAATTTATGATTGCTAATGTTTTAGCTGCAACTTTAGCAGCATATCTCCAAGGCTTTAAAACCGAAGATATTAGCTTGTCATTACAAACATTTATACCAAGTGCTGCACAAACTCCTGGTAGAATGAATATATTTGAGTTTAAAAAATTCAAAGTTTTGATTGATTTTGCTCACAATCCGTCAGGATATATGGGTGTTGAAGACTATTTAAGCTCGGTTGAAGCCACAAAAAAAATCGGAATTATTGCAGGTGTAGGTGACCGTAGAGATGAAGACATTAAAGAATGTGCCAAAATTGCAGGTCGAATGTTTGATCATATTATAATCAGACAAGAAAAATATTTACGCGGTCGTACAGAAGTAGAAATAATTGGTTTAATTTTAGAGGGTATTGCCGAAAGTGGTCGTAATGTAACACATGAAATTATAAGTAAAGAAGTAGAAGCCCTAAAACACGCAATGAATAGTGCGCAAGACGGAAGTTTTATAACTGCATTGAGCGATGTAGTTACCAATGCAATCGAAATTGTGCAAGAATATTTAGATAAAGAAAGTGAAGGCATAACAACATAAAAGTAAAATACCCCAAAATTTTTGGGGTATTTTTTTTATATTTTTTTTAATACATTTTTATTTATTTCGAGGATTCAAGTTTTCTTCGTGTTCTTTCAGTAGAGATTAAATTTAATTCACGACTAGTTTGTCCAGCTACCGAAGTGTTTTCTTGAGCACGTCTTATTAAATATGGCATAACATCACGCACAGGACCAAAAGGCAAATACTTAGCAACCTTGTAATTATTTGCCGCTAAATTATACGTTATATTATCACTCATTCCATATAATTGACCAAACCAAACGCGATTATCATCTTTTGAAATATTGTTTTTTTTCATAAAGTCCATAACTAAATAAGAACTATCCTCGTTGTGTGTTCCAGCAAAAATTGCCATAGTCTTAATATTATGCATCATATAAGTTACGGCATCATTATAATTATCGTCGGTAGCTTGTTTTGATTCACAAATAGGGGTTGGATATCCTTTTTCTTCAGCTCGTTTGTGCTCTTTTTCCATATAGGCTCCACGAACAATTTTCATTCCAATATAAAAACCTTTAGCTCTAGACAACTCGTGTAGTTTCATCAAATATTCCATTCTATCCCAACGATACATTTGTAACGTATTAAAAACTATGGCTTTATCTTTATTATACTTTTGCATCATTGATCCAACTAATTCATCAGCAGCATCTTGCATCCAACTTTCTTCTCCATCTACAAGTAACATAACGTCTTTTTCATGAGCTGTTTTACAAACCAAATCAAAACGAGCCACTACCCTATTCCATTCCGATTGTTCATTAGGATTTAAAACTTTTTTCTCACCTAACTTTTCATACAATTCAAACCTTCCAAAACCAGTTGGTTTAAAAACTGCAAACGGAATTGATTCTTTTTCACGTGCAAATTCAATAGTTTTTAAAGTCATTTGTAAAGCAGCATCAAATTGTGCTTCATCTTCTTTTCCTTCAACAGAATAATCTAGAACAGATGCAACATTTTTAGTAAACATTTTATCTACCACTTTTAAACAATCGTTTTCATTTTCACCACCGCAAAAATGATCAAAAACCGTAGCACGAATAATGGATTTTACAGGCAAATGTAATTTTAAAGCAACGCTAGTAAGCAAAGTTCCAATTTTTACCAAAGCTGGATTGGCTATCATTTTAAATAAAAAATAAGCTCTATTTAATTCATTTTCACTTTTTAAAGCAAAAGCTACTTTAGTGTTTTCAAAAAATTTCTCCATTGTTATAAATAATTACGCAAATATAATAAGAGTTTTTGTACTTATTCATAAATTTTATCTTATTTTGCAACCGAAATTTATAAATTATGCAAACGATAAGTGCCAACGGTTATTCGGTTTTTTTTAATGAAGATGGTTATCTACAAATTAATACATTTTTAACCAAAAATAACTATTCGTCTATTTTTATTTTATCTGATGAAAATACGAATGAACATTGTGTACCTTCATTTTTAGCGAATTTGGCCACCAAAATTTCAATTGAGATTATTGAAATTGAATCAGGAGAATCTTTAAAAAACATTACTACTTGTGTTGAAGTTTGGACTATTTTAACCGAACTTGGCGCCGACCGAAAAAGCCTTTTAATTAACATTGGAGGCGGCGTAATTACTGATTTAGGCGGTTTTGTAGCCTCTACTTTTAAACGCGGAATTGACTTTGTAAATGTACCAACATCATTATTAGGAATGGTTGATGCAAGCATAGGAGGAAAAAACGGAGTAGATTTAGGTACATTAAAAAATCAAATTGGAGTAATCAATGTTCCTAAAATGGTTTTAATAGACTCTAATTATTTAGAAACGCTTCCAAAAGAGCAAATGCTATCTGGATTTGCAGAAATGCTCAAACACGGATTAATTTTTGATAAAAATTATTGGGAATCATTTTTGGATTTATCAAAAATTGATTTTGCCGATTTTGACGACTATATCTACCGCTCCATCGAAATTAAAAACGAAATTGTAAAACAAGATCCTACCGAAAACGGTATTCGCAAAGCTTTAAATTTCGGACATACTCTGGGTCATGCTGTTGAAAGTTATTTTTTAGAATCTGAAACACCGCTATTACATGGTGAAGCGATTGCAATTGGAATGATACTAGAAGCCTTTATCTCGAAAGAAAAAAATTTAATTTCTGATTTTGAATATCAAGAAATAAAAAATGTAATAAAGTCAATCTATAAAGAGCATAAAATTTCAGAAAATGATATTGAATTAATACAAAAATTGTTGATTCACGATAAGAAAAATGAATACGGAAAGGTTCAATTTGCATTGCTTGAAGGAATTGGTAGTGTGAAAATTAATGAACTAGTAGATAACCATTTGATCTTAAACAGTTTTATTGATTATAAATTATAAGAACTTTTTATATAAATAATAGTATTTCAATTATTTTATTTTTTAAATTTGCAGTGATGAAAAAAACTATTGCATTTTCAATTTCAAACTTACAATTAAAAACGTTTATTAATTTAGATATTTTTGTTGATTTAGTTTTAAAAAATGTTTTCTTTTCTAAAATTTTTGTTCAAAAAATAAATTGTTTTGATATTACAAACGAAACCTATTATTTAAGGGTTTGAATGTAGGATTACTAAATTTTCTTTTTTAATCTTTCAAACTAAAATCAATGAACACAAAATACTTCGACTTAATCAATCAAACTTATTACTTTCCGCAAGAAGAATTTACTTTAAATAAAGAAAACCAATTGCAATTTCACAATATTGACTTGATGAAATTAGTAGAGCAATACGGAACTCCATTAAAGTTTACTTATTTACCTCAAATTTCTAGCAATATAAAAAGAGCCAAAAATTGGTTTCGAAATGCAATGGAAAAAAACAAATATGAAGGTAAATATTACTATTGCTATTGCACTAAAAGCTCTCATTTTCAATATATTATGAATGAAGCTTTCAAGAATAACATCCATATTGAAACTTCGTCAGCATTTGATATAAATATTGTAGAAAACCTTTTAGAAAACGGTAAAATCAATAAAAACACATTTGTAATTTGTAACGGATTTAAGCGTGATCAATACATTACCAACATAGCACGATTGATAAATAATGGACACAAAAATGCCATTCCTATAATAGATAATTATGAAGAGTTAGATTTGCTACAAGCAGAAATAAAAGGAAAATTTAAAATTGGAATTAGAATTGCTGCAGAAGAAGAACCAAAATTTGAATTTTACACTTCTCGGTTAGGAATCGGTTATAAAAATATTGTTCAGTTTTACAAAAAACAAATTCAAGATAACGATAAATTAGAATTAAAAATTCTTCACTTTTTTATAAATACAGGTATTAATGATACTGCTTATTACTGGAACGAATTAGTAAAATGTATCAAAGTATATGTAGCATTAAAAAAAGAATGTCCTTCACTAGATGGATTAAACATTGGTGGTGGATTTCCAATAAAAAACTCATTAGCTTTTGAATTTGATTATCAATATATGATAGATGAAATTATCAATCAAATTAAAATTGCTTGTGACGAAGCAGAAGTTGAAGTTCCTAACATTTTTACAGAATTTGGCTCATTTACTGTTGGTGAAAGTGGCGGAGCAATTTATCAAGTTTTATATCAAAAGCAACAAAACGATAGAGAAGCTTGGAATATGATTGATTCGTCTTTTATAACTACCTTACCAGACACTTGGGCAATTAATAAACGTTTTATAATGTTAGCGGTAAACCGTTGGAATGAACAATATGAACGAGTTTTATTGGGTGGAATGACTTGTGATAGCGATGATTATTACAATTCAGAACAAAATATGAATGCCATTTACTTACCAAAATATAACAAAGAAAAACCTTTATACATAGGCTTTTTTAATACAGGAGCCTATCAAGAAACCATTGGTGGTTATGGTGGATTACACCACTGCTTGATACCGCAACCTAAACATATTTTAATCGATAGAGATCCAAATGGAATTTTAGCAACAGAAGTCTTCTCGGAGCAGCAAACTTCAGAACAAGTTTTAGAAATTTTAGGTTACACAAAAAAATAAAAAATTAACATAAAAACAATTTGTAGTTTTAGAAAAAAAGATTTTCTTTGAACACCAAATTATAACATACATTCATAATGAGTAAAGGACCAATTAGCCAATTTATTGAAAAGCATTATTTGCATTTTAATTCGGCAGCATTAGTTGATGCAGCAAAAGGCTATGAAGAGCAACTTGCAAAAGGAGCAAAAATGATGGTAACAATGGCTGGAGCAATGAGTACAGCCGAAATTGGTAAAATTTTTGCCGAGTTTATTCGCCAAGATAAAGTACAGATTATTTCTTGTACAGGCGCCAATTTAGAAGAAGACATTATGAATTTAGTGGCTCATTCGCATTATGAAAGAGTGCCAAATTATCGTGATTTAACACCCCAACAAGAATGGGATTTACTTGAACGAGGTTTAAACCGAGTGACTGATACCTGTATACCCGAACACGAAGCATTTAGAAGACTGCAAAAACACATATACAAAATTTGGAAAGATGCCGATGATGCAGGCGAACGGTATTTTCCTCACGAATTTATGTATAAAATGCTGTTGTCTGGAGTATTGGAGGAATACTATGAAATTGATTTGAAAGACAGTTGGATGTATGCCGCGGCAGAAAAAAACCTTCCAATTATTGTTCCAGGTTGGGAAGATAGCACTATGGGAAATATTTTTGCATCGTATGTTATAAAAGGTGATTTGAAAGCTTCAACAATGAAATCAGGTATTGAATACATGGTTTACTTGTCGGATTGGTATCCAAAAAATAGTCAAAACGGCGTGGGCTTTTTTCAAATTGGTGGCGGTATAGCTGGTGATTTCCCTATTTGTGTTGTACCAATGTTATATCAAGATATGGAGATGCACGATGTCCCTTTTTGGAGTTATTTTTGCCAAATATCCGATTCAACAACTAGTTATGGTTCCTATTCTGGAGCTGTTCCAAATGAAAAAATTACTTGGGGAAAATTAGATATGGCAACCCCAAAATTTATAATTGAATCAGACGCAACCATTGTTGCACCATTAATTTTTGCTTACATTTTAGATTTATAATATATTTTATGAAAAGAGTTATTGTTGACTATGCCAAATTGACTAACGACATTTTAAATCTGTTGATTGAAAAATTTCCTGACGGATATGATGATAGTAATATTATTCGATTTAAAAATGCTAAAAATGAATTAATCGAAGCAGTCGAAGTTCGTACAGAAGATACCATTTATCTAGTAAAAGTTAGTAAAAAACTTGCAAACAGGCTAGAAAGGTTTGATGAAGAGGTTGACTTAGATTTGATTGTTGAACCAATTTCTCCTAAGGGTCTAGATTTAGACGAAGAATTAGATGAAAATGAAGAGGAAGAAGAACAAGATTTATTGAAAGATAAAGGTGGTTCGGATGATGATGATGACGAAGATGAAGATGATTTTGAATCTTCGGATAGTAAATACGATGACGAGGAAGAGGAGGATGACTAAAATTATTTATCCATTTAATTGCTAAAAATCCAAATCAAACATTTTTTTAAGCAAACCCAAGTTTGGATTAATTTCATTTAATCTTTCAAATTTGTCGTTGGGAGTAAAAGCAATTTTACTTTTTATCGTTTCATTAACTACAACATTTATTTCAATGTCGTGATTGTGTAAATGAATTCTTAAAAACTGGGTTAATTCATTTTTTTCTTTATCAAAATCAAGCTTTGAACCCTCGTTAGGTAATTCATATACGATTAATGTATTTATGGATTTAGGTGTGCTTACTCGTAGCATAGATTCCATAATTCGATGCCCTTTATTGCCTAATTTATCAGCATATTTAAACCATTGCTCTTGCATTTGGGTTTCAGTGAAAGTTTCGCTAGGTAGGTAAATTTCTGATTTTACTTCTATTTTTTGAGCCTCTTTAAGTTCTTTTTTAGCCTTTATTCCAGCTAACGAAAACGCAGAAACTTTATTTTCGGTGTTAGAAGTTGGGTCTAATAAAGTAATATTTTGAATTTGAGCATAAGAAGATATTAGCTCATCAGTAAGATTAGGGTTTTTAATTTGGTTCTTCTCGATGAGCGAAACTTCAACATTCTCAATTTTAATCTCAAGATTTTGGTTCTCTGATTTACTAATTCCTACTTCAAGATTCTCAATTAAAGTAACAATCTTTTTATCTTCAATAAAATAAGAAGGTGGAATTATAAATCCGTTAACTTTTTTTTTTCTCCATCAAATGTGATAGAGCAAAGTTGCATTAGGCAAAGTTCGACTAAAAGACGTTGGTTTTGAGATGCCTTAAATTTTAAATCACAATCGTTTGCAATTTCTATTGCTTTTAAAAGAAAATCTTGGGGGCTTTTTTGCGCTTGTAAACCATATAATTTTTGCGCTTGTTCACCAACTTCTAGTAAAATTAAAGTCGCTGGATTTTTAGAAACCAACAAATCACGAAAATGTGAAGCTAAACCTTGTATAAAATGATGACCATCAAAGCCTTTTGATAAAATTTCGTTGTATGAAAGTAAAATTTCAGGAATTTTATTTTCTAAAATTAAATCAGTTACATTACTGTAGGTTTCGTAATCAAGTACATTTAAATTCTCGGTAACAGCTTGACGGGTTAAGTTTTTTCCGCAATAAGAAACTACTCTATCAAAAATAGAAAGAGCATCACGCATAGCTCCATCAGCTTTTTGAGCAATAATATGTAATGCATCGTCTTCACAAATTACACCTTGGTTTTCGGCAACTTCTGCCAAATGTTCTTTAGCATCTTTGACAGTAATTCGTTTAAAATCGAATATTTGACATCTTGAAAGTATGGTCGGAATTATTTTGTGTTTTTCAGTAGTTGCCAAAATAAAAATGGCGTGTTTAGGCGGTTCTTCTAATGTTTTTAAAAAAGCATTAAATGCTGCTGATGACAACATATGAACCTCGTCAATGATATAAACCTTGTATTTACCAGTTTGTGGCGGAATGCGAACTTGGTCTATTAAGGAACGAATATCATCAACCGAATTGTTAGACGCTGCATCTAGTTCAAAAACGTTAAATGCAAAATCTTCGTTCGGGTCGTCATAACCAGGTTGATTTATTTTTCGGGCTAAAATACGTGCACAAGTTGTCTTTCCTACTCCTCTAGGACCTGTAAATAAAAGTGCTGATGCTAAGTGATTGGTTTCTATAGCGTTGAGCAAAGTGTTAGTAATGGCCTGTTGTCCTACAACATCTTTGAATGTTTGCGGACGGTATTTTCGAGCCGATACTATAAAATCTTCCATTAGGCAAATGTAATTAAAAGAATTTAAAATTGAAACAATTCAAGATTCAGTTTTATATTTGCATATATAGTTTTCTAAAAAAAAACTCATTTTAGTGAAGAAAACTCATGTAATGTTCATTAGAATAATCAAATCATTAATTAAATTATTTTTTCAATTTAATCGAAAAAAATTACTAATTAAAACAATTAGTTACAATAATTAAAACTTTAAAAACTCTAAAATTCCATTTTTGCTAAGGCATCTAATACATAAGTATGCATTACTTCACGATAGTCCAAGTGAGTTACAAATCGTAATTTACCCTGTCCCATAGAAATTAGTAAAATGTTTTTAGCTTTCATCTTTTCAATAACTTGATTTTCGGAAATATGAGATTTCACTTGAAAAATTACAATATTGGTTTCAATGGGTTCTACTTTTTCAACCCAAGCAGCTTTTTCCATTATAGCTCCCAATTCTTTGGCTCTTCTATGATCTTCCTCTAAACGTTGAAAGTTGTTGTTAAGGGCGAACAAACCTGCTCCAGCTAAATACCCTGCTTGACGCATTCCACCTCCAAAAAGTTTGCGAACCCGCATTGCTTTTTTAATAGTAATTGCATCCGAAAGTAACAATGAACCCACTGGCGCTCCCAAACCTTTACTTAAACAAACTGAAATTGTATCAAATAATTCACCAAACTGTTTAGGGTGTTGTTTTTTCTCAATCAAAGCATTCCACAACCGAGCACCGTCTAAATGATACTTCATATTGTTATCAATACAAACTTGCTTAATTTTACGTAATTCGTCAAGCTCATAACAAGCACCACCACCTTTGTTGGTAGTGTTTTCTATACTCACCAAAGTGGACATTGGTAAATGAAAATTATCGGGGTCGTTTATAGCATTTTTTACTAAATCGGCTGTAATCATGCCTCGTTTTCCATCCAATAATTTACAAGAAACGCCACTATTAAAACTTACCCCGCCGCCTTCATATAAATAAATATGCGAATATTTATCGCAAATTACTTCGTCACCAGGTTTAGTATGTAACTTAATTGCCGTTTGATTCGCCATTGTACCGCTAGGAAAAAACAAAGCCGCTTCCATTCCAAATAACTCTGCAGCGTAGTGCTCCAATTCATTTACTGTTGGATCTTGTTTAAAAACATCATCTCCTACTGCCGAACCAAACATTGCTTGTAACATTTCAACACTCGGTTTTGTAACCGTATCACTTATTAAATTTATTTCCATAAAAAAACTTTAAATAATTATAAATTTTTTTGACTAATACTATTTGATTTCTAATGTTTAAATAGTTCTGATTTTAAATTTTATTTATTTACAAAAAAATATAAGAATCATTCCTCAAACGTCAAAAATCTTATTCTATACCTCTAGCAAAAGTAATACTAGTAAACAGTATTTCTTCCAAAAAAAATATTAAATTTGCAAAACAAAAATAATTAATTTTATGACAAATACCGAACAAATTAAAGGTATTGTGGAGCGTCTTGGTGCGTTAAGGAGGTATCTTTGACATTGATGCCAAACTTATAGAGATTTCCAACGAAGAAGAAAAAACCTTCGCTCCCGACTTTTGGAACAAGGCAAAAGAGGCAGAATTGATAGTTAAAAATCTCCGAACCAAAAAAAAATGGGTCGAAGATTTTAATAAAGCCATCGATTTAACCGACGAATTACAAATTACATACGACTTTTTTAAAGACGGTGATGCATCGGAAGAAGAACTCGACAACCAATTTGATCTTACCAATTCTCATATTGAGGATATTGAATTTCGCAATATGCTTTCCGACGAAGGCGATTCATTAAGTGCAGTAATTCAAATAACAGCTGGTGCTGGCGGAACCGAAAGTTGCGACTGGGCATTTATGCTAATGCGAATGTATATGATGTGGGCAGAGCGTCAAAAATTTAAAATAAGAGAACTCAATTTTCAAGAAGGTGAAGTGGCTGGAATTAAAACCGTAACTCTCGAAATCGAAGGCGATTTTGCTTTTGGATATCTTAAAGGTGAAAATGGTGTACATCGATTGGTGCGAATTTCACCATTTGATAGCAATGCAAAAAGGCATACCTCGTTTGCCTCTGTTTACGTTTACCCTTTGGTTGATGATAGTATTGAAATTGACATTAATCCAGCTGATATTGAGATAATTACATCAAGATCTAGTGGCGCTGGTGGTCAAAATGTTAATAAAGTAGAAACCAAGGTACAGTTGTTTCACAAACCAACTGGAATTCAAATTCAATGCTCCGAAACACGCTCACAGCAAGACAATAGACAACGTGCCATGCAAATGCTACGTTCGCAATTATATGAAATTGAATTAAAAAAACAACAAGCTCAACGTGCTGATATTGAAGCTGGTAAAATGAAAATCGAATGGGGTTCGCAGATACGAAATTACGTAATGCAGCCTTATAAATTAGTTAAAGATGTTCGCTCTGGATATGAAACAAGTAATGTTGATGGTGTAATGAATGGTGAAATTGACGAATTTTTAAAAGCTTATTTAATGATGATGGGTCAAAAAGAAGAATGATAAAAAAACGGGAGATTAGGTTCCCGTTTTTTTTATTTATTAATTATAGAAGTATATGCTGATAATTTATCGACTTTGGTATATAGCTTATCCATTAAATCATACATATCAGATAATGGAATTGGTTTTCCTAAAATGCCTTTTACACCATTAGTATCATAATTTTTTAATTTATTCCAATCGGTCATTACTTCCGCTATCATTTTCTCAGAATCTAAAGTATTAAATTCGTTTGCTACAATAGTGTTTAAAATTAAGTCAAAAGTTTCCGTAGATTTTTTCAGTTCTATCTCTGCATTTTCTGCGTCCATTCCGTTGTAAAAACAAGCATAGTAAATGGCAATTCTTTGAGATAAAAAACGCATTTTACGAGCACCTCTAGTAATTTCATTTATTTCCTCTGAATCAAAACGTTCTAGACCGGTTTTAGTTTCTTTTCTTTCATTATCTATTAATAAATTATAAATTTCGTCACAAACCTTTAAAATATCATTATTTGAATTATAGACATTTATTGCCGATTTATTGTCAGTTACGTTTTCTAAATTTAATTTATAAGCACTAAACATTTTGTCTACTTTATTGATTTTACCAATTATAAAATCATCTTTAACATTGTTTTTTAATGTTGTAGAATTTGACTCAAAAATAGTAATATAGGAACTTATATCTTTAGCGCAGTCCTCAACTTTGGAGTTCATAGTATGGTAAATTTTATCTTTACACAAACGTTGGGTAATCATTCTTTGCTTACAAGCAATATTAATCAATTTTGTAGTTGACACGACTTGTGAAAAAACGGAGCAAGAAATAAATAAAATAACTACTAACCTAAATTTAAATTTCATAATGGTTTAAGGTATGTTGATTTAGGTACAAAAATAATAAAATAATTGAATAGACCAAGGGTTAAACCTGTAATTTAATATTATTTTTTAAATTAAACTTATTAAGAGCAAATTATTTAATAAAAAAACTTGAAGGGTTATTACTATGCAACGCTCACTCATATTTTTTATAATGCAATTATAAATATAAGTATTAAGCATATATATATATTTTGTAAAATAATTGCTACTAATACTTGAGAAAGTCATAATATCTTTAATATACAAAAATATTAAAATTAAAAAATTGTCAATAGTTATCTTTTAATCAATTACATTTTATCAATTGTTTTAAGAATAAATTTTCATCATCTTATGATTTAAAAAGAAAAAAGAAACAATTAGAAAGATTTTATAAATATTTAATATTATAGTATTGTATTAAATATTTTACCTATATTTGCATAGCGAATTCAGAAATGGAGTTACATCGCACCGAATAAGCCAATCGCTCCAGATTGGCTTTTTCATTTATAACTAATTATTTTTTAAATAAAGATTTTTAATAAATAATAAGTAAGGGCTGCCAATACTGCCGAAACAGGAATAGTTAATATCCATGCCCAAAGTAATTTCACTGTAACTCCCCAACGAACAGCCGATACTCTTTTAGTTACCCCTACGCCAATAATTGATCCTGTAATAGTATGAGTTGTTGAAACTGGTATTTTAAAATGTTCTGTAAAAAATAAGGTTAAAGCTCCGGCAGATTCTGCTACAACACCTTCAAAAGCAGTTACTTTAGTGATTTTAGAACCCATCGTTTTAACAATTTTCCATCCTCCACTTAATGTTCCAGCAGCTATAGCCGAATAACACGCCAATGGAATCCAATTTGGCATAACACTTTTAATACCTTTTTCTTCATTTGGTAAAACTACATTCAACCATTCGGGCAACGTTGATAAAGATTCCGGATGCGTATGCAAAAATACTGCAACAGCAGCAGCGATAATTCCCATTACTTTCTGTGAATCATTTCCACCATGACCTAAACTAAATGCGGCTGAAGAAAGTAGTTGCATTTTTTTAAGAACTTTCTCGGCTCTAGAGGTTGATAGATAACTAAAAAATAGATTAAAAATAGATAAACTCATAACTATTAATCCAACTAATAACCACTTAATATTTTTTGGCTCACAAACTATACTCCAAAATGGAGATTCAAATCTTGGTTTTTCTAATGGTTTGCTAATTCCTTCCATCATTGAATAAATAAAAATAATGGTTAAAACTATTACTAAACTTGTAAAAATTTTAGGCAGAATTGCTTTTCTAGAAGAATACATTAACCAAATAGACAAGAAATACGAAATTATCATTCCTAATATTGGTGCTAAAATAATAAAACATAAAACAACTAAAATTCCACTAGGAAACAATTCACCATCTTTGGTGGCTTTATACCAGTTTACAATTTTAAATCCGTAATGATCTGGGTTAGTAACTGCTCCTGAAAATCCGTGAGCTATTGCAGATCCTGCGAATCCTCCAATTAAAGTATGCGATGACGATGAAGGTATTCCCTTCCACCATGTTAATAAATTCCAAATAATAGCGGCAATAACCCCAGCAAGTATAACTACCAAAGTAATTTCTTCTGTTTTTGCAGTTTTAGCCACTGTATCAGCTACACCAAATCCGAAAACCCAAAAGGCTAAAAAATTAAAAAAAGCAGCCCAAAGAACAGCTTGAAATGGTGAAAGTACCTTTGTAGCGACTATGGTAGCAATTGAATTTGCTGCATCATGAAAACCATTAATGTAATCAAATAGTAAAGCTAAAACTATAATTAATAAAAGTAAAGTCATAAAATTAAATTTTTAAGTTTTATGAATGTTTTACTGAAATTTGTTCCATAACATTTGCTACACTTTTGCATTTATCAGAAGCATCTTCAAGAGAAGACAATACTTCTTTATATTTAATTATATTTTTAGCATCATTTTCATTTTCAAAAATATCAGCAACGGCTTTATCAAAAACAGCGTCAGCTTTACTTTCTAATTTTGAAATTTTTTTACAAGTCTCTTTAATTTCTTTATGATTACTAGGTTGCTTTAATTGACTGATGCCAGTGCTTATTAATTGACAAGCTTCTAAATTAATTTCAGTTAATTTTCGGATCGATTTGGTTATTTTTTCTACCTGATACATTCGCATTTTACTTGCCGCACCGTGCATAAAATCCGCTACATTGTCAATCGATTTAATTAATGAATGTATGTCTTCTCTATCAAAAGGGGTGATAAAGTTTCTACTTAATTCTAAATGAGTTTTATGAGTAATTTCTTCAATTACTAATTCTAATTCTTCAATTTTTCGGAAATAATCCTCACGAACTTCTTTTGGTGCATTAACCGCTTCGTTCAAAGTTTCGGCAATAATTACTAAATTTGATGAAGCTTGTTCAAAAAGAGGGAAAAATTTGGTGTCTTTGGGAACTAAAAATTGTAAAATACTATTTAAGGTCATTTTTTTTTATTTAATTTGGGGCAAATGTATAAACTCAATGTTAAGTTAATATTAAGAACCATAACAATTTTAGTTTATTTTTAACAAATTAGATTCGTTAAATTTCAAAATACAATCTTTCATCAATTGAAATCCTTTTACTACATTAGCACTTTAAAAAATACAATAACTTCAACTTAAAATGGATATTAACTTCAATAAAAACGAAGATTACAACAAACTTTTACTTTCAGATTTAAAACAACGATTCGTTAAAGTAAAACTTGGCGGAGGTGAAAAACGTATTGCAAAACTGCATTCCGAAGGGAAGATGACTGCACGAGAGCGAATTGATTATTTGTTAGATCACAAATCAAAATCAATAGAAATTGGAGCTTTTGTTGGTGATGGTATGTATGCCGAACACGGCGGTTGCCCCTCTGGCGGAGTAGTAGTAAAAATTGGATACATAGCAGGAAAACAATGTATTGTGGTAGCCAATGATGCTACTGTTAAAGCGGGTGCTTGGTTCCCTATTACGGGAAAAAAGAACCTTCGTGCACAAGAAATTGCAATGGAAAATAGATTGCCAATCATATATCTTGTGGATTCAGCAGGTGTTTATTTACCTTTGCAAGATGAAATTTTTCCAGATAAGGAACATTTTGGACGCATTTTTAGAAACAATGCTATTATGAGCAGTATGGGAATTACCCAAATAGCAGCTGTAATGGGAAGTTGTGTTGCTGGTGGTGCCTACTTACCAATTATGAGTGACGAAGCTATGATTGTTGACAAAACAGGAAGTATATTTTTAGCCGGAAGTTATTTAGTAAAAGCCGCTATTGGCGAAACTGTTGATAATGAAACTCTTGGAGGTGCAACAACGCATTGCGAAATTTCGGGCGTAACTGATTATAAGGCAAAAGATGACAAAGATGCTTTAAACCGAATTAAAAGTATTGTTGGCAAAATTGGAGATTTTGAAAAAGCAGGATTTAATAGAATTAAACCAGTAAAACCAGCACTTGACGAACAAGATTTATTTGGAATTTTACCCAAATCACGAGCCGAACAATACGATATGTACGAAATTGTGAATCGTTTGGTTGACAATTCCGAATTGGACGAATACAAACCCGATTATGGAAAAACACTAATTACTGCTTATGCTCGAATAGATGGTTGGGCGGTTGGAATCATTGCCAATCAACGCAAAGTAGTTAAAAATGGTAAAGGCGAAATGCAATTTGGAGGTGCCATATATTCTGATTCTGCCGACAAAGCCACTCGTTTTATAGCCAATTGTAATCAAAAGAAAATTCCGTTAGTTTTTGTACAAGATGTAACAGGTTTTATGGTAGGTTCAAAAAGTGAACATGGTGGCATTATAAAAGATGGAGCCAAAATGGTAAACGCAGTTTCGAATTCGGTTGTGCCAAAATTTACAGTTATTGTAGGCAATTCTTATGGTGCAGGAAATTACGCTATGTGCGGAAAAGCTTATGATCCAAGATTAATTTTTGCTTGGCCAAGTGCCGAACTCGCTGTTATGGGCGGCACGCAAGCCGCAAAAGTACTGGCGCAAATTGAAGCATCATCGCTTAAAGCAAAAGGTGAATTAATTGACGAAGCTAAAGAAAAAGAATTGTTCGATAAAATAAAAGCCCGCTACGATGCTCAAGTTTCTCCTTATTATGCGGCTGCCAGATTATGGACAGATGCCATTATTGACCCATTAGAAACTAGAACTTGGATTTCTATAGGAATTGAAGCTGCCAACCAAGCGCCAATTGAAAAAAAGTTTAATTTGGGTGTTATACAAGTGTAACTGGTTATTCTTGATGCTCCTGCAAGGTTTTTTTGAACCTTGTAGGTATAAATTGAATAACAAACCTACAAGGTTCAAAAAAACCTTGCAGGACTAACGGACTTATAAAAATTATCATTCAAATTTTAATATATGAAACAAATTTTTACCTTATTAGTAATCACATTATTTATTTCAAGTTGCACTTCTATAAAAGAACACAATGCTCACATTGACGATTTAGTATCAGAAAACGATCTAAAAAATGATGTGGATTATATTTACGAACGACTTCAAAAAATGCATCCAAAGTTGTATTGGTACATTTCTAAAGAAAAACTAGACTATAAATTTGATAGTTTAAAAACAACCGTTTCAAAACCGATGAAAAGTTTCGATTTTTATCAAAAATTAGCACCTGTAATTAAAACTATTGGTCAAGGTCACATGAATGTTACTCCTTATACCAAAAAATATTCTGCTGAAGAAACAAAACTTTTAGCTAAAAAAGGTGTAAGCCCATTTTCACAATTTGAATATGAAATGATTGACAACAAAATTTATGTTGTAAAAAACAAATCGTACAATAGAAAAATAAAAATAGGCACAGAACTCATTGGAATAAACGGAGAAAACCTTGTCGATTTAGCCAAAAAATATAAGAATTACTTTGCTTCTGACGGATATAATACTACTTTTTTAAACCGCCGTTTGGGTCGGAATTTTCCAAATTTTTATAGTGCACAAAAAGGTTTACAAGACAGTTTGACTTTCAATTTTAAAACCAATGATACACTAATAAATCTGTTTTTAAAACGTGGTATTGTTGACTCAGTAAAAGTTGATAAAAATAAGAAACCTTTAATTGTTGTAATTGACAAAGCAAAAGCAAAAGCTACTAAAAAACGAAATGATATTTTTGGTTACAACAAAGAGCGTAAATTATATAATCGAAATTTGCACTTTTTAGAAAAAGACAGCTCAATTGCAGTTTTAAAAATCAATGGTTTTCAAATTGGTGATTATGACACGTTTTATGAGGATAGTTTTAAAAAAATAAAAGAGTTAAATACTAAAACCTTAATTATTGATTTACGTGACAATGGTGGTGGCCGTCTCAATGAAATTGCAAATTTATACAGTTATTTAGCAACCGAACCCTATATTTTTGCAGATAAAGGAGAAGTAGTTTCTAAAACAAGTTTTATATCTAATTTTGACTATTTTAAAGGTAAACCATTGTTAATCCAACCATTACTTTTAATAGCTGCACCCATAGTTTACCCATTATTCTATTTTAAAACTCATAAAGAAAGTGACGGAAAATACTATTTGTCTTCCTCATTAGAAAAAACAAAACTACCCAACGAAAACAACTTTAAAGGTAAAATTTATGTTTTAATAAATGGAGGTAGTTTTTCGGCATCATCATTAATTTCATCCAACTTAAAGGGTTCAAAACGAGCCTATTTTGTTGGCGAAGAAACAGGAGGTGGTTTTAATGGCACCGTTGCTGGACAAATGCCGATTGTAACATTACCAAAATCTAAAATAAACGTTCGTGTAGGTTTATTAGCTGCTATTCCATATTATAAAACAGATGTTGTAGGTCATGGAATTTATCCTGACAAAGTAATTATTCCAACACTTGAAGATAGAATTAACAAAAAAGACCCCGAAATGGAATGGGTTTTGGAAGATAGTAAAAAAGAAAATAGAAAATAGAAAAAAAATGAAAGATGTAACGATTTTAAGGCTGAAATTTATTTTGATATTTGGAATGTTAATTCTATTTGGAATAAAAACAACTGCCCAAAATTTTACTAGAAAAGATACTTTAAAAGGCGGACTGCCAATTGAAAGAACCTGTTTTGACGTATTGCATTACGGTTTAAACATAAAACTAGATATAGACCAAAAATCAATAGTAGGCTTCAACGAAATTGATTTTAAAGTAGTATCAGAAACTAAAAAAATTCAACTCGATTTGTATGATAATATGCAAATAGATTCCATAGTTTTCAATACTCAAAAATTAACTTACAAACGAGAATTCGGAGCAGTTTTTATTGATTTTTCATCAAAATTAGAAGTCAATTCCAATCAAAAATTAAAATTTTACTATTCCGGAAAACCAACTATTGCCAAGCGAGCTCCTTGGGATGGCGGTTTGGTTTTTAAAACCGATAAAGCAGGAAAACCTTGGGTTGGAGTAGCATGTCAAGGCGACGGCGCAAGTATGTGGTATCCTTGTAAAGATTCGCAAAGCGATGAACCTGATAATGGCGCTACCATAAAAGTAGCTGTCCCAACTGGTTTAATGAATGTTTCAAACGGTCGATTAATTGGCTCACAGGATTTAAAAAATGGTTACACTCGATGGGATTGGGAAGTTAAAAATCCAATAAATTCTTATGATATAACCCTTAATATTGCCGATTACGTTCATTTTGGCGAAAATTATAAAGGCTTAGATTTGGATTATTACGTTTTACGAGAAAATTTAGACAAAGCAAAAATCCAATTTGAAGAAGTAAAACCAATGATGGATTGCTTTCAGGCAAAATTTGGAACCTATCCATTTGCAAATGACGGTTACAAGTTAGTTGAAACTAATTATTTAGGAATGGAACATCAAAGTGCTGTTGCTTACGGAAATAAGTATTTAAAAGGGTATCTTGGTGGCGATTTGTCTGGCACGGGAGTAGGGCTAAATTTCGACTTTATTATCATTCACGAAAGTGGTCACGAATGGTTTGGAAACAGTATTACATCAAAAGATATTGCTGATATGTGGATTCACGAAGGCTTCACTTGTTACACAGAAACGGTTTATTTAGAATGCCAAATGGGTTACGAAAAATCGCAAATTTACATCAATGGGTTAAAGAAAAACATTCAAGATGACAAACCCATTATCGGACCTTTCGGAGTAAATGAAGAAGGTTCGAGCGATATGTATTATAAAGGAGCATTACTATTAAACACAATCCGATCAGTAATTAACGATGATACTAAATGGTGGAAATTGTTGTTGAATTATTCCGCTACTTTTCGACATAAAATAATTGAAACCAATGACGTTGTTACATTTTTTAATAAAGAAACTGGTTTGAACCTCACTCCTATTTTCAATCAATACTTGCGTTTTAAAGACATTCCAGTTTTAGAAATGCGAAAAGTTAAAAAGCAATTGGAATTTCGTTGGAAAACAGACGAAAAAAACTTTGAAATGCCCGTTGACATTAAATTATCCAATAAAACAATTCGAATAAACCCAACAAAAAACTGGAAAAAAAGCGATTTTAAAATTTCAAAATTGGATGATGTTGAAGTAGTAACAAACAGGTTTTTAATTGAAGTTTTAAAAGAATAACTTAAGTTAAAAATCTTTGTTAAAGTTTAAAAGTTTGACAAAGATTACTTAAAATCACCAGTCAATCTCACTTTTTCCAACCGATTTTAAATACGAATTAGCCAAACTAAAATGCTTATTCCCGAACCATTTACCTTGATTAGCACTTAAAGGCGATGGATGACCCGATTTTAAAACCAAATGTTTTACAATATCAATTTTAGCTCCTTTTTTATGTGCATAATTTCCCCAAAGCAAAAAAACAACATTGCTTTTCTCACTATTTAGTTTTGAAATTACAGCATCTGTAAAAGTTTCCCAACCTTGCTTTTGATGGCTTCCCGCTTTGTCTTTCTCGACTGTTAAAGTAGCATTTAACAACAAAACTCCTTGTTTAGCCCAACGCTCTAAATTTCCATTTTCAGGCATAAAAATCGTATCCAAATCTGATGCAATTTCTCTAAAAATATTTCGTAACGAAGGTGGAATTTTTACAGTATCAGCCACCGAAAAACACAAACCATTTGCTTCACCTTGACCGTGATACGGATCTTGACCAATAATTACAACCTTTAAATCGTTCAACAAGCACGAATTAAAAGCATTAAAAATTTCATTTTTTGGCGGAAAACATATCTTTGATTCATACTCTTGATTTACAAACGATTGCAATTTTAAAAAATAAGGTTTTTCAAATTCTTCCGAAAGTAAATTTTGCCAAGAAGTTTCTAAATAGTTCAACATTACTTAAATTTTGTCAAAAATAAGAAAATTGAATAAATAAACAGTCGGAACTTTGTAACTTTGAATTCTAAATTTTTATAATGATTTCGATTACATCAAAAACCTTACAAGACCTTGAATTTGATACCATTTTGCAAACTATTTCAAATGGTTGCAACACCGAATTAGGAAAAGAAAAAGCACTTCAAATTGTTCCTTTTAACGAAAAGAATAATTTAATGGATAATTTAACTCAAACTTCCGAATATTTATCGTCGTTTACCAATAATAATGCCATTGCCAATCACGGTTTTGATAGCATTAATCACGAATTAAAATTTTTAATAATCGAAGACAGTCAATTGGAATTAAATGGGTTTCGTAAAATTTTAAATTTATCCGAGACATCAAATGTTCTAATTTTATTCTTGAAAAAATTTGCTGAATATTATCCAAAACTTAACGAAAAAGCATCCAAAATAGAAGTTACCAAATACTTAATCAATAAAATAGAGGAAGTTGTTGATAAATTTGGTGAAATAAAAAACAATGCTTCGCCTGATTTGTTGAATATCCGAAGAGATATGGGAACGGTTCGCGGAAAAGTGAACCAAAGTTTTGGAATGGCGTTAACACACTACAATTCTTTAGGATATTTAGATGATATTAAAGAAAGTTTTGCCGAAAATCGTAGAGTTTTGGCGGTTTTAGCAATGTATCGCAAAAAAGTAAAAGGATCTATTTTAGGAAGTTCCAAAACAGGAAGTATAGCCTACATTGAACCCGAAGCAACTTTGAATTACTCTAGAGAATTAAGCAATTTAGAATACGAAGAAAAGCAAGAAATTACTCGGATTTTAAAACAATTAACTACTGATATTCGACCGTTTCATAAATTGTTAATTGAGTATCAAGAATTTCTTTCGGATATTGATGTCATTGCTAGCAAAGCAAAATATGCCAATCGAATTAATGGAATATTGCCAACTTTTAATAACGAAAAACGGTTGTATTTTCGAGATGCTTTTCACCCAATTTTGTACTTGAACAACAAACTCAAAAATGAAATTACGCATCCGCAAACCATCGAATTAAATAAAGAAAGTAGCATAATTGTAATTTCTGGACCCAATGCTGGTGGAAAAACAATATCTTTAAAAACAGTCGGGTTATTGCAATTAATGTTGCAAAGTGGCATTTTAATTCCAGTTCACGAACGCAGCGAAACCTTTTTATTTGATAGAATTTTAACCGATATTGGAGACAACCAATCAATTGAAAATCAATTAAGTACTTACAGTTATCGTTTAAAAAATATGAACTATTTTTTAAAAAAATGCAACGATAAAACCTTATTTCTAATAGATGAATTTGGTACAGGTTCCGATCCAGATTTAGGTGGTGCTTTGGCTGAAGTTTTTTTAGAAGAATTTTACCATAGAGAAGCTTACGGAATTATTACAACACATTACACGAACTTAAAAATCTTAGCCAACGAGTTGCCAAACGCTACCAATGCTAATATGTTGTTCGACGAAAAAACGTTAATGCCAATGTATAAATTACATTTGGGACAAGCTGGAAGTTCATTTACCTTTGAAGTGGCGCAAAAAAATGGTATTCCGTTTGGGTTAATTAATCGAGCGAAAAAGAAAATTGAAGGTGGAAAAGTACGATTTGATAAAACAATTGCAACCTTACAAAAAGAACGTTCAAAACTTGAAAAAACATCTATCAATTTAAAAGAAGAAGAAAGTAAAGCACGTGATGAAAGCAAAAAAATGGAAAGTATTAATGCTAAGATTAAAGATAAGTTAGAGCGTTATCAAGAGTTGTACGATTCAAATCAAAAGATAATTTACATTGGTCAAAAAATTGAAGACATTGCCGAAAAATATTTCAATAACAAAAATAAAAAAGAATTACTTGGCGAGTTTTTAAAGATTATAGAAATTGAAAACTCCAAACGTAAAAAAGCAACTGCCAAAGAAATTATAGCAAAAACAGTACTTCAAAAAGAAATTAAAAAAGAAGTGGAAGTTAAAGTAGAAGAAATTCGGGTGGAGAAAAAAGAAAAAAAACTAAAAGCATCGATTGTAATTGAAAAGCCGAAACCAATTTTAAAATTAAACGATCGAGTTCGTATGCATGATGGAAAAGCAATTGGAACCATTGATAAAATAGAAAAAAATAAAGCAATTGTAAATTATGGCGTTTTTACATCGACCGTTTCGTTAGATTTGTTAGAATTTGTAGAAAAAGGAAAATGATACATTTACCCGAAAATAAAAAAATTATTCTATTCGATGGTGTTTGCAACTTGTGTAATGCTTGGGTAAAATTTGTAATTAAATTTGATAAAAAAGATATTTTTCGATTTACTTCAATACAATCAGATTTAGGTTTACAAATTATTAACCATCTAGCAATCGATAGTTCAAAAACAGATAGTATTATTTTATTTGAGCCTGAAAATAAGTATTTTATTCATTCCGAAGCAGTTTTTAAAATAGCAAAATATCTTGGCGGACTATTTATAATTTTGACTATTTTTTCAATTTTACCGAAAGGTATTACCGACTTTGGATATCGTTTTATTGCAAAAAATCGCTATAAATGGTTCGGCAAAAAAGATAATTGTAGTATTCCTAATAAAGAAAATTTAATGAAATTCTTATAATAAAAAATTTACTTACAATTCCATTTAAAATTTGCCACTTTCTCATTGGAACCGTCAATTAAATTATAATGCCACCATTCGGAATTTATAGATTTAAAACCATTGGTTAACATTACATTTTTTAAAATTTTTCGATTTGATTTGACTAAATCCGATAAGTTTTGATAATCGTGATTGGCTTGTTCTCCAAAAAAATCAAATTCAGTTCCCATATCTAATGGAACTCCTTTTAAATTTACTAACGTTAAATCGACAGCACAACCGCGATTATGAATTGAGCCTTTTTTAGGATCGGCAACATAATTAGTATTTGGAACTAATTTCCACATTTTTTTTTGAACATCCAATGGTCGATAACAGTCAAACAATTTAATTTTTAAACCTTGTTCTTTTAGAATTCCATTGATTGCAATTAATTTTTTTACAGTTTTAAAACGCAAATAACATTCTGCACAATCATATACTTTTGTTTTTAAAAAATTATCAGAGGTTGCATATTTTAAATCAAATATAAAATCTTTACTATATGATTTCAATCGTACAAATGAAGTGTCTGCAATTGTTTTTTCAATGCTTTTAGTTTTTTTTACAATTAAAGCCGACTGACTTTTGCAACTTAAAAGAGAAAAGAAAAAAAGTAAAAAAGATATAGTTTTCATAATTTCAATTTTTGACAATAGTAATAATTAATTTTTGATAAATCATTGAATTTATAATAATTTCTTCCTTAAAAATAAAGTGAGAAATAAAATAAATTTTCTATTAAGTTGATTGTTAGAACTTTTTAAAACTGTTTAAAAAAAAAGGGAAAAAAAATTAAATATTAGTTGTAAAACGTTTAAGATAATCTTACATTTGCAACCGCTTAAATAAATACGTTCTTTTAAGTTTGGAGAGTTGCCTGAGTGGCCGAAAGGACATGTTTGCTAAACATGCGTATGGGTAACTGTACCAAGGGTTCGAATCCCTTACTCTCCGCAAAATTTCATTTATAAAAATAATTGAAATTTTTTTGAAAATTATACCTTCGGGGTGTAGCGTAGCTCGGTTATCGCGCCTGCTTTGGGAGCAGGAGGTCGCAGGTTCGAATCCTGCCACCCCGACAAGATGTAATCTCGTAATCAATCGAGACCAAATTAATAATAATGGTTCCATAGCTCAGCTGGATAGAGCAACTGCCTTCTAAGCAGTAGGTCGAAGGTTCGAATCCTTCTGGGATCACTTATAAAACCACTGGATTCAGTGGTTTTTTTGGTTTATTAAATCTCGTTAGTGTCCATATTAAAACTATTCAAAAAAGCGATTGATTTTTCTATATCGTAATGCAAAATTCTATCTTCTTTTACAAATGAAACTTCGTCTCGATATGATTTTAAAAATAGCTCAATAAAATTACCCGATTTTAATGGTCTTCTAAATTCAATGGCCTGTGAGGCATTCATTAATTCAATTGCAAGAATCCGTTCTAAATTTTCTATGATTTTTAAGCATTTTGTAGCCCCGTTTGCGCCCATACTCACGTGATCTTCTTGACCATTACTAGAAACAATACTGTCAACACTAGCTGGAGTTGCCAATTGTTTATTTTGACTAACAATACTTGCTGCAGTGTATTGCGGAATCATAAAACCCGAATTTAATCCCGGATTATCAACTAAAAAAGCTGGCAAACCTCGTAAACCCGATATTAATTGATAGGTTCTTCGTTCGGATATACTTCCTAATTCGGCTAAAGCAATCGCTAAAAAGTCTAATGCAAGTGCCAAAGGTTGCCCGTGAAAATTACCTCCCGAAATAATTACATCACTTTCGATAAATATATTTGGATTATCGGTAACCGAATTAATTTCGGTTTTAAATACTTTTTTAACATAATCGATAGTATCTTTTGAAGCGCCGTGCACCTGAGGAATACAACGAAATGAATATGGATCTTGAACGTGATCTTTGAGTTGAGCACTAATCTGGCTTCCTTCTAATAGTTCCTTTACCCTTTTTGCAGTTACAATTTGTCCGTTATGTGGACGAATAAAATGAATTAACTCATTAAAAGGTTCGATACGCCCATCATATGCATCCAATGAAATTGACGAAATTAAATCAGCAAAATAAGAATATTTGATGGATTTTAAAATAATATAACAACCATAGGCACTCATAAATTGAGTTCCGTTTAACAATGCCAAGCCTTCTTTGGATTTTAACACTAAAGGCGACCAGTTCATTTTTTCAAGTACTTTTAAAGCTGGTTGACGGAATCCTTCATAAAAAACTTCTCCTTCTCCTATTAACGGTAATGATAAATGTGCTAGTGGTGCTAAATCGCCACTTGCTCCTAACGAACCTTGTGTAAAAATTATAGGTAAAATATCATTATTGTAAAAATCAATTAAACGAGCTACTGTTTCTACCTGAACACCCGAATGTCCGTAACTTAAACTTTGAATTTTAAGCAAAAGCATTATTTTTACAATCTCATTGGGTACTTCATCGCCAATACCGCAAGCGTGTGATTTTACTAAATTGGACTGTAATTTCGATAAATTTTCATTGGATATTTTTACATTGCAAAGTGAACCAAAACCAGTATTAATTCCATAGATTGGCACATCAGAGGTTAACATTTTTTTATCTAAATATTCCCGACACTTTGATATATTTACAATTGCCTCTTCCGATAATGCCAATACTTGATTTTGCGAAATAATATCTTGAAGAGACTCTAGCGTTAAAACATCTGAGCTTATATAGTGAGTAGTAAACATTGTGAATTAAATTTTAAATTTATTATTAGGAACAAAAGTAACAATTTAATAAAAATTTCAATTCTATTTTTAAAATAAACAGAAAATAGGCTTTTTTTAAACTTAAATTACCATATTCGTAAAAGTGGTTTTTGAAACTTATATTAGATTTTAAAACCTTATTTTTGAAAAATTGAATGAAATTAAAATAAGATGGAAGTATTAAAATTTGGCGGAACATCAGTAGCCAATGCTCAAAACATTAAATTAGTATTAAATATTATTATTGAAAAATCGAAAGTAGAAAAACTTATCGTAGTGGTTTCCGCCTTGAGTGGAGTTACTGATTTATTGCTATTGGCATCAAAAAAGGCAGCTTTAAAAGACGAAGATTATAAATTGGTGATTGAAGAAATTAAGCTAAAGCATTTTGTAACAATTTCAGAACTAGTAGATTCGGATAAACGAAACCAGCTAACAATCAATATAAATTCGCAAATAAATCAACTACAAACCTTGTTAGATGGTTGTTTTTTATTGGGTGAATTATCGCCTCGAACTTCGGATGCAATAATTTGTTTTGGAGAACTTTTATCATCACAAATAATTGCAACAGCATTGCAACAAAAAATCCCGAATAGCAATTATAAAGACAGTCGTGAATTGATTAAAACCAATTCAAATTTTGGGAAAGCAACAGTGAATTTTGAGGTGACAAACTCATTAATAGCTGATTATTTTAACTCAAATAAGGCAAAAGTGGAACTTTTACCAGGTTTCATTTCGTCATCAAACGATGGAAATACGACAACTTTGGGTCGCGGTGGATCAGATTATACAGCAGCAATAATTGCCAATGGTCTTAACGCAACTTCGTTAGAAATTTGGACCGATGTGAGCGGCATGTTCACTGCAAATCCGAAAATTGTAAAACAAGCGCAACCTATTGAAACGATTTCCTATCAAGAAGCAATGGAATTGTCGCATTTTGGAGCAAAAGTGTTGTATCCACCAACCATTCAGCCTGTTTTAAAGTCGAATATTCCAATTTGGATAAAAAATACATTTGAACCCGAAGCATTTGGCACCAAAATATCGAATGATAAAAATGATATTTCAAATCCAATAAAAGGAATTTCTCATATTGATCAAATTACTTTAATTACGCTTGAAGGTTCAGGAATGATTGGAGTTTCTGGTTCCTCAAAAAGACTGTTTGAAGCACTTTCGTTGGCAAACATTAATGTGATTTTTATAACTCAAGCTTCATCGGAACATTCAATTTGCATTGGAATATTAAATACAGATGCCCAAAAAGCAGAACAGGTAATCAACGAAACTTTTGAATTAGAAATTTCTCAAGACAAAATTGATGCTTGTTTGGTTGAAAAAGATTTGTGTATAGTAGCTTTAGTGGGTGAAAAAATGAAGAATCATCAAGGATTAAGTGGTAAAATGTTTAGTACTTTAGGTAAAAATAATGTCAATATTCGCGCCATTGCACAAGGAGCGTCAGAACGAAATATTTCGGTTGTAATTAACGAAAAGGATGTTAAAAAAGCATTGAATACTTTACACGAACGCTTTTTTGAAGAAAATACCAAACAGTTAAATTTATTTGTAATGGGCGTTGGAAATGTTGGCGAAAAATTTATTGAACAAATTCATCAGCAAAAGAAATTTTTAAAAGAAAACTTGAAGATTAACCTTCGAGTAATTGCTTTGTCAAACTCCAGAAAAATGATTTTTGACGAAGAAGGAATTTCATTAAAAGATTGGAAAAATGCGCTTAATGATGGCGAAAAAACGGATGTTTCTGAATTTATAACAAAAGCAAGAAACCTAAATTTACGAAATTCAATTTTTGTAGATGTAACAGCTAATCAAGACATTGCATCTATTTATGATCAATTTTTACAACAAAATATTGCCGTAGTAACTTGTAACAAAATTGCTTGTTCGTCGGAATATGAAAATTATAAAAATCTTAAAAATTTATCAAGAAAATACAATGCCCCGTTTTTGTTTGAAACCAACGTTGGAGCGGGTTTACCTATTATTGATACTTTAAAACACTTAATTGCTTCGGGTGACAAAGTCAATAAAATACAAGCTGTTTTATCAGGAAGTTTAAATTTTATTTTTAATAATTTTAGTGAAACCTATAATTTTCACGATGTTGTAAAAGAAGCTGGAGTTCAAGGTTTTACTGAACCTGACCCAAAAATTGATTTGAGTGGTGTTGATGTTGCAAGAAAGATTTTGATATTGATTCGTGAAAGTGGCTATAAAATGGAAATGGAAGACATTGAAAACAATTGCTTTTTGCCCGACGAATGTATGAAAACAACAGATAATGAATCGTTTTTTAAATCGCTAATTGCAAATGCAACTCATTTTGAAAA
>JBBRCJ010000002.1:0-121064 GCA_038204955.1 Flavobacteriales bacterium
TCCTAAAAAAGTGTGTAAAGTTAAAAATTTGTAATTTTAAATTACTAACGATAAACTTACATACTAATGAACTTTACACAAGAACAAATTTCGGAATTAATGTTGAATATAGCAAATTCAGAAAATGGCACTAATTTATTAATGCAACTGACATTAAACGCTTTTATGAAAAGTGAACGTCATTTGCATCAACAAGAAAATCCTGATACCTATGCAAATGGTTATCGAGATCGAAAAGCACGGGGTTTTGGCAAAGAAATGGTTTTAAAAGTTCCTAGAACTCGCGATGGTGGTTTTTATCCCGTACTGCTCAATGTACTTCGAGATGAAGACGAAGAACATAGAAAACTCATTTTTAGTTTGTACCGTCGAGGTCTGACTACCGAACAAGTCAGCGATGTTTATGAAGAGATTTACGGAAAAGATTATAGCAAACAACAGATTAGCTACTTGATGAAAGATAGCCGAGAAGAAGTTTCGGTCTGGTTAAATCGTCAATTAGACTCGCATTATTTGGTTCTTTATATTGATGCAACTTTTGTTCACACCAGGCGAGATAAGTCAGTAAGCAAAGAAGGGTATTATACCATTTTAGGGATAAAAGAAGATGGATCAAGGGAAGTTCTGAGTATTGTAAATCATCCAACCGAAGGTGCTACATTGTGGCAGTTGGAGTTAGATTCGTTACAAAAACGAGGTGTTCAAAGCGTTGGATTGATAGTTTCAGATGGTTTGGCTTCTATTGAAAATGCAATTGCAAAATCCTTTCCACAAGCACAACATCAACTGTGTGTAGTTCATATAAAACGAACTATTTTATCAGTATTTCCAAGAACAAAAAGGCAAGAAATAGGCAAAGAATTATTAGAAATATTTGCTATTGAAACAAAAAAAGTTACTTCAATAGAAGCATTTGAAAATTTATGTAAATTTGCAGAGAAATATAAAAAGAGTTATCCAAGTTTGAAATCACTTTCAAATGAAAGAAACATAGCTTATTTCTCTTATTTGGCTTATCCAGCTCCAATACAACGAATGATTTATTCTACCAATTGGATTGAGCGTTTAAATCGAGATTACAAGAGGGTTTTAAAAATGAGAGGAGCAATGCCAAGTCCTGAATCAGTTTTGTTTTTAATGGGTTCAGTTGCAATGGAAAAAGAATATAAATCGTACAATTATCCAGTTTCAGTATTTAGATACGTAGACGAATTAAAAAGAAAAAGAAAAAATAAAGAAGAAGTCTAGTTCCGCTACGCTTCACTAAACTTCTTCTTTATTTGATTGAAATGATAATAATAACAAACAATTTTACACACTTTTTAATACACTACCTGTTTAATTTTAAATAGGTAGAGTGACAATAAAAAAAGTTTTCAATTACTTTAAAAATCTCATTATCGTTTACTGTTTTAAACATTGATTTAAGGGTTAAAAGAAATTTGATTTATTCTTATAATATCTATTTTGTTGTAAATAAAGACCATTTTAAGTTTAAACTGAAAGTTCAACAGTATAAAATAGCGAATTGAAAATTATTTTCAAAGAGAGACCCTTGTTATTTTCTTTGTGCTTTTTGGAACTTTTTTTTCATTGTACTATTAGTCTTAAAAAATTTTTTTCAAAGGTTTTTAATGTTCAAAAAAACGATATGGAATACATTTTAATACTGGCTCAAATCAAGGAGCACTAGTTGCTTTTACGTGAAACAATTTTAGTATTTAAAAACACTAAAAGCTTGTTTTTAAGATGTTTACGTAAATTATTTTAGATATAAATGTTCCCTATAGATTTTTGTTGTTACCACAATTATGCTACCTAATAAAAATAGGTAAGAGTTTATTGAATTTAGCTTCCGTTATTATAATATCAATTACATTTTATGTGGTACAATTTTTTTAAATTAGTATATATATAAAACATACTGATTATGAAAAATTTCTATCTTTTTTTAAAAAACAATGCTACGTTTTACAACAAAAAAAATGAACTAAAAACCTTATTTATTTCTATTTTACTAGTAGCGAATTTTGTTCACGGTCAAAATAGTTATTTAGTTGATAAGGCGACAACAGGTTTGGGTTATAAGACACCTATTTTGGTTTCAAATGATTTTCATAGTAATTCGATATCCAATTCCTTTAAAAAAAGCGAGGAAAAAAAGGAGACCTCTTTAGTATCAACTAAAAAAATTGAATCCAATGTTGCGCCAAATCTTGAAAATGAATTAAATTATATTTGGCTCAATTTAATTGGAGAAAATGATCAGTTTTGTCAAATGGCTTTGGGAAATAGGACTTCTGCTACAAACTGTGTTGATGATTATGATTCCACTCGTATAGACGGGCAATTCACACTAAACTCTTTAATTTGTTCCGACATCAATGACTATGTAATTCAAAGCCGTGCAATGCCTTTTAATGCCGATGAGAGAGTTGCGTTAAGCATTAGAATCGCAAACGCCGGATACTGTACCTTATTTCTAGATCACACTATTGGGTTATTTAGTAATCCAACACAGGCTATTTATTTACATGATGTTTTCACCAATACTTATTCTAATTTGAGAATTGGTTCGTATACCTTTTATACTACATCTGGAGTTTTCAACCAACGCTTTGAGGTTGTTTATAATTCAACCTTTACAACCTTATCTTCATTAACCAATACTAGTATTGAAAATAACTTATTAGTTTATAAGAACTTAAGCGATATTATACTAAATTCAGGTAATGCAACAATTTCTAATGTAAAGATATTTGATACCAGTGGTAGGTTATTGTTAGAAAAAGAAGGGGTCAATGGTTCTGAAATTCGGTTAAATATTGGTACGACTAATCAGGTAGTTTTGGTAAAAGTCATTTTGTCTGAAGGGCAAGTAATTACCAAAAAAATATTCAATTGACAGTTCATAAATCTAATTTAAGTTTTTTTTGAATTTTTTTTTATTTTAATAAGTCAGTTTATTTTATCAAATACTACATTTCAATTCCCATTAGTAAAGCTAATGGGTTTTTTGTTTTGTTTTGTTTAAATTTTATACTAATCTTGATACTACTTTAATTCTAATGATTTAATGAATATTAATTAAAAAAATCAGTTGATTATCAATAATTTAATTCTGATAAAGAACGATGCGTTGCAGTATTTAATTTGTAAATAATGATTTTTTTAGTTGGAATAATCTATTTGTTTTAAAATATAAGCACAGTTAGGGCAGAATATCAATTATATATTTTATAATTTTAAAAAGAGTTTTTACTAATTTAAAATAAATTATTTAATTTTATAAATAAGGGTTTACTCTATAAATAATTAATAAATTAATTATTTTTTCCTTTTTAAAAACCAAAAAACCAATAATTACGTAAGTAATACTGATGATTGTGAATTATTAAAATTTCTATAATTAAACGGCTATTTTTAAACTATTTTTTTATCATAGGATAGTTAAAAATTTATTTTTTATTAATTATTTTAAAAAAATCAATTGTAAACCCTTTTATTTTCAATGTTTTAAATTACCTTTGTAAAATAATTATGGTTTAATTGCCTTACTAATAAATTTCACATATTTTTTAATTAAAATAAATTAATATGAAATCAAATTACTTTTTGTTCTTATTCGTTCTTTTTACTTTTGTTGGTTCCTTTGGCCAATGTGCGTTTACGGGTTTAGCCTCTCCACAAGTTGGTACGGTTAATATTTTTTGTGTCGATAATGGAAATACTATTACAACACCCACAGTAAATGCAGGAAAGTATGTTTTGGTAAACGTTATTCAAGGGTTTAATTACACCTTTTCAGTTGGAAATGTTTTTACCGCTGGTTCAGATAATGAAAATATCACACTTTTTAATGCAGCAAACGCTAATTTAGGAGCAGCTGGTTTCTCCAGTGCAGCTACTGGTACTTCATTAACTTGGACGGCTACTTTGTCAGGAACAATTAAAGTGCAACTTTCACACGGAGCTTGTTTAAATGACAATGCAACAGGTGGTGCTTTAACCTTAACACTCAATACGGTAGGAAATACTTTTGATTCACAAGCAACTTTTGGAACCGATCAGTGGATTGGTCATGTTTACAATTTTACTGGTGGTATTCCTCCAGGTGGAGCATCTCCAGCAGCGCCGGCTACAACTACACCTTTTAGTAATGCACAATACGTTGGTTACTATCCAGTTACAACAGAAACTATAAATGAGGGTTTTGGTGGGTCAAACGCTTGTTTCCCTTTATTATCTAATGGTATAGCAAATACAAATATCTATACAGAGCAGTATGCAGTTCGCTACCGAATGAGATCAACCAAAACCGGATGTTACCTGGTAACAATTGCTGGTGATGATGGAGTACGATTATATGTTGATGGTGTTTTGGTTGCCAATCAATGGCAAGATCAAGGAACAACTACTTACAGTAATATATTGGTTTATTTAAATGGAAGTAGTAATTTAATTCTTGATTATTATGAAAATGGTGGAGGTAATCAAGTCAATTTTAGTTTAACACCTTTTCTTGCTTCAAGTAATACATTTACCGCCAATTCTACCAGTGTTTGTTCTGGTATAGCACCAGTTTTTGATGGTTCAAATTATTCCTATAACGGCGGAACTATAAATCCAACAATAAGTTTTCAATGGCAGGTTTCGTCAGATAATGCAATATTTACAGATATTGCTGGTGCTACATTAGAAGATTACACACCACCCGCAATTTCAACATTTGTAAATATTACTAAATATTATCGAAGAGTAGTAAAAGCAGTTAGTAATGCCGGTTCTTGTACTTTCAACAGTCCTTCAATTGGAGTTACTACTAATGCAGAATCTGTATCGGGACCTTGTTTTCCTTTAAGTGCAGCCGTAAATACTTTTTGTATTGATAATACTAACACCATTGTAACTCCAACCGTTAATGCAGGTTCGTATGTAAATTTAAATGTAGTTAAAGGTTTTACTTATACCTTTTCCGTTGGCGATGTTTTTTCAGGAGCCAATGAAAATATCACTATACTTGACTCTTCAACAAATTCAAACGTGACTCCTTCATCAATAACTTCTGGTGCAACTGGAGTAAGTGTAACTTGGGTATCAAGTTTGTCGGGTGCCGTTAAATTAGTACTAACTAAAGGTGCATTTATTTCCGACGGATCAACTGGAGGACCAATGACTTTGGTTTTAAACAGTGTGGGTAATACTCAAGACTCTCAAACAGCTTTTGGAACAGACAATTGGGTTGGACACGTTTATAATTGGACTGGAGGCGCACCTCCTGGAGGAAATGCTTCGCCAAATCCAATTGCTTTCGGAACTCCATTTTCAAATGCAGAGTACGTTGGATACTATAATGTACCCACTCAAAATTTTAATGAGGGATTTGGTGGTAATAACGTATGTTTTCCAGTTTTAACTAATGGTGTTAACAGAACAAATGTTTACACAGATAAATTTGCAGTAAGATATAGAATGAGAACTACTCTTTCCGGTTGCTTTTTAGCTAGCTTTGATGGTGATGATGGTGTTCGAATTTATGTTGACGGTGTACTAGTTTTTAGCGAATGGAAAGAACAATCGCCTACCAATTACGGCAATATTTTATTAACATTAACTGGCAATAACGATATTGTAATTGATTATTATGAAAATGGTGGTCAAAACGTAGTTAATTTTTCAATGGTTCCTTTTGCTGCTACTACAAATACAATAGCAGGCCCAGCTAACATTTCTGTTTGTACCGGTAATAGCCCAGGTGTTCTTGATGGATCAAGCTACACTTATACAGGAGGTACCGTTAATCCAACTATTTTATACCAATGGCAATCATCACCAGATGGAGTCACTTTTACTGATATAAGTGGTGCCACCTTAGAAGATTATACGCCTCCAACACAAACTACAACTACAACGAATATAGTTATTTACTACCGTCGAAAAGTTACAGCAGCCATTCCTTCAAGTTGTGTTTTCTTTTCAGATCCAGTGAAAATAACAACTAGTCCAGTTTCAGTTTTAGCAAATCCAACGGTATCAGGACCAAATTCAATTTGTCCTACAAGTAAACAAGTGTATTCTTGTACAGCGGTAACCAACGCTAGTAACTATAATTGGGTAGTGCCAACAGGATGGATACTAGTAAGTGGCGCTGGAACTACAAGTATTACTGTAACATCAGGAACCTCTGCTCAAAGTGGAAATGTTACCGTAACAGCAACAAATGGTTGTGGAACAAGTGGAACGGTAAGCTATGCGGTAGCAATAACTAGTGCAGTTACTTGGAATGGAGTATCTTTTAGTGCTTCACCAAACAATATTAACCGTCCAATAATTTTTAATGGAAATTATACTTCACCTGCCAATACTACTATTGCAGCGTGTGATTGTACTGTTAATGGCTCGTCAATAGTAACAATTACAAGCGGTTCAACAATGACACTTCAAAATGATATAAAAGTTAATGCTGCTGCAACTATGACTTTTGCAAATAATGCTCCATTGGTACAACAAAACGATGTGCCAAATACTGGAAATATTAGAGTACAACGAAATAGTTCGGCTTTAATGCGATTGGACTATACGTTGTGGTCTTCTCCAGTAATACCTCAAAATATTTTGGCTTTTTCACCGCTAACGTATAATGTTGGCCCATCCAACATTCGTTTTTACACCTACAATACAACTGCGAATTTTTATTCAACAATTAATCCTGGAACTACAAACTTTGCATACGGGAAAGGGTATTTAATTCGTATGCCTGATAATCATCCAACTACACCAACAGTTTGGAACGGACAGTTTACTGGGGTACCTAATAATGGAACAAATACAACTCCAATTTCTTATGTTAGTGCTACTCAAAAGTACAATACTGTAGGAAATCCGTATGCATCGCCTATAAGCATGAGCAGTTTTGTAACTGCTAATTCAGCAAACATTACAGGAACTCTTCGATTTTGGAGAAAAACAAATTCGGTAACTACAAATACAGGCTACTCAACCTGGAACGGTGGTATTTTTGTAGCTGGACCAAATTTTTCTGCAAGTTCTGATCCATTAGGGATAATACAAACTGGTCAAGGTTTTATGGTTGAAGCCAAGCCATCTGCAACATCGGTAAGATTTGACAACACAATGCGTGTTGCAAATACAGCCAACCAATTTTTTAAAACTAGTAACGCTAATGTAGTAGATGAAGTTAATTTTATGTGGCTTAATTTAATTGGTGATAACGAGCAATTTTCTCAAATAGCTTTGGGTTATAGATCAAATGCTTCTGATAATGTTGACGAATTTGATGCAGTCCGTATTGATGGTCAAACCACTTTGAGCTCTTTAATTAATTCAAGTACTAGTGATTATGTAATTCAAAGCAGAGCGGTACCTTTTAATTCAAATGATAGTGTTCCGTTAAGTATTAAAATTTCGACTCCTGGAAATTATAGTATTATTCTCGACCACACCTCAGGCTTGTTTAATGGTATTCAAGACGTTTACTTGAAAGATAATCTGACGAACGTTGTAACGAATTTGACAACTTCAAATAGTTATAATTTTACTTCCAACTCTGGCGTAACATCTAATCGGTTTGAAATTATTTATCAAAATTCAATTTTATCAAATTCGTCAAATGAATTTAATACTAATGGTATTATAGTTTACAAAAACAATAGTGATATCGTGGTTAACTCTGTAAATACCGAAATTGAAAACATCAAAGTATTTGATATAACAGGTAGATTGTTATTCAACAAGAGCAATGTAAACAAATTGGAATACCGATTTAATTTAGGCGCTACTAACGAAGTGGTAATAGTAAAAACGACTTTAGTAGATGGAAAAGTAATTACTAAAAAGATTATAAATTAAATTTTTTTAAAATGCCAAAACAATTTTTTAGTGTAAATAAATTTAATTGTTTTATTTTTAACAAAATGTATAGAATTTTTAAAAAAAAAATTATCTTTACAGCCAAAATAGATTAGTATATGAAAAATTATAACAAAATTGCATTTTTAATAGTAACTGTGTTTCTTAACAGTACCGTTTTTGCTCAAGGTAGTGATGATGATACTGGTGGAGGTAATTTAGATGGAAATGATGTGCCAATTAATGGGCAACTAATTTATTTGATAATTGCAGGAGTGATTTTTGCGCTCTATTCTTTTAATAAATTTAGAAAGATATCAAAATAGTTTTAACTTAAATATTTAATATAAAAACCATCAGTTCGTTACTACTGATGGTTTTTAGTTTTATACAACTTTAAATTTATTCAAATTCCGATGTAAAAAACAATTTCACACTTGGATATTTACTCTGAGTCATTTGGATTGTAAAATCGGAATCGGCAAGAAACACTAATTGTTTGTATTTATCGTGTGCTAAAAATTTTTGTTTGACTCTTTTAAATTCTTTAAACTCTTCATTTTTTGCATCATCGGGGCGAACCCAACAAGCCTTGTGAACAGGGAAATTTTCATAAGTACATTTTGCTCCGTATTCGTGTTCTAGTCTATATTGAATAACTTCATATTGTAAGGCACCTACGGTTCCAATTATTTTACGATTATTCAATTCTAAAGTAAATAATTGAGCTACCCCTTCATCCATTAATTGATCAATACCTTTTTCAAGTTGTTTTGCTTTTAATGGGTCAGCATTATTAATGTATCTAAAATGTTCAGGAGAAAAACTCGGAATTCCTTTAAAACTCATCATTTCTCCTTCAGTCAAAGTATCTCCAATTTTAAAATTACCAGTATCGTGCAAACCTACAATATCTCCTGGATAGGAAATATCTACAATTTCTTTTTTCTCCGCAAAAAATGCATTTGGACTTGAAAACTTTAAACTCTTTTTTAATCGTACGTGCTCATAGGGTTTGTTCCGTTCAAAGGTTCCCGAAACGATTTTAATAAATGCCAATCTATCTCTGTGTTTTGGATCCATGTTGGCGTGAATTTTAAATACAAAACCACTCATTTTTTCTTCTTCGGGTAAAACCAAGCGGGTATCAGAATCTTTAGGTTTTGGGGTAGGTGCGATGGCTACAAAACAATCTAGTAACTCACGAACACCAAAGTTGTTAAGCGCCGAACCAAAAAATACAGGCTGTAAGTTTCCATCAAGATATTCTTTTCGATCAAATTTTGGATATACTTCATCTATTAATTCCAACTCCTCACGCAAAGTATTGGCAGGTTTTGAACCAATTATTTTATCCAATTCAGGATTTTTAATATCAGAAAATGCAATTGTGTCATCAATATTTTTACGACTGTCGCTACTAAATAAATTGATGTTTTGTTCCCAAATATTATAAATTCCTTTAAAATCATAACCCATTCCGATAGGAAAACTCAGCGGAGTAACGTGTAAACCTAATTTTTTTTCCACTTCATCCATTAAATCAAAGGCGTCTTTTCCTTCTCTATCCATTTTGTTAATAAAAACAATAATTGGTATTTTCCGCATTCTACATACAGCTACTAACTTTTCCGTTTGTTCCTCAACACCTTTAGCAACATCAATTACCACAATTACACTATCCACCGCAGTTAAAGTTCTAAACGTGTCTTCGGCAAAATCCTTGTGACCTGGTGTGTCAAGAATATTAATTTTTTTATCACGATAATTAAATGCCAAAACCGATGTGGCAACTGATATTCCACGTTGGCGCTCAATTTCCATAAAATCGGAAGTGGCACCTTTTTTAATTTTATTATTTTTAACCGCTCCTGCTTCTTGAATTGCACCTCCAAAAAGCAACAATTTTTCAGTTAAAGTTGTTTTTCCAGCATCAGGATGCGAAATAATTCCAAAGGTTCGGCGGCGTTTAATTTCTTCTAAAAAAGTCATACTATTTTTTTAATGACTGCAAAAATACTATTAATAAAACAAAAAACGAATTACAATTTTAATTTCCGTACAAATCAATGTAAAACTTGTTAATAAATTTTTGTTAATACTAAATGTTATTGTTGTTTAATAAGAGCGATTTGCTATTTTTGTGAATTGTTAATTAAATAATAAGAAACGTATAAAAGCACAAATTATGAAACAATTATTTTTAGGATTATTTCTTGCCATTAATTTGATTGCAAATGCTCAAAATAGTTCGAAAGAAGTTTTATTTACTATAGACCAAAAGCCTTATTATACCGACGAATTTGAAAGAATTTATAAAAAAAATCTTGATTTAGTTAAAGATGAGTCTCAAAAAGATTTAAATCAATACTTAGAACTTTTTTTAGGTTATAAATTAAAAGTAAACAAAGCTTACAAACTAGGTCTTGAAAATGGTGATCAATATAAAAATGAATTAAAAACCTACCGTTCACAGTTAGCAAAAAATTATACAACCGATTCAAAAGTTACTAAAGAACTAGTTGATGAAGCGTATTCAAGAATTCAAAAAGAATTAAATGCATCACATATATTAATTAAATGCGATGAAAATGCGCTACCTGCAGATACTTTAATTGCTTACAAGAAAGCTGTTTCTATTCGTGATAAAGCTTTGGCTGGTGAAGACTTTGCAACTTTAGCGCAATCAAACTCCGACGATCCATCCGCAAAAGAGAATAAGGGTAATTTAGGTTTTTTTACCAGTTTTAGAATGATCTATCCGTTTGAATCCGCAGCATATAAAACACCAGTTGGATCTGTTTCAAAAATTGTTAGAACCCGATTTGGATATCATATAATTAAGGTAAATGAAATTCGAAATAATAGAGGTGAAATCACAGTAGCTCACATAATGATTTTAAAAGCCAAAGATGGCGAAGACGCTACAAAACCTAAAGCAACAATTGACGATATCTATAAAAAAATTCAGCAAGGTGAAAAATTTGAGGACCTAGCCAGTCAATTCTCTGAAGACAAATCATCATCATCAAAAGGAGGTATTTTAAATCGCTTTGGTTCTGGGCAATTAAGTTCTGACGAGTTTGAAAATGCGGCATTTGCATTAACCAAAGAAAGCACAATGTCAAAGCCATTTCAATCACAATTTGGTTGGCATATTGTTAAATTAATAGATAAATATCCAGTAAAAACATTAGCCGAATCTAAAACCGATTTAGAAAATAAAATTAGTAAAGACGACCGCTCACGGTTGATTACCAATTCGCTAAACGAAAAATTAAGAAAAAAATATCCCATTAAAACCAATGTCAAATTGCTGGCAACGGTTAGCAATGAAGTTAAAGACAGCTATTACGATTCAAAATGGGAACTTCCTGCGGACACAAAACCATTCGATGGCACTTTATTTTTAATAGAAAAAACTCCAGTTACAGGAACTTCGTTTTTAAAGTATATTAATGCACAACAAAGTGCATCGTTCAAGCCTAAACCAATTAATAAATTGACCGAAGTCTTATATAAAAACTTTACCGACGAGCAATTAAGTCAATATTACAATGATAATTTAGAAAAAGAATTTCCTGAATTTTCGGCAGTAATTGATGAATATCGTGATGGACTATTGTTGTTTGATTTAATGGAAAAAGAAATTTGGCAACGTTCTAAAACTGATACAGTTGGATTAAAAGCATTTTACGACACTCAAAAAGACAAATACTTGTGGAAAACTCGGGTTAATGCAATCGTTTTATCGTCAACTAAAATGGATGTGGTAAAACAAGCCTTGGATTTGTTAAATAAAAATGAGTCTACCAAAACAATAAAAGAAAAATTAAATACTAAAGATGTTGTTAACATAATGGCAACCGAAGGTGTTTTTGAAGAAAATGCAACAGCTTTGCCAAAAGAAACTAAAATGCAAGTTGGAACATCAGCAATTATAAAACAAGGAGACTATTATTTTGTTACCAAAATAGACAAAGTAATGCCTTCTGGGTCAAAAACATTTGACGAAAGTAAAGGTAAAGTAATTAACGATTACCAAACTTATCTTGAACAAAACTGGGTTTCAAACCTTAAAAAAGAATTCACAATAAAAATAAACCAAGACGTTTTTGAAAAAGTTAAAAAACAAATAAAGAAATAAAATCCCAAAATGAACAATCAATTTAGCATAAAAAAAGTACTTATCTTTTCATTATTTTTCGTTTTAAACAGTATTTCTGCTCAAGAAATAATTAAAGAAAAAGATACCGTAAAAACAAAAATTGTCAATTTAAACCACAAGCGTATTGACGGAATTATTGCTACAGTAGGCGATTTCAACGTTTTAGATTCTGATATTGATAAATCATTACTTGAAATTTCAAGCCAAGGTGGCTCAATTAAAGACATTACTCGTTGCCAAATGCTGGGTAAATTGCTAGAAGATAAATTGTATGCTCATCAAGCCATTCAAGATTCTGTTGTTGTAAAAGACGACGAGGTTAAAGAAAAAATGAACCAGCAAATCGATTATATGGTGGAACAACTAAAATCGATGGAAAATGTAATAAAATATTTCAAAAAAAGCAATGAAGACGACTTTAGAACCGATTTATTTGAAATATTAAAACAACAAAAATTAGCTGCAGAAATGCAACGCAAAATTATTGATCCAATTACAATTACCCCAGAAGAAACTAGAGTATTCTTTAAAAAAATTCCCGAAAAAGACCGACCAATTTTTGGAACAGAGCTTGAAATTGCTCAAATAGTTGTAGCTCCAAAAGTTTCGGAACTTGAAAAGCAAAAAGTGATTGATAAGTTAAAATTAATTCGTGCAGAAGTTATGGCAGGTGGAAGTTTTACCACTAAAGCGGTTCTTTATACCGACGATGTAGGCTCTCGATCTACAGGTGGTTTTTACAAAATTACCAAAAAAACACCATTTGTAAAAGAATTTAAAGATGTTGCTTTTTCATTACAAGAAGGCGAAATATCCGAACCCTTTGAAACCGAATTTGGATTTCACATTATAATGCTGGAGAAAATTAAAGGTTTAGAACTAGAATTGCGACACATATTGTTAATGCCAAAAGTTTCTGATGAATCACTTAAAGAAGCCAAAGAAAAAATTGCTTTAATAAAAAAACGTATTCTTGATAAAGAAATCACCTTTGCCGAAGCCGCTCGTACTATGTCCGACGAAAAAGAAACTCGTGCGAATGGTGGAACTTTGGTAAATCCTAAAACACAAGACACCCATTTTGAATTGACAAAGATGGATCCTGAATTGTACTCCGATGTAAACAATTTAAAAAGTGGCGAAATCTCTAATTTAATTTTAACCGATGATCCAAAAGCCGGAAAAAAGTACAAAATTATTATGGTAACCAATAAAATTGATGATCACGCTGCCGATTATAGTAAAGATTATACCAAGATAAAAGAACTGGCACTAAAAGAAAAACAGCTAAATGCTATTGCAAAATGGAGCGACGAAAAAATTAAAGAAACCTATATAAAAATCAACGCCGAATACCGCGATTGTGTTTTCACCAACAATTGGTTGAAAAAAGCATTGTAATTTTTTTAAATTTATACTTAAAAATTTCTGGAACAGCAGTTTAGGATTTTCATTAAAGTAAATTCCCGCTATCCGTTACAATAAATCACGCTTTTAATGGCGTGGTTCATTTTCACTGCTATCGGGGTTATCAATTCAAGGTTGTTTTTTATCATTAAAGTCGGTGCTATCTTTTTTTAAAATCCCAAATCAAAAAAAATGTTTAAATCCATTTAGTTTTAGTTCACAAAATCTAAAATCTAAAATCTAAAATCTAAAATTCAAATGTCCGACGTAGCAGCAATCCAAAATTTAGTACAAAAACGACTTGAATTAAAAGCCGAAATAGCCAAAATTATTGTAGGTCAAGACTTGGTAGTTGATCAAATTTTATTAAGTATTTTTTCAGGTGGTCACGCTCTTTTAGTAGGAGTGCCTGGTTTGGCTAAAACCTTAATGGTCAACACCATTTCACAAGCATTAGGTTTAAACTTTAAGCGTATTCAATTCACCCCCGATTTAATGCCGTCCGACATTTTAGGAAGCGAAATTTTAGATGAAAGTCGCAATTTTAAATTCATAAAAGGACCAATTTTCTCAAACATAATTTTGGCTGACGAAATTAACCGAACACCGCCAAAAACACAAGCTGCTTTACTTGAAGCAATGCAAGAAAGATCGGTTACCATTGCAGGAGTAAACCACAAACTTGATTTACCGTATTTTGTTCTAGCAACCCAAAATCCAATAGAGCAAGAAGGAACTTATCCTTTACCCGAAGCACAATTGGACCGTTTTATGTTCTCTATAAAATTAGAATATCCAAGTTTCCAAGAAGAAGTTTTGGTGGTAAAAACTACAACATCCAACATAAAACAAACCATAAATCCACTTTTTACAGCGCAAGAAATTATTGATTTTCAAGACCTTGTTCGTCGCGTTCCAGTGGCCGACAATGTTATCGAATATGCAGTAACTTTAGTAAGCAAAACCCGTCCCGATAATTCCTTATCAAACGAGTACGTAAAAAATTATTTGGATTGGGGAGCAGGACCACGTGCCTCACAAAACTTAATTTTGGCCGCCAAAGCCAACGCTGCTTTTAACGGAAAATTCTCCCCAGATATTGAAGATGTTAAAGCTGTAGCTGCAGGAATTTTACGTCATCGAATCATTAAAAACTACAAAGCCGACGCCGAAGGAATTACGGAAGAAATGATTATTGATAAGTTGATTTAGTTTTTTTTATTTTTAAAGATAGAATCAAGTACCTATAAGTTCAAAAAAATACCATTTTATAAAGTTATAGATAAAAGGAATTGCAAAAATTAAAGGACCATTACACCCACGAGTTGGTCACGACGCAGTGTACGAAGTAGTCGAGTTTCATAAAAGTGAAATTAATGCGATTAACCATCCAGAGCTTATAAAATGGAAAATTTTTAGGTGGCACGATGAAGAGTGGGTTGAAGCCAAAGGAAATAATAAAACGGGTAAGAAAGTAACTTTTAACTTTTCGCAAAAAGCATACTCCAAAAAAATATTAATTGAAGCTTATATTTACGAACCTGAAATGAAAGCTCCGCCTGGATTAATTGTTAAGGCAGTAATGGGCGAACCTAAAATTGATAAACTAGAAATTTGCAACGCCCACGGCGATGCTTTAACCGAAACACCCAGTTACGGACAAAGCATTGTATTAAAAGTGCATACGCATAATATGGTGGGCGAAACTTTAAAACTGAGTTTTTGGGAAAAAGATACCGTGATAATTAGCCCGTTCGACCCAAAATACCACGACCCAAAAGGCGACACCGCATTGTGGAACGGAACTGTTAAAGTACTTAAAAACAATGGTATTGCCGAAGCTAAAATACTATTGGCACCCAGCATAGCAATGTTAGCAAATAAAAAATTGTTCGATAAAAGCGTACATCATTATTACGTACTAGCCGAAGCTGCCAACCACCTTTTAGGAAAAAAAGAAATTACAACTGCACCCAAAACCAGCGAAAGACCTTTAATACCCGTTGCACCAAAAGCAACACCAAAACCAGTAAAAGCAGCACCGTCGCACCCAGACAAAGGTACTAGTATACTTGACCGTATTAAAATTGATATCAATAACATTATTGGTTGGGATGTTTTTACACCCGATGGTAGTAATAAAAAGGTTATTGTTGAAGTTCCGGATTCTCCTAAAAAAGAGGAAGAAAAAAGTAAGTGTCCTCGATGTAAAGCACCTGTTACAGCATCTGACTTGAAAAAAATATTTACTGAGGCTGATGATTCTATATTAACAACTGCTGCTACAACTTACACGAAATACATGAAAGAATTGGGTATGGATACGTGCTGAAATAAGGCACACTTTTTTGCACAAGCAGTTGTTGAATCTGGTCTAAAACTTAAAGTTAAAGAAGGTGAAAATTTTAATTGGTATTTTCAAAGTTTAATTAGCACATTTGGAGCTTTTAAAACTGATGATGGTAAAAAGAAAGCAAAACTTTGGGGAAGAGAAAATTTGAAACCAAAACATCCAGGAGTTACTCCTGAAAATGAAATAAACATTGCAAATTGGGCTTACTCTCCAACTTCAAATATGGGAAAAGTACTTGGTAATACTGAATCAAATGATGGTTGGGATTTTAGAGGCAAAGGGTTGATACAACTAACAGGGAGGTCAGCATATGAATATGCTAATACTTATACTAAAAAAGAAGGAATAGATATAATTTCTAGTCCTGATCTAGTGGCAACAAATATGAAAATAGCTGTTATATCTTCAATGGCTTTTTGGAAATGGAAAAAAATATACAATAAATGTAATGGTATTAGCAACAATAAAAGCATAAGTGTTTTAGTAGGCAATGATGTCAAAGGAAGTCATGATGAAAAGCAAAAAGCTTTTACAAATATTACATCCGTTGTATTTAAAGTTGATGACTGCATTTGGGGTAAAAAAACAGGAAAGGTAAAAGATATATTTGTGACATATGACAGTAAATATAAAGCAGACAAAAACACATCATATATAGATATAATTGTTCCATCAAATAGAAAAAAAGAAGGCTTGTTAGTTTTTATTGATGAAACTGGAGTGCTTTTCAAAAGTTATGTTTTAGGTTTAGGCACAGGTGGAGATGACCGATATACAAATGGTGGTTATGGAAATGTTCCTAATGGATTATGGAATGCAAATTTAGAATTAGAAACCGTAAACACTGGGGTTTCTTTTGGAAACCATGGTGTTATTAGATTAAGCCCTTCAGCAGGAGATTCACTCAAAGCAAAAAGTAGAAAGAGTATCTTAATGCATTGTGGACACACAATGGGTGATGGAAAAAAAGGTTTATCGGATAATGGTGCATTGATGGTTACACACGGCTGTCTAAGAGTTTATAATGCAGATATGCCTAAAATCACCAGTAATTTTTCATCAGCATTAGCAAAAAACAAAGAAGTGAAAATATATGTTGAAGAAGTTGACCCCGAAGACTTGGAAACTGTATTTGCTTATTATGATACAATTCCCGATAAGAAAGATAGTATAACAAATAGAAAAAACAAAAAAAATGATGCTCAATAAAAAAATAATAATTGCGATTTTTGTAATCATTAATATTACTTCTTGCAAAGGACAAAACAAAAAAAAATCAGATAACATGGAAATTAAAGAGATTACTTTATTTACTAAAGTCTTGAATCAAAACAATTATAATTTAAAAGATGAATCTTCTTTTGAAAATATGAATATGGAATATTTGGGTATAAAGCCGAATGAAATTCATACTAAAAGTTACGACAACATAAAAATTCAAAATGAATTTATAGATTATCAAATTTCAAAAGATGGAAAATTTATAAAAATAGGTCAAGACATACTTCCCGATTTAGATGATTTAATAAATGAAAATGATAAAAAAACATTAACTACACCTTATTTTATTGACTTAGTTAATATGAATAAACTATTATATTTAAATGATGTAAGCACAATACCTTATTTTCTCTCTAAAAAAACAGATCTTGGAATTGATATATTGGTATTATTTAATTACGAAAAAAATAATCTTTTAAGTCAGTTTGCTTTAAAAAACATAAAAAATTTAGATGATTATGATAATACTTTTAGAGCATCATTATTATGGTATAATAACAAAAGTAAATCAGAAATTATTAGAAAAAAATTGATTTCCGATTTAGAAAATAAAAACCCTGAATTGATATACAATTTAACCCAATGGTTATTTTCTAATAAAGAAATTAAAAAAAATAATAGCCAACCTTTAATTGACAGAACTTGGGCATATTTAGTTAATCTCCAACTTGAAAAAAACAAAAAAATCGATTTTACTAATGAAAACAAAGGGTATCAGTTAGTAAATAATAGTTTTCAAAAAGACGAAAAATTACTTGAAAGATTAAAAAAAGAAAAGTTTTATAGTTATTCCTTTTTGAATGATGCAACCCAAGCATATCTGTCCCAATCTGTCGAAAACGATACAGATTATGGAATTATTCAAGATAAAGACGGTTACACAAATTTGCGAAAAGAAAAAAATACAACATCTGAAATTATTCAAAAAATAAATACGGGAGAAAAAGTTGAAATTATAGAATCACGAGATGCAAACTGGTATTATGTTAAAACTAGCAAAGGCAAAGAGGGTTATGTTAATAAAAGTAGGTTAAAATTTGAATAATTACAATTTAACTGATAATTTGATTTAATAATGAAAATCATAAAACAAACAACACTTAAAAAATGAAATATCTAATAATTATATTATCAGTTTTTTTATCTTCTTGTTTAAACGGTCAGAATAAAAAGCAAGAAATTAATTATTTACAACAATTTTATAAAAGTTATTCAGATAATTGGGAAAATGATGATGCACTGAACTTTTTAAAAAAGAAAAATTTATCCAAAGAATTAATTATAAACATATCAAAAGCAAATGCATCTGGCTTACTTGATTACGATCCATTAATTAATGCTCAGGATTTAAATGAAGAATTTTTAAAAACATTAAAAATAAATTACAAAGACAATATAGATTTGTATGAAATATCATATAAAGACAATTACAATAAAAAAAGTCGAATTGTATATCTAAAATTAATAAAAAATGAAAATTTATTTAAAATAAGTGATATAAAAGTAAATAGTATCGAAAGTATTAATAAAATTAATAATCCAAAAAAAAATAAAATAAATAGCACCAATAACTTAAAAAATGATTTACAAATTGAGGTTAGAGGAAAAGATATTTACATTAATAATTTTGGAAAAGAATATATATATAAAAATTTTATAATTAACGAAATGTCAGTCCAGACAACTTTAAAAAATGAAAAAAATAATTTATTTTCTTTAAATTACGAATATAATGCATCGCAAACTAAAATGAAAGAACAGTATAAATTTTGTATTAAAAGCGATGGCTTATATCTTTATTGTAAAGAAGTGGTTAAATTTGATTCAAAAGGAATCGCAATAAATAGAATTTATTATTCTAATTATTCTATAAAAAACCGCACTTACGAAAATATTCAAGAGTTAGGTAGTAAACTCAAATTTAATTTTACCAAAAAAGATGTAACCTCTTATTTATTTAACACTAAAAATAGTCAGATAGGATATTTATCATTTAAAGCATCAGCAGAAAGTTTTTTTATTGATTATCCTGAAGTTAATATAGAGAATGTTACTGTGGATAACATTGATGAAGTAAATGATGTTGCATATTATCTAGAACAATCGTCAGTATTTAAAGAATCCGTTTATCTACTTAAAGAAATTTTGAAAAAAGATGCACAACGAGTTGTAGCTTGGCTTAATATGGCAGACGCACAATGGGGAGCAAATAATAAAATAGACGCTAAAGTGTCATATCAGAAATATCTTGCCCTTATGAAAAGTCAAGGAAAAGATTTAAGTAAAATTCCAACAAGGGTTTATGATAGAATTAAATAATTAATAACCCATAATCCAACCGAAGTAAGCCATAATCCAAAAGTAGAAAGCCATAATCCAATAAAATTAAAAAACCAAAAGTGTATAACTTTTTGGGAGCAGTCTAAAAATTAGTAAGACGCTTTTTTTATATTTGGAACTTATCTATATTTTAGTTTTCTTAAATTTACAAAGAAAAAAGAGTATTTATTTTAAACCCAAATACTACCAACCCAAATCAACAATGATTAGATTATTACCAAACGAAATTTTTAAAGAACTAGAAGTAAACGAACAATTAAAATTTCGTTATGCCATTTCAAATCGTGGCAGGCTTATAAGTTTTTTAAAAGATTTTAAAAACGGCAACGAACTTAAAGGAGGAAAAGTTGACGGGTATAAAATTTTTAGATATAAAATAACGGTTGATGGATTGGTTAAGTACAAACATTTGTTTTTTTATAAAATGGTAGCCCAGCAATTCATTGTAAAAACTTCCGAAGATCAGAAATACGTGTTGCATTTAGATTACGTTCGTGACAACGACAAACTCCAAAATTTACAGTGGGCAACCTACGATGAAATGATTGCACACGCCAATAAAAGCCCAAAAATGATTGAAAATCGCAAAAATCTTTTGGCATTCAACATTAAAAGTGATGGAAAAAAATTAACATCAACTCAGGTTATCCGAATTAAAAAAATGGTGCAGCGCGAAGGTAGAACCACCAGAAACAAAATGATTGCCAAACAATTCAACATTAGCGAAACCCATTTAAGTCGCATTATTTCGGGCGAAAACTGGGGACATATTAAAGTTTAATTTCTAAACTATATACAAACGCTTCCATTTTTTGGAGCGTTTTTTTATGCTATTTTATTTTGAACAAATACAATTAACTCCTGTTCATACTTCGTTAGTGTAAAATGTAAAGAAATAAGAATATTTTTTTAGCCAACTTTAAATTTACATTAAGTTATTCATTGGTGCTTTTATTAGGTTAAAATTACATTTAGTTTTGCTTCTTTAATTAAGATACCATGAAAACAAGATTATTTTTAATCGGAATATTAATTTTTGTTTTGAACTTTGGGTTTGGGCAAACTACTTATGTTTGGGATGCCACTACACTAGCCTCAACATCAGGAAGTAGTCCTAACATTACTTCAGCTACTTTTGTAAATCCACAAGGTAATAATAACGGAACTACAACTCAAATAACTTCTTTTTCAGTATCATCAGGATATACTGGTGCTTCAGGGACTTCTAATTTTGGAGCTGCTGCATTTACAGGACTATTGAGTACTACTACTAGCACTTACTTTTCTACAACTGTGACTCCAGCAACGGGATACGGCATTCAACTAAACTCAATTAATTTTGGTTCAAGATCTACTATAACTGGACCTCAATTAATTTCAGTTTATTCAAGTATTGATAATTATTCTTCGGTTATTGGTTCTGTAACTGTTTCAAATACTGGTACTTGGGCATTATCAACAATTACCTTTAGCACTGGTTTAATAGGGCTGGCAAGTACACCAGTTACATTACGTTTATACGGTTCAGGCGGAACAGGATCACCAGCAATAAATACTGCGAATTGGAGAATAGATGATATAAAATTATCCGTAACTGCGGTTATTCCACCAACCATCACAAGTTTATCAGCAACTGCAGGATGTTTAGGGCAATCGCTAAACATAACTGGAACTAATCTAACTGGTGCTACAGCAGCAGGTGTTACTATTGGCGGAGTCGCTGTAAGTGCTATAACTTCCAACTCGGGAACATCAATGGTTGTGGTTGTAGGTACGGCTTGTTCAGGTACAGTTTCGGTAACAACATCTAATGGTACAGGAGTTTCAACACCTTCATATACTGCGGGTGCAACTGCAACTTACAACACCGCATTAGGTGGATGGGTATCAGGGATTACTCCAGATGCTACTAAAGAGATTGTATTTTTATCCGATTTTACAGCTTTATCAAACCTTTCGGGGTGTAGCTGTACGGTAACGAATGGTAATGTAGTAATTCCTGCACCATTTAACTTAACGTTGCTTAATCAACTTACGGTAACTAACAATGCTTCAACTTCGTTTACTTTAGATAATGATGCTTCGTTAATTCAATCCAATCCTAGTACTACAATTAATTCGGGCGATATTATTGTGAAGAGAAATAGTAATTCACTCTTGCGTTTAGATTACACACTGTGGTCAAGCCCAGTAGAAAATCAGTTATTAAAAGCATTTTCTCCAAGTACCGTAGATTCTCGTTTTTATACTTACAACACTACTTCAACAGGAGGTGGTTCAACAAATGGTGCCTATTCTTTTGTTCCTAATGTACTTACCACTCCATTTAATTTTGGGCAAGGCTATTTAATTCGCACTCCTAATACATTTAGTGATACAACTCCTGCTGTTTATCCAGGAATTTTTACTGGAGTTCCTCGTAATGGTGATAAATCGTTTACCGCTGTTAATGGAGGCACAACTTTTGTTTTTAATAGTGTTGGAAACCCATATCCGTCGCCAATTAGTGCCGCTTCGTTCATTGCAGAGAACACAGCCAACATTGAATCCACGCTTTATTTTTGGAGAAGACCTAATGTTATAGGCGGCGCTTCAGGTTATGTAACTTACAACGGTGGTACAGTTGCAAATAACGATACTTCAAATGGTACTGCGGGTCCTTTTACAGATATTCAAACAGGTCAAGGCTTTTTAGTAGCAGCTAAATCGTCAGCCCCCGCGAGTTTTCCAATAGTATTTAAAAACACTATGAGAACAACTGCATCAGGTCAGTTTTTTAAAGCTTTAACAAGTGAGCGCCATACAATTTGGTTGAATTTAACAAACAATGCTGGTGTTTTTGCTCAAATGGCTGCGGGTTACAGAGTTAATGCCACCAACGATGTTGATGATTTTGATGCAGCTAATTTAAACGATGGAGTAGCAACTATTGGTTCCTACTTAAATGATAAAAACTACATTATCCAAGCAAAAGCAGTACCGTTTTCAGTTTCAGATGTAATTCCGTTGAGCTTAAAAGTGCCAGCTGACGGTAATTACGATATAACTATAGATCATGTTGATGGTTTGTTTGTTGGCGGTAATCAAGCGGTTTACTTGCACGATTTGTTTGCTAATAGTTATACTAATTTGAATTTAGGTTCCTATACTTTTGCCGCCACAGCTGGAACGTTCAACAATCGTTTTGAAATTACTTATACAGCCAATGCGTTAAGTAATTTAGCCAATGATTTTAATGAAAATAGCTTAATTTTGTACAAAAATAATAATGAAATAGTTATAAACTCTGGGAATATCTCAATAGTAAATGTAAAAATTTACGATATACAAGGGCGCTTGTTGGTTGACAAAAACAACAGTAACACTAACGAAGTTCGTTTAAATGTAAACACAGCCAACCAAATAGTTTTAGTAAAAACAACCTTATTAGAAGGGCAAGTAATTACTAAAAAGATAATTAATTAACGTTCGTTAACTTTATTGAAACGCACTTCGGTGCGTTTTTTTTGAATTTTTTTAAGAATTAGTTTTTTTTATAATCTGTCTAAAACGTATTTGGTTAGTTCACTTTCATTATTACCAGTATTTAAAGTTGACGCAGGTTCAAAAAGCATAATTGACACTTCTTCTTCGGCAACCGGACGATGTTCAACACCTCGAGGAACTATTAAAAATTCATTTTCGTTTACGGTAACCGATTTGTCCCTGTATTCCATAATGAAGCTGCCTTTAATAACAAAAAACAACTCATCTTCATCATCGTGCTGGTGCCAAATGAATTCTCCTTTAAATTTCGCAAGTTTAACGTGTTGTCCATTTAATTCGCCCACAATTTTCGGACTCCAATAATCAGAGAAGAGTTCTAATTTTTGTTTAAGATTTACCTTTTCCATTTTCACTTTTTTGTTAAAGTTTTTAAATAATTTTTACACTATCCTTTATTGTTATCAAAAATATATTTTTGTTAGGAATATTAAAATGAATTTGGGATTTTTTTTATGCTAAAAATAATTAATAGGCTTAAATATTGCCACAATATATTTAAGCCTAAAAACAATTTAAATAATAAAACTGACATTAAAACAATAAACTCTTAAAATTAATTCGCAAATTTAAGAATTTAATAAAAAAAAGTGTAAAAAACGTCAAATTGATAATTAGTGACGTTTAAAAAATCAGAATCTGTGAATATTCTTTATATATGATTGGAATTGTTTAAATTTGCATAACAAAAAAATAACAAACAAACTTTTTATTATGGCTTTCGATATTGAAATGATTAAAAAAGTGTACGCCAATATGACCTCTCGAGTGGACAAAGCAAGAGAAATAGTTGGACGACCATTAACCTTAACCGAGAAAATTTTATACACTCACCTTTGGGAAGGCACACCATCTCAGTCCTTCAACAGAGGAAAAGATTACGTTGACTTTGCTCCAGATAGAGTGGCTTGTCAAGATGCAACTGCACAAATGGCTTTATTGCAATTTATGCACGCCGGTAAAAAACACGTTGCAGTACCAACAACTGTTCATTGTGACCACTTGATTCAAGCAAAAATGGGTGCTTCAACCGATTTAGCCGTTGCCAACTCACAATCCAAAGAAGTTTTTGATTTTTTATCATCAGTATCTAACAAATATGGAATTGGTTTTTGGAAACCAGGTTCAGGAATTATACATCAAATTGTTTTAGAAAATTACGCATTTCCGGGTGGAATGATGATTGGAACCGATTCGCATACAGTAAACGCTGGTGGATTAGGAATGTTAGCCATTGGAGTAGGTGGAGCAGATGCCGTTGATGTAATGTCGGGAATGTCGTGGGAATTGAAATTTCCGAAACTAATAGGTGTAAAATTAACTGGAAAACTGTCGGGTTGGACAGCGCCAAAAGATGTAATTTTAAAAGTTGCAGATATTTTAACCGTAAAAGGCGGAACAGGAGCCATTGTAGAATATTTTGGCGAAGGCGCAACCAATATGTCGTGTACAGGTAAAGGAACCATTTGTAATATGGGAGCCGAAATTGGAGCAACAACATCCACATTTGGGTACGATGATTCGATGAGAAGATATTTAGCCGCAACAGGTCGTCAAGATGTTGTTGATGCTGCCGATAAAGTAGCGACTTATTTAACAGGAGATGATGAGGTTTACGCTAATCCAAGTCAGTATTTTGATCAAGTAATCGAAATTAATTTATCTGAATTAGAACCGCATATTAACGGACCATTTACCCCAGATCGTGGAACTCCAGTTTCTCAAATGAAAGCAGAAGCCGCGGCAAACGGTTGGCCTTTAAAAGTAGAATGGGGATTAATAGGTTCTTGTACCAACTCATCCTACGAAGATATGGCTCGTGCCGCATCAATTGTGCAACAAGCTGTTGACCACGGAATTTCGCCTAAAGCAGAATTCGGAATCAATCCAGGTTCGGAGCAAATTCGTTTCACAATTGAACGTGACGGAATTATTTCAACTTTTGAAAAAATGGGAACCAAAGTATTCACAAATGCTTGCGGCCCTTGTATTGGACAGTGGGATAGAGCAGGAGCAGAGAAAGAAGAAAAAAATACAATAGTACATTCGTTTAATCGAAATTTTTCGAAACGTGCCGATGGAAACCCAAATACACACGCCTTTGTAACCTCGCCAGAAATGGTGGCAGCACTTGCAATAGCGGGACGATTGGATTTTAATCCGTTAACAGATACTCTGTTAAATGATAAAGGCCAAGAAGTAAAACTAACAGCTCCGTTTGGTGACGAATTACCCAAACGAGGTTTTGATGTGGATGATGCAGGTTTTCAAGCTCCAGCAGCTGACGGAAGTGCAATACAAGTTGCCGTTTCAGAAACTTCGGATAGATTACAATTATTAGCACCTTTTGCACCTTGGGACGGGAAAAATATTTTGGGAGCCAAATTGTTAATTAAAGCTTTTGGAAAATGTACTACCGACCATATCTCTATGGCAGGTCCTTGGTTGCGTTTCCGCGGACATTTAGATAATATTTCAAATAATATGTTGATTGGTGCTGAAAATGCGTTTAACAAAAAAGCAAATTCTGTAAAAAATCAATTAACTGGAACTTATGATGCTGTTCCTGCTGTGGCGAGAGCCTATAAAGCAGCTGGAGTTGCCTCGATAGTTGTAGGTGATCATAATTACGGTGAGGGTTCATCAAGAGAACACGCTGCTATGGAACCAAGATTTTTGGGAGTTAAAGCAGTTTTAGTAAAATCGTTTGCTCGAATTCACGAAACAAATTTGAAAAAACAAGGATTACTTGGTTTGACATTTGCAAATGAAGCCGATTACGACAAAATTCAAGAAAACGATACAATAAATTTTACTGATTTAATTGAATTTGCCCCTAATAAACCTTTAACTCTTGAGTTTATTCACGACGATGGAAGCAAAGACATTATTATGGCAAACCATACTTATAACGAAAGTCAAATAGGTTGGTTTGTAGCTGGTTCAGCATTGAATTTAATTGCAGCCGCTGGAAATGCTTAATTTTTTGAATAATAAATTTAAAAACGCTCAAGGAAACTTGGGCGTTTTTTTGTATAAATTTTGTTAAAAAAAGAGGTGCTATTTTTCATTTACTTTTATAAAAGTTATATTAGCAAATTGAACTAAAATTTGATTTTATAATAATAATAGCATAATGAGATTACTTACACTTTTACTTTTACTATCTTTTTTAGGATTTTCACAACAAAAGACTAAAAAACATAAAATAGTTAGTGGCGAAACAATTTCATCAATTGCAGAAAAATACAATGTAAAAATCAGTGAAATTTATAATTTGAATCCAAAAGCTAAAGGACTCTTAAAATTAAATTCAGTATTAAAAATCCCTAATAAAGACTATAAAAACAAAAAAGAAAAGAAAGAAGTTGCTAAAAAAGAAGAAACTAAGGTTATTTTTTCTAAAAATAGTGACTTTCCAAAAAATGAATATAAAAAAAATGATTTACTAGATTTAGAACACGAAGTACTTCCGAAAGAAACACTGTATGGAATTTCAAAAATATATGGAGTTACAATGGAGGACATAAGAATTGCAAATCCGATTTTGGAAAAAGAAGGTTTAGAAATCGGATTAAAATTAATTATTCCAGGTGTCAAAGAAAGTAAAGCAAAAATTTTAAAAAGCAACATTACTATACCCAAAATATCTGTTTCAAACGAGCCTATTATTCGTATTGTACTTCCAAAAGAGACAAAATTCGGAATTGCTAAGGAATATGGATTGACAGTTGAAGATTTAGAAAAGCAAAATCCAGAAATTATTAATGGCTTGCCAATAGGGTTTAATTTAAAAATAGCAAATTTTGTAAATAAGGAATCACTTGTAATTGAAAGCAAACAAAATGAAGTTGTAAAAACCGAAGTAGGTTTGGCAAATATAGAAACATCGAATAATGAAACAGTAAACAAAGAATCTGAAATTTTTTTACCAGCAAAACCAATTACTAATCTTGAAGTTGCAGAACAACTAGTGGTCAATGCCTCTGAGAATATCGGTGTTCGTTATCGAAGTGGCGGCACTAATAAAGACGGTTTTGATTGTTCTGGATTAATGGTTAGCACTTTTGCAAGTTTGGATTTAAAATTGCCTCGTACTTCACGAGAGCAATCACAATTTGGTTTAAAAATAAATCCATTAGAAGCCCAAAAAGGGGATTTAATTTTTTTTAGCACTAACGGAACGGGTAATGTAAACCATGTAGGTATGGTGGTTGAAGTCATTGATGACGAAATTAAATTCATCCATTCCTCATCAAGTAATGGTGTAATGATTTCATCCAATAAAGAAACCTATTATGCTAGGCGGTTTGTAAAAGTGAATCGCGTTTTGGAGTAAAATTATAGTAACTAAAAATTATTGAATGGTAATTTTTTATACCTTTGTAAAAAAAATGAACATCCAAGCCCGAAAAATAAGTTTTGTTCAAAACTTTTTGAATTTGAAAAATGAAAGTGTTTTAACTCAGTTAGAAACTATTTTATTATCAGAAAACATTGAGTTAAACCAATATAATGAAGAATTAATTGAAGCCGACTCACGAATAGAAAACGGAGATTTTTTTACCAATTCACAAGTTTTGAATTTAGTTAAAGAATGGAAGTAAAAATAGTTGTTTGGGATAAAAAAGCATTAATTCAACTTAATGATACTTTTGATTTTTTGAAAACTAAATCAATTATTTCTGCTAAAAAAGTAATCATTATTCTCCTTAAACTGACAGATGAGTTAAGTCGAGATTTTGAAATTTACGAATTAGATCGTTTCAAATTAAAAAATGATGGCAGTTTTCGTGCCTTTGAACAATATAATTATCGAATTTCCTATCGAGTTACATCAAATCAAATCAGAATTCTAAGAGTACGTCATACAAGTCGAAACCCTAAAATCTATTAAAAAAAATCCGTTTGCATTTGCAAACGGATTTTCAGGTAGTTGAATTAATAAAAAAACCTAGTAATACGTATAACGACGTACTTTTGCAATATATTTTGCCAAGCGAATTACTTGATGGCTGTATCCGTATTCATTGTCATACCAAACATAAAGTACAATATTTTTTCCATCATTGGAAACAATTGTGGCGTTACTATCATAAATTGCAGGTGCTGAAGTTCCCACAATATCCGACGAAACCAACTCGTTGTTTAATGAATATTTAATTTGCTCTACTAATTCGCCTTCTAAGGCATAGTTTCTCATAATGTTGTTAATTCCTTCAATGCTTGTAGTTTTTGCTACTTCTAAATTCAAAACCACCAGCGAACCGTTGGGTACAGGAACTCGAATGGCATTGGATGTTAATTTTCCAGCCAAACTTGGTAATGCTTTGGCAACGGCACTTCCTGCTCCTGTTTCGGTAATTACCATATTTAAGGCTGCTGCACGACCTCGACGGTATTTTTTGTGCATATTGTCAACCAAATTTTGATCGTTGGTGTACGCGTGAATGGTTTCTAAATGTCCTTTTACTACTCCAAGTTGGTCTTCAACAGCTTTCAAAATTGGAGTAATGGCGTTAGTAGTACACGATGCTGCCGAAAAAATGGAAACTTCGTCAGGATTGTATTCATTATGATTTACGCCATAAACTATGTTCGGAACCCCTTTTCCAGGAGCAGTAAGTAATACTTTATCTACACCTATTGATACCAAATGACGTTTTAATGCTTCTTCAGTAGTAAAAGCGCCTGTATTGTCAATAACTAATGCGTCTTCGATTCCGAATTTAGTGTAGTCAATTTCCTCTGGCGAATTGGCTGTAATAATATGAACCGTAGTTCCATTAATTATTAAAGCGTTATTTTCAGTATCGGCGGTTACGGAGCCTTCAAAATCGCCGTGAATAGAATCATATCTTAAAAGCGAAGCCCGTTTTTCTAGCGATGAAGCATCATTTTTATCACGAGTAACTATGGCTCTTAATCGTAATTGTTCGCCTTTTCCAATTTTACTCATCATTTCGCGAGCCAACAAGCGACCAATTCGTCCAAAACCGTAAAGCACTACATCTTTTGGTTTTAAGTCGGGAAAATCTTTTGCGTTTTTTAATTTATCAGCAATAAAAGCAGTAGAATCTTCGTAGTTGTTGTCTTCTAAATGATATTCGTATGTTAATTTTCCAATATCCAAACGAGAAGGCGGTAAATCTAAACTTTGAATCGCCAAGGCTATTTCAACAGAATCAAAAATATTAATAGGTTTTTGAACAAATTCGCCTGCATATTCATGAAGATTGATAATATCAGAAACATTGCGATCGATTAATTGGTTTCTAAAAAGTACCAATTCTATTGATTTGTCATACCATAAATCGCTAACAATTTTAATAAATTCTACACCGGCTTTTCTTCTGTCGGCTTGAAATGCTACTTCTTTTTCGTAAAGTGTGTTGTTGTCCATATAAAAATCAAATAGTTAAGTTGTTTTTAATTGGATGCAAAAGTAGTTAACTATATCGTTTTAGTGCAAGTTTTTCGACTCTTTTTTTAAGATTTGTTTATCATAAAAAACCATTCGTTGTGGCGAATGGTTTTTTATGTTGTATTTAGAATTCTAGTAACTGCTAACTAAAAACTGAGACTGATAACTAAATAATTATCCGAATAACTTGCCCGTTTTTAGTCATCATTTGAATACTACACGATTGGTTTTCATCTTTATTTGATAAGGCCCTTGAGGCTGCTTCAACATCGGTAGTTTTAATGTTGTCAATACTTAAAATGATACTTCCTTTTAGTTCATCTGCATATTGTTGTAAGTTTTCGTTGGTTACTTGTGTAATTTTCACACCATAGTCCAATCGGAATCTTTTTTTGTCGTTGGCATCAATATTTTGCAATTCCATCCCTTTAAACTCGGTTTTCAAAATATCATTTTTTACCAAACTGACTGTTTTAGTTTCTGTTTTCCCTTCACGAATGTACGAAACTTGAATTTTATCATTTGGTCGTTTGGTATTCAAATAACCATTCATTTCCGAGTTCGTTCCAATTTTTTGATTGTCCAATTTTACAATTACATCGCCTTTTTGAATTCCAGCCTTCTCGGCTCCTGTATTTTTATTTACTTTGGTAACATAAACGCCTTCGGTTTGGTTTAAACCCAATTCTTTAGAAAAAGCACCATCTAATTCTCTGGCTTCAATACCTAAAATACCTCGTTGTACTTTACCAAATTCCATTATGTCTTCAATAATTTTTCGGGTAATGTTTGATGGTACTGCAAATGAATACCCAACATACGATCCAGTTTGAGATGAAATCATAGTATTAATTCCAACCAATTCGCCTCGAGTGTTTACCAAAGCACCACCGCTATTTCCTGGGTTTACAGCAGCATCAGTCTGTATAAAGGATTGAATTCCGTTAGTATCTAAATTTCTTGCTTTCGCAGATACAATTCCAGCAGTAACTGTTGAAGTTAAATTGTATGGATTTCCAACTGCCAAAACCCATTCGCCTACTTTAACCTGATCCGAATCGGCAAAAGTGGAGTATGGAAGTTTATCAGGAGTATCAATTTTCAATAAAGCAATGTCCATTTTGGTATCCGTTCCAATTAATTTTGCCTTGTAGACTTTTTTATTGTTAAGAGTAACTTCCAAGTCGGTAGCTTCATTAATAACGTGATTGTTGGTAACAATATAGCCATCTTCCGAAATAATTACACCCGAACCAGTTCCAATTTGCTCTTGTTGTTGTCCTCCACGGGAGCCGTAAAAAAATTCCATTATTGGGTTTGAAACTGTTCTGTAGGAAACATTTTTAACATGTACTACCGTGTGAACTGCTTTGTCGGCTGCCGAGGTAAAATCAACATTTTCACCAGTAAAGTTTACCTTTTTACTAAACGAATCGGTAGCGGTTGTAACAATAGAATTTGAATTATTTCGATTTTCAATAAATAATTTGTAACCACCCAAAGTTGTGGCACCGCTCAATAATGCTACTAAAAATAAGCCTGAAATTTTTTTCATCGTACTAATTAATTAAAGTTTAAAATGTAAAATTACTATAAAATTTATTTCGTAATAAGGGTTTAACTATCGTTTAACAATTTTAACGAGTTGTTGTGAAAAACAATGCTGAATTGTTAAAATTTAACGATTTTATTGTTTTATCCAAATTTCAGGGCTTCTTGAAGTGTGAAAAACAGCATATATCTTTACTTCATTTTCATTTTCAAAATACTCATAATGAATGCCATATGGAAAATTTTCAAGAAAGGCAATCCTAATTGTATTGTACCGAATTTGAAAGAGCAGTGGATTTTGGCAAATATAATCTACAACAGAGTTTATATCTTTTAGAAATAATTTACCTAGATCTTTTTGTTTAGTATTGTACCAAAATGAAGCTTGTTTTAAGTTTTCTTTTACCGAATCTGAAACTAGTTTTTTAACTTTCACTATCTAATTCCTTTTCAAGTTCAAGCATCATTTCATCAAAGTCAACCATTGATTCAGGATTTGTCAATGCTTGTTGTTTTCTTTTTAAAACTTCTTCTTTCTGCCAAATTGGGATATAAATTTCTTCCTCAATTGTAATCGAAATCGATTTTTCTTTGTATGCGGTTCTTATTGTTTCTAAAAATTCGTTAGAAATGTCTTTGGCTGAAGAAAAGTGAAAAGTAGTATTCATAGTTTTTGATTAAATCAGACCAACAAATATACAAAATATGACAATCAAACTTACATATTACGAATAATTTGTTTGTTGAATTACAATTTATCCAAAGAATAACTTGGTTTACTAATCAAAAGCAATCCTAAAAAAGTGATCAATCCATTTAAAATAATCAATTCATTATCAATAACATAATTTCCAAAAAGTAATGCTGCATTTTTAGTAATTAAAAAACAAATTGCTGGTGAAATCAAACATACAAAAGGCACTAAATTATCGTGAACGGTTTTCGACTTTACAAATAATCCAAAAGCATACAAACCCAAAAGTGGACCATAAGTGTAAGTTGCAATTTTGAAAACCATTTTTACTACCGAATCATCATTGATAGTATTAAAAACAATAATTACTAAAAACATTAAAAACGAAAATCCAAGATGCACAAAATGTCTTGTTTTAATCATTTTTTTCTCGGCTATTTTTTTTTCTTCATTGGATTTTATATTTTCTTCATTTGGAATTTTAGCCACTTTGTCCATTGCTAAAAAATCAACACAAAACGAGGTAGTTAAAGCTGTCAAAGCTGAATCGGTTGTGGCAAATGTTGCTGCCGTTAATCCCAACAAAAAAATTATGGAAGGAATCAGACTTAAATGATGAAATGCTATTTCTGGAAAAAGTAAATCTGTTCTTGCAACATCAGAAACAATTGGAACTTGAATTCCGTTTTTAGTGGCAAAAAGGTATAAAAGTGCTCCAACACTCAAAAAGAAAATATTAATTATAACGAAAATTGCTGTAAAAGAAAACATATTTTTTTGGGCTTCACCAATGTTTTTACAACTCAAATTTTTTTGCATTAAATCTTGATCCAAACCAACTGTGGCTATAGTTACAAATATTCCGCCAAGAAATTGTTTCCAGAAATAAGTACCTTTTAAATAATCATCAAAGAAAAAAACTTTGGAATAATTACTTTTTTTTATGGCTTCAAAAGCTTCAATTGTACTAAAATTCAAACTTTTACAGATAAAAAACAGCGTTAAAAAAACCGATGAGACTAAGAAAAAAGTTTGTAAAGTATCGGTAATTATGATGGTTTTTAAACCGCCACGATAGGTGTAAGCAAAAATTAAACCCAACGATATTAAAACCGTAGCAGCAAACGGAACATTGTAAAAATCAAAAACATAGCGTTGCAAAACAAAAACCACCAAATACAGTCGGAAAGCGGAACCAATAGTACGACCAATTAAAAAAATACTTGCAGCAGTTTTGTAACTCACAACTCCCAATCGGTGCTCAATGTAACTGTAAATGGAAGTTAAATTCATTCGATAATACAATGGAAGCAACAATTTGGCAACTATTATAAAACCAACAGCACAACCCAAAACAAATTGAAAATACTTAAATTGCAATTCAGGATTTCCAACCTCGCCAGGTACAGAGATAAATGTTATACCCGAAATTGCTGTACCAATCATCCCGAAAGCAACCAAATACCATTTTGAGTTTTTGTTGGCTTTAAAAAATGAATCATTATCGTTACTTTTTTTACTTACTATTTTAGAAATTAAAATTAAAATTCCGAAGTAAACAAGTATTAAAGTTAAAATGGTAATTGGTGACATAAACGTTTTTTTAATCGCTAAAGTAGATAAAAATATCACAATTTGGCAACAATCAAATTTTGATTATAACAAATTCAATTTCACTTTTAAAATTAATTCTAACTTCTAACTTTTAACTTCTAACTTTTTTTTACTTTTGCACTATGGAATTTTCATCTAAATTATTAGAAAAAGCTGTTAATGAAATGGCTCAATTGCCTGGAATAGGGAAACGAACTTCGCTTCGATTGATGCTACATTTATTGAAACAACCTGTAGAGCAAACTCAATTTTTAGCCCAAGCATTGACTTCGTTTCGTGAAGAAATTAAATTTTGTACCAATTGCAATACGATTTCTGATATTGAAATTTGCGAAATTTGTGCCAATCCTAGCCGAAATAAAAAAATAATTTGCGTTGTTGAAGACGTTCGTGACGTTATGGCAATAGAAAATACCAATCAATTTAAAGGAAATTACCACGTTTTAGGCGGAAAAATTTCTCCAATTGACGGCATTGGGCCTAGTCAATTAAATATTTCATCGTTGGTCGAAAAAATAAAAAATGGTGGTGTTGATGAAGTAATTTTTGCATTAAGTTCAACAATGGAAGGCGATACAACGAATTTTTATATTTTCAAACAAATAAAACAATTTGAAGTTAAAACGTCAACAATTGCTCGTGGTATTGCTGTTGGTGACGAATTGGAATACGCAGATGAGGTTACTTTGGGACGAAGTATTTTACAAAGAGTTCCGTTTGAAAATTCGATACAACAATTTTAAGTCAATAAATCAAACTCTTTTTTTGTATTTTGACTTGAAAAACTATCTTTGTAAATTATCTATCTTTAAATTACAAATCAAAAATTGAATAAAACAATTTTAATAACTGGAGGAGCTGGGTTCATTGGCTCTAATCTATGCAAATATTTTCTTGAAAAAGAATATAAAGTAATTTGTTTAGATAATTTTGCTACAGGTTATCGAAAAAATATTACACCTTTTTTAGAAAATCAAAATTTTTCGTTTATTGAAGGCGATATTCGTAATTTAGTTGATTGTAAAAAAGCCACTCAAAATGTAGATTATGTTTTACATCAAGCCGCTTTAGGTTCTGTACCAAGGTCAATTGCCGACCCAATTACTACCAACGAAGTTAATGTTTCGGGGTTTTTAAATATGTTGGTAGCTTCTCGCGATGCCAAAGTAAAACGCTTTATTTACGCCGCAAGTTCGTCCACTTATGGCGATTCTGAAATTTTGCCAAAAGTAGAAGATGTTATTGGAAAACCACTTTCGCCTTATGCAATTACCAAATATGCTAACGAATTGTATGCTGATATTTTTAGTAAAACGTATGGTTTAGAAACTATTGGACTACGTTATTTTAATGTTTTTGGTCGCAATCAAGATCCTGATGGTGGTTATGCTGCGGTAATTCCTAAATTTGTAAAGCAATTAATCAATTATGAAAGCCCTATAATTAACGGCGATGGTACTTTTTCGAGAGATTTTACCTATATTGACAATGTGATTCAGATGAATGAATTGGCAATTTTATCTGATAATAACGAAGCATTAAATACCGTTTACAATACCGCTTTTGGCGAAAGTACTAATTTGAACGAAGTAGTTACCTTGTTAAAAATATATTTATCGGTTTACGATGAAAAAATCGGTAGTGTTCCGATAATTTATGGAGAAAGCAGGGTTGGTGACATTCCGCATTCATTGGCAAGCATTGAAAAAGCAAAAAATAATTTAAAATATAATCCAAAATATTCTTTCAAACAGGGTTTAGAAAAAGCCGTAAAATGGTATTGGGACAACTTAAAATAAGAATTAAAAAATGAAAATTACAAATATTTGTTGCATCGGAGCAGGTTATGTTGGTGGACCAACAATGGCAGTTATTGCTCAAAAATGTCCGCATATAAAAGTTACCGTTGTTGATTTAAATGAAGATAGAATTGCTCGTTGGAATGATGAAAATGTTGAGAACATTCCGATATACGAACCAGGGTTAAGCGAAATTGTTGGAAAATCTCGTGGGAAGAATTTATTTTTTTCAACCGATGTTGACAAAGCAATTGACGAAGCACAAGTAATTTTTATTTCGGTAAATACGCCTACAAAAACCTACGGTACTGGAAAAGGTATGGCAGCCGATTTAAAATATATTGAATTATGTGCCCGACAAATTGCTCGAGTTTCCAAAAACGATAAAATTGTTGTTGAAAAGTCAACATTGCCAGTACGGACTGCCGAAGCTATAAAAAGCATCTTAGACAATACAGGAAACGGAGTTCAATTTCAAATTTTATCCAATCCTGAATTTTTAGCAGAAGGAACGGCTGTTGAAGATTTATTGAATCCAGATAGAATTTTAATTGGTGGCGACACAACCGTTGAGGGTCAAAAAGCGCTAAATTTAGTGAAAGATATTTATGCCAATTGGGTTTCCGAAGATAGAATTTTATCCACAAATGTTTGGTCTTCAGAGTTGTCAAAATTAACGGCAAATGCTTTTTTAGCACAACGAGTATCTTCGATAAACGCAATGTCAGAACTATGCGAAAAAACTGGTGCTGATGTTAATGAGGTGGCTCGAGCCATAGGAATGGATTCAAGAATTGGATCAAAATTTTTAAAATCATCAGTTGGTTTTGGAGGTTCTTGTTTTCAAAAAGACATTATGAATTTGGTTTATATTGCTAAATCTTATGGTTTGCAGCAAGTTGCCGATTATTGGGAGCAAGTCATTATTATGAACGATCATCAAAAAAATCGTTTTTCAAAAAACATAGTTAGCACTTTATACAACACCATAGCCGATAAAAAAATTACTTTTCTAGGTTGGGCATTTAAAAAAGACACCAACGATACTCGCGAATCGGCGGCAATTTACGTGGCTAATGATTTGATGAATGAACGAGCCAATATTGCCGTTTTTGATCCAAAAGTAGAAAAAAAGCAAATTTTATTTGATTTGGATTATTTAGAATCTCGTTCGGCATCCGAAAATGAAAAACTTTTAGCAACATTCGAAAATCCTTATGAAGCTTGTAAGAACGCACATGCAATTGCAGTTTTAACCGAGTGGGACGAATTTAAAACATATGACTGGCAAAAAATTTACGACTCAATGTTAAAACCCGCTTTTGTTTTTGACGGAAGAAACGTTTTAAACGGAGAACAATTGAAAAAAATCGGGTTTATTTATCAGGGAATTGGTTCTTAAGTAAAAATCAAATGAATATAAAAATTGCAGTAATCGGATTGGGATATGTTGGTTTACCATTGGCACGACTTTTTGCTACAAAATTTCCTGTGGTAGGTTTTGATATCAATCAAAAGCGAGTTTCTGAAATTAATTCGGGAAACGACTACACATTAGAATTAGAATCAGATTTATTGAAAAGCGTTTTAAAAAATATAAATTTGAATGAAAACGGACTCTTTTGCACTACTGATTCTGAAGATATAAAAGAGTGTAATTATTATATAGTAACCGTTCCAACTCCAGTTGATGCGAATAATACTCCGGATATTACTCCATTATTAAAATCATCTGAAACCGTTGGTAAAGTATTAAAAAAAGGAGACATTGTAATTTATGAATCCACCGTTTATCCGGGTTTAACCGAAGAAGAATGTGTACCCGTTTTAGAAAAATTCAGCGGCTTAAAATTTAATGTTGATTTTTTTGCAGGTTATTCTCCTGAACGAATAAACCCAGGCGATAAAGAACATACTGTTGATAAAATATTAAAAATTACATCAGGTTCAACGCCTGAAATTGGAATAAAAGTAAACGATTTATATAAAACTGTAATTACTGCAGGAACTCATTTGGCGCCTTCAATAAAAGTTGCCGAAGCTGCCAAAGTAATCGAAAATTCGCAACGTGACATTAATATTGCCTTTGTAAACGAATTGGCCAAAATTTTTAATATTTTAAATATTGATACACAGCACGTTTTAGAAGCTGCAGGAACTAAATGGAATTTTTTACCATTTAAGCCAGGTTTGGTAGGTGGACATTGCATTGGTGTAGATCCCTATTATTTAGCCCAAAAAGCCCAAAAAGCGGGTTATAATCCTGAAATTATTTTGGCTGGTCGAAAATTAAATGATAGTATGGCAGAATATGTTGCCTCGCAAATCGTGAAATTGATGTTAAAAAGAGACATTCAAGTTAAAAAATCCAAACTTTTGCTACTCGGCATTACGTTTAAAGAAAACTGTCCTGATGTTAGAAACACAAAAGTGGTCGATGTAGTAAAATCTCTTTCAGATTATGGAATTGATGTAACGATATATGATCCTTGGGCAAAGCCGAATGAAGTTGAACACGAATATAATTTAAAAACAACTCAAAATTTACCAAATGATACTTACGATGCTATTGTTTTGGGTGTTGCTCACAATGAATTTTTGAATTTAGATTTTGAAAAATTAAAAAATAAAAATGCAATTATTTACGATGTTAAAGGTATTCTAGAAATTGCAGTTGATGGAAAGCTGTAATCCAATTAAGAAATACAATTTAACTTAATAACTAAATTTTAATCTTAGAAACTTAGTATCTTTTAACTTAGAATCTTAAAAAAAACAATGAAAAAAATACTTATAACAGGCGGCGCAGGATTCATAGGTTCTCACGTTGTACGACTTTTTGTAAAAAAATACCCAAACACCTCAATTTTTAATTTAGATGCATTGACTTATGCAGGAAATTTAGAAAACATTTCCGACATTGAAAAATCACCCAATTATACGTTTATAAAAGGCGACATTGTTGATGCCTATTTTATTGACGCGCTTTTTGCCAAACATCAGTTTGATGGTGTTTTACACTTAGCCGCCGAATCGCACGTGGATCGTTCCATTACAGATCCTTTAAGTTTTGTAAAAACCAATGTTATTGGAACCATGAATCTTTTAAATGCTGCTAAAAATACTTGGAAGGGCAACTTTGATGGAAAACGTTTTTATCACATTTCTACCGATGAGGTTTATGGTTCTTTAGGCGCAACAGGTTTGTTTACCGAAACCACTTCGTACGACCCAAATTCACCTTATTCCGCATCAAAAGCGAGTTCCGACCATTTTGTGCGGGCTTATGGTGAAACGTATGGTTTGCCTTATGTAATTACCAATTGTTCAAACAATTACGGCCCAAATCATTTTCCTGAAAAATTGATTCCACTGTTTATTAATAATATTATCAATAACAAACCATTACCCGTTTACGGAAACGGAAAATACACTCGCGACTGGCTTTTTGTTGAAGATCACGCTGTGGCAATAGATTTAGTGTTTCACGAGGGTAAAAATCACGAAACTTATAATATTGGCGGCTTTAACGAATGGCAAAACATCGATTTAGTGAAACTTTTGTGCCAACAAATGGATAAAAAATTAGGTAGAGCTGAAGGCGAATCCGAAAAATTAATCTCTTATGTAACCGATAGACCGGGTCACGATTTACGCTATGCAATTGATGCTTCAAAAATAAATAAGGAGTTGGGTTGGAAACCATCGGTTACTTTTGAACAAGGTTTGGAACGTACCATTGATTGGTATTTAGCCAACGAAACTTGGTTAAAAAACGTAACTTCGGGTGATTATCAATCGTACTACGAAAAGCAATATAAATAAAAAATGTCTTTAAAAAAGCAAGCGGTTCACGGAACTTTTTGGGCTTTGATACAACAGTTTAGTACTCAAGGTATTTCCATTATTGTTTCAATAATTTTGGCACGTTTGCTTTTGCCATCTGAATTTGGATTGATTGCTATGATCGGAATTTTTATGGGAATTGGCAACTGTTTGCTCGATGCAGGTTTAGGGCAATCATTGATAAGAACCCCAAATGCCGACCAAGATGATTTTTCGACCGTGTTTTTTTTTAATTTAATCGGTAGCATATTTGTTTACATTATGTTATTTTTTGCGGCGCCATTAATAAGTCAATTTTATCATCAAGAAATTTTAACTTCAATCATACGAATTTATTGTTTAACAATCATTATTAGCGCTTTTGGAGCGATACAAAAAACCCGATTAACACAACAAATGAACTTTAAAACCGAACTTTTGGTGGCTTTACCATCATTAGTTATTAGTAGTACTGTAGGAATTTATTTGGCATTTACGGGTCACGGAGTTTGGAGTTTGGTTTGGAGTTCATTGGTACAATCTGTTTTGGTAACTATTCAATTTTGGTATCATACAAAGTGGCGACCAAGCTGGGTTTTTAATAAAGAAAAGTTTAAATATCATTTTTCGTTTGGTGTAAAATTAACGGTTTCAGGATTAATCGAAGTTTTTTTTTTAAATTTATACACCTTAATTATTGGTAAATTTTATCCGCCAGCACAAGTAGGCTTTTATAATCGTGCCGACTCATTACAACAATTACCAGTAGTGAACATTAGTGCAGTTTTATCAAAAGTAACCTATCCTTTATTTGCATCCATTCAAAACGATGATGTTCGATTAAAAGTTATTTACAAAAAAATTATGCAAATGGTTGTTTTTATAATTGCACCTATTTTATTGTTTATGGCAATTTTAGCAACTCCATTATTCTCTTTTTTATTTACAGATAAATGGTTGCCCGCAGTTCCCTATTTTCAAATTTTATGTTTTGGTGGCGTTTTATATCCAATTCATTCGTATAATTTACACATTTTAAATGTTAAGGGACGTAGCGATTTGTTTTTAAAACTCGAAATTTTCAAAAAAATAATGGTAGTAATTGTTATTTTAATTTCATTTCAATTCGGAATTTATGGTTTGTTATATTCAACTATTATAATTTCAATTTTAGCATTTTTTATAAACACACATTATTCAGGCAAATTTTTAAATTACCCTGCTTTTGAGCAATCGAAAGACCTACTTCCAATATTATTTTTAGCAATTGTATCTGGAATTCCCGTATTTTTGTGCCAACATTTTTTGATAAAACAAAATTGCTCTACTTTTTTTCAACTTATTTTAGGAGGCTTAATTGGAATATTTACCTATATAGTATTAGCATTTTTGTTAAAATTTGAATCGTTAACAGAATTAAAAAACATAATCAAAAGAAATGATTAACGTAACCAAAACTTTTTTTCCACCAATTGAAGAATACCAACTTCAATTGCAACGCATTTGGAACAACCAATGGTTAACCAATCGTGGTGAATTAGTTTTAGAATTAGAAGAAAAATTAAAACAATATCTTTCAGTTGACAACATTATTGTAATGACCAACGGAACAATTCCGATACAAATTGCTTTAAAAATTTTAGGAAATCAAGGAGAAATTATTACCACTCCATTCAGTTACGTCGCCACTTCGGCAGCCATTGTTTGGGAAAATTGCAAACCAGTTTTTGTTGATATTCACCCCGAGTATCTTACTATTGATGAAACCAAAATTGAAGCAGCAATTACTGAAAAAACCACAGCAATTTTAGCAACTCACGTTTTCGGAAATCCATGTAATGTTGAAATTATTGAACAAATTGCAAAAAAGTACAATTTGAAAGTGATTTACGATGCGGCACATTCATTTGGAGTAACTTACAATAACAAATCGATTTTTGAATATGGAGATGCAAGCACATGTAGTTTTCACGCTACAAAATTGTTTCACACGGGTGAAGGCGGAGCCATATTTTGTAATGATGTTGATTTAAAAAATAAATTATTTTATAGTCACAACTTTGGGCATAACGGGCCTTTAGATTTTTTTGGTTTAGGAATCAATGGAAAAATTTCCGAGTTGCAAGGAGCAATGGGCTTGGCAGTTTTTCCGTATATGGAAACCATTTTGGAAGAACGAAAAAAAGTAGTCGATTTTTACAACGAAAACTTGAATTTTGAAAAACTAAAAACGATAAAAATTCGTGAAAATACGAATTGGAATTACAGTTATTATCCAATAATTTTTGAATCGGAAGAAAAATTGTTGCAAGTTCAAAAATCATTAAATGAGGAACAAATTTTTCCTCGACGTTATTTTTATCCGTCATTAAATACAATTGAATATGTAAAAGGAGCTTCTATGCCAATTTCTGAAAGTATCGCATCACGGGTTTTATGTTTGCCACTTTATGTTGGTTTGGAAAGGATTGATTTAGAAAAAATAACTGCAATAATTAACAAAGTATTATGAAAATTGCAATAATGCAACCTTATTTTTTTCCCTATGTAGGATATTTTAGTTTAATAAAGCATACTGAAAAATTCATTCTTTTCGATACTGTACAATTTATTAGACACGGATGGATTGATAGGAATAGGGTTTTGAAACAAAATGATGGATGGATTTATGTTCAAGTTCCAATTTTGAATAAAGGACGTGATGTTAAAATTATTGATTTAAAAATTGATAATAATCAGGATTGGAAAAATAAAATCTTTTCTCAGTTAAAACATTATAAAAAAACTGCACCTTATTATTTCAAAGTTATACATTTATTAAATGAAATTTTTTTATTTGAATATGATAGTATTGTACTTTTGAATTTACAAATTTTAAAGTCTATATGTGCTTATTTGAATATTGAAAATCATATTGAAATTTTTTCAGATATGAATTTGAAAATTGATGAAGTTAAATCGCCCGACGAGTGGGCTCTTAATATTTGTAAATCTTTAAATACAATATCAGAGTACTGGAATCCTCCTGGAGGAATAAGTTTTTTTGATAAATTAAAATATAATAAAGAAGGAATAGAATTGAAATTTTGTTCAGTTATTTTAAAAGATTATAATCAGAAGAGATCAAATTTCGTGAATGGATTATCTATTATTGATGTAATGATGTTTAATTCACCAGAAGAAATAAATTTAATGTTAGACCAATATGAATTTATATGATGGATACTGCAATTGGTGGTTACTTTGGGCTTGAATTGCCTTTTTTAAAAGAATATTATGAAAATCAAATTCGTTTAAATTCTGGGCGAAATGCTCTAGAATATATTTTAATAGCAAATGAATATGAAAAAATTTATATTCCGTTTTTTACTTGTGATGTTTTATTAGAACCACTTAAAAAAGTGAAAATAAAATTTCAGTTTTACAATATTGATGAAAACTTTGAGCCTATTATTAATTTTAATTTAATAGAGAATAATGCTGTTTTTTTATACACTAATTATTTCGGGTTAAAAGATGATTTTATTGAAATGTTAACCAAAAAGTGTGCTAATTTAATAATAGATAATGCACAATCTTTTTTTTCTGAACCACTACAAGGTGTTGACACCTTTTATTCACCGCGAAAATTTTTTGGTTTGCCTGACGGAGCATATTTGTTTTCAAACAAAGTTTTAAAAGATAAATTTAAAAAGGATAATTCCATTAATAGATTTTCGCATTTATTAAAAAGAATTGATAACTCTGCCGAAGATGGCTATTCTGATTTTGCCAAAAATGATTTGTCTTTAGTTAATCAACCCATTTTAGAAATGTCAAACTTAACTAAAAGATTATTGCAAAGTATTGATTACGAATATATTTCAAATAAAAGAATTTCAAATTTTAATTATTTACACGAAAATTTAAAGCATTTGAACAAATTAAATTTAAATAAAAATAAAAATCAAGTACCATTAGTGTATCCTTTATGGACTGAAAATGAAAAGTTGATTATTATTTTAAATCAAAATAAAATTTACACTGCAACTTATTGGCCAAATGTATTACATTGCACCAATGAAGAGATGCTGGAGCATAAATTAACAAAACAACTTATTCACCTGCCAGTAGATCAAAGGTATTCAAAAGTAGAATTAGATTTTATTATTGATTTAATTAAAACAAATTAATATGAATATAGAAGGTAAAACAGTAGTTTTAAGAGCTATCGAATTTGATGATTTAGAGTTGCTAAATCAATGGGCAAATAATCCAGAAATTCAGTATTGGCTTGGCGGATGGCATTTTCCAACGAATATGGAAGACCAAAAAAAATGGTTTCAGACTCTTAATGCAAATTCGTTGCACCAACGATTTGCAATTGAAACAAAAGAACTTGGATTAATTGGCACTGCAAATTTAGTAGATTTAAACTGGAAAAATAAAAATGCGCATCATGGAATGCTACTCGGTGATAAAGAAATTCGTGGCAAAGGTTATGCGGTTGATGCAGTAATGGCAATTATGAAATTTGCATTTGAAGAATTAGGTTTAGAAAGATTAGACGGTTCAATGATAGAATACAATGAAGCTTCTTTAAAAATGTATATAGGTAAATGTGGTTGGATAGAAGAAGGAAGACAGCGTAATTGGTATTTTAGAAAAAATCGTTTTTGGGATAAAATAATAGTAGGAATAACAAAGCAAGATTATTATGAGCTCATTCAAAATAATAGATACTGGGAAATCTAAAATTGATGTTTGTATAGCTATGTTAGCTTACAATCACGAAAAATATATCGCCTACGCTATTGAAAGTGTTTTGATGCAAAAAACTAGTTATGCGTATAAAATTATTATTGCCGAAGACCATTCTACAGATAGCACAAAAAAAATTATTTTAGAATATCAAAAAAAATATCCTGACAAAATAAAATTGCTATTACAAGAAGAAAATGTAGGTGCTCAACAAAATAATATTGATTTATTAAGTAATCTTGAAGGTAAATATGTTGCCGCTTTAGAAGGCGATGATTATTGGACTGACCCATTAAAATTACAAAAGCAAGTTGATTTTTTGGAGGCTAATAATGAATATTCTGTATGTGGCACTTATTGTGACATTTTAAAAACCAATAAAGTTGAAACACCAAATCAGATGTTTTTTCAATCTTTTAATTTTTACAGTTTAATAGAAAATAATAGAATTCCTACTTTAACTATTTGCTTCAGGTCAAAAGCACTTAATGTTTTAGAACTTAATAAAGAAAATATATTCGACACAATTTTATTGTTTGAGTTAACTAAAAACGGCGATAAAATAGCAAAATTACCATATAATACTGCTGCCTATAGATATCATGGGTTTGGTGCTAGTAGCGGAAATTCAGAATTAGAAAATACAAAAATTCAGTTCGATTACAAAATAAAATATTTTAAAAATAATAATAATTTTAAAAATAGTTTCTACTTAAAAAAATATTATCTTAAAACTGGATTTAACCAAATTAAAAATTTAATAAAAGGACGGTCAACGAACTTTAAAATAATTAAATTATCATTAAATTATTTATTTAAAATATAATGTATAAATTTAGGAAACTTTTGTGGAGAATTTTAGGTTTTGATTATCAACAACTTCTTGATAAAAATGATTATATACTTTTAAAAAATGATAGATATTCCATTATTGGAAGTAAAACCTATGATAATGGAGCAAAAGTTTGGCGTTGGACAAACTCAGAATTAAAAATTGGCAATTATTGCAGTATAGCTAATAATGTTAATTTTATATTAGACGAAGGTCAGCATACACTATCTAGTTTAACAAATTATCCATTTGCAAATCAGTATTTTACCAAAAACATGAATTCAAATCATTTTTCTAAACAAACTTTTTTTGAAAAATACCCACAGAAACAAGGAATTTTAATTGGGAACGATGTGTGGATAGGGATGGGAAGTTATATAATGCCTAGTGTAGTGATAGGAAACGGAGCAACAATTGGTGCAAATAGTGTGGTTACTAAAAATGTTCCTGATTATTCGATTGTTGTGGGTTCACCCGCAAAAATTATTAAGATGAAACATGATCAAGAAACGATTTTACAATTAAATAAAATAGCTTGGTGGATGTGGGATGAAAAAACAATCGAAAATCGTTTTGAAGATTTTTATTTAGACGTAAATAATTTTGTTGCTAAGTATTCCGTTTAATAATCAAAAATGAAAAAAATTCTTTTTGTAATAGAATCGCTTGCCTGTGGCGGAGCCGAAAAAAGTTTGGTTACTTTGTTGCAAAACTTAAACTATTCTGAATTAAAAGTAGATTTGATATTAATTAAAAAAGGTGGTGAATTTGAAAAATTAGTTCCTAATGAAGTTACAATTATTTACAAGAATATTTTTGAAAACAGTTCAAAATTAAGTTTCTTTTCCAATCGAATTCAATTTTGGTTGCTTAAAAAGTTGGATATAAAAAATCTATTAAATTCAGCACAACATTTTTGGAAATCATTTGGAAAAAAGATCCAAAATCACACTACTAATTACGACATCGCTATTGGATACAGTCAAGGTTTTGCAACTTATTTTATAGTTGAAAAAGTTAATGCAACTCAAAAATTCACTTGGTTAAATACGGATTATCTTAAAGTTGGGTTTAATATTAATTATGATTATCCATTTTATAAAAAAATTAATTCCATTGTAGCCGTATCGCCAGAAAGCAAACAATCTATAACGAATGCTTTAAATTCAATAAATAAAAGTGTACCAATTGAAATAATTAAAGACATTTCGGATGTAAAAATTATAAATCAAATAAGTAATGAAAACAGTGGTTTTTTATTAGTACAAAATGAAATTAATCTACTAACAGTTTGTCGGTTAGCAAAAGAAAAAGGATTATATTTAGCCATAGAAGCGTGTGAGATTTTGGTAAAAATAAATAAAAATATAAAATGGTTTATTATTGGTGAAGGTGACGAGCGAAATAGTTTACAAGTAATAATTAATCAAAAAAAACTTCAAAATAATTTTATTTTAATGGGTTTTAATGAAAATCCGTATCCATTCGTAAAATCGTGTACTGTTTATGTACAAACTTCACTTTTTGAAGGATTGGGACTTACTGTAATTGAAGCATCTATTTTAAACAAACCAATTGTAACAACCAATTTTTCAACTGCGTCAACCATTATTAAGCATAACGAAACTGGTTTAATTTGTGAAATGAACGCCAAGTCAATTGCAGAAAATATTCAATTTTATATCGATAATGATGATTTTAAAAATAAAGTTATAGCCAATTTAAAAAAGCAATCTAATAATGATAAAGAAGTTTCATTGTCTAAATTTAATGCTTTAATTTCGTAATGAAAAAACTAATGTACATAACTAATGCAATCAACGGCGCAGGCGGTTTGGAACGAGTTTTGTCAATAAAAGCAAGTTATTTAGCCGATAATTTGGGTTATGATGTTAATATTTTAGTTTTAAACGCAATTGGCGAACTCAATTTTTACGAATTTTCAACTAAAATAAAAGTGCATTCTATTTCGGTTTCTGGAAACCCAATAAAATATATTTTTAACTACATTTCAGGAATTAGAAAAGAAGTTAAAACTATAAAACCTGACTTAATTTTGGTTTGCGATGATGGTTTAAAAGGCTTTTTTGTACCTCAATTTATATCAAAAAAATACAGAATTATTTACGAACGACACGTTTCTAAAAATATTAGCATTGCTCAAGAATCAACTTTTTTTAAAACAATTAATCAAAAATTGCAATTTAAAATAATGGATTATTTGGCTAAATCATTCGATAAATTTGTGGTTTTAACAATTAAAAATTTAAACGAATGGCAAAATAAAAACGCTATTGTAATTGCTAATCCACTCTCTTTTTATTCTAATGAATCTTCTAATTTACAAAATAAAAAAGTAATTGCTGTTGGCAAGCAAAGCTATCAAAAAGGTTATGATCGACTTTTAAAAGCGTGGCAGATTGTAAACAAATCTTATCCAAATTGGGAGTTAGAAATTTATGGTGCTTTTGATAAAAATGAAAAATTAAATGAACTTGCTGAAAATTTAAAAATAGCGAATGCTGTACATTTTTTTGAACCTCTAAAAGACATTCAAAATAAGTATTTGCAAAGTTCTATTTTTGTCCTCTCTTCTAGATTTGAGGGATTCGGAATGGTTTTAATCGAAGCTATGGCGTGCGGAGTTCCTTGCGTTTCATTCGATTGTCCGTATGGGCCAAGTGATATTATTTCAGATAATGAAGACGGTTTTTTAGTAGAAAATGGAAATTATCAAGAAATGGCAAATAAAATTATTTATTTAGTTGAAAACGATAAAAAAAGAATTCAATTTGGTAAAAATGCAAAGTGCAATGTAAAACGTTATTTGCCAGAAACCGTTTTAAATCAATGGGATAACCTATTTAAAGACTTGGTTAAATGAAAAAAATTGTAATTCTTGTTGACCAGTTGCATTCGCACGGCGGAATAGAAAAATTGGTTGCCATAAAAGCTAATTATTGGGCGGAAGTTTTTGGTTATAAAGTTACTATTTTGAGTACCGAACAAAATAAAAATCCCTTAATTTACAATTTAAATAGCAAAGTAAATTTTGTTGACTTAAATGTAAATTACAACCGTTTAAAAAGTTATTTTAGTTTTAATAATTTGATTAAATTTTTAAAAAACTTAATGCTGCTTCAATGGTATATAATAAAAAATAAACCCGATTTCGTTTTAGTAGCATCGCATATTCCAGTTACCTATTTAGTTCCATTTTTAATTCAAAAATCAAAAACCATTAAAGAATTTCATTTTAGTAAATTTAATGCTTCTAATTTTGAATTTAAAAATAAAATTACAAATTATATAGAATCTAAATATGATTATTTGGTTGTATTAAGTAACGAAGAACAAGGTTTTTATGCCTCAAAAAACACCGTGGTGATTGCGAATCCAATAGAAAAAAAGCTTAAAAATTTAGTAATAGATATAAAAAACAAACCAAATATTGCTATTACAATTTTGCGTTTTGCTCCTGTAAAGCAAATCGAAAAAATGGTTGATATTTGGTCTAAATTTGTGGCTATTAATTCTTCTTGGAAATTGTTTATCTTTGGAAATACAAATAATGATTATTTTGAAACTATTGAAAAATTGGTTGTAAAAAATAAAATGCAAGATTATATTATTTTTAAAGGGCAAACAGATGATTCTCAAAAGGAGTTGATGCAATCAAAACTGGTTTTAATGACTTCTTTGCAAGAGTGTTTTCCAATGTTACTTTTAGAAGCAAAATCGGTTAGTGTTCCCGCAATTTCATTTAATTGCCCTACTGGACCCCGTAATATAATTAACAACAATATAGATGGTTTTTTAATAGAAAATGATAATATAGAATCCTTTGTTGGTTGTTTGGAAAAAATTGCTAAAGATAACGAACTGTTACAATTACTATCAAAAAACGCATTAAATGATGCTGAAAATTATGATTTATCTTTAATTATGAATCAATGGAATACTAAAATTTTTAACAATTAGTTAGTGAAAATTATTATTTATTTTTTTGCACAACTTTTATTTCTGCCACATTTGGTAGTTTTTTTTGTATCTAAAAATAAAAACATAATTATTGCAGATTTATATGCCCGAAAGAGCACTAATTCAAAAAGAACAAATCAAATGTATGATTTAACGTTTGAGTTGTTAACTAATACTTATTTCAGAACACTTTTTTATTTTAGAACACCAGGATTTGTAACCAACATACTTAGAATTTTTTATCCAAAAAATAATTCATTTATTATTGATATAACTACAAAAATTGGTTCTGGTTTACAATTGGCTCATCCCTATTCAACCATTTTAAATGCTGATAATATTGGTGATAATGTATATGTAAATCATTTAGTTACGATAGGCGAAAAAAATAATTTACGCCCTAAAATAGGCAATAATGTACAATTAAACGCTGGCTGTATTGTAATTGGAGGTATTACAATTGGTGATAATGTTATTGTTGGTGCAGGTGCTGTTGTGGTAAAAAATGTGCCTCAAAATTGTACAGTTGTAGGCAATCCTGCTCGAATTTTAGAGTTAAAAACACTATGAATTTAGTTCCATTAGCAGATTATACTCATTTTTACTATCACTTTTTGTTAGTTGTTACTTTAGTGGTTTTTATGCAAAGTTTTAAAACAGAACTTTCAAGTGATAATAATTTGAAATTCAAATCGTTGCTTGGTTATTTTTTGGTTTTTGTTATTGTTTTTTATATGGGTTTGCGTCCAATTAGTTTTGTTTTTGGCGATATGGGAACCTATTTTAAAGAGTTCAACGAATACGTCCACGGAAAATCATTTGACAATAAAAAAGAATACATTTTTGAATCTATAAAATACTTTTTTGCACAAAGTAACAATCCTGAAATATTCTTTTTTGTGTGCGTTTTGCTTTATATTTTACCCTTATACTTTGTATCAAAGACTTTGTTTAATAACTATTGGTTTTACGGTTTCTTTTTATTAGTTGCCTCCTTTTCATTTTGGTCCTATGGCACAAATGGTATTAGAAACGGAATAGGAACAAGTTTATTTTTATTCGCCATAACCCGAAAAAAGGTGTTAGTCAAAATTCCTATTTTAATTTCAACTTTTTTTTTTCATAAATCAATGGCAATTCCAGTTTTGGCTTATGCTTTAGCAAGTAGTTACAAAAAAACCAAACTTTATTTTTACGTTTGGCTTTTAGCTATTCCCCTTTCAATAGTATTGGGCAGTTTTTGGGAAGCCTTTTTTTTAGGATTTGGTTTTGGTGAAAAAAAATTAGACGGTTATTTAGGTGACTTTGACCAAATTAGTGAAGGAGTAGTTATTCAGGTAGGTTTTAGATGGGATTTTTTAATCTACAGCGCATCAGGTGTTTTTGCAGCTTGGTATTTCATTTTTAAACAAAAATTTCAAGATGTATTCTACAATAATTTAATTAGTGTTTACTTAACAGTAAATGCATTTTGGATTTTAATTATCCGAGCCAATTATTCCAACCGTTTTGCTTATTTATCGTGGTTTATGTTGGCATTAGTTATAATTTACCCACTTTTAAAAGTAAAATTATTCAGTAAACAACATCAAGTTATTGGAAAAATAATTTTCGGATATTTTTTATTTACTTATGTAATGAATGTAATTTTAAACAAAGGATGAAAAAAGAGATTACTGTTTTTACAACTACATTTAACAGAGGGTATTGTTTGCCTCAAGTGTATCAAAGTTTAATTTCTCAAACCAATCAAAACTTTATTTGGTTGATTATTGACGATGGCTCAACAGATTCAACTAAAGAAATCGCTACCAATTGGATTGCTGAAAATAAAATAGAAATTCAATACATTTTACAAAAAAATCAAGGAATGCATGGCGGTCATAATACGGCATATGAAAATTGTAAAACGGAATTCAATGTATGCATAGATTCGGATGATTTTATGCCGAATAATGCTGTTGAAATTATTTTAAAAAACTGTTTAAATTTACCAAATAATTGTGCAGGTTTATTAGGTTTAGATGCTGATAAAAACAATACAATAATAGGTACAAAAATTCCTAAAAATCTAACAAAAGTAAAACTAAACGAGTTATACACCAAATTTGGTGTCTTAGGTGATAAAAAAGTAGTTTATAAAACTGAAATTGTAAAAAAATATCCAAAATACCCCATTTTTGAAAATGAAAAATTTGTACCATTAGATTATTTATATTTATTGATTGATCAAGATTATTATTTAAAACCTATTAACGAGGTTTTATGCATAGTAGAGTATCAATTAGATGGTTCAACTAAAAACATTTTAAATCAATACCGAAAAAATCCAAAAGGTTTTGCCTTTTCTCGAATTAGCCGAATTAAATATGGAGCCACTTTTATAGAACGTTTTAAAAACGCTATACATTTGGTTTCAAGTGCTTTATTTGCCAATAATTTGAAATTACTTCTTCAATCGGATAAGACAATTTTAGTATTTTTTGCCATTCCACTTGGGATAATCTTAAATTTTTATATCCGATTTAAAACTTTAAAAAAATGAAAATAGCCCATTTAATAAACTCAATGTTCACTGGTGGTGCCGAAAATTTAATTACTGAATCAATTTCAGTTTTTAAAAATAATGGTTTATTAGTTGATATAATTTTATTAAACGGAACAGAAACCCCTTTTTTAAATAAATTAAAAGCAACCAATTGTAATATTATAATTTTAAGTAAAAGTTCTGTTTACAATCCGTTTTTAATTTTTAAAATCATTCCAATTTTAAAAAATTACGATTTAATTCACGTTCATTTATTTCCAGCTTTATATTGGGTTGCCATTGCTAAATTTATATCGTTTTCAAAAATAAAACTAGTTTTTACCGAGCATACTACAACTAACACTCGATTGGAAAATAAATTTTATTTACTATTTGATAATTTTATTTATAGTTTTTATAAAAAAATAATATGTTTGTCGCCAGAAATTGAAAATACTTTATTAAACAAAATACCTTCAACTCGAAATAAAACCGAAATTATCCAAAATGGAATAGTGCTTAATTTTGATAACGATAAAACTACTTTAAATCTAAAAGAATTGTATACTAACGCAACAAGTCAAACCAAATTTATAGTTCAAGTTGCCGCTTTTAGACTTCAAAAAGACCAGAAAACTCTCATCCGATCATTGAACTTGATACCAAGTGATTTTGTTTTACTTTTAATTGGTTCAGGCTCCGAAATGGAATCTTGTAAAGAGTTAGTTAAATCATTAAATTTACAAGAAAGGGTTGTTTTTTTAGGAGTTAGATTAGATGTAAATTCAATTTTACAAATTGCGAGTATTGTTGTTTTATCCTCTCATTATGAAGGATTATCATTATCCTCAATTGAAGGAATGGCATCAAGAAAACCCTTCATTGCATCTGATGTTCCTGGGTTGAGTGAAATTGTTTCAGGTGCAGGATTGCTATTTCCCGACAACGACCATAAAGCATTGGCAAATTATATTAATAAACTAAATAATAATAAAGAATTTTACAAACAAACTGTGGAGAATTGTTTAAAAAGAGCTGAAGAATTTGATATTGAAATTATGATTAAAAAAGAAATTGAATTGTATAAATCTGTACTATCTTGAAAAAATTAATCCGAACCGCAACCGTTTCACTTTCGTTAGATGTCTTACTCAAAGGGCAATTGCACTTTTTGTGTCAAAATTTTAATGTTGTTGCTGTTTCAGGTCAAGATGCCCATTTAATTGAAGTCCAAAATCGAGAGAAAGTAAAAACAATTGCCGTTACTTTTGAACGTAAAATTTCGCCTTTAAAAGATTTGGTTTCATTATTCAAATTATACAAAGTCTTAAAAACCGAAAAACCGTTTATAATTCATTCCATAACGCCAAAAGCAGGTTTATTATCAATGATAGCAGGTTATTTTGCAAAGGTGCCAATACGAATTCATACATTTACAGGTTTAGTTTTTCCAACAAGAACAGGATTTATGCAACAACTTTTAATTGCAATGGATAAAATTTTATGTCAATTTGCAACCCATGTTTATCCTGAAGGAAATGGTGTAAAAAATGATTTAATTACCTATAAAATTACAAATAAACCTTTGAAAATTATAGCCAACGGAAACGTAAACGGAATTGATTGCGATTACTTTAACACGATTCATTTTTCAGATTTGGACAATCAAAATTTAAAAGCCGAATTAAAAATAGAACCTAACGATTTTGTTTTCATTTTTGTGGGGCGATTAGTTAAAGACAAAGGAATTAATGAATTAATTAGTGCTTTTGTGAAATTTTCATCGTTACAAAATAACGTAAAATTGCTTTTAGTTGGTCCATTTGAGCAACATTTGAATCCAATAAATGAAACTACTTTACAACAAATAAAAACCAATAAAAGCATAATTTCGGTAGGTTATCAAAACGATGTTCGACCGTATTTTGCTGTTTCCAATTGCTTGGTTTTTCCGAGTTATCGTGAAGGTTTTCCGAATGTAGTTTTACAGGCTGGGGCAATGAATCTGCCAAGTATTGTTACAAATATCAACGGTTCAAATGAAATTATTACTAATTGCGAAAATGGTTTAATTATTGAAGTTAAAAATGAAAATGCCATTTTTGATGCTTTACATTTCATTACTAATGAGGAAAAATTGTTTGAAAAATTTAAAAGCAATGCTCGAAACAAAATCGTCTCTAATTTTGAGCAAAAATTAGTTTGGGAAGCCGTTTTAAACGAATATAAAGAGATTGAAAACGACTATCAAAATTTTATGACTCTTCGCTAATCGATTTTTTTTTCTTTGCTAAGAATTTCACTAATTGAATTTGAAATTTGTTTTAATTTAATCAATTAGAGATAAATTTAGGAGATAAAATGTAATTTCGAAACACAAAATTCTCATTTTGTATAGTCGACTAAACAAAAAACGAATATATTTGTTTGCTTTACCGAACAAAAATAATATTGCCACTGTATTTATAGATGTATAAAAAAATAGTAAAACCATTTTTCGATTTTTTAGCCTCATTAATTGGATTACTTCTTCTGAGTCCAATTTTTATTTGCGTCACTCTTTTGCTAACAATTGCAAACAACGGTTCGCCATTTTTCTTTCAATTACGTCCCGGAAAAAACCAAAAAATCTTTAAAATCATTAAGTTCAAAACTATGAATGATAAAAAAGAGGCGAATGGTAATTTATTGTCAGATGCGGAACGGTTGACAAAAATTGGTAATTTTGTACGAAAAACATCACTGGACGAAATTCCGCAATTGCTAAATGTTTTAAAAGGCGATATGAGTTTAGTGGGACCAAGACCTTTGTTAACCAATTATTTACATTTGTATTCTAATTTTCAAAACCGCCGTCACGAATTAAAGCCTGGCATAACAGGTTGGGTACAAGTTAATGGTAGAAATTCGGTTTCTTGGGAAAAGAAATTTGAATTAGACGTTTGGTATGTGGACAATTGTAGTTTTTGGTTGGATGTAAAAATATTATTCAAAACAATCGAGAAAGTAGTAAAAAGTGATGGAATAACTGCTGAAAATTCGGCAACAATTGAACCTTTTGATGGACTATAAAGTGAATTTATACGGCGCAAGTGGTCACGCAAAAGTGATTATTGATATTTTAAACGAAAGTAAAATAGCTATTGCATCAATTATTGATGACAACCCAAAAAGCGATACAATTTTAGGAATCGAAATCAAAAAAACGATACATTTTGATTTGAATTCTTTAAAAAATACCATTATTTCAATTGGTAATAACAAAATTAGAAAAAAATTAGCCAATCAGTTAAAAACTAATTTTTCAAAAGCTATTCATCTGAAAGCAATACTTTCAAAAACAGCTTCAATTGGCGATGGAACCGTTGTAATGGCAGGAGCAATAGTTAATGCCGAGGTTAAAATAGGAAACCATTGCATTATAAATACAGGAGCTATAATTGAACACGATTGTGTAATTGAAAATTTTGCTCACATTTCACCAAGTGCTTCTTTAGCAGGTGGAGTTCAAATTGGCGAAGGTTCACATATCGGAATTAATGCCACCGTTATTCAGTACGTTACCATCGGAAAATGGGTAACTGTTGGAGCGGGAGCCGTAATATTAAATGACATTCCAGATTACGCCGTTGTTGTTGGAAATCCGGGTAAAATAATAAAAATAAACAGAAATGAGTAATCAAAAAATATGGCTTTCTTCGCCACACATGGGCGGAAACGAGCAAAAATTTGTGCAAGAAGCCTTTGATACCAATTGGGTTGCTCCACTTGGTCCCAATGTTACTGGTTTTGAATCGGATTTAGAAAATTATTTGAATAACGATGTTTTTGTAGCCGCTTTAAGTTCAGGCACAGCTGCTTTGCATTTAGGATTAATTTTGCTGGATGTAAAAGCAGGCGACGAAGTTATTTGCCAAAGTTTTACCTTTTCAGCATCGGCAAATCCAATTTTGTATCAAGGCGCAACACCAATTTTTGTTGATAGTGAACCCGAAACTTGGAATATTTGTCCTAATGCTCTAGAAGATGCAGTTAAGGATAGAATTGCAAAAGGCAAAAAGCCAAAAGCAATTATTGCTGTTCATTTGTATGGAATGCCTTTTAAAGTTGATGAAATTAAAGCAATTTCAATAAAATACGAAATTCCGATTTTGGAAGACAGTGCCGAAGCTTTAGGAAGTACTTTTAAAGGACAAAAATGCGGTACATTTGGTGATATTGGTGTTTTATCATTCAACGGAAACAAAATTATTACCACTTCTGGCGGAGGTGCTTTGGTTTCCAATTCACAAAAAATTAAAGACAAAGCCGTTTTTTTTGCTACGCAATCACGTGATAATGCGCCCCATTATCAACATTCGGAAATAGGATATAACTATCGAATGAGCAACATTTGCGCCGGAATTGGTCGTGGACAAATGCAAGTTTTAGACAATCACGTTGCAAAACGACGTGAAATGAATCATTTTTACCAAGATGTTTTTAAAAATAATGAGGCTATTAACGTTTTTTTTGAGCCAAATTCTGATTATTTTTCAAACCATTGGTTGTCGGCAATACTAATTGATTCTACTATAAACAAAGGTAAAACCCGTGAAGGTCTTCGTTTGCATTTTGAGAGTTTAAATATTGAAAGTAGGCCGTTGTGGAAGCCAATGCACTTACAGCCAATATTTAAGGATGCTCCTTTTTATGGCTCTTCCGTTTCCGAGAATTTATTTGAAGTAGGTTTGTGTTTGCCCTCTGGTTCTAACCTAACCGACTTAGAAAAAAATAGAATTCAAGAAGCAGTTAATTTATTTTAAATTTTTTAGTATTTTTACTTCAAAAAAACTACTACTATAATTTGAAAAATACTAAATCAAACAATGTTATAGATGATTTTTTTAAAACACTTGCAGAAATAAACTTTTCTTTTAGTTTTAAAAATTTATCTTATTTACCTCGTTGGATAATTTTATCCATTGATTTGTTTATGGTTGTAATTTCAGGAGTTGTAACCTATCAACTTTTTCAAACGTTGCGTTGGAGCTATGTTGCCGATGAAAATTTACTTTTAGGTATATTTGTTCAATTAATCATAAATACATTTTTCTTTTGGGCATTCCGAATTTATTCTGGAATTATTCGACATTCAAGTTATATTGATGCATTAAAATTATTTTTTTCACAATTTTCTACTTTTTTTGTTGTGATTTTTTTAAATGCTGTTTTGTTATTTTTAAAATATCCTAAATTATATTTAACTACAGCATCATTTGTTCAAGCAGTCTTGTCATTTAGTTTGTTGTTTTTTTATCGAATAATCGTCAAGCAAACATTTGAATATTTTTTCAATGAATCCGATTCTTCCAAGCAAATTAAGGTTGTTATTTATGGCTCCGATGCCAATGCAATTGCTGTTGCTAATGCTATAAAATCAGAAAATCCGTCACGATTTAAATTGCAAGGTTTTATTGATAAGAAGAATCAGAATACTAACAAGCGTATTTTAGATGTACCTATTTTTCAGGTTAAAAAGTCGTTACCTGTGTTGTTGCGCTCTATTAATGTTGATGGTGTAATTATTGCCGAAAAAGAACTTTCAAAGCAAGAGCGTTTTATTTTGGTTGAAGAGTGTCTTGAATATAACTTTAAAGTTTATAATTTACCAGTAATTTCCGATTGGGATGACCAAAATGAAATTATAAAAAACATAAAAAGTATTGAAATTTTAGATTTATTGGAGCGAAAACCAATTGAATTGAACACGGATGAAATATCTAATAAATTAAATAAAAAAACAATCTTAATTACGGGTGCTGCTGGTTCAATAGGTAGTGAAATTACGCGTCAAGTATTGTTTTTTAATCCAAAAAAAATAATTATTCTTGACCAAGCTGAAACGCCTTTAAACAGTTTATCTCTTGAATTGCAAGAATTAAATACTGGTGTTGAAGTAGCCAATTGCATTGCAGATATTAGAAACGAGTTGACATTAGAGCAAATTTTTAAACAACATCAACCCGATATTGTGTATCATGCTGCAGCCTACAAGCACGTTCCAATGATGGAAGAAAACCCATCGCAAGCCATTTTTACAAACGTTTTAGGCACCAAGAATGTTGCCGATTTATCGTGTAAATACAATGTGGAACGATTCGTTATGATTTCGACCGATAAAGCCGTCAACCCAAGCAGTGTAATGGGGGCAAGCAAGCGTATTGCCGAAATGTACATTCAGTCAAAGTATTTTAAAGTTTTAAACTCTGTTGATCAACTTCAAAAAACTAAATTCATTACCACACGATTCGGTAATGTATTGGGTTCCAACGGTTCTGTTGTGCCACTTTTTACTAAACAAATACAAGAAGGCGGACCAATTACGATAACGCATCCTGAAATTATTCGTTATTTTATGACCATTCCCGAAGCCTGCCAATTGGTATTAGAAGCGGGTTCAATGGGTAATGGTGGCGAAATTTTTATTTTTGATATGGGCGAGCCCGTTAAAATTATTGATTTGGCCAAAAAAATGATTCGATTAGCAGGTTTTAGACCCGATATTGACATTAAAATCAAAATAGTAGGTTTGCGTCCTGGCGAAAAATTATACGAAGAATTGTTAAACGACTCTGCAAAAAATTTACCTACTCACAATGAAAAAATCATGATTAATGAGGAAATTTGTGGTGTTTATGATATTATTAATGATTTAGTACTAAAATTAGTTGGCAATGCAACACATTCAAATAATGAAAAAACGGTTGCTTTAATGAAAAGTTTAGTACCAGAATTTAAAAGTTTAAATTCAATTTATCAATCACTGGATTAGGTTAATTGATTGTTTTTACTATGTGAATACTTTTTTTTAAAGACTTTTAATATCTTTGCAGTCAATAAAATCATTCTATGAAAAATTCTTTAGTTTATCTAAATTTAATTTTCTTTTTTCTTATAACTTCTTGTGTTCCTAAAAAAAGCATAGTTTACCTTCAAGGAAATCAATCTTCTACTACTTCATCGAACAATTACGAGCCAATTATTCAACAAGATGATAATTTGTATATTCACGTATCATCATCGGTTAACGAAGCAGTGGCTCCTTTTAATTTAGAGTCAAAAAGTACAATAGCCAATAGTTCATCAAGTTTTGAAGCCTTAAAACAATCGTATTTAGTCGATAATGTTGGTAATATTGAATTCCCTGTTTTAGGCACTTTACCAGTTTCGGGTTTAACAATTCAAAAATTAAAAGCCAATATTAAAGAGAAATTATTAGTTTATGTGAAAGATCCAGTAATAAACATTCGAATATTAAATTTTAAAGTTAGCGTACTTGGTGAAGTAAATAAACCTGGAACAATTTCGGTTAACAGTCAACGTATTACATTGCTTGAAGCATTATCTCAATCGGGCGATTTAACCTTGTATGGCAAGCGTGACAATATTTTATTGATTCGTGATTTTCAAGGTACAAAAACCTACAATAGAGTTGACATTACTAAAGCCGATTTTGTAAATTCACCTTTTTATTATTTAGATCAAAACGATTTGATTTATGTAGAACCTAAAAAATCAAGAATCGATGCTACAGCAATTGGTCCCAATGTGACTACTTTAATATCAATTGCAAGTTTTATTATTACAACTGCATTAATTTTAACACGATAAGCTGATGCAAGAACTTTTACCAACAAATCAAAACGAAGCCACAGAAGATTTTAACTTAAAAGAAGAAATTTTCAACTATTTACAGTATTGGAAATGGTTTGTTGTAGGTGTTTTAATTTGTTTTTTTTTAGTTTTTACTTATCTGCGCTACTATATTGTAGAGTATAATGCCATTTCGACGATTTTAATTAAAGATGAAAAAAAAGGGGGAACAAGTGAATTATCTGCCTTTAGCGAATTAAATATTTTTTCAGGAAAAAGTAGTGTTGAAAATGAAATTGCCATTTTAAAATCGCGCAAGTTGTCACAAAATGTTATTGATAAATTAGGTCTAGATATCACGTACTTCTCACAAGGGCGCGTTATTTCCAAAGAGCTATACGATTCTTCACCTTATAAATTGTTTTTTTTACAAAAATCAGAAAGGTATCCCAAAATAGATACTGTTTTTACCATTACAAAAATTAATAATAGTGAGTTTTTATTGTCTAATGCTGAAAATAAAAATCCAGTAAAACACTCATTTGGTCAACTTATTAATTCTTCGTTAGGACAATTTTCAATAGTAAATCAAAATGCAAAATTTGTAAAAAAAGCCGAGTCAATAATTGTAAAAAAGTTGTCTTTGAAAAATTTAGCTTCTAACTACAGTTCTAAATTGGCTATTACTAATGTTGATAAAACCAATGTACTTAACTTATCAATTAATGATCCAGTTTCTAAAAAGGGAATTGATTATCTGGACGAACTAGTGAATCAATTTAATTTAGATGCTAATAAAGACCGAAATCAAGTTGCTGAAAACACATCAAAATTCATTAAAGACCGACTTGAAATTATTACTAAGGAGCTAGGCGGTGTTGAGGACAATGCTGAATTTTATAAAAAAAGTAATGATTTAACTGATATTGAATCCGACGCAAAATTAGACATCTCATCAGCATCAGAATATGAAAAAAATGTTATTGTACTTGAATCGCAAATTAAAGTTGGGCAAATGATGTTGCAAGCCGTTAGAAACACAAAATCGGACGAATTAATACCAATGAATATTGTAATATCGGATCCAGCTTCAACCCAAAACATCAATCAGTACAATAATTTAATACTTGAAAAAAAGCGAATTGCCGAGCAAAGTTCTTACCTAAATCCTGTAATTCAAGAAATGAATTCTAAGTTAAACTCCATTCGATTGAACATTGTGGAGAGTTTAAATAATTATCAAAACAACTTATTAATTACAAGAAATCAATCGTACAGGCAAAAAAATATCTTTGATGGTAAAATAAATCAAATTCCTACCCACGAAAAAATTTATAACAGCATTGCACGACAACAAAAAATTAAAGAAACCTTATATTTATATTTACTTCAAAAACGAGAAGAAACTGAAATTTCCCTAGCAGTAACTTCGCCTAAGGCTAAAATAATTGACAGTTCTTATTTAACTGGTCCTGTTGAACCAAAAAGGAATTTATTGTATTTAGGAGCAATAGTTTTAGGTTTATTGATTCCTGTTGGCTTTATATATGTTAAAAATTTACTGGATACTAAAATTAAATTCCGACAAGATGTTGAAGGTAAAGTTACCATACCGTTTTTAGGAGATTTACCAAAAACCGCGGACGATGAGTTGCTTATAAAAAATGACAGTCGAAGCCCATCTGCCGAAGCTTTACGAATGATTCGAACCAATCTTGAATTTATTTTGCCAGCTTCTCAAAACGATAAGTGTAAAACTATTTTTATAACGTCTTCTATTCCGCGTGAAGGGAAAACTTTTTTTGCAGTAAACCTAGCCACAACAATTGCATTTTCTGGTAAAAAAACATTACTTATCGGATTGGATATTCGCAGCCCAAAGCTGGATCATTATTTTCAATTTCCTCCAAAAGGAGTAACAAGTTTTTTAACAACCAACGATGACGATGTTTCAAAATTCATTTATCCGTTGCAAGGTTATGAAAACTTCTTTGTTTTACCTTCTGGAATAATTCCTCCAAATCCAGCAGAATTATTAATGAGTCAAAAATTGCCTAAAATGATTGATGATTTAAAAACTCAATACGATTACATTATTGTTGACACCGCTCCAACAAGTGTTGTAACCGATACTTTTTTAATTGCCAATAATGCTGATGCTTTTATCTATGTAATGCGAGCCAATTATCTGGACAAACGAATGTTGAAGTTTGCCCAATCATTATACGATAATAAAAAATTACCAAACATGTCAATTGTTTTAAACGACGTTCAAGCGCAAAGTTCAACTTACGGTTACGGCTATGGCTACGGTTATGGCTACGGTTATGGGTATGGTAACGAAGCTAAAAAAGAAAGTTTTATAGATAAAGTTGTAGGTTTCTTTAAAAAATAGTTAAAGGTTACTTCTAAAAAACTCATTTTTCAAAATTACATTTTCAAGCAATGTAGCGTTTTTTAAAATTACTTTATTGTTAAATGAAGCCACGTGTTTTGAGTGGTGCACATCGGAACCTACAAAATCGTACATATTGTTTTTAAGCAAATAATCGGCAGTTTTACTCACATTTGTACCATAATAACCTACACTCGAAAGTAAATTTAATTGAAACAAACAGCCCGCATTTTTCAATTTTGTAAATTCATTCAAGTTTTTTTCATAAAACGCATACCGTTCCGGATGTGCCAAAACAGGAGTGTAACCAGCAACTTGAAGTTGAAATAAAACTTCATACAAGTTCAATGGCGCATTGAGGTAGGACATTTCAACCAAAACAAAATTGTCTTTTAAAGTCCGCAATTTTTCAGTTTCCAAAAGTTTTATAAAACCACCATCCATCATATATTCTGCTCCAGAAAAAAATGGATTCTCAATTTTATTTTCCAACAAACTTGCTTTTGTATCTTTTAAAACAAGCTCAATTTTTTCGGTTGAGTTTTGCCAAACAGCTTCCATAACGTGAGGTGTTGTTATAAACTCTGAAAAGCCTAATTTTTTCAACTCAGAAATTAAAAATTGGGTGTCCTCGTAATTTTTGGCACCATCGTCAATTGCGGGCAATAAATGCGAATGAATATCAACATAATTGCTCGGAATCAAATTTTTTAAAAAAGGTTTGGTGGTATTGAAAAAAAACATAATTTTTTTATTTTTGTAGCAAAACATTCGGCTTATTATTCGCCATCGTTCCCGCTTTCCATTACTATCTTTTCATTTTTAAATAAAAATGAAAAGGATTTCCATTACAATCGGGGCTAGTGAATCACTTTGAGTTTCTTATCCTTGAGTTGCCAAAAAAGTATAAAATGAGTTATTATAAATGGACTCATTAAAAGTAAATGCGGTTTATTCAACATCCAAAGTAAATACAAAACCAACATCGAAATACATAGTATTAAAATAGTTTTAAACCGTTTTAAATTTCGTAAAAAAGGTAAAACCAATAACAACGGATTAAAAAGTAACGCATTGTAATTCCATAAAAGCTCCTCGTGAAGCGAGTAAAACCCTACCAAACAAAGAAATAAACCCATTAAACCCGCTAAAAATAAATACGAATTCGTTAACCATTTTTTATTTAGAACTATTACTATTAAAAGCAACAAAGCGATAAAATAAATACTGTCTAAAAATTGAAACTTAATTTCGGGTTGCGTACTTTTTACTACAATTTCTTTTTTAACAACCATTGGTTTTCCGTCAACTTTTGCTTTATCTAAACTGTTTAAAAATTCGGTAGGCAAAAATAATTTTTCGGCATTTGCATCCACTTTTGCACCAAAAATAACGTTGATTCCCAATTTATACCAAAAATAATTTTCAAATCTTGGATACAAAACCGTTCGGTATGAAATTGTTTTGTCATCAATTTTTTCAATAATGGGTTTACCCAAAATAGCGTTGATTTTTTCAACAACCATTGTAGTACAATTTCTATCAATAAATTTATAAGTATAATGCCGCTCGTCCGAATATAAGGAATCATTTAAAGCATCGAACAATTTTTGTTTTTGAAGTTGGGTTAAATTCAAAGTTTGTTCCACAACTTCACGGCCTTCAAATTGATATTCATAAATAAAATCGTCAAAGGAACTTACGCCAATAAAATATTGTAAATTGCCTTTAACAAATTTTGCATAAAAGTTTCCTTCCCGAAAATCAAATTGACCGTAGTTGTAAACCACATCAAGTTTATTGGTTTCATCTAGAATTCTAATAGCAGTATGTCCGAAAGTGGTGTACAATTCTTGACCATTGCCGCAAGTAAAAATGCTAATTTTAGTTTCTTGTGATAGCAAGGCATTTTGCGAAAAAACAGTCGAAAAAGAGAAAAAAAGGAATAAAAAAAGTAGTAATTTTAGTTTCATAAATTAAAATAATTTCAAAAGCATTTATATTTCTTTCTCGTATCTCTTGCCAAAGTAAAGGGTCGGGAAAAGGCTCTACCTAAAAATACTCAAATCCACTTTAACCGAAAAAATATTCGAGTATAAAGCCGCACTTTGATCCCCCAAATCGGTCAAAGCATAATCTACTTGAATGCCTCGGTATTTAAATCCCAAACCAATATTGGGTTGAAAAGTAATGCTTTTTGACTTATCAAGTTGGGTTACATTTTGAAAATTTCCAACGCCACCGCGTAAAAAAACCAAATCGGTATAACCAAATTCAAAACCAACTGCTGGGTCAATACTCAAGGCTTTCGACGAAATAATATCGTTTGTTCGGGTAAATTGTGCATTTAAATTTCCGACAACTAAAAGTGAATAGTCGTAATGAAAAATAAATCTTTTTGACATACCAAGTTGTGCCTTAGGAGCTGTAACCTCAGTACTTTCGGGTAAATCTTGATTTTGCCCAGCAACAGCACCTTTAATTTTTGCAAATTCTTCTTCGTTGGTTTTCCAAATATTATAAGTTGTGGTTATATCACGCAACATCAATCCAAAATGCCAATCGTTGCGTTCAAATTGTAATCCAAAATCAAATCCAACGCCCCAAGAACTAGCAAAATTTCCAATTATTCGACGAATTATTTTCGAATTTATACCATATTGAAACCCTTGAACGGGTAATTTTCGGGCATACGAAAAGGTAAAAGCATAATCGGCTGTCGAAAATTTACTGATTCTGTTGTAATCAATCAATCCGTTATTGTCAATTAATTGAGTTGTATTTAAAATATCATCAACTCCAAATCGAATTAACGAAATTCCCCAAGCGCTTCGGTCGTCAATGGGTTTTGCGTAGGCAATGTAATCGTATTGAGCAATGTTGGCGAAATAACTGGCGTGCATAAGTGCCACTTGGTCTTCTTCAAGATTTAAAATTCCTGCCGGATTCCAATAACCCGAGTTTACGTCATCAGTAGAAGCCACAACCGCATTAGACATCGCCAAAGAAGCAGCATCAACACCGATATTCAAAAACTCGTTAGAATATTTTCGAATTGTTTGACCTGAAAATTGTACTGAAATAAATAATACAACTAAAAATAAATACTTTTTCAATGGTAATTTTATGTTTTGCAAATATCTAACAAAAATCTGTATTTAGAAACGTTGTTTACTATAAACTTATTGTATTATATTTGTTCATAATCTGAACATAAATTGAAAAAATGAACATCAAAAAATATATTCCAAATTTTTTAACGCTTTTAAACTTGTTTTGTGGTTGCATTGCATTGGTTTTTGTTGCCGAATCTAATTTTGAAATGGCATTTTTTTTCGTGGCTTTAGGTATTTTTTTTGATTTTTTTGATGGTTTTTTTGCTCGACTTTTCAAAGTTTCGGGTCCTTTGGGAGTTCAATTGGATTCGTTGGCCGATATGGTTACTAGTGGCGTTGTGCCTGGATTTACACTATATAAAGTACTTTCAAATGATTTTATGTTGGGTTCAAACAGTTATTTACCTTATTTAGGATTTGTAATTACTTTGGGCGCTTGTTATCGTTTGGCAAAATTTAATATTGACACCCGACAATCTGAAAGTTTTATTGGTTTGCCTACCCCAGCCAATACTTTATTTATTTTAAGTTTGCCTTTGATTCATTGGGATAAAATTGAAAATTATTTACCAAACGCTACTATTTTTTGTTATTTGTTAATCGGAATTTGCTTTTTAAGTGCCTATGTTATGAATGCTGAAATACCATTATTTTCCTTAAAAATTAAAAATTTTAGTTTTGCTAAATACAAATTGCAAATTTCATTTTTAGTGGTTTCACTTTTTCTGTTAGGTTTTTTTCAAGCGCTGGGAGTTGCATTAGTAATTGTGCTGTATGTTGTTTTATCCGTTTTAAATAATTTATTTTTTACTAAAAAATAAACCATATTTTAGTAAATGAAAAGAGTTACAAATAGAAAAAATAAAAAAAAATTCAGTTTTAATTACACTAAACTTTTGTTTATTGGACTTTTTGTTTTTGGACTTTTTGTAACTACTTACCATTATCGTGAAGCCATTTTATACTATTTTAGTTTTAAAACCCACAAGAAAAATAAAGTTGATAAAGTAGCTCAAGCGCGTATTTTTCAAATTTTAGAAAAATATTCGGATAAAGTTATGGGTATTGATGTTTCACAATTTCAAGGCAAAATTGATTGGAAACAGGTAGATACTGTCGAAAACAAGTTTGCTATAAAATACGTTTTAATTCGTGCAACTGCTGGTAATGATAAAGTTGATACTCGTTTTAAAGACAATTGGGAAGGAGCAAAAAAGTACCATTTTATTCGTGGAGCGTATCATTATTACCGTCCAAATGAAAATTCGATTGAACAGGCGAAGCTGTTTATTAAAACCGTAAAATTGCAAAAAGGAGATTTTCCACCTGTTTTAGATATTGAAAAATTGCCACAAGACCAGTCGATTGACAGTTTAAAAGTAGGTTTAAAGCGTTGGCTAACTTTTGTTGACAAGCAGTATAATGTAAAACCAATAATTTACACTTCAGAAAAATATTACACCGATTTTTTACGAGATGAGTTTGCCGAGTATACGTTTTGGATAGCCAATTACAATTTTTTTGTTGAAAACCTTAATGATGACTGGTTGTTTTGGCAATTTACCGAAAAAGGTCAAATTGACGGAATTGATGAAAAAGTAGACATCAATATTTACAACGGAACCCCTAAAATGTTGGACTATTTGAGGATTTCTAATTAGAATTTAAAATCATTTCAATTTCTTTTTTAAGAATTGGTAAATGATTCGTTAAAATTGCCCAAATTGTTTCATCCGAAATACTATCATAAGCGTGAATAACTTGATTTCGAAGACCAATTATTGCATTTGCATCTTTAATTTTAAACTCGGCATCTTTTTTTAAGATTCTATTCATTGCTTCACCGATTATTTCTAGATTTCGTTCAACCGCTCTTTTTCGCATTAAGTTTTTACGGTATTCAAAAAAATCCATTTTTTGATTTTCAAAATAACTTTCTATCTCGTCGATTGCTACTTTAATATCGTATAGCCATTTTAAAATGCGTTCATCCATAAATTAATTCTTTATTTTTATTAATGGATTTTATTAAATACGGATTTTTTAAAGTTTGCTCTTCCACCAAATCTATATTTCGGTTTAATAATAAATATAATTTCTCTTTTAAATCAAGATAATTAATAAAATATTTTTTTAGGTCAAATGGTTTGAATTTTACCAAAAAATCAATATCACTAGTTTCACTAAAGTTTGAATTTGTTGCTGAACCAAAAAGATACAATTTTTCAACTTCGTGTAATTTGCACAAAGTTTCAATTTGATTTTTATTTTGTTCAATTAATACCATTTTTATTTTTAAAACTCTAATTTCTTTTTACGCAATTCAAAATTCTGCCCCAAATATACTCGTCGAACCATTTCATCTTCCACCAATTCTTCTGGAATTCCGGCTTTTAAAATGCCGCCTTCAAACATTAAATAGGTTTTGTCGGTAATTGCCAAAGTTTCTTGAACGTTGTGATCGGTTATTAAAATCCCTATATTTTTATTTTTTAAATGTGCTACAATTCGCTGAATATCTTCAACCGCAACTGGGTCTACACCTGCAAAAGGCTCGTCAAGTAAAATAAATTTCGGATCGGTTGCTAAACATCGTGCTATTTCTGTTCGCCGTCGCTCGCCACCCGAAAGTAAGTCACCTCTATTGGTGCGAATATGTTCCAAACCAAATTCGGCAATTAAACTTTCCATTTTTGCAATTTGTTCTTCTTTAGTATGTTTTGTTAGTTGAAGCACACTCAAAATATTATCTTCAATACTTAGTTTTCTAAAAACAGAGGCTTCCTGTGCCAAATATCCAATGCCATTTTGTGCTCGTTTGTACATCGGAAATTCGGTTATATTGGTATCGTCTAAATAAATAGTTCCCGAATTTGGTTTTACTAATCCGACAATCATATAAAAGGAAGTGGTTTTTCCGGCACCATTTGGACCCAATAAACCAACAATTTCTCCTTGATTTACTTCAACTGAAATCCCTTTAACAACGCTACGACCTTTATAGGTTTTTACTAAATTTTCGGCTCTTAATTTCATTTTTTTTAAGGTTCTGAGTTTCAAAGTTGTTAAGAAACTAAGTTTTTAATTGCTACAAATAAACAAAAAACATTTATTGGTTAGTTGGTTTTAACTTCTTTTTTGGAAAATCACTAATTGCAATTTTAAAAATTTTATTGACTTATCAATTTTTTTATTTCAGGTTTAAGAGTATCTTTTGTAAAATCATAATTATTTTTCCTTTTTTATTTACAAGAAAAAAATTTCAAACACAAACTCAATTTTAGCAAACCGTTTATTTTTATGATTTACCATTCTGGAGAAACGCAAGAGACAAGCTTCCCATCTTTAGTAGCTCCAATATATCCATGACCTCTTAAATAATAGAAAGCAAAAGTTCCGTAATCCATTTTTGCATCAACTACTAATAAATTTTGGTATTCACAATAAGGAGTTTTCAAGTTTCCATCATAGGTGATTATTCTATATTCGTTTTTTCCGTTTGCTGATTTCCAAACATGATTTTTTTCAAACTTTGGATCAAATCTAATCGTCTCATTTTCACAACATGAATCGTACTCATAAATTACCCCATTTTCCTCTCTAAAATAGATTAAATCTGAAGATGATTTATTCCATTCTTGCTTAAATTCTATATATATTTTACGATTAAATATTTTAGTTTCTTGTTTAGTTTCAAAATAAAAAGTATTATACCAAAGGATTTTTTTCTTGCCAATTGCCAAAGGAAAAAAACCATAATCTTTTGATTCTTCACAAAATTTCTGACCTTCATAAAGTTGTGAATAAGAATTGGAAGTTAAAAGAATAGAGATAAATATCATTATTTTTTTCATGATGAAGTTTTGAATTATTTAATATGTTTTGCAAACCGTTTTTCAAAAATTAGGTTTTTAACCTGTTAAGTGAAAATCTATAACTTATTCCCCTTCCAAAGCTTCCCAAAATTCATAGGCACGACGTAAATGCGGTACTACAATTGTGCCACCAACTAAGGTCGCAATTCCCATTGCTTCCATCATTTCTTCTTTGGTAACACCTTCTTTGTAAGCGGTTTCTAAATGGTATTTTACGCAATCATCGCATCTTAAAACTGTTGAAGCCACCAATCCTAAAAGTTCTTTAGTTTTTACATCCAAGGCGCCTTCTGCGTAAGCATTGGTATCTAAATTAAAAATACGTTTGACAATTTTGTTGTTGTCGGCCATTAATTTTTCGTTCATTTTAGAACGGTACTCGTTAAATTCTTTTACTAATTCAGACATTATTCTATAGGTATTAAATTGTTTTTATTTTTTTTGGTTACCGCAGCAGCAATCCAAATACTAACTTCATATAAAAGTAAAATAGGAATTGAAACTACAATTTGACTCGGAATATCTGGTGGCGTTACTATGGCAGCTACTATTAATATGATTACAATTGCAAGTCGGCGGTATTTTCGTAAAAACGGAGCATCAACCAGACCTAATTTGGCTAAAAAATAGATGATAATTGGCAATTCAAAAACTAAACCACTAGCAATTATTGAAGTTTTTACCATACTTATATACGATTCGATACTAAATTGATTGATAACGGTTTGGCTCACATTAAAGGTACCAAAAAAGTTGATTGACAACGGTACAATTACATAATATCCGAAGAAAACACCAATAAAAAATAATAAGGATGAAACGGCAATAAAAGCCTTTGCGTGTTTGCGTTCCGCTTCATACAATGCAGGACTTATAAACCGCCAAACTTCATATAAAATGTATGGAAATCCAATTACAAATCCAGCAGAAACCAGCGTCCATAAATACATTGAAAACTGTCCGCCCACTTCAGTATTTTGAATTATAAAATTAAATTTTGTGGCACAAGCATATTCGTCGTCAACCCCAAAATAATGAGTCAATTGACAAAAAAAGTGATAGGTTACAAAATTTGGATCTTTGGGTCCAAAGATAATGGTATCAAAAATAAAATCATCAATAAAATAACAAGCGCTCGCAATAATTACAACTGCAATTGTGGTTCTTATTAACAACCATCTTACTTCTTCAAGATGATCCATAAACGACATCTCTGCCAATTGTTTTTTTGCCATTATACGATTCCTTCTTTTAAAATGTCATGCAAATGTAAAACTCCTTTATAAATACCTTCATCGGCAACGACCAATTGCGTTATCGAAAAATCTTCCATAACATTCATTGCGTCACTCACTAAATCGTTCGATTTTATGGTTTTTGCGTTTTTTGTCATAATATCTTTGGCAAATAATCCTCTAATTGTTTCGGTTTTGTTGAGCATTCGTCTAATGTCACCATCTGTTATAACTCCGATAATTTTTTCGTTTTCAATTACTGCAGTAACTCCTAATCGTTTTTCAGAAATTTCAATAATTACATCTTTTATGCTTGCTTCTGGTGAAACCATTGGCTTGTGCGTTGCATCTAACATTTCACCTACTCGCAAAAGTAAACTTTTTCCAAGAGCGCCGCCAGGATGGTATTTTGCAAAATCGGCACTAGTAAAATTATGCATTTCCATCAGGCACACTGCAATGGCATCGCCCATAACCAATTGAGCAGTAGTGCTGTTAGTTGGTGCAAGGTTGTTTGGGCACGACTCTGATTCCACGAAAGTATTCAAAGTAAAATCGGCTTCTTTGCCTAAAAAAGAAGTCGTATTTCCAGTAATAGCAATCAATTTGTTACCAAAACGCTTTAACAAAGGTACTAAAACTTTAATTTCGGGACTATTACCACTTTTTGAAATGCAAATTACTACATCGTCTTGCTGTACCATTCCCAAATCACCATGAATAGCTTCAGAAGCGTGCAGAAATAAAGATGGAGTGCCCGTAGAATTTAGTGTTGCAACGATTTTTTGAGCAATAATGGCGCTTTTTCCAATTCCCGTAACTACTAATCGCCCTTTGGATTTGTAAATTTCTTGTACTGCATTTACAAATATAACGTCAACAAAATCAGTAAGTTTAGCAATAGATTCACTTTCGGAAAGAATGGTTTTTTTAGCCGAGGCAATAATTTTTTCGTTTGAAATCAAAATTGGGTTCTTTAAATTTGTTTTTATAAAAGAAAATTATATCTTTATAATGCACAAATTTATGAAAATATACTGTAAATAAGAATGAATTCAAACGAAATTGACATCCATAAGGAATTAAAAAAATATTTTGGTTTTAACCAATTTAGAGGATTGCAAGAACAGGTTATAAAAAGTATTCTATCTAAAAGGAATAGTTTTGTAATTATGCCTACTGGTGGCGGAAAATCACTGTGCTATCAATTGCCAGCTTTGGTTCAAGAAGGTACGGCTATTGTGGTTTCTCCTTTAATTGCTTTGATGAAAAATCAAGTTGATGCCATTCGTAGTTTGTCATCAGAATATGGAATTGCCAATGTTCTAAATTCGTCTCTCACTAAAACTGAAATTGCGCAAGTTAAAAAAGACATTACCGAAGGAGTTACTAAATTACTTTATGTTGCTCCAGAATCATTGACTAAAGAGGAGTATATTGAATTTTTACAAGGAGTTAAAATTTCTTTTGTAGCAATTGACGAAGCACATTGTATATCGGAATGGGGTCATGATTTTCGACCTGAATATCGAAATTTAAAACATATTATCAAGCAATTAGGTGACGTTCCAGTTATCGGATTGACAGCAACTGCAACGCCCAAAGTGCAAGAAGATATTCTGAAAAATTTGGATATGTCGGATGCAGATACGTTCAAGGCATCCTTTAACCGTCCGAATTTGTATTACGAAGTTCGCACAAAAACTAAAAATATTGAATCGGATATTATTCGATTTATCAAACAACATAAAGGAAAATCGGGAATAATATATTGCCTTAGCCGTAAAAAAGTAGAAGCAATTGCTGAGGTTTTACAAGTCAACGGAATCTCTGCAGTACCTTATCACGCAGGGTTAGATGCGAAAACTAGAGCCAAACATCAAGATATGTTTTTGATGGAAGATGTTGATGTTGTAGTGGCAACAATTGCTTTTGGTATGGGAATTGACAAGCCCGATGTTCGATTTGTAATTCATCACGATATTCCAAAATCGCTTGAAAGTTATTACCAAGAAACAGGTCGCGCTGGTCGTGATGGTGGCGAAGGGCATTGTTTGGCCTATTATTCCTATAAAGATGTTGAAAAATTAGAAAAATTTATGTCGGGCAAACCTGTTGCGGAACAAGAAATTGGTTTTGCATTGCTTCAAGAAGTGGTTGCTTATGCCGAAACATCAATGTCACGCAGAAAGTTTTTACTACATTATTTTGGTGAAGAATTTGACGGAGAAAATGGTGATGGTGCCGATATGGATGATAATGTTCGAAACCCAAAAACCAAAGTAGAAGCGCAAGATGATGTGGTTAAATTGCTTCAAGTAGTTCGAGATACTAAGCATTTATACAAATCAAAAGAAGTTGTTTTCACTTTAATTGGCAGAGTAAACGCAGTAATTAAAGCACATCGTACCGATTCGCAAGCTTTTTTTGGATGTGGAAGCGATAAGGATGAACGTTATTGGATGGCATTATTACGTCAAGTTTTGGTAGCTGGATATTTGAATAAAGATATTGAAACTTACGGTATTGTAAAAATATCCGAAAAAGGCTTGCATTATATTAAAAATCCAATTTCGTTTTTAATGTCGGAAGATCACGAATATTCTGAAAGTGAAGATGAAGCCATAGTAACCGCAGCAAAATCTATCGGAACTGCCGATGAAGCTTTAATGAAAATGCTTCAAGAATTACGAAAAAAAGTGGGTAAAAAGTTAGGTGTTCCTCCTTTTGTAGTTTTTCAAGATCCATCTCTTGAAGATATGGCATTGAAATATCCTATAAGTTTAGAGGAACTTAGTAATGTACACGGAGTAGGTGAGGGCAAAGCAAAAAAATACGGAAAAGAATTTATTGAACTTATCAATAGATATGTTGATGATAACGATATTATTCGCCCAGATGATTTAGTGGTAAAATCCACTGGAGCTAACTCGGCTAATAAATTGTATATTATTCAAAACATTGATCGTAAACTATCTTTAAAAGACATTGCTTCTGGAAAAGGAATGAAAATGGAAGATTTGATTAAAGAAATGGAACAAATAGTGTACTCAGGTACAAAATTGAATATAAAATATTGGGTTGATGAAATGCTTGATGAGGATCAACAAGAGGAAATTCATGATTATTTTATGGATTCTGAAAGTGATAATATTGAAGCTGCATTAAAGGAATTTGATGGCGATTATGATTTAGATGAACTTCGGTTTATGCGTATTAAATTTATTAGTGAAGTGGCTAATTAAAATTCAAATTAATGAAATTTTTAGTCACTATTTTTCTATTTTTCATTTCTTGTAAAGAAAAATCTATAAATTCTAAAATTACTGATTCACTAATAACGGTTTCTAAACAACAAGAACTTCCAACACTTTTAATTTATGGTGAACCTTCGCCAATAGGTTATTTAAATGGCGTAAACCCAATAACCGAAAAATATGGTTTTAAAGTGAAAAGAGTTGCTGGTTGCGAAGTCACTAAAAAATTAATTGACAGTGTTAATTCAAACAATAAAAAAGTAATGGACTATATGAATAAAAAACAGGGTGAAAACTGGTTGAAAAATTTTGAGAAAGAGACAGGATTAAAGTGGTAGTTGATTTTTATTAAATAAAATTTAATAACTCAAATTAGTATTAAAACTTAAAACCTAAAATTTACGTACCTAAACAAAATTATTTTATGTTTTTATCCATTATTATTCCAACATTTAATGAAGAGGTTAACATTGCCTTATTAATTACATATTTACAACAAAATGCAACCTCTAATCAATATGAAATTATTGTGAGTGATGCCGAAAGTAATGATAAAACTTTAGAAGTTGCTAAAAAATTTGGTGCAGTTTGCGCTATTTCTGATAAAAAAGGACGAGCAGCACAAATGAATTTTGGAACTTCAATTGCTAAAGGTGATGTTTTTTATTTTGTGCACGCAGATAATTTTCCACCACCAACTTTTTATTCCGATATTGAAAATGCAATTTTAAACCAATACAATTGTGGTAGTTTTCGATTTCGCTTTGATAGTAATCGATTTATTTTAAAAATAAACTCATTTTTTACTCGTTTCAATTACTTATATTTCCGAGGTGGTGATCAAACTATTTTTGTTACTAAAGATTTGTTTAAAAAAGTAGGTAAATTTAATGCTGAAATGCTAATTATGGAAGATTATGATTTTTTAAAACGCATTTTTAAAACCGGAAAATTCAAGTTGGTACCCAAAGAAACCATCGTTTCGTCAAGAAAATATGACAAAAATACTTGGTTGCAAGTACAATTGGCGAATTTAAAAATTGTAAAAATGTACAACAACGGAGCGTCTCAAAACGATATGGTTACCATGTATGGAAAAATGTTAAATTATCGAAAAAATGCCTTTTAAAGCCAATGTTTAGGAACATCAATTTCTTCGTCAACATCGTTAAGTTTAGTTAACGTAAGGTATTTAATATTTTGAGTTTTAATTTTATTGATGGTTTCTTCAAAAACAGTTTCGGTACTCCAGATTATGTTTTCAAATAATTTTGAATTTGGTTTGTTCATTCCGAGTAAATAATATCCACCGTCAAATGTTGGTCCAATAACAATTTCGTTGGTTTTTAAATTTTGAAATGCTTGATTGATTATTTCTGAATTTAATTCAAAACAATCACTACCAATAATGCAAATAGAATCATAGTTTACTTCAAATAATTCTTGAAAAGCGTTGTTCATTCGTTCGCCTAAATCAACTCCTTTTTGTAATTTTTTGTAATACTTCTTGTTCGACCAAGAATCATTTTCAATAATAGTATCAGAATAAAAAATAAATTTATCTACTGCTATTTCCGAAACAATGGTTTGAGTGTGATGTAACAATTTTTTATAAATTTCTAATGCTTTTTCATCACCTAATGTTTTAGCAAGTCGGGTTTTAACTTTTCCCAATTCGGGGTTTTTTGTAAAAAGAATGATGGCTTTTTTGAGCATTTTAGTTTAAAAAATTAGATTTTTTTTTTCATTTTTAACCATTAGGGATTACATTTCATTAAGTATTACTATTTCTTAATGCTTCAATGGTAAAAATTTAGTTTTAATTTTAGATTTTTTATAATCGATGTAATTTAATACGTGAAATTCGTTTTGAAATATATTTTATTTAAAACTATCCAAATTTAAAGTCCAATCATATTCTTTATAACTCAAACTTGGGTTGGCATCTTGCGGAATAATTTTAAGGTTTTTATGAATGTCTAAAATTCCTTTTTTATCACCAAAATCACCTCGAAACCAACTCATTAGTGAAGTTACAAATAAAGTATTCTTACCTGCATCGAATTTACTGTCTTTTATTAAAAATTCTTTAGCATTTTCAGATAATTGAGTGTCTAATTTTCCAACAGAATAAATATCAATTTTAGGGCAGCCTTTTGCACCACAATTCAAAGCAAAATGTATGCGATAATCTACTTTTTCAACTCTAAAATCTTTTTCAAGTTGTGGCGGAAATAAATTATGCATTTTTCCCATGCTTAATTTTACCATTGATTTTCGTAAAAATCCGTGTTCAATAATGTCCAAACTTATTTTGTTTCCTGCAAAAATAAATTGCTTGTCACTAAAATAATCCCCTCTTTTTTTAAACCGTTCTGGATTTTTTTGTAATGCATTATTACAATACCCATTGTAAAGGTTAATAAAAAATGTTTTTTTGCGATTGTCATCTGTCAATTGTTTTTTAATATCTTCTTCTTTAGCATTGGCTAGCAAATTGATGTAATAATCGACTTTGTCATTTTTTGCTTTTACACTTTGCAAAAATTTTTGCGATACCAAGACGTAATCAATATCTTGACTAAAAGAAAGTTGTACTAATAAAAATAGAATTAAAAAAAGTATTTTTTTCATTATTAAATTTTTGATTATATACGATTAAAAAGTGAAAGAGGTTTTAATGTTGATAAACTTCCCCCCGATGTGGTTTTAAAGCATCACGAACAGCAATCATATTTTCATCGGTAACTACCATAAAAGCAATTGAATGCATTTCGTTTATTACTTCAAATCCAGTTATATTCAAATCTATTTTTTCTGAAATTATATATTCTTTCAAATGAATTTCGTGGTGTTGGGCGGTATTTTCTGCTACTGATCCTTTAAAATCCCAAATAAGTTTTATTTGTCGCATACTTTTTTTCAAAGATATATTTTTAACCAAAAAAGGGTTGCACTTTTGTACAACCCTTTAGTAGAAAAACTTTTTTTATTGTTTAATAATTTTAACAATTTTGCTTTGGTTGTTGGTATTGGTTATTTTGGCTAAATAAACTCCTTTAGAATAATTGCTCATTTCAATATCTGAATCGCCAGCACTCATATTTTTTGTTACTACTATTTTACCCATAACATCATAAACTTCTATTTTACTATCGCTGTCATTTGTAATAGTCAAATTTTTAGTTACTGGATTTGGATAAACCAGAACTTTAGAATTTAAATCAAAGCTTTCGTTTGCTAAAACAGGAGATGAAAAACCTCTAATTTCGCCACCTCCAAATGTAGATGAGTGAATATTAAAATAAGCTTTTGAAGCATCAAAAGCAGCAATTAGTGCGGTAAATGCGGTTGCAGTTGTACCACCATTTGCAGTAATGTAAGCAGAATTATAACTGGCCGATAATGTCATATCAAAAGTAGTATCATAAGTTCCACTTGTTACCCCTAAAGGAAATCCAGAGAACGCAGGAGTTTGTGTTGCTACCCCAGCAGTACCAGTGTTCGCAGTAGTAGTAGCTGCGTGAACGTGGCAAGTTGTAGTATTTCCTGCTAAACCACTAAAAGTTGACTGTACTCTCATAGTATTTGCACTAACATTTACTGTAATTGTTGCAGTGCCTGTGCCTGTTGAAGAATTTGGTGGTGACTCACTAGCTCCATCTAATGTAAAATTGTAAACTTTTATTTGTCCAAAACTTATTGTTGTTACAAAAACAAATAGAATTACAATAATGGAGTTTAAACTACTAAGTTTAAAAAAATATTTTTTTTTCATGATGTTGTTTTTAAGTTTTCCCTACTCTTTTCAGGATTTTCGGGTAATTCCTTTTCTATTTCAAAGTTATGAAATTTTATTATTCAATTTTTAATTTATTCATAAAAAACTTGAATAAACTTTATTTTTAAAAGTATCAGATTATTCTTATAATTCTATTTTTCTTCTAATAGGGTACACCAAAATTTTAATTATAACTGTTGTTCAATAGTAATTTATTGAATAAGTTACTGTAATAATATTCTGGAAAATTCACAGATAACCTCTTATAGTTTAAGAGATTCTTGAAATTTTGTGAGATAATCGAAAACGAGTGAATTTATATTATATAACCTAAATAGCAATAAATTTAAACTTTAAATACTTGAAAACATCTTTTATCGGAACAACAATGACTTAGGTTTAATGAGTCTTAATTTTTTAATAGTTCAAAAAAATGTTATTTTTGCCAAATGCCAAAAGAACTTCTTTTTCAAGTATCTCCCGAAATTGCTAATAACGAAGCGCAATTAAAATTACATATTGCAAAGTTAGAACGCATTTCATCATCAGAAATTCAACACATTTCAATTTTAAAACGTTCTATAGATGCCCGTCAAAAAAGTATAAAATTCAATTTAAAAGTAGCCGTTTATTTAAAAGATGAGCCTTTTTTAAATGATATTCCACAACTTCCCAATTACCAAAATGTTTCTAATTCGCAAGAAGTAATCGTAGTAGGAGCTGGACCAGCAGGACTTTTTGCCGCTTTGCAATTAATAGAATTAGGCTTAAAACCAATAGTTATTGAACGTGGAAAAGATGTTCGTGGTCGTCGACGAGATTTAAAAGCTATAAACGTAGATCATATAGTTAACGAAGATTCGAATTATTGTTTTGGCGAAGGTGGTGCAGGCACTTATTCGGATGGAAAATTATATACTCGCTCCAAAAAACGAGGCGATATCGACAGAATTCTGAAACTATTAGTCGCTTTTGGTGCTACTCCAGATATTATGGTCGATGCGCATCCGCATATTGGAACCAATAAATTACCACAAATAATTCAAGATATTCGTGAAAAAATAATTGAGTTTGGTGGACAGGTGTTGTTTGAAACTCGTGTAGTTGATATTCTTGTAAAAAACAATGAAATTCAAGGCATTGTTACTCAAAACGGAGATTCTATTATGGCTAGTAAACTAATTCTTGCTACAGGTCATTCTGCCAGAGATATTTTTGAATTGTTAGATAAAAAGAAAATTTTTATAGAAGCAAAACCTTTTGCATTAGGAGTTCGTGCCGAGCATCCGCAAAGTTTGATAGATCAAATTCAATACAGTTGCGATTACCGCAGTGAACATCTGCCACCAGCGCCATATAGTATTGTAAAACAAGTTAATGGACGAGGAATGTATTCGTTTTGTATGTGTCCTGGCGGTGTAATTGCCCCTTGCGCTACAAGTCCGGGCGAAGTAGTAACTAATGGTTGGTCGCCTTCAAAACGAGATCAAGCCACTGCCAATTCTGGTATTGTAATTGAATTAACTTTAGAAGATTTTAAACCCTTTGCAAAATTTGGAGCATTATCAGGTTTAGAATTTCAAAAATCAATCGAACAAAAAGCTTGGAATTTAGCTGGGAAAACGCAAAAAGTTCCTGCGCAACGAATGGTTGATTTTACACAAAATAAAGTTTCAAGCGATATTCCAAAAACGTCTTATGTTCCGGGCACAACATCGGTAGAAATGGGACAAGTTTTTCCTAGTTTTTTAACTCAAATCCTGCGAGAGGGTTTCAGTGAATTTGGAAAATCTATGAAAGGTTATTTAACTAACGAAGCCATTCTTCACGCTCCCGAAAGTAGAACTTCTTCACCAGTCAGAATACCGAGAAATCCAGAAACTTTAGAGCATTTGCAAATCAAAGGTCTGTATCCTTGTGGAGAAGGAGCGGGCTACGCAGGAGGAATTATTTCAGCAGCAATTGATGGCGAAAAGTGTGCTTTCATGGTAAAATTAAGTTTAAATAAATAGTTCAATTTGGCTATAAGTATATAAAAATACATAGTTATAGCCAAATTGATTTTTTAATTTTCAAACAAAACATCCATTTTTATATCGTTTTGAGTATTGCCTGAATACTTATTTTGTTGTATTCCAAAGGTAGTTATCATTGATAAAAATACTGCTTTTCGTGTTTTTGTTTCTGTTACAAATGTTCCGATTTTATTTCTTAATTCGCTATCATATTTTTTATCAATCACAAACGGATTTACCGAAAATTTCATTTCACATAAGTTAATCACACCATCTTTTCTATCGATAACTAAATCAACTTGTGAACCATTTTCAGAAGTGATACTTTTCCATGAAGCAGTTTGCGTTTCAATGCCGCTAATACCTAAAGCAATTTTAATTTGTTGCAAATGATATAAGCATACTTGCTCAAAAGCATAGCCACTCCAAGTATTAAAAGTGGGTGTATTCAATTTTTTCAACCACGAATCTTGCTCAGTAAGCGCATGATTTTTAATAAATTTTAGATAAAAAAGCGAATAAAAATCGACCAATTGGTACAAACTATTTCTTGATTTTTTTTCAAACGGAATGTATTTTCTAATAAAACCGCTTTCTTCGAGTTCGTTTAATAGTCGAGAAAGGCTTCCGCCGTTACTTAAATCGGCTTCTTGTAAAATCTCGTCTCGTGTTAAACCTTTACTTTTTTTAGCCAACGCAGCAACAATTGCTTCGTGACGTTCGGATTTGCTAAATAACGATTTGTAAATATTTGAAAACTCTGTGCGCAACAAACCGTTTTCGGTAAAACATATATTTTCAATATTTTGCGTGGCACTCAATCCCTTTTCAATTTCATCCCAATAAAAAGGAATGCCTCCCAAAACCATATATAATTGCACAATTTGGTACTTGTCTAATGGATTTTTTTTGGACTTCAAATACAATTCACATTCATTTAAAGTAAACGGTGCGATTTTTAATTTTTGAGTAACTCGGTTGTGCAAGCCCCCTTTATTATTGATTAATTTATTGATAATCCACGATGCTGCCGAGCCACAAACAATCAATACAACATCTTTTCTTGCAGATGCCCAACTGTTCCAAAAATGCTCTAAAGCTTGAATAAATTTTGAATTTGGCGTATCAAACCAAGGCAATTCATCAATAAAAACAACTTTCTTTTTTTGTTTCGATTTATCAATTGCTTTTTTAATGTATTGAAAAGCATCCATCCAAGTTTGTGGTTTTTCAAATCCAATTTTTGGATGTTGCTCTTGAAATCCAATCGAAAAATTGATTAATTGTTCTTGAAGTGTAGCGTTTGCCAAACTAGTAAGTTGAAAATTAAATCGATTTTGAAAAACGGAACGAATCAAATAGGTTTTTCCAACACGACGACGACCATACAAAGCTACAAACTCTGATTTATCAGAAGTGTATTTGCTTTCAAGTAGTTTTATTTCGTTTATTCGACCAACCATTTTTCTATCTTTCAATTTGGCTACAAATATATTATTTTTATATTATACAGCCAAATTTAAAATAGCATTTGGCTATAAGTATACAATTTTATATACTTATAGCCAAATTGAAATAAAAATATAATAAAAAAATCCTTGTTGTAAAAGGATTCTTGTGTTTTGTTTAGATTTTATTTTTTAACTTCTTCGGTTGGTTTTCTAATTATATCCGTAGTAAAAACAACTTCACTTTCAAAACCATTTTTGGCAACGGCAGCAACTCCAAAATAATAATTATCGATTACAATTCCTTTCAATTCAAATTCGGAAACATCGCCTACAAAACGACTGAATTCCCATTGTGGCGAAGTGGTTAGTCGCCAGTAAATTTTATAACCTGCAACTTCTCCAACCGATTTTTCCCATTTTAGTTTGGTGCTTGGCTCTACAATTCCACCAATAAAAACACTTTTCGGGGCTGGTGGCGACCAAGCCAAACTTGCTAAATTTATTGCATTTACTGCTGTAAGTTTTTTGGCATACTCAAAATTCACACCTTCAATTACATCTCCGTATTTTATACCATCTTCAACTCTTGTATTTTGATGTTGTCGGTTGTAATTTTCGTGTGCTTCCATAATTCTAATACCCGGTAAACCGGCATCGGTAAAAGGTTTGTGATGTCCGCCACGACCAAACCTATCCAAACGAAAAACCAACATCGGGTTCATTTCGGGCATATATGTTTTAGTCTGCTTTTCTATATATCGTGCCAATTGTCGTGATTTCCCATCTGATTCAAAACCAAAACTCCTTCTTTTTTTTCTATCAGCATCAGTTTCTAATGGCGAATTGGGTTCAGAAAAAATTCTGAAAGTTCGGTTGTCAATTACGCCATCAACACCTTCGGTATTGCCAATCATATCATTATTTAAAACACCAATTATTTCCCAACCATTCTTTTTAGCATATTCTACCAACCCTTTCCCTCCAAAAAGTCCTTGTTCTTCGCCTGATAATCCTAAATATATAATGCTATTTTCAAATTTATATTTCGATAAAACCCTTGCTGCTTCAATTGTTCCAGCCATTCCGGATGCGTTATCATTGGCTCCTGGAGCATCATTTGTAAAATCCATTGTGTCCGAATTTCGGCTATCTATATCGCCACTCATTATAATATATCGGTTCGGATATTTTGTTCCTTTTTGAATGGCAACAACATTCACCACCCAAGCATCTTTAGGAATTCTTTCGCCTTCTTTTTTTACTACAAAATCTTTTTCGTATGAAACGGATAAACAATTTTTGCACTCTTTAGAAATTTTATCAAACTCCGATTTTATGAATCTTCGTGCAGCACCAATTCCTCTTGTTTCCGAAATGGTATCGCTAAACGTATTTCGAGTGCCAAAGTTGGCTAATGTTTTAACGTCTTTTTCAATGCGTTCAGAAGAAACTGCATTGATAATTTCGTAAATTTTCGGGTCGGTTTGAGAATAATTTTTTGCCGAGATTAGAAGTATCAAGAAAGGAATATAAAATTTCATTTTTTATTTCAAAGATAAAAAAAATCGCTTTGTAAAATAAATTACAAAGCGATTTTATGAAATAACCTTAATTTAGTTTAGAAACAGTAATCGTTTTCAGCAACTAATTTTGAGGTAATAATTTCACGTAAACCAACAATATTTGGCATATTCGTATATTTTGTAAAACGACGTAATCCCATCAACATCATCCGTTGTTCATCACCTTCGGCAAAAGAAATTATACTTTCTTTCCCTTTTAAATTCACTACGTCAACTGCTTTATACAAATATAATTTTGCCATTGCAATTTGAACATTTGCTTTGTCTTCACCATCTTTTTTAGCCATTTTTTCGGTTCTTAAGATGGTTGATTCTGCCATATAAATTTCAATTAACATATCGGCGGCAGCCATTAATAATTGTTGATGCGCATCCAGATCCATTCCGTATTTTTGAACAGCTGCACCTGCTACCATTAAGAACGATTTTTTCAATTTCACCAACATTTCTTTCTCTTCAGCAAATAGTTCAGAATAATCTGGAGTTTCAAACGACGGAATCCCCATTAATTCTGAAGCAACAGCAGTAGCTGGACCTAATAAATCAACATGCCCTTTCATTGCCTTTTTAATCAACATTCCTACTGAAAGCATTCTATTAATTTCGTTAGTTCCTTCATAAATACGAGCAATACGAGCATCTCGCCATGCACTTTCCATTGGTGTATCTTCTGAGAATCCCATTCCGCCAAGAATTTGAATTCCTTCATCGGCACAATTTTGTACATCTTCCGAAACAGCAACTTTAAGTATTGAGCATTCTATTGCGAACTCTTCAACGCCCTTTAATTCGGACTCTTGGTGTGATGTTCCTTCTGCTTCGCGAGCTTTTATTCTGTTTTCGATATCGTGAGCTGCACGATAGGTTGCACTTTCATCAGCATAACAACTGGTTGCCATTTCAGCTAATTTGTAACGGATTGCTCCAAATTGCGCAATTGGCGTATTGAATTGTACTCTATCATTTGCATATTTTACGCCTACAGAAATCACTCTACGTTGCGCATCAATACAAGCTGCTGCTAATTTGATACGACCTACATTTAGCGAGTTCATTGCTATTTTAAATCCATTTCCTCTTTCAGACAACATATTCTCAACAGGAACTTTAGTTTCGTTAAAGAAAACTTGTCGCGTTGATGAGGCACGAATTCCCAATTTATGTTCTTCTTCGTTCATTGAAATTCCGTTTCCTTCCACATTTTCAACAATGAAACCTGTAATATTTTTATCGTCTCCAATTCTTGCAAAAACTATAAAAACCGAACAAAATCCTGCGTTAGAAATCCACATTTTTTGTCCAGTAATGCTGTAATATTTTCCATCTTCAGATAAAACTGCTTTAGTTTTTCCCGAATTTGCATCCGATCCAGCACCTGGTTCTGTTAAACAATAGGCACCAAACCATTCGCCAGTAGCCAATTTAGGCACATATTTTAATTTCTGATCCTCAGTTCCATATAAGGTAATTGGCATAGTTCCAATTCCAGTATGCGCACCAAAAGCAGTTGAAAAAGATCCTGTTGCTCCCGAAATATAATCGCAAACCAAACAAGTATCTACGAATCCCATTCCTAATCCGCCATAGGCTTCGGGTACAGCAATTCCTAAAAAGCCCATTTCGCCAGCTTTGCGCATCATAGCTTCGGTAAAAGCATAGTCTTTTGCTTCGAAACGGTTTTTGTTTGGCCAAATTTCTTTGTCAACGAATTCTTTTACAGAATCGCGCATCATTATTTGCTCTTCCGAAAAATCTTCGGGTGTAAAAACGTCTTCACATTTTGTTTCTTTTACGATGAATTGACCACCTCTTGTTATATCTTCCATAGTTTATTATTTTTTAGAAAAAAGAAAATAGAGTAAAGAATAAAGAGGTTACTTCAATCCGTTTTGGAAAGACATGGCCATTCTTTGAAATTCTTCTATTTTATTTTCTAATTGATTAAATATTATTTCGTTAATGTATTTTCTGTGTTTTGAAATTATTAATTGTGTGATTAATTCAAAGGATGAACCTAATGAAATATCAATAAAATGACTAAAAGATTTATCTGTTCTTGATGAGCCTTCCGCAATATTACTGGGAATTGAAACAGAGCATCTACTTAATTGAGAACTTAAATCATATCTTTCGTGTTTTGGAAAATCTAATAAAATATCTGAAATATCATTTGCTATAATTATTCCTAACTGCCAAATTTTCAAATTTTTATAGTTGTGTCTCATCCTCCAGTTTATCTTAAATTCAATCTTTTTTTTTATCAGAATTCAATCTATTTTCTATTCTCTTTTTTCTATTCTCTTTTTAGAATCTAATCTTTTTTCTATTCTCTTTCTAAATTAACTCAAAAATTCCTGCTGAACCTTGCCCAGTTCCCACACACATAGAAACAATTCCATATTTGTTTTTTCGCAAACGCATTTCTTCAAATAATTGTACCGATAATTTTGCGCCTGTACAACCTAATGGATGGCCTAATGCAATTGCTCCTCCGTTTACGTTGATGATATCTGGATTTAAACCTAATTCACGAGTTACCGCTAATGCTTGTGAGGCAAATGCTTCGTTTAATTCAATTAAATCAATATCTTTTAATGATAATCCGGCTTGTTTTAATGCTTTAGGTATTGCTTTTACAGGTCCAATTCCCATAATTCTAGGTTCAACTCCCGCAGATGCAAAATTCACCAGACGTGCAATTGGAGTTAAATTCAATTCTTTAACCATTTCTTCACTCATTATTAAAACGAACGCTGCACCATCACTCATTTGTGATGAATTTCCAGCCGTAACACTTCCGTCTGCAGCAAAAACTGGTTTTAATTTTGATAAGGCATCTACCGAAGTTCCAAATCTTGGTCCTTCATCCTTATTTACAATGTACGATTTAGTTTCCTTCTTACCATTTTCATTTATAAACGTTTGCTCAACGGTAATTGGAACTATTTGTTTGTCGAACTTTCCTTCGGCTTGTGCCTTCAGTGCTTTGTTGTGCGATTGAAAGGCAAATTCATCTTGATCTTCACGAGAAATATTGAATTGCTTTGCCACCGCTTCCGATGTTAAGCCCATTCCCCAATAATAATCTTCGTGACCTGCTTTTGCAGCGGCATAATCAGGTGTTGGTTTGTATCCACCCATCGGTATAAAACTCATACTTTCGGCACCACCAGCAATGATGCAATCCGCCATTCCTGACTGAATTTTTGCAGTTGCCATTCCGATAGTTTCTAATCCAGATGCGCAATATCTATTGACAGTTACACCAGGAACGTCTTCAACTTTTAATCCCATTAACGAAATTAATCTTGCCACGTTTAAGCCTTGTTCGGCTTCGGGCATTGCGTTTCCAACCATTACGTCGTCGATTCGGGTTTTGTCAAAATCGGGCAATTCATTCATCATAAATTGAATGGTTTCTGCCGCTAATTCGTCAGGGCGTTTGAATCTAAAAACTCCTTTTGGGGCTTTTCCAACGGCTGTGCGATATGCTTTTACTATATATGCTGTTTTCATAATGTGCTATGTATATTGTAAATTTGTAAAATGTATATTGTAAAAATTGTGTAAAAAATCACAATTTGTTTTCAACTGAACTTTTAAGTTTTATAATCATATTTTGTATATGCTGTATTTCAGATTCAAGAAAATTAAAATCTTCGTTATTGATAAATTCTAAATTTTTGCAAATAATTAATTGTGTTTCAAATTCAAATGCCGAACCTAACGAAATTCCTAAAAAATTATTGAAATCTTTATTTGTATTTCTTCCGCAACCTTCTGCAATATTTGAAGGAATCGAGACCGCACATCTTCTAATTTGTGATGTTAACCCATAAATTTCTTCTTTCGGGAAACTTTTTGACTTTAAATATGTATTTGTAACTAATTCAATTGCTTTTTGCCAAACTTTTAGTTCTTTAAAATAATTCATTTTTACTTTTTACTGTATAATGTATATTGTAAAATTGTATTGTTGTTTAATGTAAAACTAAGTCTGTAAATACAATTTTACAATATACATTATACAATTAATTACGTAACGGTTTCCCTTTAGTCAACATAAACTGAATGCGTTCCAATGTTTTTCTTTCAGTACACAAACTTAAAAAAGCCTCTCTTTCAATATCCAATAAATACTGTTCAGAAACGAAGGTTGGTTCCGATAAATCGCCACCAGCCATAACATAAGCAAGTTTGTTAGCAATTTTCATATCGTGTTCTGAAATGTATTTTCCTGCCACCATTTGATTGGTTCCTACCAAAAACATCCCTAAGGCTTGTTTTCCTAAAACTTTTACGTCGGTTCTGCGAATGGGTTGTGTGTAACCTGCTTCTGCCATTAATAATGCGTGTTTCTTTGCTTCAGCAATTTGTCTGTCTTTGTTAACAACGACAATGTCTTTTCCTTTTTGAAGAATTCCTAAATCGAAGGCTTCATAAGCAGATGTTGATACTTTTGCCATTGCAACGGTCATAAAATATTCTTGTAAAACATTCAATTCTACATCATTTTTACGAAATAAATCGGATGCTCGTAATGCCATTTCTTTAGAACCACCGCCGCCAGGAATTACCCCAACACCAAATTCTACAAGCCCTATATATGATTCTGCTGCTGCAACCACTTTATCGGCGTGCATACTCATTTCGCAACCGCCACCCAAAGTCATCCCGTGAGGAGCTACAACTACTGGAATTCCAGAGTAACGCACTCGCATCATAGTGTCTTGAAACATTTTGATTGCCATATTCAATTCGTCATATTCTTGCTCAACTGCCATCATAAAAATCATTCCAATATTGGCTCCAACAGAAAAATTACTTCCTTGATTTCCAATAACCAAACCTTGAAAATCTTTTTCTGCCAAGTCGATTCCTTTATTGATTCCTGCCAAAACATCACCACCAATAGAGTTCATTTTGCTTTGGAATTCTAGATTTAAAATGCCGTCGCCCAAATCTTGAATCACAACCCCCGAATTACTCCATACTTTTTTACTCTCGCGAATGTTGTTTAAAATAATCAAACTATCTTGACCAGGAACTTTGGTTTGTGTTTTGTTTGAGATGTTATAATAATGAGTTGCGCCTTCTTTTACGGAATAAAAACTATTACTTCCTGATGCCAACATATCCAAAACCCATTGTGCAGGCGTTTGGTTTTCGGCTTTCATCATTTCGATTGCTTTTTCTACGCCAATGGCATCCCAAATTTCGAAAGGACCATTTTCCCAGCCAAAACCTGCTTTCATCGCATCGTCGAGTTTGTATAAATCGTCTGAAATTTCGGGTATTCTATTGGAGCAATAAGCGAAAAGTGAAGCAAAACTTTTTCTGTAGAATTCTCCTGCTTTGTCTTTTCCTTTTACTAAAACTTTGAATCTATCAATAGGTTTGTCAATCGTTTTGGTTAATTCTAATGTTCCGAATGATGCTTTTTTGGCAGCACGATATTCTAATGTATTTAAATCTAAAGAAAGAATATCTTTATCGACTTTTTTATAAAAACCCTGATTGGTTTTGCTTCCCAACCATTTGTTTTCCATCATTTTATTGACGAAATCTGGCAATTTAAACAATTCGTGTTGCTCATCATTTGGGCAATTTTGATAAATTCCGTTAGCAACGTGCACCAAAGTATCTAAACCAACCACGTCAACGGTACGGAAAGTTGCCGATTTTGGTCGACCAATAATGGGACCAGTTAATTTATCAACTTCTTCAATGGTCAATCCCATTTCTTTTACCAAATGAAACAAACTTTGGATTCCGAAAATTCCGATTCTGTTTCCAATAAATGCTGGAGTATCTTTGGCAACAACAGATGTTTTCCCTAAAAACTTCTCGCCATATACAGTAAGAAAATCTAAAACTTCGGTTGAAGTTTGTGGTCCCGGAATAATTTCGAATAATTTTAAATAACGTGCTGGATTAAAAAAGTGAGTGCCACAGAAATGTTTTTGAAAATCTTCACTTCGACCTTCACTCATAAAGTGGATTGGAATTCCCGATGTATTAGAAGTTACTAAAGTTCCTGGTTTACGGAATTTTTCGATTTGCTCAAAAACTATTTTTTTAACATCCAAACGTTCCACAACTACTTCAATAATCCAATCGACATTGGCTATTTTTGCCATATCATCAGTTGTGTTTCCTGTTGTAATTCGGCTTGCAAATTTTTGATTATAAATAGGTGATGGACTTGATTTTAACGAATTTGCCAAATGTTCGTTTACCAATCGGTTGCGTACAATTTTGTTGTCAAGAGTCAGTCCTTTTTTCGCTTCAATTTCGGTCAATTCGTTCGGAACGATGTCTAAAAGTAAGACTTCTACACCAATATTTGCAAAATGACACGCAATACCCGAACCCATTATTCCGGAACCTATGACTGCTACTTTTTTAATGTTTCTTTTCATTATTTATTTAAATGTATTTGTATCGTTTTGAATTACATCTGTTTATAGAACTTTATTTTTAAGCTGTATTGTATGTTCAGTTTTTTAAAATATTTTCTTGTCAATAATTAATTCATTAATCATATCGGATACTTCCATAAAATGTTTCAATTTTTCAGGAGTTATGTTATTTTTTATAGTTTCGTTAAATTTCAAAACCGTTGTTTTTGATAATTCACGTTTTTCTTTTCCTAAATCGGTTAGGTAAATTAGTACACCACGACCGTCGTCTGGATTTTTTTCTCTGGTAATCAAACCTTTTTCTTCTAACGATCGTAAAGTTCGAGTTAAACTCGTTGCTTCCATTCCCATTCGACTAGATATACTGCTCGATGGCGTTCCTTCCTCACGATCAATGCTTAAAAGAGCAAAACCAATTGCCATTGAGCCGTCAAATTTTGAGGCTTCTTCATTATACATTCGTGACACGGCTTGCCAAGTATTGCGCAAAGTGTAATCAATAGTTTTTTCTTTCATATTTTTTTAAGCATTTCAAAGATATAAAATATTTATTATGCACGCATAGTATTTTTTGATATTTTTTTAAATTTTAACATTAAATATAGGTTAAGTAAGTTTTGATTGCCGAAATCGTTATAGTTTTCAAGGCTTTTTAATAAAATGTATTTTATACGGTTTTTGGGTTTGTAACTTTTAAACTGTTTTTAAAATTTAGCAACTTGGCTTTTAGTTTATAAAATTTTGCAGCAATTTAATTAATTATGATTTTTCTGTTGATTTGAGAAATTTAAATTAGATTGGAAAACAAGTGAGATTTGAACAATATGGATTTTATTTATTTTTTTTGAAGAAAGTTGTAAAGTTAAATTCAGAATTTGCGAAAGGCTTTTTATTGTAAAGATAGTTGGGATGAAATAAATGTATTTTTTAAAGAATTTTATAAAATAAAAAATGTGGTCTTAAGCTTTTGAAATTAATAAAAATTATTTTTTTAAATATCATTTTAAAATGTAATTTTGTAAAAGTGAAAAAGTCATTAATAAAACTTCTTGATCAATTAAATTTGATTGAAAATAACGCTGTTTTCTTCAGAGAAGACGGAGAAAGTTTTAATGGTTTTTCAACAGACTTAAATAAAAAGCTAGAATTAATAAAACCTGATGCTTATTATGTTTTCAATAAGCAACCTTTTATTTTATTTTTTGATTTAACTTCAAATATAGATAAATACAGGGAAAATGAAATTCACAAACAAGTTTGGTCTTTTGATAATTCGCCAATAATTTTTGTAATTAAAGAGAATGAAATTGAGGTTTACAATGCATTAAATTTCATTAAAGAAAAAGAAAAGCTTGAAAAAATAAATATTTCAGAATCAAAAATTCTAGAAGAGTTTAATTTTTGGAATTTACAAAGCGGAGCAACTTTTGAATGGTTTTATCAAAAGAATAAAACAACTGTACTAAAGAAAAGAGTAAATCAAAGACTTTTTGAAAATATCAAACAAACTATTCTTATTCTTAATGAGAAATATAGTTTAGAAGAAATTGTTGCTAAAGAAATTATTTTAAAATTAATTTTTATTCGATATCTTATTGATAGAAAGATAACTATTGATACTTCTTTTATTCAAGGAAGTGAAAAAGAAGTTCTTAAAAGAAGAAAATCGTTTAGCGAATTAATAAAAAATCCAAACAAATTAGTTTCCTTTTTTGAATATCTAGATACACGTTTTAATGGCGTTTTGTTTAAAGAAGAATCCATTATTGAATTAACGCAAGAGCAAGCTAACATTCTTTCCAAACTTTTTAATCCTGATGGAGTTACAATTGAAGATAAAAAGAATTTATTTTCAGATTTTGACTTTCAATTTGAAGTTTTTGATTTTGGTATTATTCCAGTAGAATTGATTAGTGGAATTTATGAAACACTTTTAGATGTAGAAATCAAAAACTCTACTTCAGCAGTTTATACACCACCTTTTTTAGTTGATTACATCTTAACGCAAACTGTTGATAATTATTTTAATAAAAATGAATTGACAAGTGAGTGCAAAATTTTTGATCCTGCAATGGGTTCAGGAATTTTTTTGGTGCAAGGATTGAGAAGAATGATTGAAAGGGAAAAGAAATTAAATCCTAATGACGACAATGAAACTTTTGGGAATAAAATTAAAGGAATTGCAGAACGAAACCTTTTTGGAATAGACATTAATCCCGAAGCTATAAATGTAGCTTGTTTTTCAATATATGTAGCTTTATTAGATTATCAAGAACCAGGAAATATTGATGTTTATAAATTTCCACATTTAAAGAATAATAATTTTTTTGAGAGTAATTTTTTTACGAGAAAAATAAAAGATAATGATTCCGAAGATGACAAGGAAAAGCTCAAATTATTTTCGTCTAATTTAGAAATTATAAAATCAAATAAGCTGAATTTTATTCTTGGAAATCCACCTTGGAAAAGAGATAAATCAGACTATCATATTGGTTGGTTGAATGAAAATGGTATTTATAATAAAAAAGAAGAAGGAGAAAAAGAAATTGCTTTATCTTATTTAATCCGAGTAAACTATTTTATGAGTGAGAATACAATATGCTCATTAATTGTTACAAGCACTATTTTTTATAACGTATCAGACACAACTAGATATGTAAAAAACAAATTCTATAACGATTATTCCATTCATTCTATACTTGATTTATCTCCTGTTAGAAAATTAGTTTTTGAAGGAAAAAAGAGCGTTCCAAAAAAAGATAGAAACAAAAATATTCAATATGATAAGAACGGAAATATTATTTATGAAAGTAAACCAATAATAAGTCCTGCTGTAGTTATTCAATTTCAAAAATATAATGAGGAGTTTTCTGCTCAAAACGCTATTAGTTTTACATCTATAAAAAACAATAAGTTTTTTAATAAATTTACCAAAGCACTAGTTGTTGAAAAGTTTGATAAAAAAGAAATATTGCAAAAATATTTTGTCGAAAATCAATGGATGTTTAAAGTTGCTTTGTATGGTAATACCTTGGATTATGTTTTTTTGAAAAGGTTGGAGCAAACGAAATCGAAACTTATTAACGAAATTGACGGAGAAAATATTTTTAAAGGTGCTGGTGTTAAATCAAATAGAGGTGATGATTTTGCAGATTTTCTAATTGGACTGCCACTAATTGAGAATAAAGATGTTTCATTTATAACTACAAATATTAGTGAAGAAAACAAAGTATTAACTAAAGATGATGTTTATTATGAAAGTGGTAGAGATAAGGAATTATTTTATGGAAGTAAAATACTAATAAAAGAGCAAGCTAAAGATGAAAGTGAGTTATTGATTTCTTTTTTAGAGAAAGATTGTGCATACAAAAACGGAATTTGGGGAATTTGCTCACAAGATACAAATTTGATAAAAAACATATTCTCATATTTATTATCAGATCTTTACACTTATTTTATTTATTCTATTTCAGGTTCTTGGGGAACTTCTACTAGACCACAAATTAGATTTAACGATGAATATTTATCATTCCCATACATAGAACCAAACGAAACACAAAAAACGAAACTGATTTCATTAGTTGATGAATTATTAAACCCTTACAGAGAACATTATAATCAATATCCTAACAAGATTTTTCAAGGAGAACCTAAAAAAGTTGTTTTAAATGAAATTAATGAGATAATTGAGGAAATATATGATATCAAATGTTACGAAAAAGACTTAATAAATTTTGTATTAAATGTGTCTCGATATCAATTTCAAGATAGTAAGCAGGATTATGTAACAAGTTTTACAAAATTTGGAAGAAATAAAGAGGATATTTTGGCGCAATATGCTAGTGTTTACATTCAAGAATTTGAAAAAATTTATGACGACAGCTTTTTCAAAGTAGAAATTTATGAATTGAATAGTTTTATTACTATGAATTTCATTGTTTTAGATGAAAAACCTCAAAATTTAGAACAAACTGAATTTGTAAAAGAAGTTACAGATGAGAAAAAACTTTTTGAAAAACTATCAACTTTATCTATTTCAAAAATAGCAAGTTCAACAGATTCAGAGTTTAATTTGTTTATTCAAAAAGATATAAAAGGTTTTGAAGAAAATTCATTTTATATCATTAAACCAAAAGAATATAAATGTTGGCACAGAGCAATCGCTTGGTATGATGTGGCGGAATTTAAAGAAGCAATTCAAAAAGCAGAGTTAGAACATTTTAAAAATGAATCTAAATGATTTTTGACGCTACATTATTTACTAAAAACAGAAGAAAGCAAACTCAAAAAAGAGTTGAAATGGTTTTACGATATGTAATATATTGTTATCAAAAGATGATTAGCGAGGGTAAAACCTATAAAAAGACAGATTTTTTGAATGAAGCAAAAACAAGATTCAACCTTGAAGAAGGATTAAGTGAAAAATTAGTTAATGATTATTTAGGCATTTGGGATAATAAAAACCATTACAAAAGAAATATTTCTGACAAACCTGATGTTGAAATTTATTTTAATCTCGAACCTAAACAATCCTATACCGAAAACAGTACAATAAAAGATGATTTTATTGATATAAAAGTCCAAGAAACAGGAATTAGTAATATTTTAGGAGAAGCAGGAATTCAAGAACAAATTCATCTAGCATTAGAATGTAAAGTTATTGAAAATGGTTATAGTGATTACGTTTCTGATATTCAAAAATTATGTAAAAGGTCTTATAATTCTCCAAGATTGAATTTTGAAGGTCAGATTGCTTTTATAACTAATACTAAATACTCACACAGTTCTGTAAAGAATGGAATTAATAATAATCTATCTTTAAATACTGATATTTCAACAAATCAATTACTCGATTTAATTAATTTACATCCTACTTTTGATGCAAGTTATTTGTCAAAACATATCAGAAATCACAGTAAACAATCTTTTGATATTTATCATTTAATGTTTGACTATTCTAAAGTGGTTTTGAATTAAATTACTCAGCTAAATAAAAATCATTAAAGTTCTCTTTGTAATTTCAAAATTAACTCGGCTGTTGCTGGGCTGTTTATTTTTTTAAGCTCTTCAATTACTTGTAGTTTTTGTGTTTTATTCATACTTGGTTCGGGTTTTACAAACGCATCTGCGGTAGCATAATCAAAAAATAAGGCATCCGTCCAATCGTTTCTTATGCCATCAATTACCAAATGAATTCTGTCGATAGTACCTTTATTGGCAACCGAATGTGTGAAATTTGCATTAATATACCAGCATTCTCCTTCGTTCATATTTAGGCGCTCGTTGTCTAAAATAAATTCGACTAAAGAATTTGTAATTATAGGAATATGTAATCTAAAGTAACCGTCTTCGTAACCCAAACAATGATCGCTGTGTGGTTTTATTTCGGCGCCAGCATTTAATTTTAATAATCGTACTGCGGTTTTTTGGAATAAAAAGGAATCTAAAACTTGATTAAAATAAGGACATTGCTCTACTATTTCGGTATTAATTAATTCATTAGCACTTTGGCTAAAGGCAAAAATAGAATTCGATTTTCCATCAACCGACATTAATGCTATTGATGTCCACATCCCAGTATAATCATTTTTATTGTAATGGTTTATCCAAGTAGTGTCGAGTATATCTTGTAACTCTTTTTGCAATAAGTTAACATCAAATGAAAGTGCAAATTTTATATGTCTAATTAAGGCTTTCATAAATTAATCTCTTAACCATTTTAACATACTTGGAAATGCTTTTTTGTTTTCATTATCTGCTTGCTCTGGGGTTAAACAAAGTCCAGTCCAAGCTAAAAGTGGCAACCCAATATAAGTTTGATTTCTATAATTTTCAATGTGCCAAGAAGATTCATTTTTATAACCTTCGGGGTGAAAAACAAATTCAATTGGTAATTTTAAATAAACAAGTGCTGCGTATGACCACAACATAGCAATAATTTCTTCGCCAGCATTAGGCCAATCGGATGCCATTTTATGAGAGCCTATATTTTTTCTTTCTTCTCTTGTAGTCACGGCTAAATGTCCTGCTTCATGTAAAATATCTCCTGGATACAACAATTTATTAAAATCAATTTGAATACAATTTGAAGCTAATGCTAAACCAGGCAAAAAAGTAGTTTCGTTTAAATCTGTTTCCACTACTTTTATTCCTATTTCATTAAGAAAATATAACACCTTTATTACGTCAGGTGTATTTTTAAAATTCATCATTTTTATTGATTTAATAGGTTTTAAAAGTACTAAAAAATTTAATAAAATCTTTTAAATTCAATTATGCAGTCTTGAATTTCAATAAGATTAGTTTAATCGTTTTAGTTGACTAGAATAATAAAATGTAAGTTATTTTAGTTTCATTAATTATTTGATAGAAAAATCAAAGGATCCTAAATGTAAATAAATAGTATCGTCAAAGAGTTTATAGTTATTAATGGCATCAAATTTTAATCATTACTTCAAAATCAAATTTAAATTTAAGTATCTTTGCAAAACACAACTAACTGCAAAAAAATGAGTTCCGATTCTACTAATAGATACAAATTACGAGGCGTTTCTGCCGAAAAAGAAGATGTTCACAGCGCTATAAAAAATATTGATAAAGGGTTGTTTCCGAAAGCATTTTGTAAAATTGTACCCGATTATTTAACCAATGATGAAGACTATTGTTTGGTAATGCACGCCGATGGAGCTGGAACAAAATCGTCGTTGGCTTATACCTATTGGAAAGAAACGGGCGATATTTCGGTTTGGAAAGGCATTGCACAAGATGCTTTGATAATGAATATTGACGATTTAATTTGTGTCGGAGCAACCGACAATATTCTGCTTTCATCAACCATTGGAAGGAATAAAAATTTGATTCCTGCCGAAGTTTTATCAGCAATTATTAATGGTACCGAAGAGCTGATTGCAGAGTTAAAATCATTCGGAGTTACGATTCATTCTACTGGTGGCGAAACGGCCGATGTAGGAGATTTGGTGCGAACAATTATTGTAGATTCAACAGTTACGGCACGTTTAAAAAGGAGTGATGTAATTGATATTGCAAATATTAAAGCTGGTGATGTAATTGTTGGTTTGGCTAGTTTTGGACAAGCAACTTACGAAAAAAATTATAATGGCGGAATGGGAAGCAATGGTTTAACATCTGCCCGACACGATGTTTTTGATAATTATTTGGCCAAAAAATACCCTGAAAGTTTTGATGCTTCGGTTCCTGAAAACTTGGTGTATTCCGGTAAAATGAAATTAACTGATGAGGTTGAGAATTCGCCAATTGATGCTGGAAAACTAGTACTTTCGCCAACTAGAACATATGCTCCGATAATTAAACAAATCTTAAAAAAATATACTTCAAGCGATATTCACGGAATGGTGCATTGTAGTGGTGGTGCGCAAACTAAAATTTTACATTTTATAGATAATTTACATATTATTAAAGATAATTTGTTTCCGATTCCGCCCTTATTTCATTTAATTCAAAAACAATCTAATACAGATTGGAAAGAAATGTATCAGGTTTTTAATTGCGGACATCGAATGGAATTGTATGTAAATGCTGCAGTTGCAACTGATTTAATTGAAATTTCAAAATCGTTTGGTGTTGATGCTCAAGTTGTGGGTAGGGTAGATGCCTTCGATTTTAAAAAGTTGACTATTAAAAGTGAGTATGGAATTTTTGAATATTAAAACATGAAACTAAACCCTAAAAACGGTCTTGACCAATTGCTATTCGGAATGTTACAAAAAGATGTAATTAATATTCTTGGCACACCTGATAAAGAGTTTGAAGATGACGATGCTAATAAAATTTTATTGTTTAATGATAAAAAAATGCGACTGACTTTTTATGAAGATGAGGGTTTTAAATTGGGATATATTATTTCTTCAAATGAAGAATTAACTTTTTTAGATAAAATAATTATTAATTCAGATGTTTTAGAATTTAAAAATCACCTAATTGAAAAAGGTATTAAACAATGGGAAACCGAAGATTTCGACTCTACCGAAAATCATTTTAACGAATCCAATTGGTTGACTTTACAATCGGAATTTGGAAAAATAATACGAGTTGAAATTGGCGCTGTTTTTAATGAAAATGATGAAATGCAGTTCAAGTTTAAAAAATAATAAAAGGCGTAAAAGTTAAATTTTACGCCTTTTATTTGAGGAATCTAATAAATATTATTTATCAACTGCTGGAGTTGGAGTTGGAGCGGGAGTTGCGTCTTGAGTCATTTCAATTTCAAAAATAATATTTGAATTGGGTGGAATTACATTTCCTGCACCTCGCTCGCCATAACCTAATTTTGATGGAATGAAAATAGTCGCTTTATCGCCTAAACTCATTGCATTTATTCCTTCTAAAAAACCAGGAATCAAACCATCTTTTTTACCAATTGGAAACGGGAATGGAGCATAACCATTTGCTTTTGCACGATTTTCATCAAATTTTCCATATTGTTTTGTAACACTTTCAATGTTACTGTCGAACAAAGTTCCGTCTTCTAAATATCCTGCGTAACTAATGTTTACATTGCTTCCATCAACAGGTTTTACACCAGTTCCTTTTTGGGTAATTGCGTATTGCAATCCTGTTGGAGTTGTTGTTGAAGTTGCTTTTAAAGCAGTTAGAGCAGTTACTTTAGCAGTTTTAATAGGACCATAAGTTTTGTTGTATTCTGCATTTTTAATAGCTTCTGCTTCGGCTTGTTTTTTCTTTGTTTCAGCATCAAGTAATGCTTGTTTAGCATCGTCTCCCGCTTTATTGGCATAATACTCTGAAAATACTTTTATGGCATCAAATTTTTTAGCCTCAACACCTTTTCTAGAAATAGTAACTTTTAAAATCACATCGTCTTGTGCAATTTTATTTACCACATCCATACCCGAAACTACGCTTCCAAAAATTGAATGTTTGTTATTCAACCAAGGTGTTTCTTTGTGTGTAATAAAAAATTGTGAACCATTTGTTTTAGGTCCTGAATTTGCCATTGACAAAATTCCGCCTCTATCGTGGACCAAAGTTGGGTCAAATTCATCTTTAAAAGCAAAACCAGGTCCACCAGATCCGTTTCCATCAGGATCACCACCTTGAATCATAAAATCTTTTATTACTCGGTGAAATTTTAAACCGTCGTAAAAATGTTTTCCTTTGAATTTTTCACTAACAGCGGTATTAGTACCTTCAGCTAACGATATAAAGTTGGCAACAGTTACTGGTGCTTTTTTGTATTCTAAATTAACTAAAATTTTACCTTTTGAAGTTTCAATTTCTGCAAAAATTCCATCGTTTAAATTTACTTTTGGTGCTGCTACAACTCCAACTTTTGATGGCATTACTGATGTTGTTATTCCTTTAACAGTTTTAACAGTAACTGGTTTTGAAACTACTTTCTTCTTTACTTGCCCTTGGCTAATTGTTATTGATAACAACAACAATATTAAAAATTTGATTTTCATTTTGTTTTTATTTGATTATAACCCATTTTTTAATCCTTTAATTTCTTTATTCTAAGAATCTGAACTCTTTAATATTACTTAACGATCTCTACTTCAAAAATTATATTTGCGTTGGGCGGAATCACATTTCCTGCACCATTTTCACCATATCCTAAAGCCGAAGGAATGAATAATAAAATTTTATCAAAAGGATTAATTTTTTCTAATCCTTCAATAAAACCTGGAATCATTCCTGTTTTAGTACCCGTTACAAATGGAATAGGTTGGTAACCCATCTGCGCTTCACGTTGCGCATCAAATTTACCAAATTGTTTTGCAACCTCGGCATCACTGGTATCAAATAAAGTACCATCTTCTAAAAAACCTGAATATTTTACCGTAACATTGGTACCGTTTGCCAATTTAGATCCGTTTCCTTTTTTCAATATTTTGTATTGCAATCCGGTTGGTGATTTTGTTGCTGATGCTTTATTTGATGCAAAAAAAGCAACTTTGTCTCCAATTACTTTTTGAAATTGAGCTTTGTATTTGGTTTGATTTTCGGCTTCAACTAGAGCTTGTTTTTTCTGATTTTCGGATTCTACACTAAAATAATCTGCAAAAACTTTTACAGCATCAAATTTTTTGGCATCGGCACCTTTACGTATAATTGTTACGGATTTAATTAAATCATCTTGAACCACTTTATTCACCACTTCCATGCCTTTTTCAACAACGTGACCAAAAATGGTATGTTTTCCATCCAACCAAGGCGTTGCAATATGAGTAATAAAAAATTGGCTACTATTGGTTCCAGGACCCGAATTCGCCATTGCCAATAAACCACCATTATCAAATTTTAAACCTGTAATTTCATCTTTAAATTTATAACCAACATCGCCAGAACCATTCCCTAGTGGATCACCGCCTTGAATCATAAAATTCGGAATTACTCTATGAAATTTTAATCCGTCAAATATATGTTTCCCTTTATAATCAGCAGCAACAAAAGTATTTTTTCCTTCGGCAAGTGAAATGAAATTTGCCACTGTTACGGGAGTTTTCTTGTATTCTAGTTCACAAACAATTACTCCTTTTGAAGTAGTAATTTCGGCATACAATCCGTCAGGAAGTTTGGCGTATTTGTCTTTTTGACACGATGTTAAACTAATTGCCACAGCAACTGTTAAAAAATAAAGTATTCTTCTCATTTTAATTTATTTTGGGTTTGTATTAATTTCTGGTTCAGTTTTAGGTTCTGGTTCTATTTTTGGATTGTTACTATCTAAAATTTGTTTTTTGGGTTTTACCTTATTATCGGTTTTAAAATCGTTTAAAGTTACAGTACACATTAAAGACTCGTTAATTCCAATCTTATCGTTATCGCCGTGGTATCCATAACCATTATGCGATGTAAATAAAAAAGTTATGGTTTCTTTTTTATGCATTAATTTAATTCCATCACGCAAACCCATCATGATATTTTGTTTATCAACAATATAAGTTTGAGGTTTTAATTCCTCTTTAGAGTAAATTACATTTCCTTTTATATCTTTAATTTCATATTCAAAAGTGGCAATGTCACCTCTTTTTGGTCGTAAAGTATCAGTTTCATTTTTAACATCATACGTATACCAATACCCTTTTTTTGAAGTTAAATATATTATTTTAGGATTGCTTTTAATTACCGAATCAATACGACCTTCTTCACCAGCAATTAATTTTTTATTTCTTTCAATGGACTGTTTCATAAACGTACCCGACGACTGTGAAATTGGCATTCGAGCTTGTTGTTGTTGCTTACATTGCATAAATAATTGACTAACAAGTAGCATTAAAAAAACTTTTTTTATTTTTTTCATAACTTAATTATTAGTCTCGTTAAATTGTAATTCCGAAAGTATTTTTTCAAATTTTAAAATGGTGTCTTCCATTGATAAATTTGACTTTCCGCCAGAAGCATTAATGTGTCCACCACCGCTAAAATGGTTTCGTGCAAACTGGTTTACATCAAAATTACCTTGTGATCGAAAGGATATTTTAATTATATTCTCTGATTTGTTTTCGATAAAAATCGCTGCAAAAATAATTCCTTTTATGGTTAAACCATAATTTACAGTTCCTTCAGTATCGCCTTTTTCATAATGAAAATCATCTAACTCTTTTTGAGTCAAGGTGATGTACGATGTTTTGTATTCTGGTAAAACTTTCATGTTTTGCAAGGATCGGCCTAAAAGTTGTAATCGATTGTACGAATTGTTATCAAAAAGTAAATTATGAATTGTACCATTTTCAATTCCTAAATCTATTAATTCGGCAGCAACTCTGTGGGTTTTACTTGTAGTAGTTTGATAACGAAACGAGCCAGTATCAGTAACTAAACCTGTATACAAGCACGTAGCAATGGTTTTATCAATCAGGTTCTTTTTATCTAAATAATTTATAAAATTATAAATCATCTCACAAGTTGAGCTTATTGAAGTGTCAGAATAGGTAACAACAGCATAATTATCAGGTGATTGATGATGGTCAATCATTACAAATGGAACTTTTAGTTTATTTAAAACATTTTCCATTTCGCCTGTACGATGTAAAGCATTAAAATCTAAGGTAAAAACTAAATCAATATCGTTCAACACTTTTATAACAGCATTTTTATCGTTTTCATACACTAAAACGGTATCTGAACTAGGCAACCATCCTAAAAAATTAGGAAAATCATTGGGAGCAATTACAATAGGATTGTGATTTATTTTTTTTAAAAAATGATACAATGCTAAAGTTGAGCCCATTGCATCGCCATCGGGGCTTCGGTGCGGAATTATAGCTACTCGTTTGGGTTGCGAAAGTAGTTCATTAACTTTTAAAATATCATTTTCATTCATAGGTTGCGAAAATACTAAAATTTGATAGAAAAACTACACCATTTTAACATCAATTTTGATGTTTTATTTTGCGACAAAAAGGCCCAACCAAACGGAGAACAGCCCAACACAAACACTCAAACCAATATAACCTAATGCTACAAAAGAGTTATTACTTTGTAAAAGAGTTACATTCTCTAATCCAAAAGCCGAAAAAGTAGTGTAACCACCACAAAAACCTGTTATTAAAAACCATTTTAAATCGGAGTTTTGTAAATGGTTTTTAGTCAAAAATCCTAGTAACAAACCAATTAAAAAACAGCCCAAAATGTTGGTTAAAAAAGTTGCCAACGGAAAATTATTGGACCAATATTTTGAAACTAAAATCGATGTTAAGTAACGTAATACACTACCTATTGCTCCGCCCAAGGCTATGTAAAGAATAGTTTTTATCATTTTTACTTCCAAATTAAAACAAGCATTCCACCAAATATAAGCAAACCACCAACAACTATTTTTGGCGTAATGGGTTCTTTTAATAATAAAAACGATAATGCTAATGTTATTACAATGCTTCCTTTATCAATGGCTGCCACGTACGAAACCAATCCTGTTTTCATTGCTCGATAATAAAAAACCCAACTTAAAGTAGTTGTTATTCCTGATAAAATAAGCAATAAATATTGTTTGTTCGTTATTAATGGTAAATCTTTTAGTTTATCGGTAGTTAAAATGAAAATTATAATTAAAAAGAATATGGTTGTGGTACGAATTCCTAATCCTAAATCGGAATTTATATTTTGCAAACCATATTTTGCCAAAATAGAAGTCAATCCTGCAAAAATCATTGAAATTAAGGCATATAAAATCCAAGTTTCCATTTTGGGTAATTTTTTAAGTTTCATTTACTTTAGAAATTTATATTTTCATACTTATTAAATTTATCCTGCAAGGTTTTTTTTAACCTTGTAGGTTTAAATAAAATACCTACAAGGTTAAAAAAAACCTTACAGGATGATTTATAAATTAAAAGTACTACTCTTAAACGAAAAAAACCACGTTGAACGTGGTTTTTTTACTGCTATTTTTTGCCTATCTTTTTCTGTGCTTCTGCTTGTTCCATCATTTCGCGCATTTTTTTCTGAAATTTGCCCTCGGCTTTTGGTTTGGCTTTGTTTTCTTGAATTCCGGCGTGAATTTTATCGGTGTTGATAAAATACTTTTTAATTACTAGCATAATACCGATAGTAACTAAATTGGCAATAAAGTTGTATAAACTCAATCCGGAGCCGTAATTGTTAAAGAAGACCAACATCATTACTGGCGAAATGTAGATCATAACTTTCATTATTTTTCCCATATCTGGCATTCCTTCTTGCGCTGGTGCTTGCATTTGTTGGTCGCCCGAGGTCATTTTCATGTAAAAGAAAATGGCAATGGCAGCCATTACTGCAAATAGACTAATGTGGTTTCCATAAACACTAGAAATTAAAGGAATATTTTGTTTCCAAGATAAAATGGAGTCGAATGATGATAAATCATCTGCCCAAAGAAATGCTTTTTGACGCAACTCGATTGCTGCTGGGAAAAACTGAAACGAAGCATACATAAAAGGCAATTGTATCAATGCAGGAATACAACCAGCCATTGGGTTTACGCCCGCTTTATTGTATAATTTCATTGTTTCTTGTTGCTTTTTCATGGCATCTTTACCGAATTTTTCACTAATTTCAGCAATTTCTGGTCGCAAAACTTTCATTTTGGCTTGCGATAAAAACGACTTAAAGGTAATGGGCGACATTAACAATTTTATTAAAAATGAAAATAAAATAATTGCCAAACCATACATTAAGTAACTGCTCATAAAACCAAAAACAGGTACAAAAAGGTATCTATTTATCCAACCAATGATGCCCCAACCAAATGGAATTATTGAATCTAAATTCTTCTTATAAGAATTTAAAACTTTATAATCTGTTGGGCCTAAATACCAATTCATTTTGTAATCTATTTCGCCATTGTTGAATGCTAATGGCAAAGTTGCTTTAAATTGTTTAGTATAAACAGTATCGATATTAACATCATTTACCAAGTTGGTTGAATACAATTTGGTAGTTTCAATTGGTGTTTTAGACAATAAAATTGAACTAAAAAAATGTTGTTTAAAGGCTACAAATGATAATTTTGATGGTGCTTCTTCACTGTCTTTGCTCTGACCTACGTTGTTGGTTTTTCCGTCTTCGTATTCATAACGAATATCAGTGTAACGGTTTTCGTAGGAAATACTTTTTTCGTTGCGAAATGTTTTTAAATCCCAAATTAAATCGGCTGGTTTTGAAGTATTTAATACTGTTTTTAAACCTTGTGATTTAATGTCGAAATCAAGCATATAATCATTAGGCTTTAAAACATATTTATATTCTAAAAATTCATTGGCTCCAGCTTTTAACTTCATTGACAAAATTTGATTTGACCCTACTTTACTTAGTGTAGGTTCAAAAAATAAATCTTTAGTATTCAAACTTCGGTTGTCTTTGGTTTGAAGTTGTAGGCTTAGATTGGCATTATTATTTTTTACCAATGCCACTAATTCTCCGGAACCTTTCTTAAATTTTTCAAACTTTTTAAGTTTAGCTTCGGCAATATATCCGCCTTTGTTTGCAATTTTAATGACTATTAACTCGTTTTCGATTGTTGTGAAACTTTCGATTGCCGATGGTAAAGTGGCCGAGTAAGCAAAACTGCCTAAAGTGCCTTGCAGTTGTGCTAATTTTACTGCATCAGTTTTGGTTGAATCTTTAACGGCAGCAATTACGGTTGCAGTTTTGGTTTCGTTTAATTTTTTGATACTGTCAAGTTTGGCTAATTTTCGTTTAGCGTCGTCTTCTTTTGCTGCTTTTTGAGTGCTGCTAAAGGTCATCCAGAGTACAATTACGAAAATTAATGCGAAACCAATAATGGTATTTTTGTCTAACTTTTTTTCTTCCATTTTTTGAAAATTACTTATTTTTATGCTTGATATTAGTGTTTGATTTTTATTTTTTGTTACACTCTTTTTAAATAATCACTTTGCTTTTCGTCTAGCCCCGATTGGTGGGAATCTCGTCATTTTTCTGACGAGAAGGAAGGAAAGCGGGAACGATGTATTTAAATAAATCCCCAAACTTTCGCTTCAAAATAATATTTTACAATTGTTTAACCATTGCGGCAACAAAACTCACGAAAATTGGGTGCGGATTGGCAACGGTGCTTTTGTATTCGGGATGGTATTGAACACCTATAAAAAACGGGTGGTTGTCGAGTTCGATGATTTCGACTAAACCGGTTTCGGGGTTTGTACCTGTGGATTTTAAACCTGCATTGTTTAGTTGGTCAACGTATTGATTGTTAAACTCATAGCGATGACGATGGCGTTCTTCGATTTGGGTTTTGTTGTATATTTTTTGTGCTAGTGTGTTGGGTTTAATATCGCATTTCCAACTTCCGAGTCGCATTGTGCCGCCTTTTTCGGTTACTGCTTTTTGGTCTTCCATTAAATTGATTACCGGATTTTGGGTTTCTTCGTTCATTTCAGATGAATTGGCATCGGATAATTTCAATATATTTCGAGCATATTCAATGACTGCCATTTGCATACCTAAACAAATTCCGAAAAAAGGAATGTTATTTTCACGAGCGTAACGAACGGTTTCAATTTTTCCTTCAATACCGCGATTACCAAAACCTGGAGCTACTAAAATTCCGTGTAAACCAGATAATTTTTCGGAAACATTTTGACTGTCAATATATTCGGAATGAATGCTAATGATATTTACTTTGGTTTCGTTGGCAGCACCAGCGTGAATAAAAGCTTCTAGTATTGACTTGTAAGAATCTTGTAACTCAACGTATTTACCTACTAAACCTACATTAACGGTTTGTTTTGGGTTTTTATGTTTGGTTAAAAACTCATTCCATTGTTTTAAATCGGGATCCGATTTTTCGGGTAGATTTAATTTTTTTAAAGCAACTAAATCTAGTTTTTCTTCCAACATTAAATTGGGTACTTCATAAATTGTTGCCGCATCAATGGATTGTATTACGGCTTCACGTTTTACGTTGCAAAAAAGAGCCAATTTTTGTCGCAATTCGTCACTCAATTCGTGTTCGGTTCGGCATACTAAAATATCGGCTTTGATACCGCTTTCCATTAAAGTTTTTACCGAATGTTGGGTTGGTTTTGTTTTTAACTCGCCTGCCGCTGCTAAAAAAGGTACTAATGTTAAATGAATTACGATTCCGTTATTTTCGCCCAATTCCCAAACCAATTGACGGACTGATTCTATATAAGGTAACGATTCTATGTCGCCAACTGTACCACCAATTTCAGTAATAACAATGTCGAAATTACCTGAATTACCAAGCAATTGCATTCGTTCTTTAATTTCGTTGGTAATGTGTGGTACGACTTGTACTGTTTTTCCTAAAAATTCACCACGGCGTTCTTTTTCAATTACCGATAAATAGACTCTACCAGTTGTTACATTGTTGGCTTGCGATGTTGGAACATTTAAAAAACGTTCGTAATGCCCTAAATCCAAATCAGTTTCAGCACCATCATCAGTAACGTAACATTCGCCGTGCTCGTAAGGGTTTAAAGTTCCAGGATCAACATTAATATAAGGATCGAATTTTTGAATTGTAGTTCGATAGCCACGGGCTTGTAATAATTTTGCTAATGATGCTGCGATGATTCCTTTTCCTAGTGAAGAGGTTACTCCGCCTGTAACAAAAATATATTTAGTTTGATTCATTGGGTTTTTGTTTTGGGTTGTAAGCCCATTTTTTGTGTTGTTGTTTCGCTTTTGTTAGCACATTAGAGTTGTGTTGAAACCTACTCAAAATGTATATTTTATTAATTTTTTTTGAATGATGTTATTCAAAGCTTATTGAATTAAAACGTGCAAAAATACAATTTTAATTGGATGTTTCAAGTTTAAGATTACATCATTTTATTAAATTCACTAGGTTTTAATTTTTTTTATAGATAAGTTTGACAAACGTTAAATTTAACTAAAAATATTATGGACAAAAAAACATTATCAATCGTTAGTTACATTACCATTATTGGGTGGGTTATTGCTTTTATTATTTATAATGGCAAAACTGAAAAGTCAAGTTTAGAGAAATTTCATTTGGAGCAGTCTTTTGGATTAGGAATTTTAGGTTTTGCAATTGGAGTAATCTCTCAATTTATGCCATATTCTATATCAATGATTTTTTCGCTTGCATCTCTTGGGGTTTTCGTACTATGGATTATAGGAATTATCAATGCGAGCAAAGAGGAAGAAACTCCAGTTCCATTAGTTGGAAGTTTATTTATAAATAAATTTGATTTTATTAAATAGTATTCTTTTTAAATTATAAAAGTCCTGAAATTTCAGGACTTTTTTTGTGGAAATTGTTTTTTTATATTATGTATTAATTCTTCTAAGCCATTTAATTTCAGTTCGTAAACCAGTTGCAATTGTTCACCAAGTTGCCCATTTGGGAAACCTTTGTTACTAAACCATACGATATAATATTCGGGTAAATCAATCAAATCTCGACCTTCGTATTTGCCAAATGGCATTTTAGTATGAGCCAATTTTATTAAAAGTTGTTGTTGGGTTAATTCTGTTTTCAATTTAAAAATTTTACTCCCAATTAAACGTAACTTCTTGCTCCAAATCGGGGTGCAAACTCATGTGAACGGGACAAGTCATAGCGGTACGTTCTAAAATAATTTTGGTTTTATCGTCAAATGTGCCAACCATCTTTATGTTTACTTCAATTTTTGCAATTCGTCGAGGTTCTGCTAGCATAGTTTTAGTAACTTCGGCTGTAGAGCCAACTAAATTAATATTCATGTCTTTGGCTTTTATAGCCATAATTGTTATTATGCAGCAACCTAAAGCATTGGCAACCAAATCGGTCGGAGAAAAAGCTTCTCCTTTTCCGTGATTGTCTAGCGGTGCATCGGTTATAATTTTACTTCCAGAGTTTATATGTTCTGATGAAGTTCGTAAATCGCCTAGATAAGTTACTTTTGATGTCATTATTGTGCTCTTTTAATAGTTAAATCGGTATCGTAATATAAAATAGAAACGCCATTATTTGTATAACCACCAGATGCTTTTTGAACATAATCAAATTTACTTTCAATTTGTTCACTAGCGTTGTTTAATATTGTCTCTTCAAATGATTTTTCTTGACAAAGTCGAATCATTGTATCAAATGTTAAATCAAAGCCACGAACTGCATATTGATTTGGAAAAATTTTATTTTTCTTTTTATATACTTTTTCAAATTGTTTAGCTTCATTAGAATCATTTTCATTAGTTGCCGATGGATACATCATTTTTAACTTTGTCAATCGAGTTAAATCTATTTCATCAAAATCCAAAGTTTCATTAGGTTCTAAAATTACCAATTGTACTTGAAAATCTTTTAGCGCTTTGATCATAGTTGTTGTTGTAGTAGTGATAATTCCTGTACGTTCGGATTCCATTACTACATAATTCATCCTGTCTTTTATGAAATATTTTTTAATACTATCCACAACTATTACTCCTTTATCATTGACGTTCACTTGTAGTATACCTTTTTGATTTTCATCAATATATTGTTTTACCGAAGCTTTTTTTGGGTCAATTACAGCAATTATATTTCCGTTATTGGAGTGCATAAAATTAAACATTGTATTTTTTATAGCCTCGATTGTCGGCATTGATTGATACAAGTTTTTATATGATTTCCCAATATCTTTTGATAATGGTGAGATAACAGGAATGTTTTTTTCTTCTAAAATTTCGGCTACTTTTTCAGCGTTTACTTGGTAAAAAGGACCAATTACCGCACTTGTATTTTGAAAATCAGTACTTGACACAATAGTTGTTGCAGTAGTACTGTTTTTTGTTTCTTCTGAATCATATATTTTAATGTTTAAATTCAAATTTAAAACTTTTGCCGAATCAATTGCCATTAATACGCCCGAATAAAAATCTAAGGTCATATTTAGAAATTTATCTTTTTTTAAACGTTCTGCAACCGAATTAAGTGTGTCATTTTGAATTTTATCAACATTAAAAGGTAAAAATAAAACCAATTCTTTCTTATCTTTTTTGAAGATTGATTTTGATAAATCTTTATAAATAGCTGGAGATTCTTTGGTTAATGTTTGATTTGAAGGTACTTTAAGAGTCATTCCTTCTACAACACCATTTTTTAACTCTGGGTTTAAAGCAATCAAGGCTGTTTCTGATAAATTAAAAAGATGTGTTAAACTATAAAATGTTTCACCAGCTTTTACTTTGTAGTCAATCAAATCAATTTGTACAGAAGACGTAATTTTTGGTTTTTCGATTTCATTTTCTAAAATTTCGTTAGCTTTTTTTACTACTTCAACTTCTTTTTTTATAATAGCTACAGTTTTATTTTTAGAATTTGAATTTATTGTTAATTTTAAGCCTATTGGAAAACTTGTTACAGTTTCAGGATTTTGTTTTTCCAATTCTTCAATAGAAATTCCATATTTTTTTGAAATTGAAAATTTCGTTTCTTTAGGTTCAATAATATGGTAAACTATTAAAGATTGATTTAGTGGAGTTTTAATTTCTTTATTATCTGTTTTTTCAGCTGATTTAGAGTTGCTTAATGATAATATTTGTCCCGGCTGTAATCCAACGGACGTTAAAATTGGATTTTCTTTTTCTAAATCTTCAATAGAAATGGCATACATTTTAGCAATGCTATATTTGGTTTCTTTAGCTACCACTATGTGCGTTTTAGGTTTAAGAAACTCTTTCTTCAAACTACCAATTTTATCGGTTTGAGTTGGTATTAACAATATTTTATTTAATTGAATTCCGTTTTTAGCATCCGGGTTGAGCACCAAAATAGAAGTCGTAGTAACTTTGTATTTAGCAGCAATTGAGGTAACAGTTTCATTTGGTGATACTTTGTGTTCTATGTATTTTTTGGATTGACCAAATGAGTTAAAAAAACATAATATTATTATGATTAGAACACTTTTTGAAAAATTCATTTTTTTATTTATTAAACAATTACTCGTGACTTTCAATTTTAACTACCAGCATATTGTCGTGGTATTTTTTAGTTTCAGATTCTTTGTATCCCTTTAAGATAGTATTAACAGAATCGTACGTTTTAGCATATACATAATAGGTAAACGAATTTACATTATAAAAAAACGTTGCTGTAGTTTCACCATTATCAATCAATTTCATGACGAATGCGTCACGATCTTTAGCATCTTTAAAAATTCCTAAAACTAAATAATAACCATTTTTAACCTCATTTAAATTTTGAATTACACTAATATCAATTGTTTTGGAATCTTTTTTAGTGGTTGATTTTATATTTCTTTCTGGGGCTTTAAATTGATCTTCTTTTTGATCGGCTTCGGCAGTTTTTTTATATCTTTTTAGTTTTTCTAAAGCCATTTTATCGTCAAAAGTTCTTGCTTCTTCACTATAAAAAGTAGCTAATTTCATCTTATTTTTAACTATAGATTCTCGCTCGGTATTAATTCCTTCCACTTTTTTGAATAAAACTTGATTTAATTTTTCGTTTTTGTTTTGTTCAATTTGTAATTTTTTAATTTCGTCTAAAGCAATAACATCGCCACTTTTTCTGTTGTTTTCTCTTGATTTTCGGGTGTATTCATTTTTCGCATCAACACTCACACGTTGAACATCATTCATTATCCCAGTATATGCTTTTCGATTTTCAAACAAATCTTTTTTCAAAGTTTGCAACATTTCATTCGTTTTTGCTAAATTTTCTACCGATTGACGTTCTAATTTTTGTGATGTTCCAGCATCCGAAATTTCTTGACGTTTTAATGTTTCCACATCTTCACGCATGTTCGTTACTAATGATTGTAGTTTTGAAACTAAAATTGCTTGGATATTTTTATTAGCTTCTAATACAATTTTTAATTTTTCTACTGATGATCCATTACTGTCTTCTAATTCATCTAGTTTTAACTTCATACCGTTAACAGAAAGTACTTTTTGATTGATATCTTTTTGAACTGTTAAGCTGTCTTTTAAATTTTCAACTTGATTGGTAGTAATTTTAATTTGATTTTCGGATTTTTTACGTTCGGCTCTTAATTTATCATTTTCTATCGCAATAAGTCTTGCTTTTTCAATAGCTAATTGTTTTTCAGCAATAGCAATCATCAATTCTTCTTTAAACGATGAAGGTTTTAAAACCTTGGTATTAATTGCCAATTTAGTTCCAACTTGCAAACCATTTACAATTTCAGGATTTTGCAATTCTAGTTGGTCTACTGTAATTCCGTATTTTTTTGCAATTGAATATTTCGTTTCTTTAATTTCAACTACATGAAAAAGCGTTTCAGAATTGATCACTCTTGTATTTCCTTCTAAAGTTTTCTTTTTGCTAGGGATGTTTATTTCTAAACCAATTCGTAAGCCATCTTTTAATTTTTTTTCATTCAAAGCAGCTAAATCTTGAACCGAAACAGTGTATTTACGAGCAATACTAAACAAAGTTTCTTTGGGTTCAACCGTATGAATTTTAATGGTAACTACCGATTTGTTTGGTATAAACAATATTTGATTAGCTACTACTCCAGTTAAAGCATCTGGATTTAACTTAAAAATAGCTTCTTTATCAATGCTGAATTTTTTGGCTATTTGGTCGATGGTTTCGTTTTTTACAACTTTGTATTTTATAAATGATTCTTGTGCATTAGCATAGTTTAACGCTAAAAATAGCACTACAATAATTTTATAAACTTGCTTCATAATAATATGTTATTAACTAATTGAGTTATTACAAATATATTCAATGTAATGACTTATTTCAACTTTTTTTTATTTATTTTATTCCCATTCGATAGTAGCAGGTGGTTTTGAACTAATGTCATAAACTACTCTATTAACACCTTTCACTTTATTAATTATTTCGTTGGATATTTTCATTAAAAAATCATAAGGTAAATGTACCCAATCTGCAGTCATTCCATCGGTTGATTCAACGGCTCGTAGAGCAACTACTTTTTCATAAGTTCGCTCATCGCCCATAACGCCAACACTGTTTACTGGAAGTAAAATTGCTCCTGCTTGCCAAACCTTGTCATATAAATTATGTTCTCGCAATCCATTTATGAAAACAGCATCAACATCTTGCAAAATCTGAACTTTTTCAGGAGTGATATCACCTAAAATTCTAATTGATAAACCGGGACCAGGAAAAGGGTGTCTTCCTAAAAGTTCCGCATCAATTTCTAAAGAGGCTCCAACTCTTCGCACTTCATCTTTAAAAAGCATTCGTAACGGCTCTACAATTTTAAGTTTCATATAATCAGGTAAACCGCCCACATTGTGATGCGATTTAATGGTAGCTGATGGTCCTTTTACCGAAACAGATTCTATAACATCTGGATATATAGTACCTTGAGCCAGCCATTTTACATCTTCAATAATTTTAGACTCATCATCGAAAACTTCAATAAAAACACGCCCAATAGTTTTTCGTTTGGTTTCAGGATCTGATATTCCAGCTAAAGCAGATAAAAATCTTTCCGAAGCATCAACACCTTTAACATTTAGACCCATTCCTTTATATTGATTCAATACCGATTCAAACTCATTTTTGCGCAACAATCCGTTATTTACAAAAATACAATACAAATTTGAACCGATGGCTTTGTGAAGTAAAACTGCTGCTACGGTAGAATCTACGCCACCTGAAAGGCCTAAAACTACTTTATCGTTTTGTACTTTAACTTTTAAATCGGCAATGCAGGTTTCAACAAAATTATTGGGTGTAAAGGTCTGCTCCAATTTAGCAATTTTAACTAAAAAGTTTTCTAAAAGTTGTTTTCCATCTGTTGAATGATACACTTCTGGATGAAATTGTATAGCAAAAGTTGTTTCCCCATCAATTCTATAGGCTGCATTTTGAACGTCTTTAGTACTAGCCAATAAAATGCCATTGGTTGGTAAATTTTTAATTGTATCCGAATGGCTCATCCAAACTTGACTTTCAACATTGATTTTTTCAAAAAATAATTCTTCTGGTTTTACATACGATAAATTGGCTCTTCCGTATTCACGAATGTTACTTGGAGCCACTTCACCACCATCAAAGTGAGCCAAATATTGGGCACCATAACATACTGCTAACATTGGTATTTTACCTCTAATTTTACTTAAATCGGGATGAGGCGCATCATCGGCACGAACCGAAAATGGACTTCCAGATAAAATTACAGCTTGATAGATAGAAACATCTGCAGGTGGATTGTTGTATGGAAAAATTTCGCAAAAAATGTTTAATTCGCGAACGCGACGTGCAATGAGTTGTGTGTATTGCGAGCCAAAATCTAAAATAAGTACGTTGTGTTGCATAGGCAAAAGTACTTTTTTAAATTTTAAATTGAAAGTCGATTTTGAAAATTTTTTTACAACGGAAACATCACTTTATCTAAAACGTGAATTACTCCATTAGTACACTGAATATCTGTAAAAGAAACTTTACATAAACGATTATTAGTATCTAAAGTATAAAAGTCCCCAAGCAAATATTTCATTTTTAAGCTGGTTCCTTGTGAAGTTGCAATAGATTGATTATCAAAAAAAGTTGAAGATGAAATTTGGCCTGTACTAACAATATGATAATTTAACACTGGTGTGGCTATTAAACTAACATTTGAATAATTTTTTTCTAATAAAAAATCTATAAAAGCCAAATTGGTAGGTACAAAAACTGTAAAAGACCCGTTAGCCGATAAAGTTGTTGCAAAACTAGTCAATCCTGTGGGTTGAGTTGCGCTTGTTAATGCTTGTTTAAATGAATCAAAATTAGGGTTAGCAACAATTTGATTAGTAATATTTGGTAAAATTAAAACTTGATCAATAGCGTGTAAAATTCCATTTCTGGCAATAACATCACCATTGACTACAGTTGAAATCCCGTTTAATTTAATACTCCCGCTATTTAAAACATATAAACTCATTGGAATAGTTGCCGATGCATTTCCGAAAGATAATGTTTTGTAATAGCCAGAAATTAAATTGTCTTTCATAAGCTGACCTGTTAAAAAATGGTTTAGTAAAATTTGTTTTAAAAGGGGTACAGGTACCTCTTCAATTTTATTGTAAGCACCATTTGAATTGGTAAAGAAAGCTTTGAATGCTAAATTTGTAGGGGCAAAAAAAGTACAATTTCCCGCTTCCAATAGCAAATTCAAATTCGTAATATCAATCGCTGATTTTAAAATGCTAAAGTTGGGCTGTGATTGTAAAATTTCCGTTAAACTACTTTTAGGAGGTGTTGAATTATCTGTTTTGCTGCATTGAACAAAAAACAAAGTAATTAAACTTAAAAAGAGCCTTATTTTAAAAATTTTTTTAATTTCAAGAAACTTCATTGCCTATTTTTTTTCAAAATTAGTTATTTTAAAATTTGCATCAAAATAGTAATTTGTTAAACAAAAAAAGCCACGCTATAAACGTGACTTTTAAAGAGCAAAATTACTTGTTTTTAAAATGGGCGTAAAACTGTATTTACTCCATGAATTACACCGTTTGAACATTGAACATCGGCCGCAATAACAGTTGAAAATAAATTTTGGGTATCTTTAATTCGAACACCAGTTGTTAAATCAACAGTTGTATTAAGTACTGGAGTTGTTATCATTGGAATTACTTGACCAGGAGTCAATTGTATAGACTGAACGTTTCCTGCTGCAGTAACGTGGTATTGTAAAACTTTTGAAATTTGAGCAGGAGTTGCACCATATGCCCAAGCTCCAGTTGCTGTAGCTGCTGTAAAAGCTGCATTTACAGGTGCAAAAACGGTAATCGGATTAGTGTTTGTCGTTAAAGCAGTTGCTACCGCCGTTTGATCACCAAAACCATTACTATTTGTAGTTGTACTTGTAATAATTGTCACCAAAGTTGAAAATAATGGATTGGCTTTGGCATGGTCAACAATAGTTGGTAATTTAATTACTTTATCCACCAAATGAATAATTCCGTTACTTGCAGGAATATTAGCAGTTGTAACACTTGAAATTCCATTCAATTTTACAGCAGCAGTCGATTTATCAACGAATAGACTTAAATTAGGACCAGTGGTTACTCCGCCTAAAGTTGCTAGAGTTTTTAAATAGCCCAAGTTTGGCAATGTTGCTGCATCGTATTTTGTAGCAATAACGTGATTCAGTAATACTTGTTTTAAAGTTGGCAAATCAATATTATCAACTGTTGTTGTTGGCGAAATACTTGCAAAAAAGGTTGTAAAAGCAGCATTAGTTGGGGCAAAAACAGTGTAAGTACCCTGAGTATCTAAGGTTGTCGCTAAATCAGCTCTTGCTAATGCGCTTACCAAAGTGCTTAAATTTGGATCTGATGCAGCAATGGCTTTAATTGTTGTTGATGGTACCGGCACAATACCAGTTTCATCCGATGAGCAACTTGAAAAAATGCCAATACTACCTACTAGCAACAAAATTGCTACCACTTTCAATTTTAAAAAATTCTTTTTCATAATAATTTTTTTTAATGGTTAAATTTTTTGTTTAACAAAAATATCGAAAAAGTAAACAAAGAAATTAACTTTTAGAAATAATTAACATTCAATAATTTAGCTTTACGAAATCATTGTAGTTGTGAAAACGAATTTTAAATTTGTTTAGTATAATTTTAAAGTTTATTTGTGATTTGTTGAATTTGGCATTAATTTCGCAACAATAAAATAATTTAAAAGAAGTTAGATAAGATAAACATAAATTATGAAAAATAGTATATTTATTTTTTTATTTTCGATTTCAATTTTCGGTCAACAAACCAATAAATTGGATGAAAAAGGATTAAAAAACGGAATCTGGAAAGGAATTCATACGGAATCTAAGCGCCCTCGTTATGAAGGGATGTTTGAGCACGGTAAAGAAAAGGGAACTTTTAAATTTTTTGATGATACCTCAGTTGGAACTTTAATTGCAACTCGTGAATTTAGTGATAATGACAATTCGTGTTATACTACTTTTTTTAATCAAAAAAATAATAAAGTAAGCGAAGGTAAAGAGGTAAATAAACTTAATGATGGTGAATGGAAGTATTATCACGAAGATTCTAAACAAATAATGATTTTAGAAAATTATGCAAAAGGGAAGCTTGAAGGAATTAAAAAAGTTTTTTATGCAAGCGGAAAAATTGCTCAAGAAACCTATTATAAAAATGGATTAAAAGAAGGGTCCGATAAGCGATTCGACGAAAAAGGAATTGTTTTGGAGGAATCTAATTTTAAAAACAATCAATTTGATGGATTGGCTATTTTTAGGAGTCCTGACAATGTTATTGTTGCTAAAGGTTCATTTAAAAACGGAAAAAAAATTGGCATTTGGGAATTCAACACAAACGGGAAAAAAACTAAAGAAAATTATAATTTTCAAAGTAAACGTAAATTTGCAAAACGAAAACTATCAAAAATGGAATAAACTTTATTTACCATCCAATTACAATAAACAATCGCAACTAATTAAAAATAATTCAATTTATCGTAAATTTGCATTTTAAAATTTATCATTCTTAAAATGAAACGAGTTGTTGTTGGGCTTTCAGGCGGTGTTGATTCAAGTGTTGCTGCTTATCTTTTGCAAGAACAAGGATATGAAGTCATTGGGTTGTTTATGAAAAACTGGCATGATGATTCAGTAACAATTTCTAACGAATGTCCTTGGTTAGAAGACAGTAATGACGCTCTATTGGTAGCCGAAAAATTGGGAATTCCGTTTCAAACTGTCGATTTAAGCGAACAATATAAAGAAAAAATTGTTGATTATATGTTCAGCGAATACGAAAAAGGACGTACACCAAATCCCGATGTACTTTGTAATCGTGAAATTAAATTTGATGTTTTTATGAAAATTGCACTTTCACTTGGTGCCGATTATGTAGCAACGGGTCATTATTGTAGAAAAGGCATATTAGAAAAAAACGGAGAAAATGTATACCAACTTTTAGCTGGAGTTGATGAAAATAAAGACCAATCGTATTTTTTATGTCAATTATCGCAACAGCAATTGGCAAAATCTTTGTTTCCGATAGGCGAATTAACCAAACCTGAGGTTAGAAAAATTGCATCAAAATTAAATTTAATTACTGCCGATAAAAAAGACTCGCAAGGATTATGCTTTATAGGAAAAGTACGTTTGCCCGAGTTCTTACAACAACAATTACAACCTAAAGAGGGCATTATTTATGAATTAAATCACGATAATCCAATTTATTTTCATCCAAAATTAGATTTTGAAACTAAATATGATGAATTATTTTACAATGCAGCAAAAATAAATTATACCCCTCAAATTGCCGATAAAACTGTAGGAAAACATCAAGGAGCGCATTATTTTACAACAGGGCAACGAAAAGGATTAAATGTTGGTGGTACAAAAGAAGCGTTATTTATAATTGGTACTAACGTAAAGACCAATGAAATTTATACTGGACAAGGTGCTAATCATGTAGGATTGTTTCGTAAAACATTGTTTATTTCCAATAATGAATTGCATTGGATTCGAGAAGATTTAAAACTTGAAATGGGCGAAAATAGTACGTATGATGTTCGCATTCGTTACCGACAAGAATTGCAAAAAGCTACCTTACATCAATTTGAAAACGGAATGTTTATTGATTTTGAAAAGCCGCAGTTGGCAATAACCGAAGGGCAATTTGCAGCTTGGTATCTTGATAATGAATTGATCGGATCAGGCGTTATTTCTTAATGTTATTTTCGTATTTTTGATAAAAATTTATTGCAATGAAAACAAAATTACTATATTTTTTTATGCTTTTTTCTTTTTTAGGATATGCTCAAGAAGATGCTTGGGTGTATTTTAATGATAAGCCCAATTCAAATTATTATTTTAACAATCCGCTGCAAATGCTATCTCAAAGAGCTTTAGACAGACGAAACAATCAAAATATCCCCTTAGATTTTAAAGATGTTCCATTGCACCAGCCCTATATTGACCAAATTACAGCTGCAGTCGGAATTCAAGTTAAAGCCAAATCAAAATGGTTGAATTGTTTGCACATTCGCGGTTCACTAACTGATATAAGTGCCCTAATTTCTTTACCATTTGTAAACCATATTTCGTTTGCGGATAGAGGAATTGCTCAACTTGGGCGACATACTTTTGTTACACACAGCGGAGTTAAATCAATTGAAGATGCAGTTTTAACAACATTTAATTACGGAACTTCATCGAACCAAATTACAATGCTAAATGGACATTTATTGCATCAACAAAACTATACTGGAACTGGTAAAATAATTGCAGTGCTTGATGCAGGTTTTCCTGGGGTAGATGTTGCCCAGCCTTTTCAACGATTGCGTGATAATAATTTAATTTTAGGGGGTTATAATTTTGTAGATAAAACAACTAATTTTTATACTCGTGATGGTCACGGAACAACTGTTTTATCTTGTATTGGAGGTTTTAAAGACAATCAATTGGTGGGAACAGCTCCTGATGCTAAATTTTATTTATTTATAACCGAAGATGTTAATTCTGAAAATCCTGTGGAAGAAAGTAATTGGGTAGAAGCTGCAGAAATGGCAGATTTTGTAGGTGCCGATATTATAACATCATCTTTGGGGTATTTTGGGTACGACAATCCAAATTATTCTTATTTATATGACGATATGACTGGAAATAAGGCATTTGCATCCAAAGGTGCTAACATTGCTTTTGCTAAAGGTATGGTTGTTGTAGTAAGTGCAGGTAATTCTGGCGGTTCCTCGGATCCTTATATTGGCGTTCCAGCCGATGCTACTAATGTTTTAACAATTGGTGCTGTAAAATCAGATAGGACTAAGGCTAGTTTCAGTTCCATTGGGCCATCATTTGATAATCGTGTAAAACCTGATGTTATGGCTCAGGGTCAATCTTCCGTTGTTAGTAATTCGTCTGGAAGCATTACAACGGCTAATGGGACTTCGTTTTCGTGCCCAATTATGGCAGGAATGATAGCTAGTTTTTGGCAAGCAATTCCTTGGGCAACCAATGCACAAGTAGTTCAATTTGTAAAGCAAGCATCGGATAATTATGCAACACCAAATGGAAATTATGGATACGGAATTCCAAATTTTCAAGCAGCTTTAACTACAGCTTTATTGAATGTTTCAACGGCAACTCCAAAAGATTTAGAATTTTCATTTGCTCCAAATCCAGTTATAAATACCTTGGAGTTAAAATTCCCAGAATCTTATAAAAATAATTATTTTGACGTTTACAATAATTTGGGACAACTTATTATATCTAAACAAAATGTAATTAGTAAACAAAACATAGATGTTAGCTCATTGAGTTCAGGACTTTATTTTTTTAAATTTACTTCTGCAGAAGCCATTAATACTGGAAAACTATTAAAAAATTAAAACATAATTTGATTCAAGTTCAATTTTAATTTTTGATATGAATTTCACAAATTTTGAATTTAATTCGATAAAATTTGTGAAATTTGTATTTTAAAAAAATAATTAATTAGCAAAGCGTATTGTAAGTAGGCTATTCTGCTTGAAAACACAAAATAAAAAAAATGAAAATTACAACTATCTTTTTTTTGACTATTACACTTGTATCTTGTGGACAAAACAATAAAAATAAAATCAATAAAATCGATAATACTGAAATTAATATTAATGAAAACAAGAGCATAAAAGAAATTTCTAAAAATTTAAAAAATGGAATGATTGATTATCTTAAATATGCAGATAATGAATATACAAAAGAAGATGTAGATGAATGTATGAAATTAATTGAAAATTTTGTTGATAAAATCACTAAATCTAAATCTAAAATTGAAGGGCTTAAACTAGTAGATAAAGTTGTAATTCAATTAAATGAATTGAATAATAAATGTGGAGGAAGATTAATAGAAACAGACCAAAGGGAAGATATTTGCCAAATAATTATTAATGCAGGATTTCAAAAAGGTTATAATTCTAAAAATGAAGACACAACAGAAAAATTAAGGGATTGGTAAAAACCTTTTAATAAAATGACTATAAGCAGAAAGTTCTCGTGAGTTTGAATTGTCAAAACCAAAACAAAATTTTTAATCTAAAAAATGAATAAAATCACTCAACTTTTCAATATAAAATACCCAATCATTCAAGGTGGAATGATATGGAATAGTGGTTGTAAGTTAGCAAGTGCAGTAAGCAATTCAGGCGGTTTAGGACTAATAGGAGCAGGGTCAATGTACCCAGAAGTGTTGCGAGAGCACATTCAAAAATGTAAAAAAGCCACCAATAAACCTTTTGGTGTAAACGTTCCAATGTTATATCCAAATATTGAAGAAATAATGAAAATTATTGTTGATGAGGGTGTAAAAATTGTTTTCACATCGGCAGGAAATCCCAAAACTTGGACCGATTTTTTAAAAGAAAAAGGAATCACGGTTGTTCACGTTGTTAGCAGTTCAAAATTCGCATTAAAAGCCCAAGAAGCAGGAGTTGATGCTATAGTTGCCGAAGGTTTTGAAGCTGGCGGACACAATGGGAGGGAAGAGACTACAACATTAACATTGATTCCAATGGTTAAAGAAAAAATTTCAATTCCATTAATAGCTGCTGGCGGAATTGCAACTGGTCGAGGAATGTTGGCAGCAATGGTTCTTGGTGCCGATGGAGTGCAAATGGGAAGCCGATTTGCAGCCTCAATCGAAAGTTCGGCACACGATAATTTTAAGCAAACCATTTTAACGGTTAATGAAGGAGATACCCAACTGTCTTTAAAAGAATTGGCACCTGTACGTTTAATAAAAAATAAATTTTATAACGATTTACAAGATTTGTATGCTAAAAATCCATCTATTGAAGATTTAAAAACTTTATTAGGTCGAGCCAGAGCAAAAAAGGGAATGTTTGAAGGCGATTTAAACGAAGGAGAACTCGAAATAGGTCAAATTGCAGGATTAATTCATGAGATTTTGCCAGTTTCAGAAATTATTAAAAATGTAATTGCTGAGTTTGAATTGGCTAAAAGTGAGGTAGCCACTTTTTAATTTATTTTTAAAATTATTGGTTCTCTAGTGAATGTAAATGTTAAAATTAAATTGGAAGTTATTTGAATTTTTAAATATATTGAAAAAATTAACTTGCTACAGCACTAACAATCCAAATCCACGTAAAGTAGTAATAGGTTTTGAGTACCAAAACAATTCAAAGTCTGCAAAATGCATTTCAAAATCAGTTTTTAATTGATTAAACGTAGTTTTTTTGTCATTAAAAATGGATAACAAGTTTAATGAACAAATTAACCAATTTGCTTTTTCATTTTCTAATGAAATTTCAAAACATTCTCGTTTGTCATGAAAAGTGAGTTTCGTCATTTTCCAAGTATTTCCTTTTTTTGATTTTGTAAAGTTTTCAGAAAATGGTTTTCCTCCAAGCCAAACTATTTTTGCTGTTGATTTTATAGTGAAGTCAATCTCTTTTTCAAGACAATTAGAAATATAATTGTACGAAATTGTTGTTTTCGGAATTTTAAATTCAAACCAATCTTGCAACGAATATTCAAAACCAATTCCGTGCATAAAATTAAATAACGATTTTTTTAATCCAAAACTAAATTTTTCATGGTCAATACCTGTTTTGTCCGTAAAAGCAATGTCATTATTGGCAAATGAAATTTCGTTTTGATTTGGAATCACTCCAAAAGCCTCTGGATCAAGTCCTACAGGAGAATGTGCTGTCATTGCAAATTGATGCCAAAAACCCGATTGTAAAACGCCCAACTCGAACAATTGGCGCACCATTTCTAAACTATCAACTGTTTCTTGAATAGTTTGTGTAGGATATCCATACATCAAATAGGCGTGAACCATTACACCTGATTCGGTAAAATTTCTAGTAACTTGCGCAACTTGCTCTACTGTTACACCTTTTTCAATTAATTTTAATAATCTGTCCGATGCCACTTCCAATCCTCCAGAAACGGCAATACAACCAGATGCTTTTAATAAAACACATAAATCGGATGTAAAACTCTTTTCAAATCGAATATTCGTCCACCAAGAGACAGCCAAATTTCGTTTTAAAATTTCTAAAGCTACTTCTCGCATTAAAGCAGGCGGAGCAGCTTCATCTACAAAATGAAATCCATTTTCACCCGTTTGAGCTATTAACTCTTCCATTCTATCGACCAAAAGTTTGGCAGCAACGGGTTCGTATAATTTTATATAATCTAATGAGATATCACAAAATGTACATTTACCCCAATAACAACCGTGTGCCATTGTTAATTTATTCCATCGACCATCGCTCCATAAACTGTGCATTGGGTTCGCTATTTCTATAACCGAAATATAATTGTCTAATTTCAAATCGGAATAATCAGGAGTTCCAACTTGGGCTTGTTTGTAATCGTGCTTTAAGGTATTATTTATGTAAACTACTGTATCTTTTTCTAGTATAAAAGTTCGCTTAAATTCAGTTAATGAAATACTTTCTGGGTCAGAATTGCAAACGTGGGTATGAAGTAATTCAACAGGTAATTCTCCATCATCTAAAGTAATAAAATCGAAAAATTCAAAAATGCGTTTATCTGTAATTGAACGCAATTCGGTATTAGGAAATCCACCACCCATCGATATTTTTATGTTTGGATAGTTCTTTTTTACGAATTGAGCACATCGAAAAGCGGAGTATAAATTTCCCGGAAACGGAACCGAAATCAAGAATAATTTTGGTTGTATTTCTTGAATCTTATTGTCTAAAATGCGTAAAGTAATTTCGTCAATATAAGTAGGTTCTTTTTTCAAATGATTATATAATTCATCAAAACTATTCGCACTACGCCCCAAACGCTCGGCATAACGACTGAAACCAAAATTTTCATCAACACACTCAACAATAAAATCCGATAAATCTTCAAGATATAAAGTAGCTAAATGCTTGGCTTTGTCTTGAATTCCCATTGTACCAAAAGCATAATCTAAATCGTCTAATTGCGCAAA
>JBBRCJ010000003.1:0-97321 GCA_038204955.1 Flavobacteriales bacterium
TTGAGAAAGCGAAGCTTTTGAAAAGAAATCTCTCAAAGCGGGTGATGGAAGAACGTCGTGCGAAAGCAACGATGGTTTTCCATCACCCGCGTAGCGGGAGCCCAATGGAAAAAATTGTCCCGAAGGGCGATTTTTTCCATCTCATTTATATACGAAACAAACTTTCGTATAGCAACCCATTTTTAGGTAGATTGGCGAAGGTTTGTTTCGTTTTTCAAATATATACAAAAACAATTTTAAAACCATTAAAACCCTCAATTTTTCAATTCAAAAATAAGCATTTCAAGAATTAGATGTACTTTAAAATAGCAAAAAAAGTAATGAAAAGTAAAAAAATTATTCAAAATCGGGTTTCTTTCGATTTTCTTTAATTTCCGAGTTCGATTTTTTATTGTTCAATCGTTTTTCAATAACGCCTTTTGGCACTTTGGTTTCTTTGCGCTCTTTGGGTACGTGAAGTGCGGTTTTTATAATTTCGAAAAAACGTTTGGTAACTATTGTTTTGTTTTTTAATTGGCTTCGGTCTTCATCGCAATTTAAAATTAAAATATTTTCAGAGGTTAATCGGCTTGATAATTTATCTAAAATGAGTTGTTTCTGTTCATAATCTAATGCTAAAGAATTGTTTAAATCAAAAGTCAATACTACTTTCGATGAAACTTTATTTACGTTTTGCCCACCAGCGCCCGAACTTCGCACGGCTTTAAAAGCAATTTCGGTAAGTAATTTTTCTTTATTCATTTTAATTTGGCGATTGATGGGCGGGTTTCAATAAATCATTAACCGTTTTTACTGGGTTAAAAGTTATTAACGGAACTTCAACAAAAACAGTCAACCAATTGGCCATTGCACCATTCCAAAGTCCAGGCAATTCATAGGCTTTATAGGGTTTTCCGTTTCTATTTTTTTCGACAATAAAACCTGTATTAGCATCGATAAATTGTAATAAATCAAATTTATTACCTTTATAATCTTTTGTGGCACAAACCAAATCAACTGGATTAAAATGGGTTGATTTGTTTAAAACTATTGTTTGATGCTTATCTTTTGTATTAATTTGAGCCGATTCAATTATTTGCAAAAAAGAATTTCCCTTGGTATCAAAAACCCAAAAAGGTCCACCACCGGGTTCGCCTTCGTTTTTTACCATGCCGCAAACTCTAATTGGTTTATTTAAGATATTTTTTAAATAGTCAATTTTATTTGATGTAGTAAATTTAAAATAATCTTCAATGACTTTAATATTTAATTTTTCTTTCAAAAAAGTTACAATTTCATCGTTATTAAATTCACTTATAATTTCATTATCGAACGATTTCAAGAATTTAAAAATAGTTTCTTGGTAATTCAATAAAATTCCAGCCAACGCTTTTTTATACAACGATATGGTTTCAATGTGATTTTGAATAACGTTATCAATGTTTTTAATAAAAATTATATCCGAATCCAATTCATTCAAGTTTTCAATTAAAGCACCGTGACCACCTGGACGAAAAACTAAATTTTGGTTTTCATCACGAAATGGATTATTTTCAAAATCGGACACTAAAACATCGGTAGATTTTTTTTGAAAAGAATACGAAACATTAATTTTGACATTTGATTTATTCTCAATTTTAGCTTTTACTTGTGCAACAATTTCTTTAAAATTATCCAAATGTTCTTCGGAAACTGTGAAATGTAAGTTGGAATTATTTTTTGAGGTAACAAAATAAGTGCATTCATTCAAATGCTCTTCTATTGCTGTTGCAGTGTGCGTTTTATATTTATGGAATGGTAAAATTCCTTTGGGTTTGTTAGCAAAATCGAAATTATTTAAAGATAAAAGTACTGTAATAAAGGCATAATCTTTTTTATCTTGCGACCATTTATCAGAATAATTTTCTAATTTTTTAACTTCATTGAAAATAGTTTCGTAAAAAGGAAATTTTTCTTTAGCTACTAAAAAAACCGAAAGATTTTTATCGTTTTTTCTGTTTATATAAGCATTTATTGATTCTTTTTCTTGATCAAAATCAGATAAAAATTCGGTTAAAAACTTAAACATTCTGCTTGCTGCGCCCGATGCTGGTACAAATTTTTTAAGTTTTAAATTATCCTTTTTATCATCAAAAAATAATGCCCAGTTTGTTGCTTCGTTTTCTGACAATAACAGAATTCCATCACCAACAATTGCGGCTCTGTCTAAATTAATTTTTGGAATTCCATTTTTAAAAAAATCAAATTGCTGGGAAATAGTTTCTAAACCAATTCCTTTTTCATTAATGATTTCTAATTCTTTTTTGCTAAAATTTTGTTCCATTCTATGTACGCCAAAATGGCTAAAATTGTAAATATAAAATATTGTAGGGCAATCATTCCAAGTCCGCGATAGGCAAACAGTGGTACAGCAATAAAATCGGCAATAATCCAAAGTGTCCAATTTTCAATTTTTTTCTTTGCCATAAACCACATTGCGGTAAAAAATAATCCCGATGTAAAAATATCAATATAATTGAGAATTTCAAGTTTTGTATCAAAAAAAACATAAACAAAGTAGGTAAAAATCATCGTTAAAACAAACATTATAAAACCAATATTCTTTTCTAGACTTGTGGTTCTTGAAATTTCTAAATCGGGTTTGAACGTTTTTTTTGACCACAAATACCAGCCGTAGATACTCATTATGGTATAATAAAAATTCATTGTCATATCACCAAAATAACTGGCTTGATACATTAAATAAATTGTAATTATTGTTGAAATTACACCTGTTGGATACACCCAAATATTTTCTTTTCGGGCACAAAAAACACTAATAATTCCAAAAATAAAAGCCAATGATTCCAACAAAATTTGTGTTGTTGAAGTATTTTTATATTGATTTAAAAAAAATTCGAGCAAAATTGTGTTTCTAAAATTAGTGTGTAAATTTAAACATTAAATTAAATCAATTCAATTCCTAATCCATTACTTTCGGATAATTCTATTTTTCCGTTTAAAATTTTTGTTCCATTGGCAATGTCATTTTCAATTAAATTGGCTCCGTCTAAATCAACATAATCACACAAAGGTGCTAAAACAGCTCCTGCCGAAATTCCAATTGTTGACTCGGTCATACAGCCAATCATTATTTTAAAGTTAAGTTTTTTTGCGGCTTCAATTAATTGCATTGCTGGAGTTAATCCGCCACATTTCACTAGCTTTACATTGATTGTTTTATAATGGTTTTTTAAAACTTCTAAAGTTTCAATACCTTGTAAGTCTTCATCTGCCATCCAATTGGTGTTTGAATTTAAAGTTAATTTTGAAAAATTTTCTTCACCAACTTCCATGGGTTGCTCCAAATAAGTAAATTTTTTTGAAACTTCCATTTCCTCCAATTGTATGCAGTTTTCAATGGTAAAACTTGCGTTGGAATCTAGGGCAATGTTTCGATTTAAATTCGCAAATTCAGTTATATTTTTTTCACTAAAGCCTTTGCATTTTACCTTGAATTGGTTCCAATGACTTTTTTCAATTTTTTTAATTTGTTCCGATATTTCAGCAACACTAATCGTTATTGATGATTCTGGAACTTTTAATGTTGAAATTGAATTTAGATCCAGAAATGATTTATTCTCCAACTTTCCAAACAAATCCCAATAGGCGCAATCGAGTGCCGAACGTAAAAAACTTGGTAAATTTAAGGTTTCTAAAAAAAAATAAAATTGGTTGGGATGTTCAATATTTTGCGATTCAATTTTTAATTTTATTTTTTCTAATATGACTAAATACGTTTTTAAATTGATATTGTAATAATCAATTTCGGTACATTCGCCATAACCTGATTTTCCATTTTGAGAGAGTGTTACTAACAAAGCATTTCGAAACGTGTAATTTCCATAAGAGATGGAAAAGATTTCTTTTAAGTTGAATTTATGTATTTGGTAGGATAATTTCATTTTTATAATGCCAAGAAGGCACAATGGTTATTCTGAAAGAGCGTAAACCAAAGTATAGTTTTCTATTTCGTGATAATTAATTTCAAAATTTTCTCGTTTTGAATTAAAATTTAATTCGGCTTGGGTTTGTTTTTGATTAAGTTTGAAAGGTTTTACTAAAATATGATCTTTAAAACTGATTCCTTTTTCGTTCTTTATTTTAAAAATGGCTTCTTTTGCTCCCCAAAGCACTGTTAATTTTCTAATATAATACTTTTTATTTTTTTTGTTTACTTGTTCAAGAGCAAACTTGTCTGCTATTTTTAGTATTTTTTCTCGTTGCATTTCAATGTCGATTCCTATTTTTTGATTTGAAAGAGCAATGGTTGCAAACTCGTGCGAATGAGAAATGGAAATAAATTGGTTGTTTTTAAGATGTGGTTTTCCGGATTCATCATAAAATAAATCGGCATCGGTAAGGTTTATTTTATGCAATAATTTACGAACTGATAGAAAAGCCCTTTGATGAATTTCTGATTTCATTTCACTGATTCGCAATTGATTAATTGGTTTTAAAAGTACTTCATTTTTTAAATCTTGATAGGATTCAGTAATTTTCCAAACCAAAATTTGTGTTGATGAATCGTGATTTATAATTTTAAATAATGGCATCTTGATTACTCATAAAGCTTTAGCCCAGATTACTTCACTTTGTTTCTATTTTCATAGGAGTTCAGTGAATACTACGTGTTTGTAGTGAAAATCCCACGCTTTTTTTTAGCGTGGATTGAAACGGATTGCTGGAAATAGCTTCAAAAAAAATAAATTAGTATATAGTTTTGTTTTTCAAATGGTTAAGAAAGTAAACATTTTATAATTTTAGTAAATAAATTATTAAAATAAATTTCTATGTTGTAAATTTGCAAAAATATTTATTTAAAAACAAATTTTTATATGACTACAGAGACTTTACCGTTTGTGGCTTTTAAAGTGAAAGATATTTCGCTTGCAGCTTGGGGAAGAAAAGAAATTGAATTGGCAGAAGCTGAAATGCCAGGTTTAATGGCACTTAGAGCAGAATACAAAGACGAACAACCTTTAAAAGGAGCACGAATTGCTGGATGTTTACACATGACCATTCAAACTGCCGTTTTGATTGAAACTTTAATAGCTATGGGTGCAGAGGTTACTTGGAGTTCTTGTAACATTTTTTCAACTCAAGATCAAGCCGCTGCTGCTATTGCTGCTGCTGGAATTCAAGTATATGCTTGGAAAGGTTTAAACGAACCCGATTTTGATTGGTGTATTGAACAAACATTATTTTTTGGAGAAGATAGAAAACCGTTGAATATGATTTTAGACGATGGTGGTGATTTAACCAATATGGTATTTGACCGTTACCCAGAATTAATTCCTGGAATTAAAGGCTTATCGGAAGAAACTACAACTGGAGTTCACAGATTGTACGAAAGAATGAAAGCTGGAACCTTACATTTACCTGCAATTAATGTTAATGATGCCGTTACAAAATCGAAATTTGATAACAAATACGGTTGTAAAGAAAGTGCTGTTGATGCCGTGCGTCGTGCAACGGATATTATGTTGGCAGGAAAAAGAGTTGTGGTTTGCGGATATGGTGATGTAGGTAAAGGAACAGCCGCTTCATTTAAAGGTGCTGGATCAATTGTAACAGTTACCGAAGTTGACCCAATATGTGCATTACAAGCTGCAATGGACGGTTTTGAGGTAAAAAAATTAGCTACAGTAATCGGAACTGCAGATATTATTGTAACATCAACTGGAAATAAAGACATTGTTTTGGAAAGCAATTTCCGCGCTATGAAAGATAAAACTATCGTTTGTAACATTGGTCATTTTGATAACGAAATTGATATGGCTTGGTTAAACGGTGCTTACGGAAACACAAAAATCGAAATTAAACCACAAGTTGACAAGTATACAATTGAAGGTAAAGACATTATTGTATTGGCCGAAGGTCGATTAGTAAACCTAGGTTGTGCAACAGGTCACCCAAGTTTTGTAATGAGTACAAGTTTCACTAACCAAGTTTTGGCACAAGTTGAATTATGGAAAAACAGTTCTTCATATAAAAACGAAGTGTATATGTTACCAAAACATTTAGATGAAAAAGTAGCTATGTTACACCTTGAAAAATTAGGAGTTGAATTGGAAACTTTGCGTATTGACCAAGCAGAATATATTGGTGTTGGTGTTGATGGTCCATTTAAACCAGAATATTACAGATATTAATAATTTTTATCGCCAAGGCAAATAATAAATATTAAAATTTAAAAACCTCGATTTTCAAATGAAAATCGAGGTTTTAGTTTTTTGAATTTATAGGTTAAACCAAATATTTAAAAAGTTTATCCCAAAATATTTTTTAAAATCAAAAACTGAGCACTACAATTAGTAATTTGATATTTTTTTATGACAATATTGACAATTTCGTAAATCATTGATTTTATTGGCTTCCATTTTTAAATTAGTTTAGATTTCTTTATATTTGCTACTCAAAAAATTAATCTTATTCAAAAAAATACAATGACAAAAATTAAAGTAGCCAACCCAGTAGTAGAATTGGACGGTGATGAAATGACTCGGATTATTTGGAGTTTTATTAAACAACAACTTATACTTCCTTATTTAGATTTAGATATAAAATATTTTGATTTAGGAATAGAAAGCCGTGAAGCTAGTAAGGATCAAATTACAATAGATGCAGCCGAAGCAATAAATTTATACAATGTAGGTATAAAATGTGCCACAATTACTCCAGATGAAGAACGTGTAAAAGAATTTAACCTTTCTAAAATGTGGAAATCACCTAACGGAACTTTACGAAACATTATTGGGGGAACAGTTTTTAGAGAACCTATAATTATGAGTAACGTACCCCGTTATGTACAAGGTTGGACAAAACCAATCGTTATTGGGCGTCACGCTTTTGGAGATCAATACAAAGCTACCGATGTAGTTATAAAAGGTAAAGGGAAGTTAACAATGACTTTTGTTCCTGAAAATGGTGAAACCCAACAATGGGAAGTGTACCAATATGAAGGCGATGGTGTTGCAATGGCAATGTACAATACTGATAAGTCCATTTATGGTTTTGCACATTCGTCATTTCAAATGGCTTTAACTAAAAAATGGCCATTATATCTTTCAACAAAAAATACTATATTAAAGGCTTATGATGGGCGTTTTAAAGATATTTTTGAAGAGGTTTATCAATCAACATACAAAACCGAATTCGACAAAAACAATATGACTTACGAGCACCGTTTAATTGACGATATGGTAGCATCAGTGATGAAATGGAACGGAGGATTTGTTTGGGCTTGTAAAAATTATGATGGCGATGTTCAATCCGATACTGTTGCACAAGGATTTGGTTCGTTAGGATTAATGACATCAGTATTAGTAACTCCCGACGGAAAAACGGTTGAAGCTGAGGCAGCTCACGGAACCGTAACACGTCATTATAGAATGCACCAACAAGGAAAAGCAACTTCGACCAACCCAATTGCTTCCATTTTTGCTTGGACAAGAGGTTTAGAACACCGAGGAAAACTTGACGGAAACCAAGAGTTAATAAACTTTTGTTTGGCGTTAGAACAAGTTTGTATCGAAACTGTTGAATCGGGTAAAATGACTAAAGATTTAGCAAGTTTGGTAAAACCTGAAGGTTTAACCGAGGCTGATTATCAAACTACGGAAGCCTTCTTGGCATCGATAAAAGAAAATTTAGACATTAAATTAGGATAATTTAAACCAAATAACCCCAAAAAAAAAGACGGCTAATAACCGTCTTTTTTTATTTCAATATTTATTTATTTTTTGTCAAAATTAACTTCTTGAATCAAAAAGTCAGAAGTCAATTTTGCACCTGGTGTAAAAATTTCGTTCAACTTTGCATTTAAAACATAGTATTTTCCGTTTACACGAACACCAGTTGTTGGGAACATCATTTCAGAAATTACTTCGCCTTCATTCTTAGCAGTTGTCCAATTATCCAATGATTTCAATTTAGTTATTTTTTTGCTGCTGTTTGAAATCACTATCAATTCATTTTTGTGTAAAACCATTCCGTCAGCACCTAAAATTAAGTCCGTAGCAACTTTTGAAATCTTTTTGGTTTTAATATCAATCTTATAAATTTCACCTGTGTTAGATTGACAAGCTAATAAATAGTTTTCTTTTTGGTTGCAAACTATACCATTTAAATTGAATCCTTCCCCTTTCCAACTATCCGAAGTTACAAAAACTTCTGCCTTTCCATCAGGAGAAACCTTGTAAATAATTGGCGAAGCGCTATTGTTAACATAAATGTTTCCGTCATTATCAAAAGTCATATCGTTGGCAAAATTTCCTCCACCAGTAGTATTTATAACGGCTAAATCTGAAATAAATTTTCTCTCTCCACTAGTTAAATCATAAGCCGCCAATTTTCCAATTTTATATTGGGCAATAGTTTTTACAGAAACTCCTGGATCAGAAATAGCAACATATAACAAGTTACGCTTTTCATCAGCCAAAATACCAATGGCAGAAATACTCTCGGCATCATTAATGAAATTTGTATAATTTCCTTTCCAATCTACTTTTCCAATTTTTCCATAATGCAATGAACTCACATAAAAAGATTTTGCTTTGTGGCTGTAAGCAACTCCCTCAGGATACAATTCGTTTTCGGTAAATTTAATGTTTTGAGAAAAACTCAATGCCGTTAATAAAAATGCTGTCGTAATAAATAAATTTTTCATTTTTTCGTTTTAGAAGCACAAAATTACAAAAAATCATATAGTATTATATTGTATTTGGATAACTTTAAGAAAAGTTTACTCATCAACTTTTTTAAGTAATTGATTTTCTTTAACAATGATAACTTTTGCTTTTACTCCAGTGGTCAAGTTCCAAATGTTTGAAGTTACTAATTTATTTTTATCATCAAACATAACAAATTGTGCTGTATTTGGACCAGATTCACCTTGATTTAAAGCTTCAAATTCAATAACGTTAAAACCTTGTTTTAGTTCGAAAAATAATTCTCTAAAAGAAGATTCTAAATAAATATCATTTGCAATAACAATTCCATTTACCCAAATTCTTACTCGATCACCATCAACGGCTTCATGATCACGACATCCAATTTTTATAGTTTTAGAACCTGTTTTAAACTCCCCAAGAAAGGTGTCACTTTTAAATCGTTCTTCAACAATACCTTCTTTTTTATTAAATTTATCATTGTATAATTCCGAAGCGTTGCGTGGTTCCTCTTTAGATTGACTGGTTGATTCACCAATTTTAGGTAATGTTGAAATACCTTGCCATAAATTAGAATCACTTTTTAAAAATTTACTTTCAAATTTTATTGCATCACTTGAAGTTTTGTTTGGAGTAATTGCAATATTGGGGTTAACCTTGGGCGGAATTGCCTTAAAACCAATTTTACGTTTCGGAATTTCAAACTGTGCTGAAATACTCAACGAAAATAGAAACAATAAAATAAGTAAAAATAATTTCATACTCAAAGTTCAATTATTTTGTAAAAGTATTCAAAATACATCTTAAAAAAAATCATAATTAACCATAGATTAACATTTACATTGATTATCTAATTGGTTAATTTATCAAATTTGCATATTTAAGTTGCATTAAAAAAATGTATTGATCATAATTTTTTTCAATTAATCAAAACTGAATTTAAAAGTAGGTTAAATTATAAAATTTATTGATGAATAGCTATTTTACAGCTGCAAAAAATTATCCCTTTTTAATTAAAATCATTTTAAACTTGTAACAAATTGCGCTTTCAATCGTCTAAATCAAAAAAAAATTATGAATTTTAAACAAATTAAAATATTTGCCTTTTTACTTTTTTCAACGCTTTCATTTTGCCAAGAAAAATTTACAATTAGCGGTGTCATTTCTGATAAAAAAAATAACGAAACTTTAATTGGAGTGAATGTAGCAGTTGGAAGTGCAAAAGTTTTTACTTCCACCAATGAATATGGCTTTTATTCGATAACCTTACCTAAAGGCGAATATGAACTTTCCGTTTCTTATGTTGGCTACGGTTCTTTTTCTGAAAAAATTGAATTGAATCAAACCATTAAAAAAAATATATTACTTTCTGAAAATGGCGGTCAAGAGTTGGAAGAAGTTATTGTTGTAAATGAAAAAACTAAAATAAACACTCGATCTGCAGAAATGAGTGTAAATAAATTATCAATTAGCGCTATTAAAAAAATACCTGCAGTACTTGGAGAGGTTGATTTGTTAAAAGCTATTTTGTTACTTCCAGGTGTTACCAATGCAGGCGAAGGAGCATCTGGTTTTAATGTTCGTGGCGGCGGAGCCGATCAAAATTTAATTTTGTTGGATGAAGCAACAATTTTCAATTCTTCGCATTTATTCGGTTTTTTTTCGGTTTTTAATCCTGATGCCGTAAAAGATTTAAAATTATATAAAGGAGGAATTCCTGCCCGATTTGGCGGTAGAGCTGCATCAGTTTTAGAAATTTATCAAAAAGATGGAAACAACAAAAAATTCGGAATGACTGGTGGAATTGGTCTGGTTTCAAGCCGATTGCTTGCTGAAGGTCCATTTATTGAAAACGGAAAAGGTTCATTTTTAATTGGAGGAAGAGCATCATATGCTCATTTATTTTTAAAGTTATCCGAACAACAAAAAAACAATACTGCTTATTTTTACGATTTAAATACAAAATTCACCTACAAACTTAATGAAACTAATAACCTTTATTTGTCGGGTTATTTTGGTCGTGATGTTTTCGGAATTGGAAATAGCTTTGTAAATACCTATGGTAATTCAACTTTTAATTTACGTTGGAATCATTTATTTAGTGATAAACTTTTTTCAAATTTATCAATGATTTACAGTGACTATTATTACGGATTAAATATTGATGTAGTAGGTTTCAATTGGGATTCTGGAATTAAAAATTATAGTATTAAGTATGATTTTAAAAATTACATCTCTGAAAAATTAAAGTTAAATTTTGGTGTAAATGCTATTTATTACGATTTTAATCCAGGAACATTATCGCCATCAAAAGAAGGTTCTGGAATTAATTTTGATCAATTAGATAAAAAATATGCCTTTGAACCTTCGTTATATTTAGATGTTGAACACAAGTTTAATGATTTTACAATTGCATATGGTTTGCGTTCAAGCAGTTTTTATCGTTTAGGGCCTTCAACGGTTAATTATTATGCCAATAATGAACCTGTAACTTACAATTCCGATTTAAAAATTTATGAAAAAGCAGTTCCAACTTCCACCAAATATTTTGGAAAATCAGAAGCAATTGAGAAATTTTATAATCTTGAACCTCGTTTTTCAATGTCGTATTCTCTTACCGATGATAAATCTATTAAAATTGGGTACAACAGAATGGTTCAATATTTACAGTTAATTTCTAATACGGCTTCCCCTACTCCACTTGATGTTTGGACACCAAGCGACAACTACATTCAACCTCAAATTGCCGATCAAGTTGCGGGTGGATATTTTGTAAATTTTAGTGATGGAAAATATTCATTCGAAGGCGAAACCTTTTACAAAAAAGTAAAAAACCGTATAGATTATATTGATGGTGCCAATTTAGTAGCCAACAAAGCCATTGAGCAAGTAATTTTAAATGGTGAAATGCGTTCTTACGGATTGGAACTTTTAATTAGAAAAAATAAAGGTGATTTTACAGGTTGGGTTTCCTATACTTTATCAAAATCGCAACAGCGAACTCCTGGTAGAAATGCCAACGAAATAGGAATTAACAACGGTCAGTGGTACAATTCGGGTTATGATAAATTACATAATTTGGCTGTAACGGCTTCTTATAAATTATCTGACAAATGGAGTTTTGGAGGCAATTTTATTTTGCAATCTGGTCAACCTGTAACCTATCCTAACGGACAATATACCTATTTGGGAATAAATGTTCCTAGTTTTAATCAACGTAACGAAAATCGATTGCCACTTTTTCATCATTTAGACGTTTCGGCAACCTTAATTCCTCGAAAAAATAAAGGGAAACCATATCAATCAGAATGGGTTTTTAGTGTTTACAATTTGTACAATCGTAAAAATGCTGCATCAATTAATTTTCAACAAAACGACAAAACTTTGCAAAATGAAGCCGTAAAAACATCCATTTTCGGAATCGTACCCTCAGTTACCTACAACTTTAAATTTTAAATTTATGAAAAATACAAAGATCAAATTCAAATTATTATTTTCATTTTTTATAGTAATTTTATTATTTTCAAGTTGTCAAGAAGTAGTTCAAGTTGACCTTGAAACAGGTAAACCCAAACTAGTAGTTGAAGCATCAATTAATTGGCAAAAAGGAACCAGTGGCGCACTACAAAAAATAAAATTAACTACAACTTCAAGTTATTATTCCAATGTAACACCAGTTGTAAACGGTGCATCAGTTGTAATAACTAGTGGTTCAAATTCTTATAATTTTATTGAAACTATAGGGACTGGAGAATATGTTTGCACCAATTTTGTACCTGTTTTAAATCAATCCTATACCTTAACAATTAATTATGGTGGCGAAAATTATACTGCTACTGAAACCTTAAAACCAGTTGCTCAAATACTTCAAGTAATTCAAGAAAATAATGGCGGTTTGAGTGGTAATGACATTCGATTACGAACCACCTTTTTAGATCCAGCTAATGAAGAAAATTATTATCTAATTTATTACTCGTTTTCTAACCGACCAAAACCTACGTATTATGTAATTGATGATTTGTTTTTTAACGGAAATCCTTATTTCAGTATTACTTTTGGTGGACCTGATAGCGAAAAACTAAAAGCTGGCGATGTAGTAAAAGTTACGCATTACGGAATTTCAAAACAGTACAATAACTTTATGGATATATTGTTGGCTAATTCAGGTAATGGTGGTGGTGCAGGTCCATTTTCAACAGCACCAGCAACCGTTCGGGGCAATATAAAAAACAATACAAATGAGGCCGATTTTCCGTTTGGCTATTTTAGTTTATCAGAAGCTGATAGTCGAAGTTATACTGTTCAATAATTTTTAGAAATCAAATTCAGAACTATTTTAAAAAAATATCAGTTATCAGATTTTAAAATTATCAATTTGGTTTAACTTTGAAAAAATATTTTAAATTTTAGAATTTCTAAAATCTAAAATCTAAAATCTAAAATCTAAAATTAAATGTCCTCCCATCATATAGTTCGCGACGACCAAGAACCAGCTTTAATAATTGCTAATGGAGCTTCGTGCAGCTCAGATCTTTTAGGGCAACTTTTAGAATGGTCGCCAATTGTTGTGGTATTAGATTCGGCCATCGAACGGGTTTTACAACTTGACATAAAAGTAGATGTATTGTTGGGTGATTTTGACAGAAACTTTGATGCCGAAAGCTATAGAAATAAGCAATATCCAATTGAAATAATTCATACTCCCGACCAAAACAAAACCGATTTAGAAAAAGCATTCGACTATTTAATCAAAAAAAAACACAAAGCCGTCAATGTAGTTTGGGCAACTGGTAAACGATCGGATCACACCATTACAAATATTACAAATATTATAAAATATCGAAATCAACTCAAAATAGTTATTTTAGATGACCATTCTAAAATTCATCTTTTACCTCAAAAATTTGAAAAATGGTATACTAAAGAAACTCCAATCTCCCTTATTCCTGTTGGAGAAGTTTCAGGTATAATAACCAAAAATTTAAAATATCCATTGCACAACGAAAGGCTACATTTAGGGTATCGATCAGGTAACAGCAACCAAGTTCTTGAGGATGGAATTGTAACTATTGAACACTCAAAAGGCGATTTACTTTTAATGGAATGTTTTGATTGATTTATAAAGCAATATAAAATGGTATCTTTGTTTTTTATAAGTATTAAATAATGAAATCCTCACAAGAAAAAACAACACTACATCCAAAAAACGCACACCGTTTTGGATATGATTTTGAACAATTAACCGAAAAATATTCTGATTTAAAACAATTTGTTTTTACCAATGAATTTGGTACACAAACCATTGATTTTGCAAATCCAAAAGCTGTAAAAGCTTTAAATAAATCATTATTAATTTATTTTTACGGAATTGAATTTTGGGATATTCCACAAAATTTTCTTTGCCCACCCATTCCTGGCCGTGTTGATTACATTCATCACCTAGCCGATTTATTGGCAAGCGTAAAAAATCCGAAATTAGAGGAACCTGAAAATATTTTAGGACTTGATATTGGTATTGGTGCTAATTGTATCTATCCTATATTAGGAAATGCCATTTATGGTTGGCAATTTGTAGGTACTGATATTGATAAAAAAGCAATACGGAATTGTGTTGAAATTATCGAAAAAAATCCACAATTATCTGACGCGATTAGCTTACAATTACAACCCAATGCCCGATTTATTTTTAAAGATATTATTTTACCCGAAGATAAATTTACATTTACCATCTGCAATCCTCCTTTTCATTCCTCTCAAGAAGAAGCTGTGAAAAGTACTATTAGAAAAGTAAATAACTTAGAAAATTCACGAACTCAAAAACCAGTTCTAAATTTTGGAGGACAAAATGCCGAACTTTGGTGTGAAGGAGGCGAATTAAAATTTATTACTCAAATGATTTATGAAAGTGCAAAATATCCGGTACAAGTAATGTGGTTTACAACTTTGGTTTCAAAACAATCCAATCTTGAAAGCATTCAAAAAACATTAGAAAAAGTGAACGTTGCTTCGGTAAAAATTATTGAAATGGCTCAAGGTCAAAAAACTAGTCGCATTGTGGCTTGGAGTTTTTTGAGTAAAATTCAGCAGGAAAACTGGGTTGGATAGTTTTATTTTTATTTAAAACTTCAGTATCTTAGCAAATCAAAATTCTAGCCACTTAAAACAAAATGAATTTCCAAGTAGTATCTGATTATCAGCCGAAAGGCGACCAACCGCAAGCCATAAAAAAACTGGTGCAAGGTCTTGACGAAGGTGATATTTATCAAACTTTGTTAGGAGTTACAGGTTCTGGAAAAACGTTTACTGTAGCAAATGTTATTGAAGAAGTACAACGACCGACTTTAGTTTTGGCTCACAACAAAACTTTGGCAGCGCAATTATATTCAGAATTCAAACAGTTTTTTCCAAATAATGCGGTAGAATATTTTGTTTCTTATTACGATTATTACCAGCCAGAAGCTTTTATGCCCGTTTCGGGAGTTTTTATAGAGAAGGATTTGTCTATAAATGAAGAGTTGGAAAAAATGCGAATGTCAACCGTAGCTTCTTTACTTTCTGGTAGAAGAGATGTGCTTGTTGTAGCCTCAGTATCGTGCCTTTACGGTATTGGAAATCCTGCTGAATTTCAAAAAAATAAAATTCCGATAGAGAAAAACCAAGTAATTTCTAGAACTAAATTGTTGCATCAATTGGTTCAAAGTTTGTATTCAAGAACCGAAATGGATTTTACTCCTGGTAATTTCAGAATCAAAGGTGATACTGTAGATGTTTATCCTAGCTATGCAGATGAAGCGTATAGAATTCACTTTTTTGGAGATGAGATTGAAGAAATTGAAAGTTTTGATGTGAAAACTTCTGAAGTGATTGAGAAATTTGAAAAATTGATGATTTATCCAGCTAACATGTTTGTTACTTCGCCCGATGTGTTGCAAAATGCAATTTGGGAAATTCAGCAAGATATGGTAAAACAGGTTGATTATTTCAAAGAAATCGGTAAACATTTAGAAGCTAAACGATTGGAAGAACGAACAAATTTCGACTTAGAAATGATTCGAGAATTAGGCTATTGTTCTGGAATTGAAAATTATTCACGTTATTTAGATGGAAGACTTCCTGGAATGCGCCCATTTTGTTTGATAGATTATTTTCCAAAAGATTTTTTAATGGTTGTTGATGAAAGTCACGTTACTTTATCACAAGTTCACGCTATGTATGGAGGCGACCGATCACGAAAAGAAAATTTGGTTGAATATGGTTTTAGATTACCTGCAGCAATGGACAACCGTCCGTTACGATTTGATGAATTTGAAAGTATGCAAAATCAAGTAATTTATGTATCTGCAACTCCCGCCGATTATGAATTGCAAAAAAGTGAAGGTGTTGTTGTTGAGCAAGTTATTCGTCCAACAGGATTATTAGATCCGATCATAGAAATTCGTCCGAGTTTAAATCAAATTGATGATTTAATTGAAGAAATTCAGCTAAGAGCCGAAATAGACGAACGGGTTTTAGTTACCACCTTGACCAAAAGAATGGCAGAAGAACTCGCTAAATATCTAACTAAAGTGAATATTCGATGCCGATATATTCACTCCGAAGTGGATACTTTGGAGCGCATTGAGATAATGCAAGATTTACGAAAAGGTATTTTTGATGTTTTAATAGGTGTTAATTTGCTTCGTGAAGGACTTGATTTACCCGAAGTTTCACTGGTTGCCATTTTAGATGCTGATAAAGAAGGATTTTTAAGAAGCCACCGTTCATTGACACAAACTATTGGTAGAGCAGCAAGAAATTTGAATGGAAAAGCAATTATGTATGCTGATAAAATTACGGATAGTATGCAAAAAACTATTGACGAAACTACTTATCGTCGAACGAAACAAATCAATTATAATGCAGAAAACAATTTGGTTCCACAAGCTTTAAATAAATCACTAGGAAGTGCTTTTACCAAAAATTCATTAGTCGATTATGAGTTAGGAAATTCTAACCTAAACGTTGCAGCCGAGTCAATTACAGAATATTTAGCAAAACCCGAAATTGAAAAACGCATCCGCGAAAAACGAAAAGCGATGGAAAAAGCCGCTAAAGATTTAGATTTTATGCAAGCCGCTAAGTTTAGAGATGAGATTAAGGTTTTGCAAAATCAAATTGTATCGTAATAGCATTAAATTGATGATTTAAAACTATTTTAATCAACATTATTTATTTTATTGTAACATAATTTTGTTACATATTTCTCAAGGATATTATATTTAGATTACTATAATTGTATAAAATAAAAAATCAAAAGGATAAAGAATGAAAAAAATCTTGTTGTCAATACTAATTTTAACACAAATAGTTGTAGGACAAAATAAACCTGCAACTAATCAATTGGAAATAACAAAAGAATTTAAAGAAAAAGAAATAAGACAATTTTTTAATTTTTATATTGACAATTCAAAAAAAATTGAGCTTGAAAATTATAGTCAAATAAAAACTTGGACTACTTTTAACAATACTATATTCATTCCAAAAAAAGATTTTTCAACGGTAAATTTTAATCTTTGGTTAAAAAGTACTATTAAAAATACTACGTTAGATACTTTAAATTTAGTTTTTAGCATAAATAATTTTCGATATACAGAAATTATCTTAAAATCTCAAAATAAAATCGAATTCAAAAATATTGGTTATCTAGTTAATGTTAAAAAAAGAGATTTTGAAGAAGATGATTCTAGCTTTAATATACAACTTTTACCTCTTCAAACTAAACAAATTATTATTAAAACTTATTTAGATTATCTTTCAAAAAACGGAATCGAAATTAAACTTCAAACTAGAGAGAATTATATTCAAGGAGAATTAAATTTCATTAACAAATACAATTATTTATACGCAATATTCACATTATTTACTGGAGGAATATTAATAATGCTTTTATACAATATTCTATTATTTCTACAATATAGAGAAAATAACTATTTGTATTATTCGTTTCATTTATTTTTTACTTTCTTTAATTATTCAATGATTGCAGATGGTATTCATCATGATTTTTTTGGAAATTTGAACCAATATCGCGATTTACTATTAGAAAGTAGTTATGTTTTATCGTTTATTTTTTACTCAGCTTTTGTCTATTCTATCTTATCCGAAAAAACTAAAAACAGAATAAAAAAACTGTTTGTTTTGTATATCGGTTTTATGATTTTGTATTTAATAAGTGTACAAATTGTTTTTAAGATTGATAATAATGCAATAATTTCTAATTTTGCTTATGCCGCTTTTGCTTTTAGAATTATAAGTTGTTTTTATGGCATTTATATTATTTATCAATTATTGAAAACCCACAAAAACAGCTATTTAAAATATATAATGTATGGAACTTTGGTTTTAGTACTATCCTATTTTATTCATGTTATTTTTAATTTAATTATTGGAAACTCGATAACTAATCATTTTTTTAATTTATTTGGATCTATAATCGAGGTGTTATTTTTTACCTACGCACTTAATCTTAGAAAAAAACTGGCCGAGCAAGAACGTGATGTTTTAAAGAAAATGAATAATTTAAAAGCACAATTTTTTGCTAATATTTCTCACGAGTTTAGAACACCTTTAACGTTAATAAAAAGTCCAGTTCAGAGTTTACAAAGTGAAATTAAAGATGAAAATCAAAAAAAACAGCTTAAACTAATTGATAAAAATTCAAATAGAATGCTTGAATTGGTGGATCAATTATTAGAATTATCAAAAATAGATAGTGGGAAATTACAGCTATTATTAAAAGAAGGGAATATTTTTTCATTTTTAACTTCAATTGCAGAACCATTTGAATTTAAAGCCAAAGAAAGTAATTTTAATTTTAAATTGACTATTGAAAAAGTGTCAGAAAATCATTATTTTGATAAGGATGTAGTTGAAAAAATAGTGACTAATTTATTGTCAAATGCCCTGAAATATACCAATGAAAATGAGACAATAAATTTTAATTCAACTATAGAAAATAATCAATTAAAATTGATAGTTTCAAACTCAGGATCAGATATTAAAAAGGAAAATTTGCCAAAATTATTTGAACGATTTTATCAAAATAATGAAAACAAGCAAGGAGTTGGTATTGGCTTAGCGTTGGTAAAAGAATTAGCAGAATTATATCAAGGTAAAATTGAAACCAATGTTGAAAATGGAGTTTTGAGTTTTTTAATTCTTTTACCCTTACAAATATCAAACGCAAATGCTATACTTGTAACTAAGGAAAAACAAGAAATTACTTTAGAAAATTATGCAGATTTAGAAAATGAACTTCCAATTCTATTACTTGTTGATGACAATGCCGAGATAAGAAGTGTTTTAAAAGATATTTTTAAAGAAAACTATCAAATTATTGAAGCCGAAGATGGTGAACAAGCATTAAAAATAGCACAAAAAGAAATTCCAGATTGTATTATTAGCGATGTTATAATGCCAAAAATGGATGGTTTTGAATTTACCAAATCCATAAAAAACAACGAACTAACTTCATTTATTCCAGTTATTTTGTTAACAGCAAAAACATCTGACGAAGCCCATTTGGAAGGATTGAAAAGTACAGCCGATGGTTATTTAACCAAACCATTTAATAACGAAATTGTAAAAGAAACTGTAAAGCAATTAATTAACGAACGCAAAAAACTGCAAGAACGTTACAGTCAAGAGCTGGTTTTAAAACCGACTGATATTGTAATTAATTCGGTTGATGAAAAGTTTATATTAAGACTTCAAAAAGCATTAGATGAAAATGTTTCAAATTCGGACTACTCTGCCGATGATTTTGCTAAAGATGCGCAAATGAGCCGAATGCAGTTGCACCGAAAATTGAAAACACTTTTTGGTGTATCGGCAACCGAGTTTTTACGAAACGAGCGATTAAAAATTGCTGCAGAATTGCTTAAAAAAGGTAATGGAAACATCTCGGATGTAGCTTATGCTGTTGGTTTTAATGATGTCTCCTATTTTTCAAAATGTTTTAGAGAAATGTATCAATGTACGCCTAGTGACTATATTGACAATTAATAATTTATTTTCTAATAACAATAATACTTTGTTTTAAACACTAATTATACAATAAATAGCGAATTTTATATCAAATTGTTACTCAAAACTTAATTAATAAGCTCCAAAGAAATAGTAGAATTTGTTTTTATTTTCAAATTTAATTTATGATTTTCTACAATACGAAGAGATAAAAAAGCCCTTTTGAAATTTCTGAAGAATTCAACTCTTTAATCTTAAATTTTCTATTTCTTATTCTCTTTTTTTAATATTTGGCAAACTAACGTTTACAATCTTCTTTGCATCACTTGCAATATTAAAAAAAATATTTTTATTAGCAATTTTGTCAGTAAGCTTCATAAGAGCGGGCTTTTCTTTGAAACTCAAATGAGACAAATCAGTAATCATTATAATTCCACAAATAGTTCTGTCAATGTTATTTATAAATAAATTGGGTATTTGATTGAGAACCCAAAGCTACTCAATTGCTGCATTTATAAACCAAAAATAAAATCTAAAATCATAATTAGAAACATCAACTATCCGTTTTTGAAAAAATTCTTCATAATTACCTATGTTTAGTTGGTTCTCATTCTTAGCAATTTCATTAAAATCTTCAACTGACAAAATGTTTACTACATTCACTTGACTTCCTTTTTGTTAAAATAATAACCTATTTTGTTTAAAAATTAAATTAAAAAATGTATCCAAAAATGACAGATATCTACTATTTCTTTATTTAATTTTTAACATCAAACTTACTACCAATAAGTTTATTAAGGATTTAAAAATAAAAAATACTTAATTTTTTTATTAAAATATCTTGATTTTAGTGGGTTACAACGGCGTGTTACAATAGTTATACTAGTTGTTACAATAGTTATAATTAAATCAATATTGAAACAAGAAATTTGCCTTGTAGGTTTATAAAATATTTTAATAATTCAAAATTAATTAATTACACTAAAAAACATGAAAAAACTATTTACAATTCTAGTATTCACATTGTTTTTTGCAAAAAGTAATGCACAATGCTGGTCTCAAATTTCAGCAGGTCGGTTCCATACTTTAGCAATAAAATCTGATGGAACACTATGGTCTTGGGGACGTAATGACCAAGGTCAACTAGGTCTTGGCAATTTAAATTATCAAAACACACCTACACAAGTAGGAACAGACACGAATTGGACTACAATTTCGGCAGGATATCTGCATTCATTAGCAAGAAAATCTAATGGTACAATTTGGTCTTGGGGTTATAACGCATCAGGACAACTTGGTGATGGTACAACGGTTAACAGAACTTCTCCAATTCAAATAGGCACTACCACTACTTGGTCTGTTATTGAAACTGGAGGAGATAATAGTTACGCATTAATAGGTGGCTCACTTTTTAGTTGGGGTGGAAATGACAGTGGTGCACTAGGCCAAGGTACTGTTGGCCCGAATTACACACCAACATTGGTAGGAACTGGTTTTCAATTCATTGCATCCGATGGTAATCATTGTATTGCTAAAAAAACAAACGGCACACTTTGGGTGTGGGGTAACGGGAGTAGTGGTCAACATGGTAACGGTTTAAATAGCAACTACAATACACCTACTCAAATAGGAACCGATACAAATTGGCTTAATGTCGCTGCGGGTTTTAATTTTTCAGCAGCCTTAAAAACCAACGGAACACTGTGGACAACTGGTAATAATGTAATAGGGCAACTTGGACTTGGTACGAATACCAATGTAAATACTTTTACTCAGGTAGGCACGGCAACCAATTGGATATTGATTTCGCAAGGTTTTAACTCTAGCGCAGCCATTAAAACCGATGGTACACTTTGGACGTGGGGAGAAGGCGGATCAGGTCAATTAGGCTTAGGGACTTCTACAGATTTTAATACTCCTCAGCAAGTAGGAATCTTAACCAGTTGGCAAGCTATAAAAGTAGGTGGTGACCATACAATAGCTTTAAGAAATGGTAGCACAATTTGGGCGTCAGGAAGAAACTTAGATGGACAAATTGGAGACGGAACAAATATAGGTAGAAATACTCCAACTCAAGTTAGTTGCGGGGCGTTGTCAAACGAAATTTTTGCTATAAATAATTTTTCACTTTATCCAAATCCTGCAAACAATATTTTAAATATCCAAAACGATAATAATTTAACTATAAAAAGTATTGCTATTTATGATAGTGCTGGAAAAAAAATTATTTCAGAAAAACAAAATTCAACATCAATAAACATTGAAAATTTACAATCAGGATTGTACTTTTTAGAAATTACAACTGAAGGGAAAGTATATCAAAATAAATTTATAAAACTATAAAAATGAGAACAATTAAACAAATACTATTAGTTTTAATCATTACAATAGTTACAACTTCGTGTAGTAAAAATCAGGATCAGGCACTTCCAACTACAATAACAAACGTTTATGTAGCTGGCTATTTCAATAATGTTCCAGTTTTATGGAAAAATGGTGTAGTTACAGCTTTAAGCAATAATTTCGGTGATGCCTATTCGGTATTTGTTGCTGGTAATGATGTTTATGTTTCTGGATATGGAGAAGCAACTAGTGGAAATTCACTTGCTAAAATTTGGAAAAATGGTGTTGAAACAATTCTAACTAATGCCGGTAATTATGAAGAAGCAAAATCTGTATTTGTTTCTGGGAATGATGTTTACGCAGCAGGCTACCAAAAAATAGGTGTAAAATATATAGCCAGAATTTGGAAAAATGGCATACCTACTGCTTTAGCATCAGGAACTACAAGCTCACAAGCAAATTCTATTTTTGTTTCAGGAACTGATGTATATGTTGCAGGTTATGAAAATAACGGTACTAGAAATGTTGCAAAAATTTGGAAAAATGGAGTGCCAAATGCAATTACAAATGGAACAATGAATGCACAATTAAATTCAGTTTATGTTTCTGGCTCGGATGTATATGCAGTGGGTTACGAAAATAATGGTTCGACAAATGTGGCAAAAATATGGAAAAATGGAGTTCAAACGTCATTAAATCCCACAACTATGTATGAAGAAGCCAGCTCTGTATTCGTATCAGATAATGATGTGTATGTTGCAAGTAATGAAGGAACAGTTACATCACCAAGCCTTCCAAAAATATGGAAAAATGGCATTTTCACGGCACTTAGCTCAATCCCAACAAACACTGTTGCTAGATCTGTTTACGTATCTGGAAGCGATGTATACGTTGCAGGTAGCGAAAATACAGGAAGTGGAAATAATGCTGAATTCTGGAAAAATGATGTGCCTACAAAACTAACTAATGGTACAATTTCTGGAGGTGCAAATTCAATATTTATTACAAAAAATTAACCTTAAAACAACTTTTATGAAAATAATACGTAAATCAATTGCATTGCTTTTAATTGCATTAGCTCTTTCTTGCAGTAAAGATAATAACAATGTGCAAGCCCCGATTACGGCAACAGTGAAAGATATTTATACTTGTGGTTATGAATATAATGGTGCAAGTAAAACTGTTGCAAAATATTGGAAAAACGGAGTTGCAACCAACTTAACTGACGGCTCTCAAAATGCACGTGCAAATAGTATTAGTGTGATAAACAACGATGTTTATGTTGCAGGCTATGAAAGTGATGGATTTAAAAACATTGCTAAGTACTGGAAAAATGGAATTCCAACTAGACTTACCCTATTATCTTTTGATAGCGAAGCCAATGATATTACAATAGCAGGTAACGATGTTTACATTTTAGGAACCATTGGCCCTTATGGAGCTACACCAAGAGCATGTTATTGGAAAAATGGAGTACAAACGATTTTACCTAACAGTTATTATTCTTATGTTAATAAAATTATAATTAACGGAAGTGATATCTATATCACTGGTTATGATAAAACAGTATTATCAGGAATTGAAGTAGCAAAATACTGGAAAAACGGAGTAGCTACTACTTTATCAAACGGTACTCAAAATGCAAACACAACCGATATATTTTTTAATGGTAATGACATTTATGTTTCAGGTGTAGAATGGAACGGAACTCGGCAAGTTGCAAAATATTGGAAAAATGGATTTCCAACCAGCTTGTCTGATGGAACAAAAAATGCTTACACATCTTCAATAAAAATTGCAGGAAACGACGTTTATATAAGTGGCTATGAAAATTTAGCATCTAACTCACAAGGAATTTATTGGAAAAATGGTAACCGTATTAATGTAACTGATGGAACAATAAGCGGCATTGTAACGGATATAGAATTTTTTGGCTCAGACATTTACATAATTGGTCGTGAAGGAACAAAGGCTAAAATTTGGAAAAATGGTGTAGCAACAATTTTAAACGAAGGAAGCTTTGTAGCCGAAGTATCTTCAATATTTATTACAACAAATTAAAAATAAAACAAATATAATATTAACAATTAAATTCAAAATTATGAATAAAAAAATTTTAAAATTCAAATTTATTTTAATTTTAGCTCTTGCAACATTGTCTTGCAGTAAAAATGAAAATAATTCTACAACCCCATCAACCGAAATAAATGACAACTTTATAAGATGCAAAGTAGACGGTGTAGCATATGAAATAACGGGCAATCAGATTTACAATTATAAAGACGCCTCAGGTTTTAATATTGGATTTAAAAATACGGTGTTAACCACTGGAATTGATATGGCTTTATCTGGAATTCCGATAGTACAAACCTATACTTGCAATCCATCAAACGTATCAACGGTGGGAAGATTACAATATCTAAGTCCAGATATATATACTACAGCATTTTGTAGTTCTTCTGGGATTTTAACAATAACCTCGGTCAATGGAAATACTATTCAAGGGACCTTTAATTTTTCGGGTAAAAAAATTTTAATGTGCACGCAAGCTGCTAAAGTTATTACTGATGGTACTTTTAAAATAACATACCCTTAAAAATATATAAAAAAATGAAAAAATTTTTAACATTATTATTGTGTATGCTTTTTTCTTTATCAAACGCACAATTTCTAGATAATCTAGCTAAAAAAGCGCAAAAATCAGCTGAACGAAGCATGGAACTAAAAGTAGAACAAAAAGCATCGAAAACCACAAATGAGGGTATGGATGAAGTATTAAATTCAAAAACTAAAACATCTAGTAACAAGATTATTTCGTCGGATGAGAATAAGTCAAGAACTAGAGTTTCTCAAAAAAATTCTGATTTTATTTCGGGAAAAAAGGTGATTTTTCAAGAAAACTTTATATCAGATGTAATTGGTGATTATCCGGTAAACTGGTTTACCAATAGCAGTGGCGAAATTGTAACGATGGAGGGAAGTGCAACTAAATGGCTTCAAGTTTCGGACAAAGGGAGTTTTTCACCATTGAATATTTCTAAATTACCCGAAAACTTTACATTTGAATTTGATGTGACAACAACTGATAATTTTAATTTTTATTCTACCCCATTGAATATAGTTTTTACTGAAAAAACATCAAAGGCAGATAATGTTTGGAATACTGTTTTCAAACGAAAAGAAGGAATGATTTTTAGTGTACATCCAGCCAATTCATTATCAGGAACCGAAGGTAATAGTTCAATATCAGTAATTTATGAGAAGAAAGAAATTTTAAAAAATAAAGTCGTTATTCCCGAGTTTAATAAAAACAATAATACAGTAAGGGTTCAAGTCTGGCGACAAAAAAATAGATTTCGAATGTACGTTGATGGAAAAAAATATTGGGATTTACCCACTGCATTTGACGAAGCCAATTATAATCAAGTAATTTTTTTTATTGGAACTTATAAAAATAAAATTGACAAGTTCTTTATTTCCAACTTACGTTTAGCCGAAGCAACCTCCGATTCAAGACATAAATTAATTGAAACAGGTAGTTTCACTACAAATGAAATTTTATTTGAAAGCAACAAAGCAACAATAAAATCGTCGAGTGCAGCTATATTAAAAGAGTTGGGAATTGCTCTTCAAGAAAACGAATCTGTAAAAATTGAAATAATTGGTCATACCGATACAATTGGAAAGGAAACTGAAAACCAAAAATTATCTCAACAACGGGCAGAAAGTGTTAAACTGTATTTGAATAAAAATTTTGATATCGATAAAAATAGAATAACAACTTTAGGCAGAGGTGCAACTGAACCCATTGCAAATAATGACTCTGAAAATGGTAAACAGCAAAATCGTAGAGTTGAGTTTAAAATAACAAATTAAAAATTAATATCAATGATTCAAAAAAAAACTAAATATGAGTCAAAAATAGACGAATTACCATCCAATAAAATTTATATCAATGTAAATAATATGGATAAAGGTGATTATGAATTAAACATACTCAATCAAAATAAATTAATAAAAAAAACTAATTTCGTAAAAAAATAATTTTTTAAGTTTCAATATTTTTTTTTAACAATCACGCACCCATTACAGGTGCGTTTTTGACATAATATTAACCAATTTCTATTAACCGTTTTGGTTTTGGTAATGCTTCTTCTTTTTTAGGAAGAGTTACTTTTAACAAACCATTTTCATAATTTGCATTAATATCATCAATATTCACTGATTTTGGTAAAGTAAACACTCGTTTAAATGCAGTAAAGTTAAATTCTCTTCGAGTATAATTTCCGTTTTCAGATTTTTCTTCGGTTTCAGAATTTGATTTACTTGAAATTGTCAATTGATTATTTTCGATTTCTATATTAAAATCTTCCTTTTTCATTCCAGGAACAGCAAAATCAATTCGAAACTCTGTTTCTAAATCTTCAATATTTACTGATGGCAAATGTTGCATAATTTGGTTTTGTCCGCCATACCAATCTGGCTTTAAAAAATCATCCATAAATAATGGAAAATCAAAATTGTTGCTTTTTTTAATTAAGTTCATAATAAATAAAATTTAAGTTAAACAATTATTTTAATTACTCAATACTTTACAAATTATATTCCAAAGCAAAAAAAATGACTTTTTGACATTTAAATGTAATTATTTATGATTAAAAGAATTATTTATTTGACATATAGAGCATTTTTGTCAGAATATCGTATTTTAAAAAATAATTTATTATCTGATTTTTTTTGATAACTCAATTTTAATATTGAATTCTCAATTTTCAATTTATAAGGTTGTAAGTTTGGAATCTAACAAATCAACCAAAAAAATGAACTCAAAAATTAATTTACTAGGCATTTTTATCGCCTTATTTTTTCAAAATTTTTCTTTTGCACAAATCAACACAGTACCAGCATACTCTCATATTGTTGTTGTTATTGGCGAAAACACTAAAGCCAGTGCAGTTTTAGGTAGCAGTAGCGCACCTTATATCAATACGTTGGCAAATGCAGGAGCAAAATTCACTAATTCATTTGGAGTTTTTCATCCTAGTCAGCCGAATTATATTGCACTTTTTTCTGGGAGCAATCAAGGTATTACTAACGATAATTTGATTACAACAAAATTTTCAACTGCCAATTTAGGTCGAGAATTAATTGATGCTGGCAAAACATTTACAACTTTTTCAGAGGATTTACCATCAGTAGGTTTTGATGGAAAAACAAGTGGTAAATATGCTCGAAAACACAATCCATCTGCCAATTGGATGGGAACTGGAACTAATAAAATTCCTGCAACAACAAATCAACCTTTTACTGCATTTCCGACAAATTTTAATAATTTACCAAGTGTTTCATTTGTAGTTCCTAACCTTTGTAATGATGGTCACGATACTTGCGCACCAACAAGTAATAGAACTTTACAATACGATCTTTGGATTCAAAATAACTTAAATGCTTATAAATTGTGGTGCATTAATAACAATTCACTTTTAATTGTTACTTATGATGAAGATGATTCTGCAACTACAGCAAACAAAATTGCGACAGTTTTTTATGGAGCAAAAGTGGCTGTTGGAACATACTCTCAAACAATAAATCATTACACTGTTTTAAGAACAATTGAAGAAGCAAACAGACTTAAAACTCATGCTGGAGCCGCTGCTACAGCAACAGCAATAAGCTATTGCTGGCAACCTGGAAGTGTTTTGAGAAAAACTACTGATACAAAACTGGAAGAAAAAGATGTTTTAAATAATGATGAAAACGTCTCTATTTTTCCAAATCCTGTTAGCGGAGAAAATTTAAATGTTTTAGGCTTACAAAAAGGATTAGACTATGAAATTGTAAATTCGCAAGGGCAATCTTTAGTGAATGGAAAAATAGAAAACGAAACCATTTATGTTGGTGTATTACAAAAAGGAATTTATTTAATACGTTTTTTAAACGCTGATAAAATTGTAACTAAACGATTTATGAAAAATTAATTGTATTTTTTTACAAATTCAAATGAGACAATTTAATAAATTTAGATTGTCTCATTTTTTTTAAAAGTTGATTTATAAATCGGTAATCAAAATCTCAACTCGTCGGTTTTCAACGCGCTCTTTTTCATTTTTTTCTGGAATTGTATAAATTGGTCTTGAATTTCCGAATCCAGTAAACGACAATCTAGACTCATCAATACCCAATGAAACCAAATAATCGACAATAAATGAGGCTCTAAATTTAGATAACTCTAATCCGTTTTCAAGTAAATTACAACATATGTGACCTTGAATTTCGATTTTCATTGTTGGATTTTTTACCAAAACTTCATACAATTCATTGATAATATTATAAGATTCGGGCAAAACCTCGTCAGAATTTAGATAAAAATTGATGTTGGTTAATTTAACGTAATCCCCTTTTTTAATATTTTCAAAATAAGTGGCAATTGGAATAACTTTAATTTCTTCTTTGATTTTTCTACCAAATGGATCTAAACCTTTAGGCACTAACTGGATTTTTTTCGATTTATCGGCAATTATAGTTCGATATTCAAATACTACTTTTCTATTCTCTGCTTGATTTTTTGACTGTTCAAAATCTTTACCATTGGCAACTATACTTAAATTATTGATGATTTTAATAGAATTTCCGTCTAGAAAATTCAACACATTATGAATACGTTTCAAAGATAATTCTTTATTAAAATTACTTACATCAACACTATCGCAATATCCTGAAATCTTTAAAATTTCAGCTTTGGGGTTTTTTGAAATCCAAATAAAAAGGTTTTTCTCTGCTAGTTTATTTGGAAAATCATTCCCGAAGTCAAAAAAAACTTCATAACTATTTTGTCCCAAAGAAATTGAAATTTGAAATAAAAAATAACAACAATAAAGTAGTTTTTTATTCATTTTCTAAAATTAAAATTTCAACTCTTCTATTGGCTGCCCGTTCTTCTTCATTTTTTTCGGGTAAAGCAAAAATCGGATTTGTACTTCCGAAACCTTTATATGTCATTCGTGATTTTTCGATTCCTTTAAAAACTAAAAAAGTATAAATTGCCTTGGCTCTTTCGGTTGATAAATTAACTCTATCAATGGGTTGGCAACATAAATTTCCTTGAATTTCAATTTTCAAACTCGGATTTTGCTTCATCACTAAAAAAAGTTCGTACATTTTTGGTCGAGAAACGTTAGTAACTATAAATGTATTGATTACAAAGTTTAAATTTTCAAGTTTTAATTTATCTCCTTTTTTTGATTCATCGACCAATTTCATAAAATCAATATCCAGTTTGAGGTTTTCAAAAGTCCCATCTGGATTTTCAAATTGCATTTTATTTGGAAAATTTTTAACTTTATGAACGATTGATTTAGTTTCGATTGGTTTAATCCCTAAAATTTCGTTTTCATGAATTAAATCTTTTTTTAAAATGTAATAAATAGTAACCTTTCTATTTTCAGCTTTATTTTTTGATTGTACAAAATTCTCTCCAAAACTTCGGGTTTTAAAATCTTCTCGAATTTTAATTTTATTATTTACTAAATTAAAAACACAATCAACTCGTTTTTTTGCCAACGAATCATTGAATTGATTGGTGCCATCTTCATCAGTATATCCGTTGATGCCAACAATTTTAGCATCGTAATTTTTTAAAATCCACGATTGTAAATTCATATTTTCATTTTTAGATAGTTCAAATTTATTACTATTGAAGAGCAAAGTAAATTGTTGTTGACTGTTACCTATAAAATTACAAACTATAAAAACAAGTATGAAAAATAGTTTCATTGTTACATATAAAATACTAATATAGTAAAATAAAATTATAATTGATTTATTATGCTTTTATAATTGATATGGGCAAAGTGCGTGAAGGATTGAAGCGGCATCTTTTTTGGTTTCGTTTTTTGGAACGAGACCAAAAAAATAAAGCGGAAAGCCTGACCCTTTTCGGGTCACGCCCAAAATAATTTAAAATAAAAAACCTGCTAGAAAATATTCAAGCAGGTTTTTAAGATTCAACTTTGTTAAAGTTTTAAACTTTGACAAAGTTTTTAAGTTTATCGAGTGAATAAAAGTTCTCTATACTTTGTCAACGTCCAAATTTCGTCATCAACAAGTAATTCTAATTTATCGCAATGTTCTCGGATGTCTTCAAAATAAGGTTTGACTTTGTCACAATACGATTCTGCCATTTTTTGAGCATCCGTTATTACATTTGCTTTTTTACGAGCATCGGTCATTTTTTCTACTTTAGTATTAATTCCTTCAATGTGTTCGGATATTTCACGAATTAAAACAATTTGCTCTTTACCGATTTTTTCAAACTCAGATCCAAAAATTTCTTTTAATCCACGAACGTTTTCAATTAAAGTGTTTTGATAACGAATTGCAGTTGGAATAACATGATTACGAGCTATATCGCCCAAAACTCGTCCTTCAATTTGGATTTTTTTAGTATATTCTTCCAATTCAATTTCGTATCGGGCTTCTACTTCAACGTGGTTCATTACGTTCAGTTCTTTAAACAAATCAAACGCTTTTTGCGAAATTTTTGCTCTTAAAGCCAACGGAGTTGTTTTATGATTACTCAATCCTCGTTTTGTAGCCTCTTTTTCCCATGCATCGCTGTAACCGTCGCCTTCAAAAAGAATGTTTTTGGTTGTTTTAATGTATTCTCTCAAAACATTAAAAATTGCTTCGTCTTTCTTTAAATCTTTGGTTTCTATTAAAGTATCTACTTCTTTTTTAAAATCTTTTAATTGTTTTGCTACAATCGAATTTAATGTAGTCATTGCATTGGCACAATTTGCAGACGACCCAACGGCACGAAATTCAAATTTATTTCCTGTAAAAGCAAATGGTGAAGTTCTATTTCTATCGGTATTGTCTAAAAGTACATCTGGAATTTTACCTACAACATTTAATTTTAAATCAGTTTTTTCTTCTGGTGATAATTTTCCGGTTGAAACACCTTCTAAATCGTGCAAAACTTTGGTTAATTGTTGCCCTATAAATACTGAAATAATTGCAGGTGGCGCTTCATTGGCTCCCAATCTATGGTCATTACTTGCTGTTGCAATAGCAGCACGAAGTAACTCTTCATAACTGTCAACCGCTTTTATAGTATTGATAAAAAATGACAAAAATTGTAAATTACTCATAGGTGTTTTTCCTGGACTCAATAAGTTAATTCCAGTATCAGTAGCCAACGACCAATTATTATGTTTCCCTGAACCGTTTACACCCTTAAAAGGTTTTTCATGAAAAAGTACTTTAAAATCGTGACGCTCTCCTACTTTTGACATCACGTCCATCAATAAAGAGTTGTGATCAACTGCCAAATTGGTTTCTTCAAATATTGGCGCCAATTCAAATTGATTAGGAGCCACTTCATTATGACGCGTTTTTACTGGAATTCCTAATAACATACATTCTTCTTCCAACTCGCGCATATAATTTAAGGCACGCGATGGAATTGAACCAAAATAATGATCATCAAGTTGTTGTCCTTTTGCAGAAGTATGACCTAATAAAGTTCGCCCAGTCATTAACAAATCGGGGCGAGAATTGGCTAATGAGGAATCAACCAAAAAATATTCTTGTTCCCAACCTAAAGTGGCAGTAACTTTTTTAACATTTTTATCAAAATATTTACAAACGTCAGTGGCAGCTTCGTCAATTGCATTTAAGGCTCTCAATAAAGGTGTTTTATAATCCAAAGCTTCGCCTGTGTAGGATATAAAAACTGTAGGTATGCAAAGAGTTGTTCCGAAAATAAAGGCTGGCGAAGTAGGATCCCAAGCGGTATAACCACGAGCTTCAAAGGTATTTCTAATACCGCCATTTGGAAACGATGATGCATCAGGTTCTTGTTGTACTAATTGTCCACCTCCAAATTTTTCTAACGGATCTGAACCGTCGTATGAAGTTTCAAAAAACGCATCGTGTTTTTCGGCTGTGGAACCTGTGAGTGGTTGAAACCAGTGCGTGTAATGAGTCACGCCTTTACTCAAAGACCATTCTTTCATTCCCATTGCAATATAATCGGCTAGTTTTCGGTCAATTTTAGTGCCGTGCTGAACCGCATCTTTAACTCCTTTGTAAGCATCGGAAGTTAAAAATTGTTTCATTGCCTTGTCATTAAACACATTAGCGCCGAAAATTGCTGATTTTCGTCCCGATTCTTCAAATTTTACGGGTTTTCGACCCGATGCTTCTTTTAATGCTTGAAAACGTAAAGTTGCCATAATTTTAATTTAAAAAATATTATACCCTATTAATTTAATGCAAATATATAAAATTTTTAATTAAAAATAATTTTTACCCCTAATTTTTTAGGGTAAATATAAGAAACTGTAAAAAATAAAATGCTTAATTAAATTTCAAACTCAATTTCAAATAAAAAGTAAAATTAAATGTAAATTCAAAATTCAAGAAACATTTTTCTTCAGATCATAAAATAATTTACTTTTTTACATTTTGAAATAGAAATTTGAGTTTGAAATTAAAATTTGAAATGGAATTTGATTTTTGAAGTTTCTTAAAAAATGGTATATTTACGAAAATTAAATTTTATGATTGTTTGGATTATTTTTATCGCTTTAATTTTACTTTTTCTAGCTCTTGATTTAGGGATTTTTAATAAAACACCACACATAATTTCATCTAAAGAAGCTGGTTTATGGACTGGAATTTGGGTAACTTTATCGTTTGCTTTTTCGGGTGTTATTTATTGGTTATATTCAAATAATTTAATAAATAATCCTACCGAAATTCGTCCAAACATAGCATCAATAAAATTTATAACAGGTTATTTAATTGAACTTTCATTAAGTGTTGATAATATTTTTATAATAGCAATTATTTTTTCTTCATTTAAAATTCCATTAATATACCAGCATCGGGTTTTATTTTGGGGCATTATTGGTGCTATCCTTTTTAGAGGTTTAATGATTTTTTTAGGTGTTTTATTAGTCAATAAATTCGAATGGATGACTTATTTATTTGGTGTTTTCTTAATTTATACAGCTATGAAAATGCTTTTTACAAATGATGAAGAAGATTTTGAACCTAAAGATTCAAAGGTATTTAAAATAATAAATAAAATAATACCCGTTTCGACAGAAATTAATAGTGAACACTTTTTTATAAAACAAAACTTAAAAACATTTGCAACACCTTTGTTTGTAGCCTTAATAGTGATTGAGGTTATGGATATGATTTTTGCGTTAGATAGTGTTCCGGCAATTTTAGCAATAACTGCCGATCCCTTTTTGGTGTTTAGTTCTAATATTTTTGCAATTTTAGGCTTGCGATCGATGTATTTTTTCTTAGCAAATATGTTGGAAAAATTTAGCTATCTCGAGTACAGTTTGATTGCCATTTTAACATTTGTAGGTTTAAAAATGTTAGTCCATGATTACATAGAAATTCCAGAATGGGTTTCGTTACCTTTTATTGCTCTTTCACTTCTTTTTGGAGTGTTATATTCTTTATATGTGGACAAGAAAATAAAGGCATAAAAAAAGGAACTCTCATGAATTCCTTAATTATTTAATAATTTATTTTTTAATATTTCAATACATCTTTTTCCGTTACACTTATTGAATTCATAACATCCTTAATATTACTAGTATTCATTTTATTACCAAACTGACCAGGAACTACAACAATTCTAAAAACTTGATTTGAGCGATATACTGGTGTTAAAGTTGATAAGTCATTTCCTTGTACAAAAACCCTCACATCAAATTTTGTGAAATCGAAATTGTATTCAAAATCAAAAGTTCCATTGGATAAAAAATATTGTTTTGGCAGAATAGTCCAAATATCTTGATTTTGTTGTGTAAATCCGGAGAGACGATAAACCAATACATGATCTGAAGACAAAATTTGACGAGGAAAAACAAATAATCGACTAAAATTATTAGACGATTGAAAATTGGTTCCAGAAATTTCAAAAACTAAGCTTTCTGCACTAAATCCATTTTGCCCAGCTGGTCCTGGTGTGGTCTCGTTAGTAGAACAACTTGTTAAAAAAATAAGAAGTGTAATTGCGAAAATTGTGGCTAATTTTTTCATTTTTTGATTGATTTAAAGATTAAATTGCTAAGTCCAAAAATCAGTCCAAAAAAATAGTTTTAAGAAAATTTTAATACAATCTATAATATAACTAATTTTGCAATTATAAAATCGCTACTAAAAAACAAGTTTGAACAAGCAAAAAACCAATAAATAAGAAGCGATAACAAAAATGACCAAAAACAAATAATTTTACATATATGAAATTATACATGATAATGTTAGGTTGCCGCCCACAAGGAAGATTTACTGAGCAACACGATATTTTTTTCGGAATTGCCAATTCAATGAAAGAATTGGTTCCAGAATTTAAAAATTTTTGGAGAAATGCAGGTTCCATTCATATTGATGCTTGGCGAGAAGTCACGAACGTGAACAATTATAAAATTGAAATTGTAGCAAAAAGTAATTCTGAAACTTTTGAAGAAAAGTTATTTTTTATAAATTTAGGAGGTTATAAAGAAAATGAATTTGAAGAATACCATTATAAAATTATTACTGTTGCTAAAACTTTAGCCGAAGCTCAAAAAAAGTCAAAACAAACTATTTTTTTTAAACATTGCGGTTTTGGTACTAATGCAGTTTCACATATCGATGATAAATTTGGTATTGATGTAGATGATTCTTTCAATGTAAATGAAATATTGATGCCTATTTTTAAAGATAATTTTGACATAAAAATTTCAAAATCGGAAGAGGTTTTACAAGAAGACGAATTGCATATTGGTTATGTTAAACTAGATAAAATTAAATAAAATGGGACGCAATAACGAACGTAATATTAAAAAACATAACGATAAATTACACAAAGAACAAGATAAAGAAAAAGCCAAAAAAGCGGAGCGCACTGAAAAATTAAAATTAATTGCAAAAAAATTTAATGAAAGTAAAAGTTAAAAAAAATCATCAAATTTTCTAAAAAGCATAAAACAAATTAATAAATATTAATGTTTAAAAAATTACTTTTTAATTTTAAACATTAAAAGAATATACCTAGAAAACTTAATATTCAAAAGTAATTTTTCAATCTAGAGAGTATCACAATTCTAGAGGTTTTTTTATATTATGTGCTTCAATATTAACTACAAATCATCAATTTTACAGGCTTAAAATTAAAATGCTACTAAAATTTAGTTTCAACTGTAACTACATATCTCTTCAAAAATATGTAATAGATGCAACAAATCATAACTATTATGTAATTTATTCAATTTCAATTATTTGAACTTTGTAAAGTAATACTAAAATTACCTATAAATTCAAATAATTATGAAATCTAATGAAACATTGCAAAAAGAGGTTCAAGATGCCATTAAATGGGAACCACTATTAAATTCTGCCGAAATTGGGGTTATTGTTAAAGATGGTATTGTAACTTTAACAGGAAACGTTGACAGTTACATTAAAAAAGTTGAAGCCGAAACTGCTGCGAAAAATGTGGCTGGTGTAAAAGCCGTTGCCGAAAACATCAAAATTCATTTTGAAAGTTCGTTTGCAAAAGACGATACGGAAATTGCCAAAGAAATTGTGAGTGCTTGGCGGTGGAACTGGAATGTACCCGACAGCAAACTAAAAGTAAAAGTAGAAAGTGGCTGGGTAACTTTAGAAGGTGATGTTGAATGGAATTATGAAAGAGAAGCCGCAAGAAAGTCTGTAGAAAAATTAACTGGTGTAAAAGGTGTTACCAATAATGTTTTAATTAAATCTAGTTATAAAGATGATGTTGAAGAAGAAGCTATTGAAAAGGCTTTTAAAAGAAGTTGGTCTATAAATGAAAGTCAATTAAAAGTTCATGTAAACCATAATAATGTAACCCTTACAGGTAGCGTAAACTCATTATATCAAAAAGAAGAAGCAGCAAGATTGGCTTGGAATACGCCAGGAGTGTGGTCGGTTGATAATGAATTAAGTATTGTATATAATTAATATTTTAACTACTAATAATTCAAAATTTTTTCAACTATTAATTAATACAAAAGATTAAAAATAAAAATACAAATTGGATTGTTAAAACGAACTAGTGGTTGTTGATGAATTATCTAAAATTTTATTGATTTAAAAGGTAATTAATACTAAAACCTAAATTGGACAAACGTGAATTACTACATTAAAGAAATAACATAAAAAATTGCTTTGTTATGTTGCTTAACAGATTTAAAAATAACTTTAAAATTTAATATTATGATTGATGATAACAATTATTATTGGGGAATGAGCGCTATTTGGTGGATAGTTTGGATAGTTCTTTTGTTTTGGATTTTTGCAATACCGTATGACATTCCAGGGCAAAGAAAACGTAAAGATTCTGCGTTAGATGTTTTAAAAAAGCGTTTTGCAGCAGGTCAAATGACAAAGGAAGAATTTTTGAACCAAAAAGAAATTTTGCTAAAATAAAAAATTAAAATTACCAAATAAATGACATCCAAATATCGAAGATTAGAAAAGTTTTTTGAAAAAATTGTAAATATAATTACATCTGTACTAGGTAATTCAATAACATTTTTTCTTGCCACAGTATTAGTAATTACGTGGCTTGCAAATATTGATTATCAAAAACAAATTTTAAATGATATTGTTCGTGATTATATTTTTGGTACTTCATTTTTAACTTTATTCATAATTCAAAAATCGTTTAATCATTTCTCGGCATCCTTACATATTAAACTAAACGAATTAGTATCATCGCACGAAACCGCAAAGAACTCTGTTTTGAATATTGAAACCAAAACCGAACACGAAATAAAAGAAATGCAACGTGATTATTCAGATTTAGCAGATCAGGAAATTTAAACTATTTAAAATGAAAACAGCGTTCTTTAGTGTTCATACTTTTGAAAAAGATGCACTATTAAAAGCCAATAATAATCATCACAAAATGATTTTTATTGAAGAAGCACTTTCTGAGAAAACAGTTAAACTTGCTAAAAATTGTAGAGCCATTTGCATTTTTGTAAATGATGTTGCAGATGGCTTAGTTTTAAAAAAATTAAATGAAATAGAAATCAAATATATTGCTTTAAGGTCGGCTGGTTTTAATCATGTTGATTTGGTTGAAGCAAAAAAATTGGATTTTAAATTGGCTAGAGTTCCTGAATATTCGTCTTTTTCGGTAGCTGAACATGCTATTACATTGATGATGGCATTAAACAGAAAAATAATTCATGCTCACAATCGTATTAATGAATTAAATTTTTCACTCGATGGATTAGTTGGTTTTGATTTACATGAAAAAACAATTGGAATTATTGGTACAGGAAAAATTGGTCGGCAAATGGCGAAAATTTTACACGGTTTTGGTTGCAAAATTTTAGCATTCGATTTAAAAGAAAATGAAGAGTTAAAACTGAATTATGGAGTTCATTATGTTGATTTAAACACAATTTTTGAAAAATCGCATATCATTACGCTTCACATTCCGCTTTCGCAAAAAACAAAGCATATAATTGATAAAAACAGTATCCGTTTAATGAAAAATGGAGTAATGCTTATTAATACAAGTCGTGGCGGATTAGTAGATACTATAGATGTTATTGATGGTTTAAAATCAGAAAAAATTGGCTATTTCGGAATGGATGTTTACGAGAATGAAAGGGGGCTTTTTTTTGAAGACCATTCACAATCAGTACTTCAAGATGATGTTTTTGCACGATTAATGAGTTTTCAAAACGTTTTAATAACAAGTCATCAAGCTTTTTTAACCGAAACATCTTTAAAAAATATTGCCGAAACTACCATTATCAATTTGAATTGTTTTGAAAATGATACATTGAGCGGAAACGAATTATAATTTATATAACTATGGCAAAGCAAACCAAAAAACAAAAGCAAAAAATTGAAAAAGTTATGCACGAATTTAAAGTAGGCAATTTATATTCAGGAAAAAATGGTGCGAATGGTTTAGTTACTGATTCAAAACAAGCCATTGCAATAGCCTTAAGCGAAGCTGATGATTTGAAAAAATAAAAATAATTTTTATAACCATGAAAAAAATCTTAATAACTGGTGCCACTGGAACTATTGGACTAGAAGTTTTAAAAGCTTTAAAAACACTCAATGAACCTTTTGAGATTTTTGCCGGTATTAGAAATTTAGATACTGAAAAAGAAAAACTTGAAGCTTTCAATTTAAAAACTAAAATATTTGACTTTACAAATAGTTCAACTTTTAAAGGTGCATTAGCTGATTGTGATATTCTTTTTTTACTGCGACCACCAAATATTTCAGATGTAAAACAATTTTTTGAACCTTTATTAAAAATAGTCATAGAATGCAAAGTAAACCATATTGTTTTTTTATCGGTACAAGGTGTTGAAAAGAGTACAATAATTCCGCATAACAAAATTGAAAAATTAATAGTCAAGAGTAAAATTCCATATACTTTTTTACGTCCTGCTTATTTTATGCAAAATTTTACAACCACTTTAAAAAATGATTTAGTAGTAAATAAAAGAATTTTTTTACCCGCGGGTAATGCAAAATTTACCTTAATCGATGCTTCGGATATTGGAAGAGTAGCTGCAAATGTGTTAACGCAAACGAACGTTCATAGCAATAAATCATATGAATTAACAAATAGTGAACTTCTTTCATTTGGTGAAATGGCAGAAAAATTAAGTAACGGTTTAAAAACTTCAATTAAATATGAATCGCCAAATTTGATTACTTTTTTTATAGAAAAAAGAAAGCAAAAAGTGCCAACTATGTTAATACTAGTAATGATGATGCTTCATTATTTACCTCGATTTCAAAAAGCACCAAAAATTACCGACTGTGTTAAAAAAATCACACAAAATGAGCCTAAAACTTTTGACCAATTTATTATTGATAATAAAAATTTGCTAAAAGTGTAATATTTCCTAAAATAATAATTTCGCAATATTAATAATTCAAATACTAAAACCAAATAAAATGAAAAATTTAATGATACTAATATTGATGACCGTTTCTCTAATATCTTGCAACAGCACACACATTACGAGCAGTTGGCGAGAACCAAACAAAGAATTAAAAATAAGCAATTTAAAAAAAGTTTTAGTGGTAGCATTATTTAAAAACGAAACCAGCAATCACAATGCCGAAGACGAAATGATTGGATATCTAAACGGAAAAGGTATTGTTTCATACAACTATTTAAATGCTAAATTCAACAAAGAAAACGAAGAAGCAATAAGAACAAAAATTAAAAAAGACGGTTTTGATGGTGCGATAACCATGAGGCTAATTGATGTTGACAAAGAAACCAATTACAACCGCGGGCGCATAGATGCTTACCCAGATTATTACCGCTCATTTACAGGATATTACATCAACAGTATGAGTTATTACAACGAACCAGATTATTATACAACGACCAAAACATATACCGTCGAAACCAATGTTTTTTCTATCAAAGATGACAAAATTATCTGGACCGGAGTAACCGAAAGTACAAACCCTGGTGGCGTCGATAAGATGACGAAAGAAATCGTAAAAGTAGTTTACAACAAAATGGTTGGTGAAGGATTTATTCAAAAATAAAACTAATTTTTATGGAAAATGATTATAATATTCCTGCTCAAACAAGAATAGGACATGTACATTTAAAAGTATCCGATTTAGAGCGTTCACTTGCTTTTTATTGTGAAGTGTTAGGTTTTGAAATAACAACATTATTTGGTAATCAAGCTGCATTTATTTCTGCAGGCGGATATCATCATCATATTGGTTTAAATACTTGGCACAGTAAAGGAATGCCACCAGCATCAAAAGAAAGTGTTGGTTTATATCACACCGCTATTTTATACCCAACTAGAAAAGATTTAGCAAGAATATTTCAAAGATTAGAAAAAGTAAATTATCCAGTAACGGGTGCTAGTGATCACTTGGTTTCTGAAGCTTTATATCTTGATGATCCTGATGGAAATGGGCTAGAATTATATTGGGATAAACCTAAAGAATTTTGGAATTATACTGAGGATGGTTCATTAATAATGGCAACAAATGCACTTGATATAGAATCATTATTAAAAGAAATTGAATAACAATAATTAAAACTAATTTAAAAAATTAAAATCATGAAAAATTCACAAGAACAAGAAGACTTAGTAACTACACAAATCGAAAAACAAACACAAAAAATACCATCCGATGTATTTTTATTTTCCGCAATTGGAGCCATCGGAATTTCATTTGCATTAAAGTGTATGAATAAAAAAGACAACGCCGCTTTTGTAGGGCAATGGGTCGCACCTATTTTGCTATTAGGCATTTATAACAAGTTAGTAAAACAAGCCAAATAAATTTAAAAAAAATAAAATCATGAAAATACTATTTGTATTAACATCGCACAGTCAACTAGGCGATACAAAAGAGAAAACAGGCTTTTGGATTGAAGAATTTGCATCGCCCTATTATGTATTAACAGATGCAGGAGCAAAAATAACTATAGCATCACCAGCTGGTGGACAACCACCTGTTGATCCTAAAAGTGAAGCTGAAGACGCACAATCTAAATCGACGCAACGCTTTTACAAAGATATGGAAGCTATTGATAAAGTGGCCTATTCATTAAAATTAAGTGATGTAAAACCAGAGGACTATGATGCTGTTTTTTACCCTGGTGGTCACGGGCCATTATGGGATTTAGCAACAGATAAAATATCCATAAAACTTATTGAAGATTTTTATAATACCCAAAAACCAATTGCATTTGTATGTCACGCACCAGCAGCATTGATCAATGTTAAGGCAGAAAACGGTCAACCACTTGTAAAAGGAAAAAAGGTAACAGGATTTTCAGATACTGAAGAAGAAGCTGTTGGATTAACTAATGTAGTCCCTTTTTTATTAGAAGATGCATTAAAAAAACTAGGTGGTCACTATAGTAAAGGCAACGACTGGAGTTCTTTTACCCAACAAGATGGATTGTTGATTACAGGACAAAATCCAGGATCGTCAGAGGAAGTAGCTAAATTACTTTTAAAAACACTTGAAGGTAAAAAAGTATAAACAAAATTGCATTTTTAATATAATCTAAAATAGTATGAATATCATAGAATCATTAAACTGGCGTTATGCTACAAAAGCAATGAATGGCAAAGTAGTACCTCAAGAAAAAGTAGATTTAATTATCAACGCTACACTCCTCTGCCCTACTTCATCAGGTTTACAACCCTTTGAAATTTTTTTAATAAGTAATCCTGAAACAAAAAAGAAAATTGCCCCAATTGCTTACAATCAACCCGTTATAACTCAATGTTCTCATTTACTAGTATTTGCCGCTTGGGATGAATTTACACCAAACCGAATAAACGACTATTTTTCTTATTTGAATAAGCAAAGAAATATGCCCGATTCAACAACTGATGATTATCGAAAAAATACTTTAGAATCGTTTTCAAAACAAACCCTTGAACAGCAATTTGCAAACTCCTCGAAACAAGCCTATATAGGATTAGGATTTGCATTGTACACTGCTGCATTAGAAAAAGTTGATGCTACACCAATGGAGGGATTTGACAATAAAAAACTTGACGAATTTTTAGACCTAGAAAAAAAAGGATTGAAAAGTTCTTGCCTACTGGCATTAGGATATCGTGATGTTGAAAAAGATTGGTTGGTAAAACTAAAAAAAATTAGAAAACCAATGAATGACTTTATGACAATTATAGATTAAACTAATCTTCACTTAACTAACAATGGACTTTAAAGACTACTATAAAATATTAGGAATTTCTAAAACCGCAACTGCCGATGAGGTCAAAAAGGCATACAGAAAACTTGCCATAAAATACCATCCAGATAAAAACCCAAATGACAAAGCAGCAGAAGAAAAGTTTAAAGAAGTCAATGAAGCCAACGAAATTTTAAAAGACGACAAAAAGCGAAAAGAATACGACGGTTTGGCCGAAGATTATAAAAATTATCAACAATCTGGCGGAAAGCAAGGTTTTGATGGTTACAGTCAAGGCAATCGAAACCAAGGAAATCAGCAATATCAAAGTCGTGGAACTGGTGGGCAACAATTTGACGAGGCTAGTTTTGCCGATTTTTTTTCCAATATGTTTGGCGGTCAAGCCGGAAATTCGCAAGGCAGACAACAACCTTCAAAAGGTCAAGATTTTACTGCCGAAATGGAAGTTACGCTTGAAGAAGCGTATTTGGGTACTACACGTCAAGTACAACTAGAAACCCAAAAATTAGCTATGAAAATTAAACCCGGAGTTATTGAAGGGCAAGTATTACGATTAAAAGGAAAAGGTGGCAAAGGAGCAAATGGCGCAACAGATGGCGATTTAATGATTACTGTTCATGTATTAGAAAATACAACTTTTAAAAGAAAAGAACACGATTTATATTGTACAATAAGTGTCGATTTATACACCGCAATTCTAGGTGGAAAAACTGAAATTAAAACCTTAAAAGGCAAAATAAATATTACAATTTTAAAAGATACTGTAAACGGAAAAGTAGTACGATTAAAAAAATTGGGAATGCCTATTTTTAATAAACCAGAAGAATTTGGAGATTTATATGCCACAATTTCAATTAAAATACCCACAAATTTATCTTTAAAAGAACTTAACCTGTATAATCAATTAGCACTTTTACACAATGAAAAATGAAATTAAATTATACGATTATTTAGACATTGTGATGCAAGAACATCAAAAACAGCAATGGTTTAAAACTTATCAATTAAATTATTTTGTAAGAGACATTATGAATAATTTGAATATTAATGATACGAAAGAAATTGATTTGGCTGTAAAAAGGTCTTTTGATGCCTGCAAAATATTGCGCATTTCGAAAAACGATAATTTTAAAAAAGTCTACCGCTTTGATGGTCAAAATTTACATATTGATTATAAAATTTCAGCATTGGCTTGTTATTTAATTATTATCAATTGCAACCCAACTAACGAATTTGTGGCTCGAGCGCAATTGCATTATGCCATCAATCGATATAGAAATAATTAATAAAAATTTGTTTAAAAATGATAGTATTTAAGTTGGTTCTGTTTTTAAGATATTGTTGTTTAAGTATTCTGCAAGGTTTTTTTAACCTTGTAGGTATATTTTGAATAATTTAAAACCTACAAGGTTAAAAAAACCTTGCAGGACAACAAAACCAATAGTTTACAAATATCCATGTTATTCTAAAAAAACCTTAAAGTTGAATTAAAAAAATATTAAAATGAAAAAATTACAAAATAAAGTTACAATTATTACTGGTGGTGCAGGCAATATTGGTAAAGTTACAGCGAAATTGTTTCTAGAAGAAGGAGCAAAAGTAATGCTAGTAGATCTTGATGAAGAAATTCTTAAAAAAGTAATTGTGGAATTAGACAATTCAAACGTAAAATATTGTGTAGCTGATATAACCAAATCAAAAGATGTTGAAAACTACGTTAAAAAAACCGTCGCAGCATTCGGAAAAATACATGTTTTTTTTAATAATGCAGGAATTGAAGGCGTCGTAAAACCAATTATCGATTATCCGGAAGATATTTTTGATCAAGTAATAGCTGTAAATGTAAAAGGTACTTGGCTGGGCAATAAATATGCAATTCCCAATATGGTCGATGGCGGCAGTATAATTTTAACCTCGTCAGTTGCTGGTCTTTTAGGCTCAGAAAATTTAAGTGCCTATTTAATTAGTAAACACGCAGTAGTTGGCATTATGCATGCGACTGCAATAGAAGTTGCATCAAGAAAAATTAGGGTAAATTCTATTCATCCAGCACCTGTTAATGGCAGAATGATGCTTTCAATTGAAAAGGGATTTTCGGCAGGAAAAGAAGCTGAAATTCAAAAAAGCTTAGAAGAAAACATTCCGTTTAAACGATTTGCGGAACCTATTGAAATTGCTAAATTAGTTTTGTTTTTAGCTAGTGATGATAGCCAATACATTACGGGTACAACCCAAGTAATTGATGGCGGTTTATCTGCTCAATAATTCAAATTTTAAATAGATGAAAGCTACAAAATTTCAAAAAGTGGTTACTGCATTATTAGGAATTATGTTAGTTTGTTTGGGCATTGGGCATCTTACTTTTATGCGAACCGCTTTTTTAGCACAAGTTCCCAATTGGGTTCCGTTAAATACAGATTTGGTTGTTGTATTGTCTGGAATTGTTGAAATTATTTTAGGACTTTCTTTAATTTTTATTCAAAACCAAAAAGCACTTGTCGGTTGGATTGTAGCCTTATTTTTTGTACTAATATTTCCAGGAAACATAGCTCAATTAGTGAATCAAAAGCACGAGTTTGGTCTCGATTCGGATTTATTATTATGGTTGCGATTGCCACTTCAACCTATTTTAATTGCAATCGTTTTATGGAGTACAACGGCTTGGAGATCTTGGCGAAATAAAGCTTTTTAAATTTTAAAAAAAATAGATTCGCAACAAATTATTTTATTATTAATAAACAATAAAAGTATCATTTTAGAAATGCAAAACGAAACAAAAAAAATAGTAGTTATAGGCGGTGGTTTTGCTGGAATTAATTTTATTTCAGAATTGCCCAAAGATGAAAATTTTGAAATAATTTTGGTAGACAGCAACAACTATAACCATTTTACACCTTTATTATATCAGGTGGCAACTGCATTTATTGAGGCTTCTAATATTTGTTATCCGTTTCGAAAATTATTTCAAGGCAAACCAAGGCATCGTTTTCATTTGGGTTCGCTTGTTAAGATTAATTTTGAAATTAATTCAATCGACACTGAAACAGAAACAATTGAATATGATTATTTGGTACTTGCTGTAGGAACCGAAACTAATTATTTTGGGAATGAAAATATTAAAAAACTTTCGTTGCCAATGAAAACTGTTGATGATGCACTCAATTTACGAAATCATTTGTTGTTGAGTTTTGAAAAAGCAGCCCAAACTATTAATATTTCCGAAAAAATAAAATACCTCAATGTTGTAATTGCAGGTGGCGGACCATCAGGTGTTGAGGTGGCTGGAATGCTTGCCGAAATGCGACATTTTTTAGCAAAAAAAGAATATCCAGAATTCACAAAACTGAGAACTAAAGTTTTTTTGATTGATATGTCGCCAGTTTTGTTAAGTCCAATGAGTAAAACGGCACAATCAGAAGCACTTGCAATTTTGACAAGATTAGGTGTAAATATTAAATTAAACACTGCCGTTAAAGATTATAATGATGGTCAAGTAATATTAAATACTGGCGAAACCATTTCAACCAATACTTTAATTTGGACATCGGGCGTAATTGGTCGAGAAATTATTGGGTTGCCCGCAACTTCAATCGGTCGTGGTCGTAGAGTTATAGTCAATCAATTCAATCAAGTTATTGGAACCGAAAACATATTTGCCATTGGCGATATTGCCTTACAAACGAATGATGTTTTATATCCAAATGGTCATCCACAAGTGGCGCAAGTTGCCATTCAGCAAGGCGAAAATTTGGCCAACAATATTTCTAGAATAATTCAAAATCTAGATTTAAAATCCTTTTTTTATAAAGATCGTGGCAGTATGGCAATTATATCGAAGTATAAAGCTGTTGCCGATTTACCAAAATTTTCGTTCAAAGGTTTTTTTGCGTGGCTAATTTGGCTTTTCATACACATTTTACCAATTGCTGGATTTCGAAATAAGTTGAATTTAGTTTTCAATTGGTTTTGGCATTTTATGACCAATAATCCGTCGCTTCGATTGATAATTCGACCCTCAAAAACCGATAAAACGCTAACTGAAGATTTAAAAATATCAAAATAATAACTTTAAAATTTATAAAAATGGAAAATACGCACCAATACGAAGTCAATGTAGAATGGACAAAAGACCGAAAAGGAACAATTTCGTCGCCAGTGTTAACCCAACAAATAGAAGTAGCAACACCACCCGATTTTCCGAAAGGAGAACCGAACATCTGGTCGCCGGAACATTTATTTGTGGCTGCTGTAAACAGCTGTTTGATGAATACTTTTTTTGCAATTGCAGAAAATTCTGATTTCAAATATATTAGTTTTAAAAGTAATGCTGTTGGAAAAGTAGAAAAAATAGATGGAAATTACTTGATGACCGAAATACTATTAAAACCAGTTTTAACCATAGCCGATGCTGCCGATTCTGAAAAAGCACAACGTGTAATTGAAATGAGTGAAAAAAACTGCTTGATTTCCAGTTCAATCAAGTCGAATATAATTTTAGAAACTGAAATTATAATTCAGCCATAAATACCAATAAAATGTAACTTATAGTTTTTTATTTGTAAGTACTTAAACATCTATTAATCTGAACTTTGTATTATAAGAAAACAACTTCTTATATAAAATTAAATAAAATGACAGATTCAAAAGACATTGTAGCAATTGCTACCACAAGTGCCAAAACACTTGCTGCTGCAGTAACAGCAGCCGATTTAGTAAAAACATTGCAAGGCGCAGGACCTTTTACGGTGTTTGCTCCTACAGATGCAGCATTTGCAGCCATTCAGTCGGATGTAGATAAATTGTTGAAACCAGAAAACAAAGCTAAACTTGCCAAAATTTTGACCTACCACGTTGTGAGCGGAAAAGCAATGGCATCAAGCTTAAAAGATGGTCAAGAATTGACTACTGTTGAAGGTGGTAAATTGAAAGTATCAATAAAAGACGGGAAGGTAATGGTTGGAAACGCCCATGTAACTTCTGCTGATATTGTTGCTTCAAATGGAGTTATACATATTATCGACAAGGTATTAATGCCAATGTAATTTTCGTTTCAAAACACTAAATTTTTGACGATTTTAAAATACTAATTTGATAGGTTGGCATAATGGCATCAAGTACAAAGGAGTTTTCCAACCTTCCGCCTTTGACCATCGAAACGGTACACGAGCTTGATACCCGTTGGTTAGTATTATTAAAATCCAATCTGTTAAAACTTTAAAAAAAATATATGGAACATAATAATGATCATTTAATTCAAAAATTAAATCATTTGATAAACACTGCAGAAGATGGCTCAGAAGGTTACAAAAATGCCGCAAAAGATATAGAAGAAGAAGCTATCAAAAATTCATTTTTGCTGTTCTCAAAAGATCGCTCTGTTTATGCATCGCAATTGCGAAAAATTGTATTTCAAATAAATGGAGCACCCGAAGATAAAACTGGTGGCGCATTAGGCACGTTACATCGAACTTGGATGGACTTGCAATCATTTGTATCAGGCAAAGAAACCGATGCGGTAATTAATGCTTGTATTACTGGCGAAGAAGCTGCTATAAAAGAATATAAAATCGTACTCGATGATGCCAAGATTCCAGAAAATTACAAGGTTATCATTTCTGAGCAATTGCACGGAATTGAACAAACACTAGCAAATATTAGTGCACACGTTTAAAGCTAAAATTTTTTAATGCAACAATCATTATTAGATTTTTTTTATTTTTTTTTAAATTGAAAAATCAATGCTGTAACCGACACTATTATTAAATTTAAAAATCAGTTTTTTCGTTTGACGCGAACATACATTTGTTTTTGGATTTAGTAATAGTTTGTTGCAGCATTTTATCTGTAAAAAATAATTTCATTTTATAATTCTTATCACCTAAAAAAAAAATATGTCTAAAGTTAAAATTATTAAACCAAAAAAAAACGATGATTCAAATACCAAAAGTGCGAAACAAAATGAAGAACTTTTAAAAAAATTAGAATTATCAGAATCGATTGCAGCAATGGATGATACTAAACTGGTTAACAAATCATTTAAAAATGTACACATCAAACCAGCAGACGAACAAGAGTTTGAAGGCAATATCTAAATTTTTGATAAATTAAATCATACTATTTAAATTAAAATACCATGGCTAAAATTGTTAAAAAAGATAAAGAAGTCGATGATCCTTGCTGGAACGGGTATCATCAATTGGGAATCAAAACAAAAGACGGAAAAAAAGTACCAAACTGCGTTCCTGAATCCAAAAAAGAGAAGAAAAAATAAATTAATTAAAATTGTAAAAAATGGAAAAAACACCAAAACCAAACCAGCAAAATTTAACGGCTCAAGAAGCAATTGATAAATTGAAAGAATTGATAGAAAGTGAATCTATTTGCCATTTTTTGTACACAATTAAAGCTACAACCAATTAATTCAAGACCTATGAGTACGCAAAAAGTCGATGATGAAGGAAATATTTGGTTTATGAGTTCAATAAAAAGTGGCAAAAATGCTGAAATTGAAAAGGATAATTCTGTGCAACTTTTTTACTCAAATCCTTCGAATTACGAATTTTTAAGTGTTTACGGAACCGCAACTATTCATACTGATAGGGTGAAAATTTATGAAATGTGGAAACCATTTGCCAAAGCTTGGTTCAAAGACGGCAAAGATGACGAAGATATTTCGTTATTAAAAATTACTCCACAATCTTCTTATTATTGGGTTACAAAAAATAATAAAATAATTTCTATGATTCTAATGTTGGCAGCAATAGTTACTGGGTCTGCGCCCGATGATGGTGTTCAAGGCAAATTGAAAGTCAAGTAATAATAAATTATTTTTAATTTGAAAAATGGTTATTTAATTTTCAATGAAATTTGATTATTAATAACTACTTAAAAAAAATCTTACAATCTAATAAAATAAACACCATGAAAACCGAATTAGAATTAAACGAAATGATTTTAAGCATAACCAATAAAATTAGAGCAACACATCCTGAATTACTTACTTATTTAGATGAAATGCCTTTAACCGTTCCTTATGTAGAAAATCCTGAAATAGTGATTACTACCTTAACTGCATATTATGATTCACTTGCGGTTTTACTTGATGAATATAAAAATAATACTCCCAATAATACCTTGCCCGAAAAAATTGAGGTTCTAGCAATACCTGAAATAAAAACAATGGAATTAGATAATTCTTACCAAAATTTATTGTTAGAAATAAACAATTTTACTATTGCTTACAACGATGTTGGCGTGGGAACTATTCCTGTTATTTTTCTACACGGATTTCCTTTTGATAAATCTACTTGGAAAGGACAATTCGATGCTTTAAAAGCAACAAATCGAGTAATTGCAATCGATATTCGTGGATTTGGTCAATCAAAAGACGAAAACTCAGTTTTAAGCATTGATTTATTTTCTACTGATTTAATGTTGTTTATGGATAAATTAAAAATTGATACAGCAATTATCTGCGGATTATCAATGGGTGGATATATTGCTTTAAACGCTGTAAATAAATATCCAAATCGTTTTGAAGCATTGATTTTGTGCGATACACAATGCATTGCAGATTCTAAAGAAGTTAAAGAAAATCGATATAAAACAATTGACCAAATAAAGGAAAATAATGCCAATGAATTTAATGAAAATTTCGTCAAAAATGTTTTTCATCCAGAATCATTAATTGCTAAAACTGAAATTGTTGAACATTTACGAAATATTGTTTTTTCAAATTCTAAAGAAATTAGTGTTGCTGGATTAACAGCTTTAGCCGAACGATATGAAACGTGTTCAATATTGGATACAATATCAATTCCAACGCTCATTATTTGCGGACGCGAAGACAAGGTAACGCCAATAAGTCAATCAGAATTTATGAATAAAAAAATCAAGAACTCTATTTTTAAAATTGTAGATAATGCTGGACACGTTTCTAATTTAGAGCAACCAGAAGCATTTAATTTATATCTATCCAATTTCTTAAATTCATTAAATCTTTTAGGTAACTAATAAAAAGAATCACTATGAACTATTATAGTATTATTCCGCTAATTATTGCTGCAATTGCGCTAATTATTTTTTTGGTTAAAAAAAATTACCAAGACGAAAAAGAATACGAAAGTGATTCAAATGAAGAATATCCAAACAAAATTGACGAACAAGAAAATTAAATAATAAAAAAATATAGAAATTATGCTAAACTATTTTTTAGTTTTTATCATTTTTATTCATGGAATTATTCATTTTATTGGACTTGCTAAAGCATTTAACTATGGTAAAATTACTCAAATTACTGTTTTAATTTCAAAACCAATTGGTATTGTTTGGTTGTCAACGGCGTTATTATTTACTGCCACAACTATTTTGTTTTTATTAAAAAAAGACACTTGGTTAGTTGTTGGATTATTATCAGTAATGCTATCTCAAATATTAATTTTTACGGTTTGGAAAGATGCCAAATTTGGAACAATTGCCAATATAATTATTCTTGTAGCTATTGTTTTAAATTACGGAAGTTATTATTTTGAAAAAGCATATCAAAAAGATGTTGCTGAAAATTTACAACGCACAAATTCTTTAAAAACAGATTTATTACTCGAATCTGATATTCAAAATTTACCCGAACCCGTACAACTTTACTTAAAATATGTTGGCGTAATAAACAAGCCCAAAGTAAAAAATATGCGCATCACATTTAGCGGACAAATGCGTGAAAAAGGCAAAGATTTCTTTCCGTTTACTTGCGAACAATATAGTTTTTTTGATGAACCTACTAGATTGTTTTTTATGAAAGCAAAAATGAAAGGCATTGCAGTTCTGGGTTATCATCGATATACAAATGCTTCTGCAAGTATGGACATTAGACTTTTTGGATTGTTCAATGTTGTACACAAATCAGGTAAAGATATGGACAAGTTTGAAACCGTAACACTTTTTAATGATATGTGTATAATGGCGCCAAGCACTTTGATAGATAAACGAATTAGTTGGCAAGCCATCAACGACTATTCTTCGAAAGCTACTTTTACTAATCATAGCATCGAAATTTCAGCCGTTTTATACTTCAATAAAATTGGACAGTTAATTGATTTTATTTCCACTGATAGAGATATAAATCAGTATCCGTTTTCGACGCCAATTAGAAACTATAAAAACACAAATGGTTTTAATATAATGACTTATGGAGAAACTATTTGGCATTATCCTGATGGAAAATTTACTTATGGAAAGTTTAATTTGAAAGATATTGAATATAATCTTGCGATATTAAAATGAAAAAATATGACATTTAAAGAAAAGATGAAATACAAATAATCAGTTAGAAATTATAAATTTTAACAAAAAATAATTTATAGATACTGCAAATATTACATCTTTTTTAGATTAAATTTTTAAAGTGATTATTTATAATTAGTAATTAAAAGCAACCTATTTACATAAAAGTAATTAGGGCTTTATACTATTAATTACTTAAATTTGAAAAAAATACATCAAGTACCATTCGTTTTCTTTTGATAAATTTAAATATACTGTAAATGATTAAAAAAATTCAACACCTATTTAATTTACATGAAGGTGAGGCTGATAAGCAAAAAACCCTAGAAATTGTAAAGGATAATATTTCTTTTTCTGGTTCTACCTTGTGGATTTTGATATGTGCAATTATGGTTGCATCTGTTGGCTTAAATGTTAACTCAACAGCTGTAGTTATTGGGGCAATGCTAATTTCTCCGTTAATGGGACCAATAGTTGGTGCTGGTTTTGCATTAGGTATTTTTGATTTTAAACTTTTAAAAAAATCATTAAAAGATTTACTGGTTGCAACAATAACTAGTCTATTGGTTGCGACAATTTATTTTTATTTAAGTCCATTTAAACAAGTTCAATCCGAACTATTAGCAAGAACTTCTCCAAATATATATGATATTTTAATAGCTTTCTTTGGTGGTTTAGCAGGAGTTATTGCTATAACAAGAGTAGAAAAAGGAAACCCAATTCCAGGAGTAGCAATTGCTACTGCATTGATGCCACCACTTTGTACTGCAGGATACGGTTTAGCAACAGGAAATATAAATTTTTTTTTGGGAGCATTGTTTCTATATTGTATTAATTGTGTTTTTATTTGTATCGCCACTTTTAGCATTGTAAAATATTTGAATTATCCAGCTTCAAAACAAATTGATATCAAACATCAAAAACAAGTTCAATATGGAATTACTGCACTTATAATACTAATGCTGGTACCAAGTTCTTTTTTTGCTTACCGACTTTTTAAAGAACAACAATTCAAACAAAATGCCAATCTTTTTATTGAAAACGAGTTTGTTACAAAGGGAACCATTTTAATATATAAAAAATTAAATTATAATGAAAATCCGAAGCGAATTGAACTAGCATTTTTAAAAAATCACTATTCTGAAAATGAAATTATAACAATAAATAAGAAAATGAATTCCTATGGTCTACAAAACACTAATCTAATTATTAAACAAAATGCTACGAATAATTTAGAAGTACTAAAAAAAGACATTTTAAATGAAGTAAATAAAAACGAAAATTATAAAAATGATAAAGATCAACGAATTTTAGAATTGGAGCAAAAACTAACCGCTATAACTTTTGACAACAAACAACTTTTTTCTGAAATTAATATTATTTTTCCAAATATTAAATCGGTTTCACTTTCAAATCAAAGTAATACATCAACTGATACAACTATTGTAATGACTACTTTACTCTATAATTCAAATCCAAAACTAAATGAAAAAGACAAAACAAAGTTAAAAAATTGGTTAGTACAAAAATATAAATTGCAACAAATTGAACTAGTAAATAAAAACTAATGGAAATATACTCTGCATTAATACTACTTATTTGCCTTTCGGCAAGTTTTGCTTATATAAATCAAAAATATTTAAAACTGCCATTCGTTATTGGTTTATTTTTATTGTCAACAATATTATCTATACTTATTCTAATTTCAAAACTATGGTTGCAATTGCCTTTTAAAGAAATTAAACTACTCATTGAAAATGCTCATATTGATAAAATTATTTTAGATATTCTTTTAGGCTTTTTACTTTTTGCAGGTGCAATGCACACCAATTGGGAAAAAATAAAAATAAATATTAAACCAATTGCCATTTTTGCATTATTGGGAGTTGCAATTTCAACAGTGATTATTGCAAGTTTATTTTTTGTTGTTTCCCAATTTTTAAACTTGCAAATTGATTTTATTTTTTGTTTGCTTTTTGGTGCATTAATATCGCCAACAGATCCAATTGCAGTTTTAGGAATATTAACAAAAGCAAAAGTTCCGAAAAAAACAGAAATTAAAATTGTAGGTGAAAGTTTATTTAATGATGGTGTTGGAGTAGTAATTTTTATTGCACTTTTAGATACTTTAAATACTGGAAGCTTTAGTATCTCACATTTTGGAATTTTGTTTTTACAAGAAGCTGTAGGAGGATTATTAATGGGATTAGTCTTGGGATATTTTTTACATCTTCTTTTAAAATCAATTGATCATTATGAAACAGAAGTATTACTAACAATTGCATTTGTAATGTCCGGATATGAATTATGTAATTATTTGCATATTGCAGGCGCACTCGCAATGGTTGTAACTGGCTTAATGGTTGGGAATTTCAGACAAGAAATTGCAATGAGTGACCTTACTCAGGAATATGTTCATAAATTTTGGGAATTAATTGACGTGATACTTAATGCAATTCTTTTTATTATAATTGGTTTTGTTTTAATTGTTATTGATTTTAAAACTAGTTATATTATATTGGGTTTACTTTCTATTTTTATTGTTTTACTTTCAAGAATTTTTATTGTTTATTTTCCACATTTACTTTTTCCAAAACTATTAAAACTTGAAAATAAAGAGGCAAAAATAATTACTTGGGGCGGTCTTCGTGGTGGACTTTCTTTGGCTTTAGTCTTGTCATTACCAGAAAGTGAAACAAAAAATATACTTTTGATTGCCACTTATTTTTGTGTGCTTTTTAGCATTTTAGTGCAGGGTTTAACAATTGAAAAATTGGCGAAAATTAAATAACATTAACTGGCATTATTGTCAAAAATAAGTTTATCCAAAACAAAATTAATATTCAATATTTTTAAAATTTTAAAACACTTTTAAAATATATTTCTACAATTTTACTGACAAAATATTTTATTTTTAAAAAATCTAACTAAAAAAACTTTTTAAATATTGGAATAGTTGGATTAAATATATTGGCTTCAAATTAAATGGGTTATGAAATTCATCACCAAAAAAAATGGCGAAGGAACAAATATGTCTAAAGACTATGAATATACTGACTGGAAAAAAGTCGAACAATACTCTGAAAGAATAAGTGAGAAGTAAGTTTAATTGAATAAGCGCATTCTAATAGCACAACACCAAATTGGTTATCCTAAACAGTTGTATTTTGAATAGTATCTTTTGAAGGTTTTTTTCGGGGCTGAAAGTAAAACATAAAATTACTATAATATGAGAATACCATTCACTAACGAACAATTTTTAAATGTATTTGAAAAATACAATGCAGTAATTTATCCGTTTCAAGTGATAATTATTGTTTTAGGCATTTTTGCATTGCTTTTAATTCATACCAACTTTAAATTAAAAAATATAGTAATCGGAATTTTTCTCGGATTGCTCTGGTTTTGGATGGGAATTGTTTATCACATTACATTTTTTAGTGCAATTAATAACTTGGCTTTTATATTTGGAATTGTTTTTATTTTGCAAGGACTATTGATTTTTACAGCTATTTTTCAGAATAATAAATTAGAATTTAATTTTTCAAATTCAATTAAAAATTATTTCGGTTACATTTTTATTGTTTTCGGAATTATTATTTATCCTGTATTAAGTTATTTTATTCAAGGTTCGTTTCCACGAACAATTTCACTTGGTTTGCCTTGCCCAACAACAATTTTTACGTTTGGTTTTTTTTTAATGACTACTATTAATTTTCCCAAATATTTATTAATAATTCCAACACTTTGGTCAATTATTGGCATTAGTGCAGCACTACAATTTGGCGTTTTTCAAGATTTAATGATGCCAATAACGGCAATCATTACAAATATAATTTTATTTAAAAAGAAAATAAAATGACAATAAATACTTTCAATATCAAAGGATTAACCAACACCGAAGTAATAATTTCAAGAAAAAAATACTAAGTTTTTAGTTTAAAATTTAAAAAAATCGATTGTATTTGTAAATCCATTTTTTTACATATTATTTATCTTATTGAAAAGTATATCCTAAACCGAACGATAATACCTTATTTCTAACACTTGCTTGATTACCATTTTTGTCTAAATTATCAGCACCTTCAAAAACTTTAGTTGTTCCGATAGAGTATCTCCCGTTAAGATTTAAACCTTTTACGATTTCAAAACCAAGTCCAAAATTTAAACCTAAATCAAACGTATTTGTTTTTAACTTAATATTGTTTTGTTGAAAAAAACTATCCATTTCAAAATTTACAGTTTGACCATTCCCTTTTCCTTGAATCTCTTTGTTAACTATAAATGCCAATTGAGGTCCAAACTCTAAATTGAATTTTGGAGTAGGATAAAATTTAATCATTAATGGAACAGCTATATAATCTAATTTGTATGTTATTTCAATATTTGTACCTGAAACTACTTGATTTTGAATAATACCCTGTGTTGTATATAATATTTCGGGTTGAAAAACAAATTTTTCATTAAAATTAACGTTCAAATAACCACCTATGTTTAATCCAGTGCGCGAAGAAAGTGTATATCCAGGACTCTCTAAATCAGATAAACTAGATAAATTTACTCCTGCTTTAAGACCAAATTTAATGGATTTAGAACCTCTATTTGAGCCTTGCTTTATTTGAGCAAAACCAAATGAACACAATAAAATTAGGACAACTAAAAATTGATTTTTCATTTATATTTTTATTTAATTATTTTTTTGCAAATGTAAGATAATTATTTCAAAAAACAAATTTGGCAAATAAACTGTACTTTTTTATGTAAAGAATGTAACAAATTCTGAATTACTTGTAACCAAAATAAAACTATTAAAACTAATTTTAATAGTTTTAAAAATAAGCAAATGCAAACAAATACTTTCAATATCAAAGGATTAACCAATACCGAAGTAATCACTTCAAGAAAAAAACACGGACAAAACAGTTTAGAATACAAAAAAACAAATCCGGTTTTTGAGGCTTTAAAAAATTTAATAAAAGAACCAATGATTCTTTTGTTACTTGTTGCTGCATCAATTTACTTTATTAGCGGAAAAACTGGCGATGGATTTTTTCTGTTATCTGCAATTCTAATAGTTTCAACAATTACGTTGTTTCAAGATTCACGCAGCAGAAATGCTTTAGAAAAACTAAAAGATTTTACAAAACCAAAATCAAAAGTAATTAGAAATGGAGTAATTATCGAAATTGAAAGCAAAGATATTGTAGTTGGCGATAGTTTGATGGTCGAAGAAGGAAGTAGCATTTCTGCCGACGGAACTATAATTCATTCCAACGATTTTTCGGTCAACGAATCTATTCTAACTGGCGAATCATTTGCCGTTTCTAAAAATAAAGACAGCAAAGACAAAAAAGTTTTTCAGGGAACAACGGTTACAACCGGATTGGCAATAGCAATTGTTGCTAACATTGGCAACCACACCAAGTTAGGAAAAATAGGCAAAAGTCTCGAAGAAATTAAAGAAGAAAAAACACCTTTAGAAATTCAAATTAACAATTTTGTAAAAAAATTAGTCATTATTGGAACTTTTGTTTTCCTAACCGTTTGGGCAATAAATTATTATCATTCTAAACATATTTTAGATAGTTTACTCAAAGCATTAACGCTAGCAATGAGCATTTTGCCAGAAGAAGTTCCTATGGCCTTCACCACTTTTATGGCAATTGGTGCTTGGCGATTAATGAAAATGGGAATTATAGTTAAACAAATGAAAACCGTTGAAACTTTGGGAAGTGCAACTGTAATTTGCACTGACAAAACGGGTACAATTACCGAAAACAAAATGAGTTTAGCAAAAGTATTTTCCTTTGAAACAAAAAAAATAATAAACCCCGAAGATGCTTCTAATTCTGAAAAAAGTTTAATTCAATTGGCAATGTTTGCAAGTGAACCAATTCCGTTTGACCCTATGGAAATTGCATTACATAATTCATACTTGAAGTTATTTTTACTTGATGAAAGACCAAAATTTACATTGGTACACGAATATCCGCTTGACGGAAAACCTCCAATGATGACCCACATTTTTGAAGATCATAATGGCGAAAGAATAATAGCAGCCAAAGGGGCTCCAGAAGCTTTGATATCAGTTTCAAATTTATCAGCAGAAGAAAAAAAAGAAATTAAAGCAATTATTAAAGAAATAACAGCCGAAGGGTATCGTGTTTTAGGCGTTGGTGAAGCATCGTTTGCAGGAAATAATTATCCAAAAACACAACAGGAATTTCAATTCAAATTCAAAGGGATTGTTGCTTTTTATGATCCGCCAAAAAAGAATATTCACACCGTTTTACAACATTTTTATAAAGCGGGGATTTCAGTTAAAATTATTACGGGCGATAATGCTGAAACTACAACTTCAATTGCAAAACAAATTGGTTTTGTTGGTTTTGAACATTCAATAACTGGCGATGAATTAATGAAACTGTCTGAAAAAGAAGTAAAAAAAACTGTTTTGGCAACCAATATTTTTACCAGAATGTTTCCAGAAGCCAAACTAAAAATTATTGAGGCTTTGAAATCAAACGGAGAAATTGTTGCAATGACAGGAGATGGAGTTAACGACGGACCAGCACTAAAAGCAGCACACATTGGCATTGCAATGGGAAAAAAAGGGACAGAAATTGCAAAACAAGCTGCATCATTGATTTTGGTTGACGATGATTTATCGAAAATGATTGATGCAGTCGCAATGGGAAGAAGAATTTATACCAATTTAAAAAAAGCATTCCGATATATCATTTCTATTCACATTCCGATAATTTTCACGGTTTTTATTCCGTTGGCTTTGGGTTGGGTTTATCCGAATATTTTTTCACCCATTCACATCATTTTTTTAGAATTAATTATGGGTCCAACATGTTCCATAATTTTTGAAAATGAACCTATTGAAAAAAATACAATGAATGAAAAACCAAGACCTTTTACAACCACTTTTTTTAATTGGAAAGAATTATCAATAAGCATTTTACAAGGATTGACAATTACCGTTGGAACTTTGTTTGGTTATCAATATTCAGTTCAAAATGGCTTTGATGAAGCGATGACAAGAACTGTTGTTTTTACAATTTTAATAAGTGCAAATATATTTTTGACTTTGGTAAATCGTTCGTTTAATTATTCCATTTTCAAAACTATACAGTATAAAAACAACTTAGTTTTTATAATAATTGGGATTACTGTTTCAAATACTGCAATGTTACTCTATGTACCTTGGCTAACTAGCTTTTTTGATTTTAAGCAATTAAACCTTAGTCAATTAAGTAGTGCAATTGTTATTGGTTTTGTTTCTGTAATTTGGTTTGAAATTTTCAAAATTAGTGTTAGAAATAAGAATTAAACTACTAGCTTAGATTTTATTACAGGAACTTACAACTTTTAAAAAAATATTTTCTGTAAAAAATGTAAAAAATTTTAATAAACATGTAACTAAGGTTCTGGCTGTCAAATATAAATTTGTAAATATTTTAAAACTAAAATTAAAAAATAATGCAAAAACAACCCAACCCAAACGTTCAAAACCTTTCTGCCCAAGATGCAATTAATAAACTAAAGGAATTAATAAAAAGTGAATCAATATGTCATTTTTGTACTCAATTAACTAACCAGCCCATTAACTCTCGACCTATGAGTACTCAAAAAGTCGATGACCAAGGAAATATATGGTTTATGAGTTCTTTAAAAAGTGGTAAAAATGAAGAAATTGAAAAAGACAATGCTGTTCAACTATTTTACTCAAACACATCCAATTACGAGTTTTTGAGTGTTTATGGTACTGCAAGTGTTCATACTGATAGGGAGAAAATTTATGAAATGTGGACTCCATTTGCCAAAGCATGGTTTCATGACGGTAAAGATGATGTAGATATTTCATTAATAAAAATTACGCCGCAATCTTCCTATTATTGGGATACTAAAAACAATAAAATGATATCAATGCTTCAGATGATTGCTTCAATTGTAACTGGCTCTGCCCCTGATGATGGAGTTGAAGGGACATTAAATGTTTAAAATAATGCCTAAAGTTTCGGGTTATTGTGATATTAATGCTAATAAAATCATTTTGTAATAAAAACTTTATCATCAACAAATACTTAAATTACAATTGATAAATGTCTAGAATATAAAATAAAAAAATTAAATAATGAACGGATTTTTTAAAACAATCATTGCTGGCTATGGAGCTAAAAAATTAGGAGGAGGTTGTTTCGGAACTATATTAGTTTTCGTTATAATTTATTTTTTATTAAATCGATGTGCTTAAAATAATGATAAGCGTTATAAAATATAATTTCAAAAACTAAGTTGATAAATTTTCTAAATAGTATTTACCGCGATGGGATTTTCCAACTTTCCGCCTAAGACCTACAAAATGGTAGATGTGCTAGTTAGGAGTTAATTATTTTTTATTGCAGTTAATTTTTTTATGTAATCAAACTACCTTTTAATGGATAAAACAGTTAAAAATACCACCGACGAAAAGCCCAAAGAGGCTTTTGAAATTATGAATGAACAAATCGAAAGTGGTTTGAAAGAATACAAACGGTCAGATTTAGGATTATTTTTATCTTCATTATCTGCTGGTTTAGAAGTAGGTTTTAGCGTTTTAGTTATTGGTATTATTTACACCCTTTTTAAAAATGAAGCTACAGCGGGGCAATTAACTGTAATGATGGCGTTAGTGTATCCTATAGGCTATATTTTTGTAATTATTGGAAGGTCGGAATTGTTTACCGAGCATACCACACTAGCAACTTTACCAGTAATGAATGGTCAAGCAACTTTAAAAAGCTTAGCCAAACTTTGGCTCATTGTTTATTTAGGTAACTTAGCAGGAGGTTACATTTTTGGCAGTATATCACTTGTGTTTAATGGCGAAATGCACCTAATTGAAAATGATTTTTTTTATTTTATATCTCAAAAAATGGTGAAATATAGTGCTGGTTCAACTTTAATTAGCGGTATAATGGCGGGGTGGTTAATGGGCATGCTTTCTTGGTTGTTAAGTTCGGCACAAGACACTTTTAGCAGAGTGGTAATGATATTTTTAGTAACTTTTTTAATAAGCATTGCAGGTCTTCATCATTGTATAGTAGGGTCAATTGAAGTTTTTATGGGCTTTTTTGCCGAAGCCAACCGCATAAGTTGGTTTGAATTTTTTAGGTTTCAGGGTCTTGCAACACTTGGCAATGTAATTGGGGGAGTTTGTTTAGTAGCCGTAGTAAAATTTGCACATAGTAAAAGACATTAATTATTTTACAGGTATTTTTTTTGAAGATTTAAAAAATTTAATTTTTGTACGATTTTTAGACATTAATTGTGACCAAACTGAAATTTAAAAATTATGATCTAAAAATGAGTTTTAAATGAAAATTTTATTTAAAATAAGTTGTTTAACAATCATATATAAATTTAGTTTAAAATAATTTTAACAATTGTTTTAATTGGTACATAAATAAAATTTTAAAACCCTTGTTTAGTTTTTTAAAAAACTATCTTTGGTTATAATAACGCAATTTAATGAAATTGTAACTCGAAAATGAAGCGTTATTATAAACTAAAATGAGCGAATCAACAAAGAATAAATCCAAACCACAACCATCTGCAACTACTCAAAATTTTCCAATAGTAGGTATAGGAGCAAGTGCAGGCGGATTAGATGCTTTTAAACGATTACTAAAAGCAATACCTGAAAATTCTGGAATGGCTTATGTTTTAGTGCAACATCTTGACCCATCGCACGAAAGTATATTGCCCGAAATTTTGCAACGAGTTACCAAAATTCCAGTAATTGAAATTACCGATGATATACCTCTTGCACCTGATCATATTTATATAATTCCTTCCAATAAAATACTTACTTCAACCGATGGTGTACTCAAACTTTCGGAACGTGAAAAAAAATTCAATCTCTCTATCGATGTTTTTTTTACATCGCTTGCCGAAGTTCATAAAGAGTTTGCTGTTGGTGTAATATTATCGGGTACGGGCAGCGACGGCACACTTGGGTTAAAGGCAATAAAAGATCACGGAGGTATTACAATTGCACAAGATTCAGAATCGGCAACTTATGATAGCATGCCAAAAAGTGCAGTAAATGCTGGGGTTGTAGACTTTATTTTAGCACCCGAAAAAATTCCAGAACAGCTTTTAATAATTAATAATTCATATAAAGCCAATTCACTGTTAAATAAAACCAATGAGCTCCCTAAAGATGATGAAACTGCTTTTAAACAAATTCTTTTATTGTTACGCCAACGTAGTGGTGTTGATTTTACCTATTACAAGCAACCAACTTTTCACAGACGTATAGCCCGAAGAATAGCTATAGTTAAAAAACAAAATCTTACTGATTACTTGAAATTTTTACGAACCGATAAAGCCGAACAAGAAGCACTTTTTTTTGATGTTCTTATTCCTGTAACTTCTTTTTTTAGAGACCCAAAAACATTTCGCGCCTTAACGGAAACTGTTTTTCCAACAATTATAAAAAATAAAACTACCGATGACGCTATTCGGATATGGATTGCAGGTTGCTCAACCGGAGAGGAAGCATTTTCAATAGCAATTTGTTTACACGAGTACTTAACGTTAATGAATTTAGGTGGAACTAAAATTCAAATATTTGCATCAGATATTTCTGAGAAAGCGATTAAAAAAGCACGTACTGCGATTTACTTTAGCACCGATGTAGAAAAATTATCTGAAAGTCAACTTAGTACTTATTTCGTAAAAAATAATGGTAATTATGAAGTGAAAAAAGTCATAAGAGATATGTGCGTGTTTGCACCGCATAATTTTTTAAAAGATCCGCCATTTGCCAAAATGGATTTAATTACATGCCGTAATGTGCTTATTTATATGGAAACTTTTTTACAAAAAAAAGCATTTTCTACCTTTCATTATGCGCTTAAAGAAAACGGATTTCTTTTATTAGGAAAATCAGAAACCGTTGGTACTTCATCAGATTTATTTTCACAAGTTAATAAAAACGAAAAAATTTATTCGCGTAAAACTTTGCCTGGCCGATTTGTACATATGTCGACCCCTCGAAATGAAATTGCATTTAAATTAAAAGATCAAAATATACTCAAACTGGAAGCCGTTCAAACCGATTTTAAAAAAAGCGCCGAGGCAGTAATGATTGCCAAATCGCCAGCAAGTGTAGTTATTAATGAACAAATGGACATTGTTCATATTCACGGCGACATTACTCCATTTCTTCAAGCGCCTCAAGGCAAACCTACTCATAATCTTATAAAAATGGCGCGCGAAGGTTTGGCATTTGAACTCCGTAATGCAATTCACAAAGCATCAAAAGAAAAAGTTACCGTTATAAAAGAAAATATTCCTGTTAAATCAAATGAAAAACAAACTGTTGTAACTATTGAAATTATTCCGCTTACCGATACTATTGAACCAAATTATTTAGTTCGATTTGAAAAAAAAATGATCCCATCGGAAGCAGAGGAAAATAAAACGGAATCGATTAAAATAAATGAAAAACAAAATAAAAACTTACAATTAGAAAAAGAACTTTCGCAAACCCGCGAAGATATGCGCTACATTACTGAAGATATGGAAGCCGCAAACGAAGAACTGCAAAGTGCCAACGAAGAAATGCAGAGCAGCAATGAGGAAATGCAGAGTTTGAACGAAGAACTTGAAACCTCGAAGGAAGAGTTGCAGTCTACTAATGAAGAACTTACCATTGTAAACCAAGAGTTGCTTGACAAGCAAGAGCAACTCAATATATCTTTTTCGGAACAAGTAGAAGCGCGCAAACAAATTGAAGCTAGTGAAAAGCGTTTCAGCAATATTTTGTCGCAGTCGCTCATGGCAATTTCTATTTTCAAAGGTACGGATATGGTAGTAGAATTTGCCAACGAACCAATGCTCAACGTGCTTGGAAAAGGAAATTCAGTATTAAATAAACCATTACTTGAGGGAGTACCAGAACTAATTGGACAAGTTTTCCCAAAATTACTTGCCGAAGTTTATACTACCGGAATACCTTACGAAGGATTTGAAACCAAAGCCAATATAACGCACAACGGAATTGTAAAAGAGATTTATTTCAATTTTGTATATCAACCCTATCGAGATGTTGACAATAGTATTTCAGGTATTACAGTTCTTGCAACTGATGTCACGGTTCAAGTATTGGCTAAAAAACAATTAGAAAAAAGCGAATCATTCAATCGAACTATTATTGACAGCAATCCTGATTGTTTAAAAATATTAGACAGCCAAGGGCGTATTCAATTTATGAACCAAAGCGGCATTTGCCAATTAGAAATTGATGATTTTTCAACCGTAAAAGATAAACAATGGTCGAGTTTGTGGGGAAAAGAAAATGAAGCTTTAGTAAAATCGGCGGTTGATAAAGCGTTAACCGGTGTCAATGTACAATTCACTGCTTTTTGCCCAACCATTAAAGGCACGCCTAAATGGTGGAATGTAATGGTGTCGTCAATAGGAAAAACAGGTGAACCCGATCAACAATTAATTTCGATTTCGAGAGATATAACTGAACAAGTAAACTCGCAAGAGGCAATCGATAAATTGGCAAGACATTTAAAATTGGCTACCGATTCCGCTCAAGTAGGTATTTGGTCACTAGATATTGCTTCTTCCAAATTAGATTGGTCGCCAATACATAAAAAAATGTGGGGATATAAAGAAGATAATATGCTCTTGAATTATGAAGATTGGTACAAAGTAATTTTACCAGAAGATAAAGAATTGGCATTTCAAAAATTAGAAAAAGCAAAAATTGATTATACCATTTATGATGTTGAATATCGCATTACCAGAGCCAACGATGGCAAAGTGGTTTGGATAAAATCGACAGGGCAATATCATTATAATGAATCTGGCGTTGCTCATACACTTACCGGCATTAGTATTGATATTACAAAACAGAAAATGTATGATGCCGAATTGTTAGATTCAAAAAGCAAAGCTGAAGATGCAAAAGTTATTGCTGAAAATGCAACACAAGCAAAACAACAGTTTTTATCTAATATGAGTCACGAAATTCGTACGCCAATGAACGCAATTATTGGTTTTACGAAAGTTATAATGAAAACTGAACTTACCATAAAACAAAAAGAATATTTACAAGCCATTAAATCAAGCGGAAATACTTTAATTGTACTTATAAACGATATTCTTGATTTAGCAAAAGTCGACGCTGGTAAAATGACATTTGTCAACGCACCGTTTAAAATTTTTGATTCAATAACTATAATTTTACATTTGTTTAAAACAAAAATTGAAGTAAGTAATTTAGAATTAGTTAAAAATTATGATTCAAGAATTCCTGAAATTGTACTTGGTGATTCGGTTAGATTACACCAAATACTTATTAACTTGTTGAGCAATGCAATCAAGTTTACATTAAAGGGAAAAATTACTGTAGATGTTATTTTAAAATCTCAAGACGATGAAAAAGTAAATTTAGAAATTAATGTTTCTGATACTGGAATAGGAATTCCAATGAATAAGGTTAATGCTATTTTTGAAAATTTTGAACAAGCAACCCCAATAACTTCAAGTTTATATGGTGGCACAGGTTTAGGATTGGCAATTGTAAAACAACTTGTTGAAAAACAAGGCGGAACAATTTCGGTTATAAGCAAAATTAATGAAGGTTCTACTTTTACTTTCTATTTAAGTTTTCAAAAAACTACTACTAAATTATTAGTCGAAAATGAAGTTATTCGAAATGAGGCGAAATTTTTAAATTTGAAAATATTGGTGGTAGAAGATGTCAAATTAAATCAATTATTGATGAGCACTATTCTTGACGATTTTAACTTTGAATGGGAAATGGCAGACAATGGGCAAATTGCTATTGACAAACTTCTAACTAAAAAGTTTGATATTATTTTGATGGATTTACAAATGCCAGTAATGAATGGCTTTGAAGCAACTAAACATATACGAAATAATATGAAATTAAAAACGCCAATTATTGCTTTAACGGCCGATGTAACCTCGGTAGATTTTGAAAAATGCAAGATTGCGGGTATGGATGACTACATTTCAAAACCAATTGATGAAAAAGTATTGTTTACTAAAATTTTAGATTTAGTAAAATAAAAAACTTATCATTTAAAATCAATCCTATTAATACTAGTTAAAAACCAGTAAGTTTTATATATTTTTTTAATTATTGTATAACTATTTTTAGAGTAAACTTATTTAAGTTGCATAACATAAATTGGTTATAATTATTAAAACAAAATGGAAATTCAATATCAAATTCAAACTCTTTTTTTACTTGCACTTCCTATTGCTAGTATAGCTTGGACGGTTACTCATGAAGAAATTTTTAAAGAACCTAGAAATTTTTGTATTAAAAAATCTAAAGAATGTAGTACCATTTTAAAACGAAAATTTTTTTATTTATTTACTTGCGAATATTGTTTTAGTCATTATATTACAGTGCTTTTTTTAATTATAACAAAGTATCATTTACTGTATATTGATTGGCGTGGTTATTTAATAGCTGGTTTTGCATTGGTCTGGATTTCAAATGTATATATGAGTCTTTTTGGTTTTATTCGTGTTGGAATGAAACGTGAAAAAATGGATGCCGATATTGAAGAATTGAAACTTAAAGAAAAAAAAGAAATAGTGAAAAATTATGTAAAAAATAATTTATGACTCCGATAAGTTATGTTTTCAAGTTTCTAAAGCTTGAATTTAGTATTATTTTGTAAAGATTTATTATAATCCACTCGAATTTAAATATCCCGAATAATCTGCAAATTATCTTACACTTATCTGAGGTAATCAAGTAATTTTGGTCAATAATAGTGGTAGTAACTTTTTCAAAAAATGTAAAGTAAAAAAATATGTAATTGTTACAACTTTTTATTATAATTCTGTAAAATAGTAATTGTAAGCCTTCCTTAAATTTGTAATTCACATTAAACATTTAAAAAAATGAAAAACAAAATAATAATACTCGCAATTATCACTGTAACTTTTTTAACTTCATGTAAATCAGCACAACAAAAAGAAACAGCAGCACGCCAAAATGTTACTGATGCCAAACAAGACTTGAAAGATACTCAAACTTCAAATGCGAATGAATGGAAAGAATTTAAAGCAGAATCTGAAGCTAAAATTAGTGATAATGAAAATAGAATTGCCGAATTAAAAGTGAAAATGAATAAACCTGGCAGCACTTTTGACGGAATTTATAGAACTAGAATTGAAAAACTAGAGGCTAAAAATACCGAACTAAAATCAAAACTAAACCACTACGATGGCAACCAAACAGGATGGAAAACTTTTAAAAGCGATTTTAACCGAGATATGAACGAAATTGGCAGTAATATTAAAGATTTATTTAGGTAGTAACCATTTATTGATAACACCAAAAAGCGAGAATAAAATCTCGCTTTTTTATGTCTAATAGTTTATATTTGAAAAAAAACACAAAATAATAAAACATGTCAACATCATTAATTGAAGTAATTAAAAAATTAGTATTGGTTTTTCTTGTGGTGTCAGGATTATTTTTTGCACAAGAATTTTTAATACCTTTTTGCATTGGAGGAATTTTAGCAACCGTTTTTTTACCTTTTTGTAATTGGATGCAAAAAAAAAGAATTTCAAAAGCAATTGCCGTAATACTTTCACTCTTAGTTTTATTATCAGTAGTATTTTTTTTAATTGCATTAGTTGGTTTCCAAGTATCAGAAATAATTAAAGATTTTGCAGTTTTAAAAGAAAAAGTAATAACTAGTGGCACGCAAATTCAAAAATATATTTTTGACACACTCAATATATCTATTAAAGAACAGAACAAAATTTTACAAAATGAAAAACCATCTTATAGTAATATGGCTCAAATTATGTTGGGTTCAATGAGTAGTTTTATATCTTCAATTATTTTAATTCTAGTATATTTTGTATTTCTTTTATATTATCGAAATCATATTAAAAACTTTTTAATACAGCTTGTACCCAAAACGCAACAAACGGAAATGGCAAAAATTATTCAAAAAATTGCGTCAGTATCACAGCAGTATTTAATAGGCCTTTCAAAAATGATTTTTTTACTTTGGGTAATGTACGGTATAGGTTTTAGTATTCTTGGGATTAAAAATGCTATATTTTTTGCCATTTTATGTGGCGTTTTAGAAATTGTACCTTTTATTGGAAATTTAACTGGAACAACATTAACTGTTTTAGTTGCAGCAATGAATGGATCTGACACAAGAGTTTTAATTAGCATAGTTGTGGTTTACGGAATTGTACAATTTATTCAAGGTTGGATACTTGAGCCATTAATAGTAGGTTCACAAGTTAAAATAAATTCGTTATTTACTATTATGGCGTTAATTTTATTTGAATTAATTTGGGGAATTCCTGGTATAATATTAGCCATTCCATTAACAGCTATGTTTAAAATAGTATGTGATTATATTGAACCTATGAAGCCTTATGGATTTTTAATAGGAGAAATTGAATCTTCAAAAAAAGAAATTAAAATAATTGACAAAATAAAGAATATTGTAAAATTTTAAAAACAAGCAATTTTGAAATTAAAATAAATAAATGTGTAACTATAGCGCTTTTAACTTGTATGAACTTTGTAAACAATAAGTTAAAACATATAAAGATGAAAAAATTAGTAGTATTGTGTATGTGTATAGGATTTACATTTACATTAAAAGCGCAAACAGAAGACAAAAAATGGAATATTGGTGTTCACGGTGGTGTAACTCAATATAATGGCGATTTAGGTCGTGATTGGTATGAAACTTCCAATACGATGTATGGATTTGGTGGTATATCGGTATCAAGATATTTAGGAAAATTATTTGATGTAAGTTTATTATTATCAAAAGGAACAATTGGGTATAATAATGGAACAACTCCTGGTTTTAAATCTGATTTTAATGCAGGATCTATTAATTTACGTTTCAATATTGTTGCCCCAGAATATATAGTTCGACCTTATGTAGTTGCTGGTGTTGGTGCAATTTTATTTGATAATCAACTTAATTTCCATCAAGAAAAGTATGATTATATACTTCCAACAGCTGGTGCAGGTTTAAACATTAAACTATCACCAGTAGTTATGCTTAATATCCAAGAAACATTTTTATTTTCAAATAGAGATGGTCGTGATGGAGTTGATAATGGAACATCCGATTTCAAATCAAAAGATGCCTATTTATCTCATATGATTGGGTTAACTTTCAATATGGGTAACTCGATTGATACAGATAAAGATGGTGTTAGTGATAAAAAAGACAATTGCCCAGGAACTCCAAGCGGAGTCGCCGTTGATAAAATGGGTTGTCCACTTGACCGAGATGCCGATGGTGTTGCCGATTATCTTGACTCTTGTCCCGATGTAGCAGGTTCAGTAAATTTAAATGGTTGTCCAGATAGAGATAATGATGGTGTAGAAGATTCAAAAGACCGTTGTCCAGATCAAGCAGGTACAACCATTTTAAAAGGATGCCCAGATTCCGACAAAGACGGTGTTGCTGATATTGATGACAAATGTGCCAATACAAAAGCAGGAACTAGAGTTGATGCAAGTGGTTGTTCAATAGATAGTGACGGTGATGGTGTTAATGATGATTTAGACCGTTGCCCAGATGTTGCAGGAGTTTTGGCGCTAAAAGGTTGTCCGGATGCTGATAGCGATGGAATAGCCGATTTAGATGACAAATGCCCTAATGCAAAAGGAACACCAGAAAACAAAGGTTGTCCTGAGATTTCAAAAGCAGAAATTACAAGAATAACACTAATTGGAAGCAAAATTTTCTTTGAAAATAACTCCGATAAATTGAAATTGGCTTCCTTGTCACAATTAGACGAATTGACCAAAATTTTAATGAAATATGAAGGTGCTAATTTAGTGATTGAAGGTAATACAGACAGTGTGGGAAAAGATGATTTTAATATGACTTTATCTCAAAAAAGAACCGAATCTGTAAAAGAATATTTAATTGGTAAAGGTATTAGTACAGAAAGATTAACAGCAATTGGAAATGGTGAAACCAAACCAGTGGCTTCTAATAAAACTGCATTAGGAAGAGCAAAAAACAGAAGAGTAGAATTAAAAACAAATTATTAACCTTTTTAGTTTTGTTTTAGTAAATGAAATGACTGTCGAGAAATCGACAGTCATTTTTTATTTTTTTTCAAACCGTATAAAACTATTTGAATACTATTATTCAATTAAATCTAAAAAAACTATTACTTTTTAAGATAACCTCAGTAAATCAAATACCAATTGTTTAGGTTTATTTGATTACTTAAATATAATTTCCCAAAAATTATCAAATCTAAAGTATAAATAGTATTAACAAACTTGTAAATTTTTTAAAAAAAATTTCACAATATTTTACATTATTTCGAAGATTTGTTCTCATTTAAGATTGAAAATAATTCAAATTTGCTTTAAAAAAACTCCTAAAACTTAAATTACATTTACTTCGTGTTAGTTTAATATTGCAACTTTTAAGAATTATTATATAATAATTAAGCAGTTTTAATAGTTACATTTACATAAATTAAAACGTATTATTATGAAAAAAATTCAATTAGCAATTTGTGCTTTATTTTTTATGAGCATTGCCTCAAAAGCTCAAGTATCTGTAAATGTAAATTTTGGACCTCCACCAGTATGGGCTCCTGCTGAAAGAGTTGAAACCCAGTATTATTATTTACCCGATATTGATACCTACTATGATGTTCCATCGGCACGATTTATTTATATTAAAAATGGAAGTTGGTTTAGATCCGCATCATTACCCTACCGCTATAGAAACTATAATTTACGGGGTGGAAATGTTGTTTATTTAACGGATTACCGTGGAGATTCTCCTTACTCCTATCATAAAAGTCATAAAATTAAATATTACAAAAAAATTAAATATAATGAACCCGTTTATGTAAACAGAGGCGAAAATGAAGGTCATCATGATGAAAGGGAACACGGAGAGGAAAGGGAACATGGTAAAGGAAAAGGACACAAAAAATAATTATTTTAAATTAATTTTTAACTAATTTTACTAAAATGTAGCCATGACTATTTTTTAAAACAAAGTAATATATTCCTTATAAATCATTGTCAAAGTTTAATATTTTGACAATGATTTTACAATATATCACAAATCCTAAACTATTTTATTAAAGAATAATAAAGCCCAAAATAATGTTTAGACATCAGGGTAATTCAAGAAATATAAGTCACAATAAAAAAATAGCATCCCTACTTTCTTTCGTTGCGGGAATAGTTAATGTTGTTGGATTTTTATCCGTACAGCGATTGACAACCAATGTTACTGGACATTTTGCTTTTTTTGTTGATGCCGTTTTTAAACTTCAACTTGTAACTAGTTTTACCTACTTTTTATACATATTTTTTTTCTTTTTAGGTTCATTTGTTTCAAGCCTTTTAGTTGAAATTATGACAAGAAAAAACGAACGATACATTTTTTTTATTCCTACTTTGATTGAAAGTTGCATCCTATTCACAATAGCTTTTTTAGGAAATTTTTTATTGTACAATTATGCCAATTTAATAGCATTTAGTTTGCTATTTGCAATGGGTTTACAAAACTCGTTAGTAACCCGAATTTCAAATGCAGTGGTGCGTACAACTCACCTAACAGGACTTTTTACCGACTTAGGGATTGAATTGTCTCAATTGCTGTTTAACAGAACTAAAGATCAAAAAGAAAAATTAATTTCGACAATCAAACTTCGATTAAGAATTATATCCTATTTTTTCTTAGGAGGAATAGCTGGTGGTTTCCTTTTTACGAGTTTAGAATTTCATTCTTTATTCATTCCAGCTCTTTTGCTACTAATTGGGTTGTATTATGACAGTATAAAATACCAATTAGTACATTGGAAAAGAAAACTTCAATTTAATGAAAATATGTGATTTTTATAACTTTTATTAAATAAAATATAATAGTTTATTGGTGTTAATAACTCAATTTTACTTTTATATTTCCTTACTAATAAGTTAAACCCAATGAAAAATAATTTATCAATTGTACTTTCAAACGTAATAAAAAAAGCGAAAGAATTAGAAGAAAATGTAAGTCATTCAACGTTTGAGAATAAAGAAAAAATAGAACTATGGTCTAGTAGTTTAAAAAATAAAACCCAAATTGATAAATCAATTTATGAAAAAAAGAAAAATTCATTAAAAGAAGATGCAATTTTACATTGGGATGAAGTTAAAACTAATTTTAAAAAAGGTGTAGTAAAAGTACAATCCGATTTTAGGAAATTTAAATATGACCCAAAATCAGGAACTCCTGAATTGCGCGCTAACTGGGCAGAAGATGATGCTCTATTAAGCATATACATAGCAATAGATGCATTATCGAATGCCGAAGAATTAATTATAATAGCATTAAAGGAGCGAGCAAAAGCGTATTCTTTAAAGTAAAATAAACAGCAAATACGGTATTTAAGAGAACTTTTAAAAAATTAAAATCATGAACTTTAAAAAAATCACCGATTTATTAGGGTCAGATGCGGAAAATTTATTTCAACATAAATGCAAAACTTTTAACAAATCGCTTTTATATACACCAAACCCGAATTATATATCCGATGTTTTACAACAAAGTAATCGTAACCCACAAGTTTTAAAAAACCTTGCATCCATTTTTAACCATGGTCGATTATCAGGAACAGGATATTTATCGATATTACCTGTCGATCAAGGTATTGAGCACACAGCTGGGGCATCTTTTGCAAAAAATCCAATTTATTTTAATCCCGAAAATATTGTTGAACTGGCTATTGAAGGGGGTTCAAATGCAGTGGCAACAACATTTGGCAACTTAGGTTTACTATCAAGAAAGTATGCTCATAAAATTCCTTTTATTGTAAAAATAAACCATAATGAATTATTAACTTATCCTACTAAATACAATCAAATAATGTTTGGTTCGGTTCGTGAAGCTTGGAATTTGGGTGCAACTGCCATTGGTGCAACCATCTATTTTGGTTCAAAAGAATCCAACCAGCAAATAATTGAAGTATCCGAAGCATTTGAAGAAGCTCACAGTTTAGGAATGCCAACAGTTTTGTGGTGCTATGTGCGTAACAACGCATTTAAAAAAGACGGAATAAATTATGAAAATGCTGCCGACATAACTGGTCAAGCCAATCATATTGGTGTAACTATTCAAGCGGACATTATTAAACAGAAAATGCCTGATGTAAATGGGGGTTTTACTGCACTTAATTTTTCAAAATCCGATGAATTGATGTACCATAAATTAAGTACTAATCATCCTATTGATCTTTGTAGGTATCAAGTTGCCAACTGTTATATGGGACGTATTGGATTAATCAATTCGGGTGGCGAATCAAAAGGCGAATCTGATTTAAAAGAGGCTGTTAAAGATGCTGTAATCAATAAACGTGCTGGAGGAATGGGAATGATAATGGGTAGAAAAGCTTTTCAAAAGCCTATGAATGAAGGTGTTGAACTAGTACATGCTGTTCAAGATGTATATTTGAACAAAGAAATAGACTTGGCTTAATTGCAAAATATGTAACATCTACAATAAATCAATATTATTATGTAACTATTTATATTTCAATTATTTGAACTTTGTTATTGGTAGTATACTAAAAAGGCGATAATGAAAAAAGTAATAACAATTACCGTAAACCCTACGCTGGATAAAAGTATAATTGTGCCCTCGTTAATTGAAAATCAAAAATTACGATGTACCGATATTAAATATGAACCTGGCGGAGGTGGAATAAACATTTCAAGAGCAATAAAAAAATTAGGTGGTTCTTCATTCGCTTTATTTTTGGCTGGAGGTCATTTTGGATCTTTTTTTATTGAGCTTTTTAAAAAGAAAAAAATTGCATTTGAAGCATTTAAAATTAAAAATGAAACGCGTGAAAGTTTAATACTTTTTGACAAATTAAATACTAAGCAATATCTTTTAGATATGCAAGGTCCAATTGTTTTTGAAAACGAATGGCAATCGTTATTAACCTATATTTCTAACCTTAAGCAAGTAGATTTTATAGTAGCAAGCGGCAGTTTACCACAATCAATTCCGGTAGATTTTTATGCTCAAATTGCAAGAATATCAAAAAAAATAGGTAGTAAATTTATTCTTGATACGTCTGGCGAACCATTAGAACTGGCAATTAAAGAAGGTTTGTATTTAATTAAACCCAATTTAAAAGAAATGGGAATTTTAACAGGAATTGATAAAATTGAAAGAGAAAAAGCCAAAGAAAAAGCACTTGAAATTATAAAAGAAAAAAAATGTGAAGCCATAGTAATTTCATTAGGTGCCGATGGTGCTTTGTTAGTTACTAATGATTTTACTGAACATTTTGTAGCCCCAAATGTAGCAGTAAAAAGCACGGTTGGTGCTGGTGATAGTATGCTTGCGGGAATTATATTGAAGTTGTCAAAAAATGAAAATTTACAAGATGCTGTTCGTTATGGTGTGGCTTGCGGCGCCGCAGCAACTTTAAACTCAGGAACAAATTTGTGTACTAAAAAAGATGCTGACGACTTATTTGAAAATTATGATATTAGAATTTTAAACAACTTAAAAAATAAATAGTATGAAAACATCCGAAAATAGCGAAGTAAAAAATCCAAATGATAAATTTTATCCCGGATATTCTTCTTATCCATCTAGCGAAGATATTTATATTAATAATATTGAAACAAATTTGGATCCTGAAGACATTTTAAATGAAAAAAGTAATCCTACTGACACTAGTAAATGGAATGAAAAAGATTTTAATGAAGACCATTCGGGCGATGATTTAGATGTTCCAGGTTCAGAATTAGATGACGAACAAGAAAATATTGGCAGTGAAGATGAAGAAAATAATTATTACAGTACAGGTGGAGATGCGCATAATAATTTAGACGAAAACAATGGTTATTAATTAAAACCGTTAACAAAAAAATTCTTTGTAGTAGTGGAATTTTCGCCAAACCTTAACTAATTAAAAAATGTTAGGGTTTTTTGTTGGTCTTAAAAATAATTAGTTTAAAATGTGGGTTAAGTATAACATTTTCAATAAAATGTATAACTATATTATTTTTCAAATTTGGTAACTTTGAATTCGTTTAAATAACTAATCGTATAAAAAATAAAAAAATGGACACTAAAAAAGCAACATTTCCTGAAGCAGAAAATTTGAAAGCAATTGAAAGTCACGAAAAAGCTGCACAACATTTTCAAGATGCAGCAAAATATCATTTAGAAGCCGCAAAATTTCACAAAAGTGGCGAAATGATTAAAGCCGAAGGCAGTTTAAAAAAAGCTGTTGAACATAGTACAATTGCAATTAATTTGCAAAATGCTGATGCAAAATTACACGAAAAATACCATCAATAATACAACACTATTTTTCCTAATAATAGAATAAAAACACAAGCATTGTGCTATTAGTACAATGCTTTTTTAACAAAAAAATGAAAATGAGTACATTAATTTTACTTCGCCACGGACAATCCACTTGGAACCTTGAAAACAGATTTACAGGTTCAGAAGATGTAGATTTATCACCTTTAGGAATTGAAGAAGCAAAAGAATCAGGATTTTTATTGCAAAAATACAATATTGATTATGCATTTACTTCTGTTTTAAAAAGGGCTATTCATACTCTAGATTTAATTTTAGAAATAATTGGGAAAAATATTCCAGTTTTTAAGTCATCAGCGCTAAACGAAAGAAGTTATGGTGATTTACAAGGTTTAATTAAAACTGAAACTGAGATAAAATATAGTGTTTTACAGGTTTTAATGTGGCGTAGAAGTTTTAAAATTGCACCTCCAAACGGCGAAAGTCTAAAAAATACTTATGATAGAGTAACCCAATATTATCAATCGGATATTGTGCCAAAATTAAGAGAAAATAAAACAGTTTTAGTAGTGGCTCACGGCAATAGTTTGAGAGCTTTGATAATGTATTTAGAAGAAATCTCAGAAACTGCAATATCCGACTTTGAAATTGAAACTAGTGTTTTGCGAATTTACCATTTCGATGAAAATTTTAAAATTACTAGCATTAATCAAACTTTAAAAAGTGAAGAAAATGGAGCATAAATATAATATTACGGGCAAAATTAAAATGGGTAAAAAGTCGAAAGTTGATTATGAACTGTCAAAATTCCCAAACGTAACAGAATCCGCAGTTACAAAAAATAAATTTTCAGCAACGATAATAGTTCATTTTGATGCCAATTTACTAGATTTACAAAACGAACTTGGTGGCGGATACAGTGAATATGAAATTGAAACTATCGTCCTTGCAGAATAAAAGTAATGGATTCACTTACTCACATAGCCATTGGCGCTTGCATTGGCGAAGCCTTTTTTGAAAAAGGTTTTGGCAAAAAAGCTATGTTTTGGGGAATTTTAGCACAAAGCATTCCTGATATTGATTTTGTTGCTTCTTTTTGGTTAACAACTCCCGAAAATTTGCTGGCTCATCGTGGTTTTACGCATTCTATTTTATTTGCTCTACTTATAATTCCTGTTTTTGCATTGATTGCCGATAAAATCCATCGACCCCATAATATACTTTTTAAAACTTGGATTTTATTTTTTGGAATTGAAGTTTTTGGGCACCTATTTTTAGACAGTTTCAACAATTATGGTGTTGGATGGTTAGAACCTTTTAATACTTCTCGTTTTTCATTTAATACTATTTATGTAGCCGATCCATTTTTTTCAATTTGCCCAGGAATTGCTTTTGTACTGCTTGTTTTTCTAAATCCGTTTTCTAACAAAAGGTCTTTTTGGTGGAAATTTGGTGTTTTTATTCCATTGATTTATTTAAGTTATTGCACTTTAAATAAATTTAAAATTGATGCTGATGTGAAGCAAATTTTGGCAAAACAAAATATAACTTACACTAAATATTTTACTGCTCCTGAACCTTTACAAAACTGGCTTTGGTATGTTGTAGCAACTAATAAAAAGGGATATTATGTTGGTTATCGATCCTTATTTGATAGTAAAAAACTAATCAATTTTCATTATTTCCCAAAAAATAATTCCCTTTTAAAACCTATAAAAAACAGCTTAGAGGTGCAAAAATTAATTCGATTTTCAAAAGGATTTTACACCGTAGAAAAATATAAAGATACTTTAGTTTTTAATGATTTACGTTTCGGGCAAATAATTGGGTGGCAAAATCCAAAAGAAAAATTTGTATTTCATTACTATGTACAGTTCCCAAATGACAACAAATTAGTGGTACAACGTGGACGATTTGAAAAATGGAATTGGCAAGTGGTTCTAAATTATTGGAGAAGAATTAAAGGAAATTAATTTCGTTGTTTAAAATAAAAAGTGAATAAATAAAATAGTACTCTTACAAATTCATAAGCAAGCCAATTGCCAATTTTTTTTAAAATAGTATTAGTTTTATGATAATTTTCAGTAGTAATTTGTTTACAGTCATCAACTATAATTTTATCAAGTGTTTGCCTAACTTCTGTACAAAAAACAGTATTTTTAATTTCTAAATTTAATTCAATACTTGCATAGGCACTAATGTCATTTATATTATAGGAGCCAATAGTCATCCAATGATCATCGCAGACCGCAACCTTGGCGTGCAAAATATTTTTTTGATATTCGTAAATATCAATTCCATTTCTTAAAAGCCAATTGTACAACCAACGTTCGGCACGTTTTGCCACTGCAATATCCGAAACGCCAGCAACCACAACTTTAATTTTAATGCCCCGTTTAATAGCTTTAACCATAGCACGTCGTATTTTTTTGCCTGGAAAAAAATAACTGCACATAATGGTAATCTCTATCTGTGATGATTGAAGCATTTTAATGTATGAAGTTGAGATTTCATTTTTTCGTCTTACCCAATCATTGCGACGCATTCGTATTTCTATTTGCTTTTCAAATGGAATTGTGAAATCGATAATTTTTTTTTCGCAAGGAGTTTTATCGGTGTTTATTGTAAAACCATTCCACGTTTTCCAGCAAAGTATGCAAAGTTCTTGTGCAATTTCGCCCTCAACAAATAACGCAAAATCTAACCAAGATGGTTTATTAGGCAAATCATTATAATGATTCGCAATATTTAATCCACCAACTAAAGTATATTTAGAATCAACAACAACAATTTTATGATGCAACCGCCGACCAAAATAAAAGTTATGATTTTTAAAAAAAGGCTCAAAAAATCGAAAGCTTATACCTGCATTTTTTAGCTGGTTAATAAAAGTGTTTGATAACTCTTGCGAGGCATAACCATCAACAAGTAAATGTACTTCAACACCTCGTTTTACTGCTTCTTTTAAAGTATTGGCAATGAGCATTCCAGTTTCATCATCGGCATAGATATAGGTTTGAATATGAATACTTTCATTTGCATTTTGAATAAGTTTACATAAAGTATCAAAATATTTTTTACCACCTCGAAGCAATTCAACTTGATTATTTTTTGTGTAATTATTCGATAATTTTGCCGTTTCAGATTTCATTTAAAAATTACAATTTCAACGAAAGTAGTGTTTAAATAGGAATTTAAAATTTTAATATTCAAAAATATGTAATATATATAACAATTTTAAAAAAAAATATAACCTTTTAAAAACCAATATTTTGCAATTTTGTAGAGTAACAACAATGTTACTACAAAAAATAAAAAAATGAAAAAAATAGTCATGTTTACTGTTCTTACAATAGCTGGAATATTCAATACAATGAATGCTCAAAAATTAGAATTAATGACGAGCAACAAAAAAGGGTGGCACAAAATTGGTGAAACAACGGTTAATTTTAAAAAAGAATCTGATGAAATTATTGTTTTAGGCGCTGATAGATTTACTTCAATTCGTTTTAAAGTAACCGATGCTCCAGTTTATGTAACCAGTTTAGAAGTTTTTTTTGAAAGTGGTGACACGCAAATTATAAAAGTAGGTTACCCAATAAAGTTAAACGGCGAAAGCAAAACTATCGATTTAAATGGAGGCAACAGAAATTTAAAGAAAATAGTAATGGTTTACAAAACACTTCCTAACCATAAAGATGAAAAAGCCCACGTTGAAGTTTGGGGTTTAAAAAATAAATATTCAAGAAAATAAGATAGTAGCTTTTTTTAATTTTGTTGATTAATCCCAAATATTTTTAGTAGTTATATTTGGGATTTTTTAAAATTTTAAGGCATTGGTTTTACATTTAATTTTTATAAAATCCGTGAATAATGTAACATTTAAAAATTAAAATATAATAGTTTATTAAAAAATATAATTAACATTTGTTGACTATCTTTATAAAAAAAACTTCATGAAGTTATTTGTCAAATATATGGTCAGTAATCGCTGTAAAATGGCGGTTAAAGAAGCATTAAAATCGCTTGGATTACATTTTGTTCTTGTAGATTTAGGTGAAATTGATATTATGGAAACTCTTAGCGAAAATCAAAAACAGCAATTACAATTATTGTTAAATGTTTCAGGATTAGAGCTTATGGATGATAAAAAGGCAGTTTTAATTGAAAAAATAAAAAATGCTATAATTGAAATTGTACATTATTCTTCTGAAATGCCTCCAATAAATTTTTCCGATTATATTAGTGAAAAATTAAATTTAGATTATACTTATCTCTCCAATATTTTTTCGGAAGTTCAAGGAATTACTATTCAACAATTCTTAATTGTACATAAAATTGAAAGAGTTAAAGAATTATTGATGTATGATGAAATGAATTTAACAGAAATATCCTATCAAATGCAATATAGCAGTGTAGCGCATTTGAGCAATCAATTTAAAAAAATAACTGGACTTTCAGCTTCTGAATTTCAAAAACTAAAGCATAAAACCCGAAAACCAATTGAGGAAATAGGGAACTAAATAGTAATTAGCTAATGAATGATTTATAAACAGTCATTATAAACTAGTTACTAATTACTAATTACTTATACTATGATCAATAAAATAGATTTTGATAAAATGCAAGAAGAACGCAATATGTTTTTTAACCTCTCGGTTGATATGATGTGTATTGGTACTTTTGATGGCGATTTTAAAATTATAAATCCTGCATTTTCAAGAACTGTTGGTTACACTGAAAAAGAAATTCTTAGTCAAAAAATTATGTTTTTTTTACATCCTGACGATTTAAAAAAAACCTTGGCAGAGATGAAATTACTTTCAGTTGGATCATCCAATTCGTCTTTTGAAAACCGCTATCGCTGCAAAGATGGAACTTATAAATGGCTGTCTTGGACAGCCTCAACTAAAAGTGAAAATATTTATGCTGTGGCCCGCGATATAACTGAATCTAAACTTAAAGAACTAAGGGAGAAAGAATTAGTAATTGCTAACCAAGAGTTGGCGTTTCAAAATCAAGAAAAAGAAAATCGAGCAAACGAATTAATAATTGCAAATAAAGAATTAGCGTATCAAAATCAAGAGAAAGAAAATCGTGCTAACGAATTAATAATTGCTAATAAAGAACTTGATTTTCAAAACCAAGAAAAAGAAAATCGTGCTGATGAATTAATTGTTGCTAATAAAGAACTAGCGTTTCAAAACCAAGAAAAAGAAAATCGTGCAGATGAATTAATTGTTGCAAATAAAGAACTAGCGTTTCAAAACCAAGAAAAAGAAAATCGTGCCGATGAATTGGTAGTTGCAAATAAAGAACTGGCGTTTCAAAACCAAGAAAAAGAAAATCGTGCCGATGAATTAATTGTTGCTAATAAAGAACTGGCGTTTCAAAACCAAGAAAAAGAAAATCGTGCCGATGAACTAGTGATTGCTAATAAAGAATTGGCGTTTCAAAATAATGAAAAAGAAAAAAGAATTAAAGAAAATAAAGAATTAGAAGCTTACAGTTATGCCTCCAATTTGGCATCGCAATATTCATTAAGTCTTATTGAAGCTAGTCGTGATCCTTTAGTAACAATTAGCCCTGAAGGCAAAATTACCGATATTAACCAAGCAATGGTTGCTGTTACTGGAGTTTCACGAAAAAAATTAAAAGGATCAGATTTTAAAGATTATTTTACAGATCCAAATAAAGCAAGTAAAGTATATAAAGAAGTTTTTTCTAAAGGTTTTGTAGTAGACTATCCACTAACTATTAAAGACCATAAATTAACCGATGTTTTATTTAACGGTTCCGTTTATAAAGATGGAAACAAAAACGTAGTTGGAGCTGTTATAGTTGCCCGCGATGTTACTGAACAAAAAAGAATAGCAAAGGAGTTGCTTGAAGCTAAAACATTTGCAGAGTTAGCGACCGAGATTTCTGAAATTGCCAAAGTAAAAGCCGAAACTGCAACTCATATTGCCGAAGATGCAGTAAAATCAAAACAGCAATTTTTATCAAATATGAGTCACGAAATTCGAACACCAATGAACGCTATTATTGGTTTTACCAAAGTAGTTTTGAAAACTGATTTAACTGCAAAACAAAAAGAATATTTGGAAGCTATTAAATTAAGTGGCGATGCTTTAATAGTTCTAATAAACGATATATTAGATTTAGCGAAAGTGGATGCTGGCAAAATGACTTTTGAGCAATCACCTTTTAAACTTGAAGTTTCAATTTCGGCAATGTTGCATTTGTTTGAAACTAAAATTCAAGAAAAAAATCTAACCTTGATAAAAAAATATGATTCCCGAATTCCAAAAGTGATTATAGGAGATGCCGTTCGATTGCATCAAATAATTTTAAACTTAGTTAGCAATGCTGTAAAATTTACTAACTCAGGTAAAATAACCGTTTCTGCCACTTTAGCTCATCAAAACGAAAAACAAGTAATGATTAATTTTTCAATATCAGATACAGGAATTGGAATATTAAAAAATAAAATTGGAACTGTTTTTGAGAATTTTCAACAAGCATCCAGTAGTACTTCCCGAATTTTTGGTGGCACTGGACTCGGATTGGCAATAGTAAAACAATTAGTAGAAGCACAAGATGGAACTATTTTAGTTCAAAGTGAAATAAATAAAGGATCAACTTTTAGTTTCACTTTACCTTTTAACAAAACTACAAAAGAAACAACAGCAGAAATTGAAATTTTAGAATTGGATTCTGATATACATAATCTTAATGTTTTAGTAGTAGAAGACATGGCTTTAAATCAACTTTTAATGAAAACATTGTTGGATGATTTTGATTTTAACTGTGAAATTACGTCCAACGGAAAATTAGCTGTAGAGAAACTAAAAACAAATACCTACGATATCATTTTAATGGATTTACAAATGCCTGAAATGAATGGTTTTGAAGCCACTGAATATATTAGAAATGTACTAAAATTAGATATTCCTATTTTAGCTTTAACTGCCGACGTAACTACGGTTGATGTTGCAAAATGCAAAGCTGTAGGAATGAACGATTACTTAGCAAAACCAATAGATGAAAAGCTTTTATATAATAAAATTGTAAATTTGGTTAAAAAAAATATATTGACTAAAAACCATTCAATTATAGAAAAAGTAATATCAAAAAATAGTAAGTATATTAACTTGAACTATTTGAACGAACGAACCAAATCAAATCCGGTTTTAATGCTAGAAATGATAAATTTATACTTAGAACAAACGCCCCCGTTAATTACAGCTATGAAATTAAGTTTTCAAAACCGCGATTGGGAAACTTTATCTAAAGCAGTTCATAAAATGATTCCTTCATTTTCGATAATGGGAATGGATGTAAGTTTTGAAAAAATGGCTCATAAAATACAAGAATATGCAAGCAGTATGCAAAATTCTGACGAAATTAGCGGATTGGTAATCGAATTAGAAACAGTTTTAGTGCAATCGTGTAAAGAATTAGTAGAAGAATTACAACTATTAAAAAATAAAAAATAATGACAGACTCTAATAAAATAAGACTTTTTTTGGTAGATGATGATGCTGTATTTTTAAAATCATTAGAAATAGAGTTTTTACAACATGCCGATTTCATTATAGAAACCTTTCCTACCGGAGAATTGTGCATAGCCAATTTATTTCACAAACCCAATATTGTTATTTTAGATTATCATTTAGATGGCATTCATCGAATGGCGATGAACGGACTTGAAACATTAGATAAAATTAAGGCATTTGATGTTACAATTCCAGTAATAATGCTGTCATCGCAAGATAAAATTGAAGTTGCCGTAAGTTGTATGCTCCATAAAGCAACCGATTATGTAGTGAAAAGCGAAACTGCTTTTATGCGATTACAAAAAATAATTACAACTATTTTTGAATATAATAAAATTGAAAAAGAATTGAATTGGTATATGGATCGTATGTAATTTTTATTAAAGAATTTTAAATAATAATGTACATACAATTCTAAACTAAAAAGTAAAATTTGTAAATTAAATAAAAAATAATTTTTAAAAATATAAATAATTTCAGCTTGGTATAGTTTATAATCATAAATTTTGAATTGGTTAAGGGTTAATTCAAACTAAAAGCATCTTATTTTAAAATAAGGTGCTTTTTTATTTAACAACAATTCAATAATTTTTTTGATATGTAAAATGTGTAATCTATTTTAAAAAAAATGTAATTATTTCACCCTTAATTGGAAGCATCTTTGTAATGTATTAATTAATAAATCTATTTATAATAACAGTAATTAATCTATACAACTGAAAAAAAAAATATAGCTGGTGATTGTGAAATATAATCAAAACTAGTTGGAAAAGGATTTCAAAAAAAAACAATTTCAGATTTATAATTAAAAGCAATGAAGTGACTATGCTTTACGTAATAGTAAATGATTGAACAAAAAAAATATTAGAAATTAATCTAGTAAAAAAAACAAAAACTTTAAAAACACTAACCATTTAAATTTAAAAACAATGAGTAATTTTTTATACACAGTAGCATTAGTATTAGTAATCCTTTGGGCATTAGGGTTATTTGCCTTCCACGCAGGAAATATTATTCACGTTCTTTTAGTGCTTGCAATTATTGCAATTCTATTTAGAGTAATAAAAGGAAAAGACCCTATTTAATAATTATTTAATTTGATTCTTATAATTAAACAAGAATCGTAAAAACAACAATAAAATGAAGAAGTTAATTTATTTGATACTGGTAGGTTTAAGTTTCACAGCTGCAACTAAAGCACAAGTTAGTCAAACTAAAAGTGGAACCGATTTAACTTTCGGGTTAAAAGCGGGTTTGAACATTTCAAATGTGTATGATAAACAAGGAGACAATTTTGTTGCCGATGGCGCATTCGGTTTCGCTGCAGGCGGATTTGTAACCATCCCGCTAGGTGAATATTTTGCCATTCAACCTGAAGTTTTATTTTCTCAAAAAGGATTTAAAGGTACAGGAACTATTTTGGGAAATTCATATAGTTATGAACGTACAACCAATTTTTTAGACATTCCAATCTTGGTTGCATTTAGACCTGTAAAGTTTGTTTCGGTAGTTTTTGGACCTGAATTTTCTTTCTTATTAAGTGAAAAAAACAACTTTAATAGTGCTGTTTCAAACTCTTCGCAAGAACAACAATTTACTAATGACAACATTAGAAAAAACATATTTGGATTGACTGGTGGAGCCGATTTAAATGTTACCGATAATGCCGTTATTGGCTTACGAGCTGGTTGGGATTTACAACAAAACAATGGTGACGGTACATCAACAACACCACGTTATAGAAACGTTTGGTATCAATTTACATTAGGATATAGATTTTAGAACACTAAATTAGAAATATTAATAAATTAAAAATAGAAAAAATGGACAATTCAAAAAAAACATCAGCATCAAAAGCAGTTGGTGCAGTAGCATTAGGAGTTTTAGCAGGAACAGCGTTAGGCGTATTGTTTGCACCTAATAAAGGATCGAAAACGCGTAAAAAAATAGCAGGAAACGCAACGAAAATGGCAAAAGACGTAAAGCAAAAAGTAACCGATGAGGTGAAGTCTTTAAAAAAGAAAGCATTGAAATTAGAAAAAAAAGCGGAAGATATTTTAACTACTTTCAAAAACGATGTGGAAGAAAATGCAACGAATCTTGAAAAGAAAGTAGAAGAAAGATTTAATGATTTCAAGAACAGTACAGATCATAAAGCATCCGATTTAGTTCACGGTAAATAATTAAGGCGAAAGTTGAAACTTAAAAAGTCAAAGGAGCAAATTTGATTCAAATTCTTTCTAAGCTTTTGCTAAAGCTAAAGGTTTAAAAACTGATAGTTTTAGTTTGATTTTTAACTTTCGTTTTTTTTAAATATTAAAAGCTTAATGTTTAAAAACTGTAATTAGGTAAAATAATTGATTGGTTAACTATTTGCATAAAATTATCAAACAAATACAATAAAAAACTCTGTTCTCCATTTCAAAAAAATGAAGTTGGATTCGAGAAAAATAATAACACTTAAAACAAATAAAAATGAAAAGTTCAAAAATTAAATTGGTAGCAATGGCTGGAATAATGTCACTTGCAATGATGAGTTGTAAAAGCAATACTGAAAAAAAAGAAGATAATTTAGAAAATGCTCAAGAAGATGTTAAAGCTGCAAAAGAAGATGTTGCGATAGCTAAAGATGAATTGAGTGCTGCCCGATTGGATTCCATAAATCAATACTCCAATTATCGTAAAGAAATTGACAATCGTTTGGCAGAAAACGACAAACAAATTGCCGAAATTAGAGCAAAAGTTAAAATGCAAAAAGCTTCAATTAGATCAAAAATGGATAAAGATTTGGATGTTTTAATGCAAAAAAATGAAGATTTTAAAGTACAAATGAAAAAACAAAAAGATGGTATTTATTCCGATTGGGAAAGTTTTAAACAAAGCTACAATACCAGTTTGGATGATTTAGGAAAATCTATTTCGGAAATGGCTCAAAATAATATGAAAAAATAGTATTTAGTTTTCCAGTCTCAGTTTTTACTTTTAACTTTTCAGTTGCAGCTTTATAACACCGACTAAAAACTGAGACTAAAAACTGAGACTGAAAACTGAAACTGTAAACTAAGACTGAAAACTGAGACTGAAAACTGAACACTGTAAACCAAAAAAAATGATAACTGTAAAAAAAGAAGGTATTATTTTAGAAAAAACAACTCTTGAATTTGAAAACGAAAGCGTTTCTAATCCTGGAGTTATGCAAGAAGGTAATACGGTTCACATTTTTTATAGAGCCGTTCGAAAAGGAAATTATTCATCAATTGGTTACTGCAAGTTAGAAGGTCCATTAAAAGTTGTAGAGCGCAAGGAAACTCCACTATTGTTGCCCCAATATGATTATGAATCACACGGAATTGAAGATCCGAGAATTGTAAAAATTGATGGCATTTACTATATGACTTTTACTTCGTATGATGGCGTAAATGCTTTGGGATCATTAGCAACATCTAACGATTTAGTTACTTTTGAACGCCAAGGCATTATTGTACCACAAGTAACTTTCGAGGAATTTAAACGGTTAGCAGAAAGCAATGCACATTTAAATGAAAAATATGAGCGATTTCATGTTCATAATAATTTATTAAATAATCCTGATAGGAAAATCCTAATGTGGGATAAAAACGTGATTTTTTTTCCTAGAAAAATTAATGATAAGTTTTATTTTTTACATCGCATTCGTCCCGATATTCAAATTGCTAGTGTAACCAATATTATAGATTTAAATACCACCTATTGGACAGATTATTTTTTACATTTTAAAAATAATATTTTGTTATGTCCAAAACACAAACACGAAATAAGTTACATCGGTGGTGGTTGTCCGCCAATAGAAACTCAAGCGGGTTGGCTTTTAATATATCACGGCGTTCACGATAGTGCAGAAGGGTATATTTACTCGGCTTTTGCAGCACTTTTAGATCTTGAAAATCCTGCAAAAGTAATTGCTCGTTTACCTCACGCCTTGTTCAAACCCGAGTTAGAATACGAGTTGGAAGGTTATGTACACAATGTGGTTTTCCCAACTGGAACAGCACTTTTTGACGATACTTTATATATTTATTACGGTGCTGCCGATGATCAAATTGCTTGTGCTTCAGTATCGTTAAAAGAATTAGTTGCCGAATTATTATTGTTTAAAGTTGAAGAATAAATATACGTAATCAAAGTTTAAAAATACAATATCAAAAGCCAAAACATTTTTCCTTTAATTGATAGCAGAAATAATATTGAAACGAGGAAAAATGAAGGCTTTTTTTTAACAAAAAAAAAACAGTTATCTACTACTTAGTACTACAAAAAAACAAACCAATGAAAACCGCTGAAAACCACTATCCAAATCAAAGTTTAATACTTTACAAAGAACCTTATAGTTATGCCCCAATTTTTATGACTAAATCCATAAAAGCATTAATTGTTGCCAAAACTTTAAAGCCTGAAATTTTATTTATCACTTCATTTCCTAATAGAGAGTGTGGTATTGCCACTTACTGCCAAGATTTAATAAACTCAATTCAAGACAAATTTGGAAGTTCATTTGATGTAAAAGTTTGTGCTTTAGAAAGTGATGATAAAAATTACGAGTATCCTGATTGTGTAAAATATATTTTAAAGACAACTAATTTTGCCGATTATTATGATTTAGCTCAACAAATAAACGACGATAATAATATAAGTTTAGTTTTTGTTCAACACGAATTTGGATTATTTGGTGGCGAGTTAGGCGATTATTTTATACAACTACTATCGTTAATCAACAAGCCAGTAATTACCACTTTTCATACCGTTTTACCCAACCCAGATTTTAAACTAAAAAATGTAGTAAAAGCCATTGCAATGTTGACCGATAAAATTGTGGTAATGACCAAAAAATCGGCTAAAATACTTCAAAATGATTATGATATTCCATTTGAAAAAATAGAAGTAATTCAACACGGAACGCATTTAATTAGTTCTCAAAAAGTGGTAGAAAAATCGGATAAAAACTATTTTGACAATCGTATTGTACTATCTACTTTTGGACTATTAGGAGCCAATAAATGCATTGAAACTGCACTTGATGCTTTGCCAGCAATTATGGAAAAGTTTCCTACTGTACTTTATTTAATCATTGGAAAAACCCATCCTGAAATATTAAAAACCGAAGGCGAAAAATACCGTAATTTTTTAGAACAAAAAGTTATCCATTTAGGTTTGCAAAACAATGTTACCTTTATCAATAAATATCTTCCGCTACAAGATTTAATAGCTTATTTACAACGCACAACAGTGTATTTATTCACCTCCAAAGATCCATTTCAAGCTGTTAGTGGAACCTTTGCCTACGCAATGGCTAGCGGTTGTCCGGTCATCTCTACTCCTATTCCGCACGCTAAAGAAATGCTAAAAAATGGAACTGGAATTATTGTAGATTTTCAAAATGCCAACCAGTTAGCAAATGCCACAAAACAGTTACTGTCAAGTCCCAATTTGTTGCAACAAAAAAGCTTAAACGGATTGCATAAAATTGTACCAACGGCTTGGCAAAATACCGCAATTGCACACATAGATTTGATTAATAAGCAACTTAAAAACCAAATAAACTTAAAATTTGATATACCAAAAATTAGTTTAAAACACATTAAAAGACTTACAACCAATAAAGGAATGATTCAATTTTCACAAATTGATGTTCCCGATTTGGATTCTGGTTACACAATTGATGATAATGCTCGAGCCTTGATAGCAGTATCAAAACATTATCAATTGACTGCCGATGTAACTGATTTAGGATTAATTGAAACCTATCTTAAATTTATTATTTCGTGCCAACAAGAAAATGGCAGTTTTTTGAATTATGTTGACGTAAATGGTCGATTTATGGATAAAAACCTTGATGAAAATTTAGAAGATGCCAATGGTAGAGCCATTTGGGCATTGGGTGAGTTTACTTCGTTTAATGAATTATTTGATGTTCATTTTATTAAAATGGCAGAACATTCATTAAATAAATCGCTTGCAAATATAACCCATTTACGTTCTCCAAGAGCCATAGCATTTGCAATGAAAGGTTTGTACCATTATAATATTACTAAAAAAGAGTTCAGAATTAAACAATTGATTATAAAACTTGCAGACGATTTGGTTTCTAAATATCGTGGCGTTTCTGATGCAAAATGGAGCTGGTTTGAAGATTATTTAACTTACGGAAACAGTGTTTTGCCGCAAGCAATGTTGTATGCTTATTTAGCCACAGGAAATGAAGTTTTTAAAAACGTAGCTCGTAGTAGTTTCGATTTTTTAATATCTATCATTTTCAAAAAAGACCAAATAAAAGTAATTTCCAATCAAGGTTGGCACGTTAAAGGTAAATCCGCCAATAAATTTGGTGAACAGCCTATTGATGTTGCTTATACGGTTATGGCTTTAGATTTGTTTTACGACACTTTTAATGATAAAAATTATTTAGATAAAATTACAGTAGCATTCAATTGGTTTTTAGGAAAAAATCATTTACATCAAATTATTTATAATCCTTGCACTGGCGGATGTTATGATGGTTTAGAAGAAAATCATGTGAATCTGAATCAAGGTGCAGAGTCAACAGTAAGTTATTTATTATCAAGAATAACCATTGAAAAATATGCTAATTTTATACATAAAATTAGTCCTAAAGAAGAATTAGAAATAAAACAAAAACAAATAATTAATAAAACAGTTGCAAAAACAAAGTCTAAAAAATTAACTTATTTTGGACAAATGATGAACTTGTTTTTTTATTGATTGGCAAATCAATGTCAATCATCCTGCAAGGTTATTTTAGACTTGTAGAGTAAATAAAAAACTTATAGCTTAAAAAACTTTACAGAATTGACAAAAGCTATATTTTTATTTGTAAAAATTAGAAAATTAATACAAAAATGAACAATAAAATACCATTTTCGATAAGTTTGATCATTTTATTTTTAATTTCTTGTTCTAAAAAAAAAAGTGAAGAAATGAAGCCTACTTTCGGCACAATTACTGAAAGTGTTTACGCTTCTGGAATGATAAAAGCGGAAAATCAATATACCGTTTTTTCAGCTGTAAATGGAGTTTTAAAAAAAATAAATGTTACCGTTGGGCAAACGATTACTGCAAATCAACCCATCTTTGAAATAGAAAATGAAAAAGCCGAATTGAATACCGAAAATGCCTTGTTAACGTATCAATTAAGTCAAGATAGTAATCATTATACTCAAGATAAAATTTCAGAAATGCAAACAAAAGTTCAAATTACAAATGACAAATTAGCGCTAGATGAATCCATTTATTTAAGAAATAAAAGAATAAAGCAATACAATATTATTTCGGAGGTTGATTATGAAAAAGTAGAATTGTCATATAAAAATTCAAAATCCAATTACGAAGCAGCAAAAATGCAATTGAGTCAGCTAAAATCTCAGTTGAAGAATGATCAAAATAAAAACAAAATTAACCTAAAGATAAATCAAAAAACCCAAAATGATTATATAGTAAAAAGTGTTTTTTCTGGAGAATTATTTGATATTTTCGTCAAAGAAGGAACTTTAATTACGTCTCAAATGCCATTAGCTACTATTGGTAAAAAAAACGAATATTTATTGGCTCTTGATGTTGATGAAAACGATATGGTTCGTGTTAAAACGAATCAAAATTTATTGGTAACTATGGACAGTTATAAAGGAAAAGTTTTTGAAGCCAAGATTGATAAAATTTATCCGATAATGGACGAACGCTCAAGAACTTTTAAAATAGAAGCACATTTTAATAATTTTCCTGAAAAGTTGTATCCGAATTTAACTGCAGAAGCCAATATCATCATTAGAATTAAGAAAAATGTACTCACAATTCCGAAAAGTTATTTAGTTAATGGCAATTATGTTTTGGTTAATAAAGATGAAAAACGAAAAGTAAAAGTTGGTTTAAACGATTATCAAAATGCCGAAATTCTTTCAGGTTTAAAAGCCGTAGAAACTATTTACAAACCCAAATGATGAACTCTAAACTAATTTTAAATATTGCCACTCATTTGCTTCGAGCACGATTAAAACAAAGCATTGTTGCTGCAGTTGGTGTAACTTTTGGCATTGCAATGTTTATTGCTTTGAATGGTTTTATGAATGGTTTAAACGATTTGTTAGACGGATTGATGCTAAACCGAACTGCACACGTAAGGCTCTATAACGAAATAAAACCTACCGTGAATCAACCGATTTTATTATCTAAAAAATATAAAAACACTACCAATTTTATAAGTTCAGTAAAGCCAAAAGATAGAGGAAAAGCAATTTACAATAGTCAAGCAATTATTATTTATTTGAAAAAAGACAAACGCATTATTGATGTAGCACCAAAAATAAATGTTCCTGTTTTTTTTAACTCGGGAACTATTGAAATTTCTGGACTTATTGATGGTATTGAAGTAATTCCGGAGGAAAAATTATTCAAAATAAGTGATTATATTATTGAGGGAAACGTTACGGATTTAGTTCAAAATAACAGTATTATAATTGGCAAAGGTTTGGCAGACAAAATGTTACTTGCTAACGGCGATATTATTAAAGTAACCTCTGCAAAAGGTAATTTGGCATCTTTAAAAATTGTCGGTATTTCGCAATCGGGAATTGCCGAATTTGATAATACAATGAGTTATACATCACTTGCAACTGCTCAAAAATTACTAGGCGAAGCCACAAATTATGTTACTGATATTCAAGTAAAATTATTCGATATGAAATCGGCTCCAGCAGTAGCAAAGGAGTTTCAAAATAAATTTAATTTAGATGCAATTGATTATCAAACAGCCAATTCACAATTTGAAACTGGAAGTACAGTTCGAAGTATTATATCGTATGCCGTTGGTATTGTGTTGCTTATAGTAGCTGGTTTTGGGATTTATAATATTTTAAATATGATGATCTTCGAAAAAATGGACAGTATTGCTATTTTAAAAGCTACTGGTTTTTCGGGTAATGATGTAAAGTGGATTTTCATTTCTTTGGCATTAATTATCGGTATCGTTGGTGGCATTTTCGGACTGGTTTTTGGCTATATATTTTCATATATTATCAATACTATTCCGTTTGAAACAGCATCATTACCAACTGTAAAAACCTATCCAATAAATTATAGTCCAATGTTTTATATTATCGGACTGGTATTTGCATTAATAACTACTACTATTGCAGGACTTTTGCCCGCATTAAAAGCAGCCAAAGTTGATCCTGTGGAAATAATTAGAGGAAAATAATGAAGTAGATAAAGTTGCTAAACATATTAAAAGTACATTTTAGATGCCCTAAATAGTGCAGTAAATGTTGTAATTAATTTAGAAAATGTTGTAATACATGTAGTAAATGTTATAATTAATTTTGATACGTTAAAACTAATATTGTAAATGCCAAAATTAAATAACTTAAATAAATTTTAATTTATGTATAAAGTAAGTTATGAGTAAAATATTAGAAACAATCGGTTTATCGAAATATTTTTATGATCCAATTAAGTTTCAGGTTTTAAACGATATTAATTTCAGCATTAATCAAGGTGAATTCGTTTCAATTGAAGGAAAATCGGGCTGTGGTAAATCGACACTATTATATTTGCTTTCAACAATGGATACTGATTATGAAGGTCAAATTTTTATAAATGAAGAATTAACAACAGCAAAAACAGATAAAGAATTAGCGGTTATTAGAAACGAAAAAATTGGATTTGTCTTTCAATTTCATTATTTATTGTCAGAATATAATGTATTGCGAAATGTAATGTTGCCAGGTTTAAAACTAGCCAAAAAAAATGAACAAGAAATAGAACACGATGCTATTGAACATTTAAAAACACTTGATATGCAAGACCAAGCTCTTAAAATGCCAAACCAATTAAGTGGTGGACAAAAGCAAAGAGTAGCAATTGCAAGAGCATTGATAAACAATCCGTTGATAATTATGGGCGACGAACCAACAGGTAATTTAGATAAAAAAAATAGTGATGTAGTTTTTGATATTTTTAAAAAATTAATCACCTTAGAAAAGCAAACTTTGCTAGTAGTAACACACGACACCGATTTTGCAAAACGAACCAATAGAATAATAACAATGGAAGATGGAAAAATTATTTAGATTTTATTACCAAGTTTTACACCCTAAAATCTAATCTAAATTTAGAACCAAATTTATTTAGTTTTATTTTTCAAGACTCTATAAAATATAACAAATGAATCAAAATTTTACTATGATCGAAGCATTCAAATCATTTTTATTAGAAGTTGGTGAACTTTCCAGCTTTTCGGTAAGGTTTTTTAAAGAAGCATTTAAACCACCTTATGAATTTAAGGAATTTTTAAAACAATGTTACAATATGGGCAATCGCTCACTTGTACTTGTAGCTATAACAGGCTTTATAATTGGATTGGTTTTTACTTTACAAACTCGTCCAACGCTTGAAAAATTTGGAGCCGTTTCTTGGATGCCAATGATGATAAGCATTTCGATAATTCGAGAAATTGGTCCCATTATAACTGCTTTAATTTGTGCCGGAAAAATTGGATCTGGAATTGGTGCCGAATTAGGTTCAATGCGTGTTACTGAACAAATTGATGCTATGGAAGTTTCAGGAACCAATCCGTTTAAATATTTGGTTGTAACCAGAATTTTAGCAACTACTTTAATGCTGCCAATTTTAGTTTTTTTTGGCGATGCAGTCGGTCTTTTTGGTTCCTTTTTGGTGGAATATTTTAAGGGTGATGTATCCATTCAACTCTTTTTTAATAAAATTTTTACTTCTATAGAATTTAGTGATTTACTTCCTGCAACTGTTAAAACTTTATTTTTTGGTTTTGCCATTGGGCTTGTAGGATGCTATAAAGGGTACTATTGCGTTGAAGGCACCGCTGGTGTTGGTAAAGCTGCAAATGCAGCCGTAGTTCTTACTTCTATTCTCTTATTTATTATAGATTTTATAGCCGTTTTTGTAACCAATATACTTTATTATTAATATGATGAAAACTACGAATACAATTAAAAAACCAATTATTGAAATCAAAGACTTGCATAAAAGTTTTGGAGAGAACAACATTTTAAACGGATTCAATCTTGTTTTAAACGAAGGCGAAAACGTTGTCGTTATGGGAAAATCGGGTTCAGGAAAATCGGTAATGATAAAATGTCTTATTGGATTAATTGAATATGACAGTGGTTCAATTACCATAATGGGAAATGACCTTAAAAAATTTGATTCTAACGAAGAATTAGACGATTTTAGAACTGAAATTGGCTTTCTTTTTCAAGGCAGCGCTTTGTACGATTCGATGACAGTGCGTCAAAATTTAGAGTTTCCGTTACTTAGACATACCAAAAAATTTGGTGAAATTGAAGATACAACACCTTTGGTTTTGGAAGCCTTGGAAAGTGTTGGTTTGGCATCGGCCATCGATTTAATGCCCAACGAAATTTCCGGCGGAATGCAACGACGAGTCGCATTAGCAAGAACCTTAATTTTAAAACCAAAAATTATACTGTACGATGAACCTACAACAGGTTTAGACCCAATAACATCTGCCGAAATAATAGATTTGATGAAATCAGTACAAGAAAAATACCAAACTTCATCAATTATTATTACTCACGATATTGATTGTGCACGAATAGTATCTAATAGAATGGTCCTATTAATTGATAAAATAAATTACAAAGAAGGAACTTTTGATGAATTAGAAAAATCAAAAGACCCTAAAATTCAAGAATTTTTTAAATAATTAAAATTATGGAAAGCGAAGCCCCAAAAAAAGTACGTTTAGGTTTATTTGTAATTATTGGATTACTAATTTTTTTAGTGACAATATATTTAATCGGTAGCAAGCAAAGTATGTTTGGAAATACATCACACATTAAAGCTGTTTTTAAAGATGCTAACGGACTAACGTTAGGTAATAATGTTCGTTATGCAGGAATAAATGCAGGAACAGTTAAAAATATTGAAATGATTAACGATACCACAATTAACGTTACTATGCTCATTGAAAATGATATTTTTAAAAATATTAAAAAAAATGCAGTTGCAACTATTAGTTCCGATGGATTGGTTGGAAATATGATAGTTAGTATAGTACCCGGAAATAAAAGGGCTATGAATGTTGTTGATAATGATATGATAGCCACCAAAAATAAAATGAGTGTTGATGCTATGCTGGCAACTTTAAACAAGACCAATCTTAATGCCGCCTTATTGTCAGTGGATTTACTTAAAATATCAAAAGAAATGTTGCGCGGAAAAGGAGCAATTGGTACATTAATTAGTGACACTATAATTGCTAATGATTTAAAAGGCACAATGAAAAACCTAAATTCAACAACTAAAGGAGCTGCAGCTACAGCAGAAAATTTGAATAAATTAGTAGTTTCTTTAAATAACAATAATAATGTAGTAGGAGTTTTAAAAGATTCTTCTGTAGCTAACAGAATTAAAAAAATTGTTGCCAATTTTGATAAGTCTTCAACTAATTTAAATAAAACGATTTTAAATTTAAAAGATGGTAAAGGTGCCTTAAATTATTTATCAAATGATCCTAAATTAGTTCAAAAAATTGATTCAACAATGTTTCACGTTAACCAAGCAAGTGTTAAATTGAATGAAGATTTAGAAGCATTAAAAAGCAATTGGTTTTTTAGAAGCGGTATTAAAAAAATGGAGAAAAAGAAAGCTGAAGCCAAAGAAGCTGCATTAGCCAAATAACTAATTTTATGTAAATTATCGTTTTTAAAATTAGTATTAAATCTTTAGTACTAATTTTAAAACGAAAAGTTAAAATGATATTAAGTACTAACAATATATCGTATTTTTGAATAATGAAAAAAAGGTTTCACATATTTATCATAATGCTAATGCTTGGCTTCTTCCTGCCAACATCTACTTATGCGTGTGGAACTAAAACTGAAAAATCGTGTTGCAAAGGAGAAACTTCTTCTAAAATAGAAAAGAAAGACTGTTGTAATGAAAAACATTCAAAAGATAAAAACAATGGTTGTGGTGGTAAATGTGGCCATTCAAACTGCACAACTTCATCAGTAACATTCAGTGTGATTTCACAAAACGAAATTCAATTTAAAATCAATAATTTTGATTTTTCTTTCGAAAAACCAGAATTTTATCATTCAGAAACCTTAATATCTTCAGGTTTTACCTCTGTTTGGCTTCCGCCTAAAATAAAATAATTTACAACTTTGACAGCCATAAATCTGTCCTGTCGAAAGCAAATTCTTAGCTTTCAAAATTATTTATTTTAAAATATTAAAATTTATTTCACCGAAATGGAGTTTGCGAATTCCATTCAAAAAACTAAAATTATGTATAAATCATTATCAAAAATAGTGATAACAATTACAATATTGTTATCATTCACAACAAGCAATGCACAAATAAAAAATGAAAAAACAGAGTCTGTAAAAATTTACGGTAACTGCGAAATGTGCAAAAAAGTAATTGAAAAAGCTGGAAACTTTAAAAAGATTGCAATGGTCAATTGGAATTCGGATTCTAAAATGGCAACATTAACCTATGATTCTAAAAAAACAAATCAAGACGAAATTTTAAAACGCATTGCACTAAGTGGTTATGACAGCGATAAATTTCTTGCGCCAGATAACGTCTATAATAATTTACCAAGTTGTTGCCAATATAAGCGAGTTGCAAAAGTTCCTGTAAAAACAGAAGTTGTAACAGAAATTCACGAAAATCATACCGAAATGCCAAAAACAGAAGTTCAAGAAACTAACCAACTAAAAGCAGTTTTCGATAATTATTTTTCTGTAAAAGATGCTTTGGTGCAAACAGATGGTGCATCGGCTTCTACAAAGTCGGCAGAATTACTCTTGGCAATAAATTCGGTAAAAATGGAAATGTTAGAAATGAATGTTCATATGGTTTGGATGAAAGTTTTGGATAAATTAAAAACTGATGCCGAAAACATTTCAAAAAATAAGGATGTTGCTAAGCAACGAGATCAATTCAATTCCTTAACAAAAAATATTTATGCTTTACTAAAAGTTTCCAAAGTAAACCAGACTATTTATTATGATTACTGTCCGATGAAAGATGCCAATTGGTTGAGTAAAGAAAGTGCTATAAAAAATCCTTACTATGGTTCACAAATGATGAGTTGTGGCAAAACGGTTGAAACTATAAAATAAAGTATGAAACTTTATATAAAAAATATGGTTTGCGACCGATGTAAAATGGTAGTGAAGTCCGAATTAGAAAAACTCGGACTTCATCCTATCGTTGTAGAACTTGGTCAGGTTGAAATTATTGAAACTTTGGGCAACGAAAAAATAAACGAACTCAACTTAGTTTTACAAAAGCAAGGTTTTGAACTAATTAACGATAAAAAAAAACGTTTAGTTGAAAAAGTAAAAAATAGTATAATTGATTTAATTTATTCTAAAAACAATTTTCTAAAAATTAATCTATCCGAATATTTAACAAAGGCTATTGAGCAAGAATACAATTATATTAGTACTCTTTTTTCACAACAAGAAGGAATCACGATAGAACAGTATTATATAGTTCAAAAAATAGAGCGTGTAAAAGAATTAATTATCTACAATGAGTTATCATTAAGTGAAATAGCGTTCCAATTAAATTATAGTAGTGCATCACATTTAAGCAAACAATTTAAAAAAATTACAGGTTTTACTATAACTGAATTTAAAAACCTTAAAGTACAAAAGCGCATTTCAATTGAAAATCATTGAAACTTACATATAATGGCAATAATTGTATAACATTTTTAGTTAAAATTATAATCACCTTTACCCTAAGTTTATAAATTAATTACTATGACACATACTTATAATATTTCAGGAATGACTTGTGATGGTTGCCGTTTAAAAGTAGAAAAATCCTTAAATTCTATTGCAGGAATTGTTGCTAAAGTTACTTTAAACCCACCCAAAGCAACAATCACGAAGGATAAGCATATTTCAATTACCGAATTGCAAAAAACGTTAAAGGTTGCAGGAAATTACAAAATTACTGCTGATAATGATTCAGATAAATCAGAAAATAGTACAACAAAATCGTGTTGCAATTCGTCAGCAGATAATAATAACGAAACGGTTAATTTATCAAATGATAAAAAAGTTAAATTCTATTGCCCAATGCATTGCGAAGGCGAAAAACTTTACGAAAAAGCAGGTGATTGCCCTGTTTGTGGTATGCATTTAGTGCAACAAATTGTTGAAACAGAAAATGTGCAATACACATGCCCAATGCATCCCGAAATTATAACTAATGCGCCTGGTAATTGTCCTATTTGTGGGATGACTTTAGTGCCAATGCAACCAT
>JBBRCJ010000004.1:0-88718 GCA_038204955.1 Flavobacteriales bacterium
AATTGTATCCACATTATCCGCATAATCCCAAAGTTCGGGTTTTTGAGTTTTTCCGAATGGAATAGCGTTTTCGATTAAATTATTTGAAACAATGCACTGAATTTTTTCTTCATCCAACTGTAATTTGTTTTTAACTTCTTGTAAATCATCATAAAATTCATAAAAAACCGAAGAAATTGGCGATGCATAACTTGCGTCTTCTTTAATAGTTAAAAAACCATTATCTAATAATTTAAAATTACTCATTAAAAAAACCGCTTTGTTGTAGTCGTAATTATTAGCATATTTTTCATAATGAATTACCTCTTGGTAGTTGAAAATGGATTCAAAAAATGCATCAAAAACATAGCCTTTTGGTACAAATAATTTGGAAACATTTCTACAGCCTAAACCAAAATATCTAAAAATATCTTCGCCCAAATTTTGTAAATCTTCTTTAGTCTCTAAACCATTTAAAACAGCAACCGAATTTCTATTTTTACGAATAATACTTGGTTTGTCCTTAAAATAAAATTCAAAATAACGAGCCGTATTGTTGCTGCCTGTGGCAATTACGGCATCAAAGTTTTCAAGTTTTCCGTCGGTAAAAGTGATTAATTCTTTAAAATCGATATTGATACTTATTAGATAATTGGCTAAAAAAGGCAATAATTTTTGATCGTTTGAGGATGTTTTAACCAAAACCGAATGTCCAGAAATTAAGACTGACAAAAAATCGTGAAAACCCACGAGTGGAATGTTTCCAGCCAAAATTAAAGCAACCCTTTTGGGTTTTACAGTTGAAAAATCATAATTTGAAAGCCATTGATTTAAATTCTCTTCAGTCAATGCCTCTGCCCAAGATTGAATTGAAAAACAAACTTGTTCTTGGGTAAACCAACCATTATGCGATTGAGAAAGTTCAATTAAAGCTAAAAAATCATCAAAAAACAAATCGTTATTTAAAACTTGCTTATTTTTAAAGGTTTCGTTTTGAGTAAATTGACTTAAAAATTTTCCTAATTCGATGAAAGCCAATTTTTTATCGTTTTGTAACATTTGTTTATTTGTTTATAACAAGATTTGATTGTAATTTTGCACAAAAATAAGTAATTGATTTATGATTCAGTAATTTATTAGTAAGGATTTAGAATTTTTTGATTTAGGATTTTTCAATATCGATAAACTAACTTAAACTTTTAAACCTTTTATGAAATCTAAAATCTAAAATCTGAAATCTAAAATTGAAATGGCAATAATTATAACAGACGAATGTATAAACTGTGGCGCTTGCGAGCCTGAGTGTCCAAATACAGCAATATATGAAGGTGCCGACGATTGGCGCTACAAGGACGGAACGAAATTAAAAGGTAAAATTATTCTTCCAGATGGTACGGAAGTTGATTCTGATGCCGCACAAACTCCAATTTCTGATGATGTGTATTACATTGTTCCAGGAAAATGTACTGAATGTAAAGGGTTTCACGATGAACCTCAATGTGCGGCGGTTTGCCCAGTTGATTGTTGTGTTCCCGATGATAATCACGTGGAAAGTGAAGAAACGCTTTTGAATAGGCAAGCATTTTTACATAATGAGTAAAATTAAAAAAAAAATCCTGAAAATTAATTCAGGATTTTTTTACGTTTATTTTTTTAAAATTTAAAACCCAAACGAGTGTAATAGTAAGCACCACTAATACCCATTTGAACAGAATCGAAATAACCTCCAGCTTCGGTGTTTCCTGATTCATCTTGTTTAGTTGGATATACATTTAATAAATTATTTGCTCCAATGCTTAATTTTAATTGTTTCATTATTTTAAAACCTAACGTTAAATCGGTTACAGTTTTAGCATTGTAAACGTTGTCTAAACCAGCATAATCTACTAAAATTACTTCACTGAATCGAGTAAATGCCAATCCAGCATCAAAATATTTAGAATCATAATTTAAGTTTAAACCAAATTTACTTGTTGGTGCCGATGCTTTTAAAAATGCAACTTCGCGTTTTCCAAAAAATGTTTCTTCATCTAAATTTTTATTTTTCACTTTGGATACATTAATGCTGTTGTAGTTTCCAATTAAGGTAACACCAAATTTAGATTTTCCAAAATTGCGTTTCCATCCCACTACAAAATCTACACCTTTAGTTTTAGTATTTACTCCATTTACAAAAAATTGTGCAGCATCAACATTCAAATTTAAAGCTGTTGCATCAAAATAACCAGTAAGTACAATTCTATCTTTTACATCAACTAAATATCCATCAATAGTTGCAGTTATATCACCAAATTTTGCTGTAAAACCAGCTGAACCATTGAAAGATTTCTCTTCTTTCAATTTATCTATTCCAAAACCTTTAGTTACACTACTTTCGTTTGCAGCTAATAAAACTTCTGTTGCCCCTGAAGAATTAAAGTTTGTAAAATTAGTATTGAAATAAATTTGTGCCAATGAAGGCGCTCTAAAACCTGTGCTTAATGAACTCCTGAAACTAATTTCGTCAGATAATTTAAGTTTATATGCCAATTTAAAATTTAAAGTATTGCCAAAATCACTATAGTTTTCATATCGTAAGGCAGCAGAAATCATAAAAATTTTTGAAACCTCTAATTCAGTATCTAGATACACTGATTTACTGTTTCTACTTTGATTTACTACGTTTTTTGGACTAAAACCAGGAAATCCTTGTGAACCTCCAGGACGTGGGTTTCCAGAAATTATATCTATTGGTGCTGTTTGAGTTGATGGATTTGTAATTGGATTACCAAAAGTATCATAAGTTGCCCAAGAGCCTGTTTCGCCAGCAAAAATTTTATAAGTTTCAATTCTGTACTCGCCTCCAAAAGCAAAGTTAAATCCATTTAAAACACTTTTAAAATTTCTAGAAAAATCTAAATTAACTGTATTTTGACTTAAACTAAATCCACCAGCGTTAAACTCTTTCGGAGAATTTGCTTGTAAACTTGCATTGATAGTTCCTTTTATTGTATAATCGAAACTATTAATTCCATACGCATTACTCAAATCAATTTTCCAACCGTTATTCGTTTTGGTTCTAAAACCACCAACTGCAGAATTATCAACAATTTTTGAAGTTATTCTTGGTGTATATCCACCTGGATAAATTGACTCAACCACTCTTTCACCGTCATTTCTTGTAAAAGCATAAGCATCTGTATTCCTGTCATTTCGACCTCCAAAGGCATAAAAATCAATTTTGTCAGTAACTGGAATTGCAATATTTGCCATAAAATTTATACTTTTTATTTCGGCTTCTCCAAATCCTTTTCTAAAATCAAAACCTGGACGTAAAGTTTTTTCTTTTGAAAAATATTCTCCAGTAAAATTTGCAAAACCACCTTTTGAACCAATTTTAACTCCGTAATTTGCAGCAACTTTTAATGAATTACCATCAAATCTTTTATCACTTCCATACGAATTTCCGTTTCCATTTTGATCCAATCTGTATCCAGGCGTATTTGGAGTTCCTGGTAAAAAATCGCCTTTTACTTTAGTGTCATATACTCCGTAAGATACAGCACCAGTCAATTCATTTACATTATCATTCAATACAATATTGATTACTCCTGCAATAGCATCTGACCCATATTGTGCTGCGGCACCATCACGAAGAATTTCAATTCGTTTAATTGAGGATGCTGGAATTGCATTTAAGTCAGTTCCAGTATTTCCACGTCCTCTTGTACCAAATAAATTAATTAATGACGATTGGTGTCTTCTTTTTCCATTAATTAAAACTAAGGTTTGATCTGGTCCCATTCCTCGTAAACTTGCTGGGTCAACGTGATCGGCACCATCAGATCCTGATTGTTTACTGGCATTAAATGAAGGTGCAACATATTGTAATAATTCGTTAATTTCGACTTTTCCACTTTGAGTGGTAACATCTTTTACATTAATAATATCAATGGGAACAGCTGAGTTTAATACAGTTCTCTTGGAACTACGTGAACCTACGCCTACAATTTGAATTTCTTGAAGTGTTTCAGTTGTATCTTTAACTTTTTTATTTTTTGTATTTTGTGAAAAAGACGAATAAAAAGCAAATAAAGACAAGAATAATGTAACTTTTTTCATAATATGTTAGTGGTTTTGTTAGTTAAACAAATATAGATTAAAGTTTTGTTAAATTAATCAATTGAGATTTAATTTTTTTGACTACACATCCAATTTTAATCTTTCAATAAATAAGGTTATATTTGCACACTTTTAAAAATAAAAATTCAAGATGAAAGCAGGAATTGTAGGCTTACCAAATGTCGGAAAATCGACTTTATTTAATTGTTTATCCAATGCAAAAGCGCAAAGTGCTAACTTTCCTTTTTGTACTATAGAGCCAAACATTGGAGTTGTAAACGTTCCGGATCCGAGAATTAACAAATTAGAAGAATTGGTAAAACCAGAGAAAGTGCAAATGGCAACGGTTGATATTGTAGATATTGCAGGTTTGGTAAAAGGTGCAAGTAAAGGCGAAGGTTTAGGAAATCAGTTTTTAGGAAACATTAGAGAATGCAACGCTATTATTCACGTTTTGCGTTGTTTTGATAACGACAATATAATTCACGTTGATGGAAATGTGAACCCAATTCGTGACAAAGAAACGATTGACATTGAATTGCAATTAAAAGATTTAGAAACCGTTGAAAAACGATTAGAAAAAGTAAATCGTGCCGCCAAAACTGGGAATAAAGAAGCTCAAACTGAAAAAGCACTTTTAGATAGAATTAGAGAAGTTTTATTACAAGCAAAATCGGCAAGAACTGTAACTCCGCAAAATAATGACGAAGAAATTTTGATGGAAGAATTTCAGTTAATTACCAATAAACCAGTTTTATATGTTTGTAATGTTGATGAAGAATCGGCTGCTACAGGAAACAAATATGTTGACTTAGTTCGTGATTTGGTTAAAGATGAAAACGCTCAAGTAATTGTATTGGCTGTTGGAACAGAAGCCGATATTACAGAATTAGAAACCTATGAAGAACGCCAAATGTTTTTGGAAGATTTGGGATTGAAAGAACCAGGTTCAGCAGTTTTAATTCGTGCAGCATACAAACTTTTAAACTTGCAAACGTACTTTACAGCAGGTGTAAAAGAAGTTCGTGCTTGGACAATAAATGTGGGTGATTCTGCACCAAAAGCCGCAGGCGTAATTCACACCGATTTTGAAAAAGGATTTATTCGTGCTGAGGTTATTGCTTATGAAGATTATGTTGCTTTTGGGACAGAAGCTAAAGTTAAAGAAGCTGGAAAATTAAAAGTTGAAGGAAAAGAATATATTGTTAAAGATGGCGATGTAATGCACTTTCGATTTAATGTATAAGTGATTTTAGGTTTTAGATTTCAGAGTAACAATTTTAGAAGTAAAAAACATTAGAAAATGAAAAAAATGTATGTACTTACACCAAATCTGAAATCATAAATCGTTAATTATAAATCTTTATTTTTTTGACTTTTAAGATAATCCAAAGCAAATTTACCTTCATTAAACAACAAATCTAAAACTGATAAATTGTTTAAAAACCCCATTTTTTGTTGAAAAACTTGGGGATATGTTTCAAATTTTGAAGCATCTTTTTTGCCATTGGCTAGATATCTGAAATCTGTACTAGTAACTTTGTGAAAATATTCGATTGTTTTTTGATACCTATTTTGTAGGCGTAAACTTTTTAAAACAAAATCAATAGTTTCAAAATTCAAATCCAACAAAAAAGTGTGTCTTTTGGTAAAAATCGGCATCATTTCATCTTCAAAATATTCAAAAAAAGGCGAACTTCTGTAAGCTGCTTCCAACGATTTAAAATGTTGTTTTTGCCAATCAAAATCGTTTTCAATTTTAATATCTCTAGTTTTTTGATGTGTTTCTTTGTTATGCTTTGTTGGAATATTTAGCATTTGCAAACCATTCGGACTGTAAATATAAGTTCGGTTTCTATTGGTTTGCTTTTGATAATTATCATCTATTTCAAATGTAATTGTTTCGGCTTGAGCCAAAGCAACAAAATTGCTAACGGACGGGAAATAAGTGGGTTGTAAAAGAATTTCTTTCATAATTATAGTAAACTAAATAAAAGATAATTAGAATAATTTAGTTTTTTAAATCTTTGTCAAAGTTTTAAACTTTGACAAAGATGAAAGCATAGTACTTTTTTTTGTTTTTAATAAAAGCAGTAAATTAAACCGTTTCATTTTTTGCTTTTCGCTTTTTCCAAAAATAGTCAAAACCAAAGTACAATGCCAGAGCAATTAAAAAATATTTAAAATACGATTGTGGCTGTCCTTCGCCATCAACAGTTGTAAATAGTCTGTCCCAACGAATGCTCCAGTTTTTAATGCCATCATTAATACCATCAATACTCATCCAAATAAATATTGGTTTACCCACAATATGATCTTCAGGTGTAAAACCAAAAAATCGAGCATCTAATGAATTGTGACGGTTGTCTCCCATCATCCAAAAATAATCTTGTTTAAATGTATAAGTTGGTGTTTTAACACCATTTACATAAACATCATTGCCTGTAAAGCTCACTTTATTTGTGCCTTCGTATTCGGTAATTATTTTTTTGTAAAAAGGCAAACTTTCAGGTGTTAACGCAACTGTTTTTCCTGCTTTTGGAATATAAATTGGGCCGTAATTGTCAATGCCCCAATGTAGTTTTGGGTTATTTGGAAAAACTTCATCCGACGGGCCATTTATAAATTGTTTAACCGATTTTATACTACTATCCGACTTCATAGCAAGTACTTTTTCCGCAGTTAAATTCATGTTTAATTTTGAATCCAGCCTAATCATTTGTAATTTATCTCCATCTTCTTGTCGAACCCCACCTGAAACTAATACTGCATTTGAGTCTCTACTTATTTCTGATAATTGAGCTTTATTATCTTTAAGAAATTTTTGAACTACTTTATTGTCCCAAAGTTTCGATTGTATGGTATAAAAAAACGAATATTCTGTAATTTGATAGGTATTTAATAAAGCTTGATCAATTGGTTGTTTTGTTTCCACTGTATAAAAAAATTGTGGTTTTGCACGTTCTGGTAAAATTAATTTTTTTCCATTTATATAAACATCACCATTCTTAATTTGCAGCGAATCACCAGGAATACCAACACATCGTTTTACATAATTGGTTTTTTTATCGATGGGTTTGTCGTATCTAATTTTGGTTTCTTTATACATATTATACAACGTATCTGCAGGCCAGTTGAACACTACAATATCATTATTTTTAATTTTCTGCAAAGCTGGAAATCTAAAATATGGCAATTGCGGCCACATCGAATAGGATTTTACTTTTAATAAAGGCAAGGTATCATGAACCATTGGTGCCGCTATTGGGGTCATCGGAGTTCGGGCTCCATAATGAAATTTACTTACAAATAAAAAGTCACCAACCAACAATGATTTTTCTAACGACGGTGTTGGAATTGTAAAAGGTTGAATAAAATAGGTATGAACAAAAGTAGCTACAACTACAGCAAATAAAAGTGAACTTACAGTATCACCAACCTTAGTTGTGGCGGTTAAACTTCTATCTTTAATATAAATTACCTCTTGAGTGTAATTAACATAATAAATGTACAATCCAAAAGTTGCAATTCCTAAAAATGTATCTAAAGTGGTGTTTTTACCAAAACTTCTAAGCGTTTCAACCCAAACTACAGGAAACATTATCAAATTAATTACGGGTACAAATAACAAAAAAGTGTACCACGTTGGACGGTTAATAATTTTCATTAATACGATTGCGTTGTAAACTGGAATTAGCGCTTCCCAAGATTTTCGTCCTGCTTTTTCATATAATTTCCAAGTTCCTACAAAATGCACCATTTGAATTAGTAAGAAAAAAACAAGCCATTGGTAAATTGTCATAACATTTTAATTTAGAGTTCCGATTTTAGATATACGAAACTATGATTATTCATTTATTTTTAATTTAATTCTAGAACATCTTTCATTGTGAAAATTCCTTTTTTCCCAACCAACCATTCCGCAGCAATTACTGCTCCTAAAGCAAAACCTTCTCTATTGTGCGCTGTGTGAATAATTTCTATTGAATCGACATTGGAATTGTAATTTATACTGTGCGTTCCTGAAATATTTTCTATTCTTTTTGCATTAATATAAATTTCATTTTGAGAACTATTTTGATTTAGGGTCCAATTGGTATATCCTGAGTTTTCAATAATTTGATTTGCTAATGAAATTGCGGTGCCACTCGGCGCATCTAATTTTTGAGTATGATGAGTTTCTTCCATTGAAACTTTATATTGAGAAAATTTTTGCATCATTTTCGCTAAATTTTCATTCAGCTTAAAAAATATATTTACACCCAAACTAAAGTTAGAACTGTAAATAAAACTCCCTTTTTTTTCGTTACAAAGATTTTCAATTTCCGAATAGTTTTGCAACCAACCTGTTGTTCCCGATATTACTGGGATATTATTTTTCAAGCATTCACTAATATTATTAACAGCTGCATCTGGAATACTAAAATCTATAGCGATATCTGCTTCTTGCAATCCTTGAAATGAATTCAATTGAGTTTTTTTAAGCACAATATCGTGTCCGCGTTGCAAAGCAATTTTTTCAATTACTTTTCCCATTTTACCGTATCCTAAAAGTGCTATTTTCATCGTTTAAATTAGTTTCCAAAAAATGTAAATTGTTACAACTATTTTATTTTTTTAACTAAAAATTATAAGTTAAAACTATACCTACATTTTGCCGACGAGTCAAATCATTTCGATACAAATCAGGTTTTATTGTAAGTTTGTCATTTACATTGAATTGACTCAAATGCGCATCAACGTTAGCATCAACAATATTTAATACATAAAACAACGATGTTAAAAGTGCTGATAAATCACGATTGTTTTGATAAAATTTTTGAGCTGCAATCAATCGATCATTATCTAAATATTGATATTGATCATCAGTAAAACCTTCCAATCGACGCTTGTAAACATCGCGAAATTGATTGTATTTATTGTCGTTGGTTACATAAAAATAAATTGTAGTTCCTAAAGCTGCATATACAATTGGAATTTTCCAATAACTGCGGTTATAGGCTTGCCCCAATCCTGGTAAAATAGCTGAGTAAAAAGCTGCTTTTGCTGGCGCTAACGGATTCACTTTTACAGTAATTGTATCTGCAACAAGAATTTCTTGAACTCGTTTTGGTTTTTTTTGAGCAAAAACAAACGAAGAACTAATTGAAAATAAAAACAGAACTATGTGAACTAAACTTTTCACTAAGAGTTAATTAATTTCAAAATTCGGTTGAATTCTTCTTCCGATTGAAATGGAATAGAAATACTTCCTTTTCCATTAGCAGCAATTTTAACACCTACTTTAGTTCCAAAAAAAGAAGTTATAGCTTTTTGTTGTGTTTCAGAAACTTCAAAAGAGGTAACTTTTTTAGGTTTTGCATCCGTAGGAAGTAAACTTTCTTGATATTTTTTTACTAAAACCTCGGTTTCACGAACCGATAAATTTTGACTTACAATTTTTTGATAAATATCAGTTTGAACCTCTTGGTTATCAATGTTAATGATGGTTCGTCCATGACCCATTGAAATAAAACCATCACGAATTCCAGTTTGAATAATTGGATCTAGTTTTAATAAACGCAAATAATTGGTAATTGTTGATCGTTTTTTACCAACTCGTTCGCTCATTTGCTCTTGAGTAAGTTGAATTTCGTCAATCAATCTTTGGTAGGATAAAGCCACTTCAATTGGATCTAAATCATGTCGTTGAATATTTTCAACCAACGCCATTACCAACGATTCATTATCGTTCGCTAATCGTATATAGGCAGGAATTGTAGTTAAACCGACTAATTTTGAAGCTCGCATTCTTCGCTCGCCCGAAATTAATTGGTATTTGTTAAATTCTAGTTTTCTAACTGTAATGGGTTGAATTACACCAAGTTCCTTTATCGACGAACCCAATTCACGTAAAGCATCTTCATTAAAGTTGGTTCGTGGCTGAAACGGATTTATTTCTATCGAGTCAATATCAATTTCAATAATACTTCCAACTAACTTGTCTGCATTTTTATCATCAACCGATTTTATATCATTATCAGGATCTTTCAACAACGCTGATAATCCGCGACCTAAAGCCTGTTTTTTAACTGCTTGTGCCATAATTTATTGTATGCTATTTTTTTTGATAATTTCTTCTGCTAAATTTATATAATTCACAGCTCCTTTACTAGTTGCATCAAAATTAATAATGCTTTCACCATAACTAGGTGCTTCGCTCAATTTTACATTTCGTTGAATTATGGTATCAAAAACCATATCACTAAAATGCTTTTGAACCTCTTCAACTACTTGATTTGAAAGGCGCAATCTTGAATCGAACATCGTTAATAGCAAGCCTTCAATATCCAATTCTGGATTATGAATTTTTTGGACACTTTTAATAGTATTTAATAATTTGCCCAAACCTTCTAACGCAAAATACTCACATTGAATTGGTATTATTACCGAATCGGCTGCTGTTAAGGCATTTAAAGTCAATAAGCCTAATGATGGTGCGCAATCAATTAAAATATAATCATACTCTTCTTTTATTGATGCTAATGCTTTTTTAAGCATATATTCTCTATTCTCTTTATCTACTAATTCAATTTCGATAGCTACAAGGTCAATATGTGCCGGAATTACATCTACATTTGGAGCACTCGATGTTACAATTGCTTCTTTTGGAGTATTGCTGTGTTCTAAAATTTGATAAGTACCAATGGCAACATTTTCTACATCAATTCCCAATCCAGAGCTAGCATTTGCCTGAGGATCAGCATCAATTAAAAGCACTTTTTTTTCTAAAACACCTAATGATGCCGCCAAATTTATTGAAGTTGTTGTTTTTCCAACACCACCTTTTTGATTAGCAATTGCTATTATTTTCCCCATTATACCTTCAAATTTTTTGAGCCGTAAAAATACAATTTTATATGGTTTATTAAAATCTTATTTGTTAACAATCCGATAAATTATTTATTTCCTTTACTTTTAATCATTGTTTCCAACTGATCCCACATTTCTTGCGGAATCATTTCGAGCATATTAAATTCGCCTGCACCTTGCAACCATTCGCCACCATCAATAGTAACAACTTCACCATTAATATATGCCGAAAAATCGGAAACTAAATAGGCTGCTAAATTGGCCAATTCCTGGTGATTTCCAACACGTTTTAAAGGCACTTTTTTTGTCATATCAAATTTTGATGCTAAATCACCGGGTAATAAACGTTCCCAAGCACCTTTAGTTGGAAATGGTCCTGGTGCAATTGCATTCATACGTATTCCATATTTTGCCCACTCCACAGCTAAACTTCTTGTCATTGCCAAAACGCCAGCTTTTGCAGTTGCGCTAGGCACCACATAACCCGAACCTGTCCAAGCATAAGTAGTTACAATATTTAAAACAACACTTGATTCTTGTTTAGTAGTAATCCAATGTTTTCCGAAAGCCAAAGTACAATTTTTTGAACCTTTTAAAACAATATCAATAATAGTATCAAAAGCATTTGCTGATAATCGTTCTGTTGGCGAAATAAAGTTACCAGCAGCATTGTTTAATAAAACGTCAACTCTCCCAAAAGTTTTTATGACTTCTGACAACATTGTTTCAACTTGTTCATAATTTCTAACATCACATTGAATTGCCAAACATTTTCCTGAAGTTTCGGTTTCTAATTCTTTTGCTGTACTTTGAAGTTTTTCTAAATCACGTGACGATATAGCAACATGGGCACCTAATTCTAAAAAATATTTAGTCATAGCTTTACCCAAACCACTTCCGCCGCCCGTTACAACAATTACCTTACCTTTTAACGCATCATCACGAAGCATTTTTGCTGAAAAATCCATATATTTTTTTTGTAAATATAGCAAAAAAAACTTTTTATTGGTTTGAATAACTTGACTTTCAAAATTTAAATGTTACTATTGGCAGCAACAGTTTTGGCTTGTTATTTAAAATCGTTCCCGCTTTCCTTGCAAAACTTCACCAAAAAGTGAAGGTTTTTACATCCAATCGGGGCTGTCAATACAAGATGTTCTTTTATTAATTTTGACTAGTTTATCTTTTTTAATGCTAATTTGCTCAAAAAATCAAAAAAGAATATCTTTACATTTTATATCTTCAAAATGAAACTGCAACAAATTATAGAACTTGAAAATTTAATTGGTAAACAAAACGTTTTTACCGACCAAGAAACAAGAAATCATTATGGACACGATGAAACTGAAGATTTTAATTTTCCTCCAAGCGTAGTATTAAAACCTGAAAATGTGCATCAAATTTCGCAAATAATGAAATTTGCCAATGAAAATTATATTCCAGTTACGCCACTTGGGGCAAGAACGGGTTTAAGCGGTGGTGCACTTTGCATCCGTCAAGGTATTGGTTTATCAACAGAAAAACTGAACAAAATTATACATATCGATGAGCAAAACTTGCAAGTAATTGTTGAACCTGCTGTAATTACTCAAGTATTACGTGAAGCTGTTTCTGAAAAAGGGTTGTTTTATCCACCCGATCCAAGTAGTCAAGGCAGTTGTTGGATAGGAGGGAACGTTGCCGAAAATGCAGGTGGAGCAAGAGCAGTAAAGTATGGAGTAACTAAAGATTATGTTTTAAATTTAGAAGTAGTTTTGGCAAACGGTGACATTATTTGGACTGGAGCAAACACTTTAAAAAATTCTACGGGTTATAATTTAACTCAATTAATGGTAGGCAGTGAAGGTACACTTGGAGTTATTACTAAAATTGTTTTAAAATTAATTCCAAAAAATAGTCATAACGTTTTAATGCTAGTGCCATTTTTCAAAGCTAATCAAGCTTGTCAAGCCGTTTCTGCTATTTTTAGAGCTGGAATAATTCCAAGTGCACTTGAGTTTATGGAGCGTGATGCAATTGACTGGACTTTGAAATTCAACCACAACATTTCTGTTCAAGTAAAAAAAGAAGTACAAGCACATTTGTTGATAGAAGTTGACGGAAATTATCCAGAAATTTTAATGCAAGAAGCCGAGAAAATTATGGAAGTTGTCGAGGAATTTGAAATTGACGAAGTCCTTTTTGCCGATACCGAAGATCAAAAAAATGCACTTTGGAAACTCCGAAGAAGTGTAGCTGAAGCTGTAAAAGCCAATTCGATTTATAAAGAAGAAGACACAGTTGTACCAAGATATGAGTTGCCAAAATTGCTAGAAGGAATTAAAAAAATAGGTAGTAAATACGGTTTTAAAACAATTTGTTACGGGCACGCAGGCGATGGAAATTTACACGTAAATATTATTAAAGGCGAAATGACCGATGAAAATTGGAACATAGAAGTTACTAAAGGAATTCGAGAAATTTTTGAACTAACAGTGGCTTTAAAAGGAACATTATCGGGTGAGCACGGAATAGGATTGGTTCAAAAAAATTATATGAATATTGCTTTTTCTAAATCCCATTTGGAACTTATGGAACGTATAAAATTTGTTTTTGATCCAAACAATATTTTAAATCCTGGTAAAATTTTTCCTGATGAATTTTAAAATTAAAACAAAAACCTCAAACATTTGTTAGACATTTGAGGTAAGTGTGTTATAGTAATTAAATAAATTAATCTCTTTTTGGAGCATTTTTCTTTTCACGCTTTTCAGCTGCTTTTTCTTTTGGAGTTTTTAAAGCTTCTTTTTTAACCGCTTTTTGAGAATCTTTTCCTTTTGCCATTGTTTTATACTTTTAAAGTTAGTTTTCAGTGGTAAATATAAAATAATTTTTTAAAAAATGCTATTTTCTAATTTTTCATATTTATTGTGAATATATAAAACTAAAATTCCAATTAAAACAGCAATAACTGTAATAATAGTATTTAAAACACCTTCAACATTAAATGATAATTTGATTAAAATGGTAGAAATAATGAATCCTGAATTCCGAATTACTTGATTGAATTTATCGGTATGTAAAAAGGAGAAAAGAAGTAACAAAACATCTATTAAAATTAAAATAGTAAAAAACTCATCAAAGAAAATTTTATTGGTATTTTTTATTGAAACTACAGTTTGATTTATGGAATAAAAATTTTCATAAATCCAAATGCTAAAGTTGTAAACAGCTAATACTAAAAATATTGGAACTAGAATTGTTGCGATAATTTTTTTTAATCTAATAAAATTTCCAACTTCGATTGATATTGTCGTTTTAGGCTTAAAATCAACAATTTTATAAAAAAGGTAGATTAAATAAAACAAAATTAATACGGCTATTATATCCAAAGCAAATAGAATATCGTCTTTTTTGCTAAACCAATCGGTAGTAAACTCTAATTTATATAAATCTTTAAAAATACGTCGAATAATAATTAGCGTTATAATTTCATATTGTTTACCAATGTATTTTGTTGTCGATTTAGGTAAATAATAAACCAGTAAATAGGCTTCGTACAATAAAATAAATGAAAAAGGAGTATAAATGGCAACCATCGGATTTTTAAGTAATCCCGAAAAATCGTTTGGAGAAATCAAGTTTAAATCGACCAAACCAATTAAACCTAAGTGAATAATAAAACTGATAATCGCAATAGAGACGACTATTTTTTCACTTTTATTTTTGGTTTTTTCTGATAAAAATGTATTAAATAATGATTCAAATTGTTGATTTAAAAACTTCATTTTTTTAATAAAATTAAACTTTAACATTCTAAAAACGTAAAAACAGTTGTTAATTTATGAATACAACGATTATTTTGAATAATAAGCTTTAATAACATCAGCAGCATGTTTAAAAGTTGGTGGTTGTTGAGTAATCTTGTAATCTCGTTTTTTGTTTATTTTTAATGTTACATCATTTTCACAGGTAAACAGTAACATTGATTGAAATGGATTTCCAAAATAGGAGGTCAAGTTAGAAAACGCTTCATCAATAGAATAAATTTCAGTTTTTTCTTCATGCCAAAATTTGAATTTTAGTTCTAAAGCAAGTTTTTCATTCTTTACTATTGCTCTAACATAAATATTCATTAATTCTTGATTTCCAATTGTTTTTGCCAAAGTAAGTTTTGAGAAAGTACCTTTTTCAATACTTTTTTTAACTTCAATGTAAAAGGCTTTTAAATGTTCATCGTTTGTCATTTTTATACTTTTAAAGTGCAAATTTAAGCATTTGAAAATGAAAATTACTTAATTTATTTTCGTTTCAAAAACAATCGCAATCCCAAAAGGCTTACCATAGCAATTGATAATGCAATTATAACCGAAAATAAATCGCGGATAGTTTTACCAGCCCAATCCATATATAAAAATTTATGAAAAAAGGCAAAAGATAATCCTTCAGATCGTTTACTGTCAGAAATTTTTGCAGCTAAATGCGAAGTAAAAGTGTCAATGTAAAATGCTGTATGGTTTTTAGTGTCAAATTCGAGTTTTACAACGGGTAATCGTTTGTTTACAAAACCATATTCTCGATTGTCAAATTCGGTTAAAATTGATGATTTTAAAAGTTTTGCACCCGATAATTCTGATGTAGCGTTATCCGAAATTTCACAACAATTAGCGTTTGGACTTGCTAATAGTACTGCAAATTTTTTGGCTAAAAAACGGGCATACTCAATTTGTTTGTTATCAACAATTGTGTTGGTTTTGTCGTTTACAAATACTGTTGTGCCTTTTCGTTTTCCGTCTTCATCTTCTTCGGCTGTGAATTGGCATTGATAAAAAATGCTGTCTTTTTGCTTTATTAACGAAATATTTGTTAGTGTTTTAAAATCGATTTTTAAGTCATTTATATTGGTTTTTATTTCCGAAACTTTGATTATTGGATCATAAATCATTTTTTCAATTGTACTTGGATTCCATTTTTGAATGGTGTGATAACCACCCGAGAACGCAAATAGCAAAGTAAAAAGCGAAATAAATACTCCTAATTTTCTGTGACTTTTTCTGCTTTTTGGAGATGTTCCGTTGGCATCTGCTTTTTTAAATTGCTTGTAAAAAAAGCCATAAATTAATAGACCGCTTAACGCTGAAAAACTGATAATTGACAACAATAGTAACATTATACTAATGCGTAAACTATGGTTTGAAATAGCATCAATAAAAGACCAATTGTGCATAAAATCGAAAATTTCAAGAAACACTTTGCGTGATGTTGGGTTATACGTTGCCAGTTTACTTGAATTGGTTTCTACATAAACATCAATAGTATCGGGTCGGTCAAAATTGATTTTATAAACGGGTAAATAACGATTGATGTATTTATATTGCGTTGTAAATTGGTCAACAAATTCAATCGATTTTATTTTACTTTTTTGATCATCAAGAAAATAGCGAGATAAATATTCGGCATAAACTAAATCGCCTTTTTTAAGTTCAATGGCGTTTTGAGTATTGAAATAACGGTAATCGCTAAAAATGGTTCGAACTTGATAATAAGTGACTGAATCAATTGTAATTACTCGAAAATTTTTGAATTGCGAAATATTATTTTTTGTTAAGACTTCTTGTACAGATAGTTTTAATTTCGATTTATTGATGGATTGAACATTGATTTTATCGTGAGCAATTTCGGGCTTAAATAAATGCGCCATAAACGGATGCATAATGCCCGAAAGTGTCCAGAAAAGTACTGGAATTAAGGTTATGACTCCGAAAAAACGATGCAATTTATAGATATTTTGTTTTATTTTTTTCATAATATTAGTTTTTTTTGCATCCTCACCCCAGCCCTCTCCAAAGGAGAGGGAGCCGAAACGGAATGGAGAGAATTTATTTTTTTCCTTTAAAGTGATACTGTAAGCCAAATACAAAAATCCGTGGTGCTGCGGCGGTATATCCTGGCGTGCTTGCTGGCGTATTGCCTCGAGTAACGTTATATGCGTACAATTTATCGGCTAAATTTAAAATGTTTGCGGTAAATTCAATGCCTTTATATTCATAGCCCAGTCGAGCATTAAATACGTTGTAACCATCATATTTTTCGGTATTTATATCGTTTTGAAACCAACTTGAAACCATTTGCCACTCTATTGCTGCTCGTAATTTTAGAGCCCATTTTGGGTAATAGGTAACTTCGGAGTTGGTAATCCATTTTGGTGCCTGAATCATTTCTAAACCATTGAAATTCTTAATTGCATCTGCTGGATTTGTTGAAATCACAAAATCTAAATTGGTGTGTTGTGCTGTGGTTCCGCCTACTCTAATTGCCCATTCTTGCGATGGTTTGTAGTTTACTCCAAATTCAATTCCTTTATGGCTGGTGTGTCCTGCCGAAGCCTGATAATTTTGATATCCCGTTCCAAAGGCTTGCTTTAAATTTAATAATTCGTTGCGCCCGTCAAGGTAATAAAAGGCATAGTCAACGTATAGTTTATTTTTTAATACTGAAAACCATCCTCCCAATTCATAATTTTTGAATTGTGCAGGAACTAGATCATAATTAAATTCAGCCACATTTCCAGTTGTGCCACCAGTTAATGGTTTTAATTTAAAAATTGATGTAACTCCCGGAGGGGCAAAACCTTGTGCATAGTTGTAATAAAAACCAATATTTTTATTCAAATTATAATTAATACCGAACTTAAAAGTAGTTTTATCATAGGTTTTTGATCCTGAAGTTTTATCAATATTATTATCGTACACAATTTTAATATTGTCGTATCGAATTCCACCAGTAAAAATTAATCCTTTTAAAGGTTCGATACTTGCTTGTGCATAAGCGGCTTTGTTGTAAATTTTCGCATTGTAATTTGACAATTGAATATCTGGTCGTTCTTGTAAAATTTGATAGTTATTTACAGTTCCCGTTGGGTTTAAATTGGCTTTTAAATCAATTTGATACGCATAATAATCGTTCGGAGAGTAATCATAAGAACCACCAGCAATAAATTTAGTATTTAAAAAATCGAAACCCAGAGTGTGTTGCGTAATGATGCCGTAACTTTTAAAATTTATCGAATTTATTTGTCCGTAACCTAAATTTGGGTTAATCGCATCTGGATAAATAGCATATGCAGGGTTTTGTCCAATTTCGTTGTCACGATGGTATACAGTTAAAAACGAGTGACTTTGCGAATTCCAATCTTGGTCTACTGTCAATCGAGTTCGTAAAGCATACGATTTTCGATAACTAAAATCGGTAAAACTTTTATAATCTCGGTTGTAAAAATCTTGTTCGTTAACGCTTCCTGTTTGGTCAGAATAATATTTTCCTAAAAAAGTACTGCTCGTTAATTTGGTTTTTTTAGAAATTTGATACGTTAACTGTGAATTGATATTGTTTTTTGAATAATCAGAAAATTTTAGCCATGAATTTTTTTGATCGCTTGTAACTCCTGATAACGTAAACCCAAATTTACCAACAGTTGCGCTACCAAAAGCTTGAAAATTTCTGTAGCCGTAATTATTAGTTTGAATTCCAAATTTGAATTCTGGGTCGGCTGTAGGTTTTAGCGAAATGTAATTAACTGTACCGCCAATGGCTTCTGGACCGTAAAGTGATGATGCTGGACCTTTTATCACTTCAATATTTTGTAAATTAAACTGGTTAACCTCCAAAACTTCGTTGTGATTAAAAACGCCCAACGAATGAAGCGAAATTCCATCCTCGAGATACAAAAAGTAATTGTTAAACGACATTGGTTGCCGAATCGACATGGAATGTTGCTCATTTCCAAGGTTTACCATTAAAACTCCTGGTATTTTATTCATCAATTCTACCATCGATGTGGCTTTGGTTTCATTAATAACTTGAGTCGATAATTTCGAAATTGCCAACGGAACTTCGCTACGTATAGCATTACCTCGATTGGCGGTAACTATAACTTCGTTTAAATTTTCGACAGTTGTAGTGTCTTTTTTGGTTTGGTTTTGTGCAAAAGTAAATTGTAACGCAAGCAGCATCACGAAAAGTATATTTTTCATTTTTTTTTGAGAATAAATTTTAAAGATTTTTTTGGGCGTGCCCAGTTTGCTTCGTGCCTCGCAATGACTGGTCGGGCTGTACGTTCCCGTTTTTTTTCTCGCCTTATCAGGACGAGAAAAAAGAACTCCACTGCCATCCTTCACGCAAAGCGCAGTAAAAAAGTACCTTTTAACTTAATATTTAAACAATCGGAGGACGAAAAAGTCCCAAAGAAATTTTTATCGGATTTTGAGATTCCGAAAATGAGGTTATTTTTCTTTTAATAAAATGTATTTTCGCAAATAAAACAGCAAAATCTTGATTCGAAACAATATAAACAACTTCTTGTTTTTCAGTAATTGAACTAGAATGTTTTTTTTCTAAATCATTCAATTCTTTAATTTTTGCAGTTAAAACGCATCGACCATTACAAGTATTATTTTTCTCTGCACGAAGCACACAAAGTGTTTTTGCAATTTCATTTTGGTTCAATTTAAACGAAATATAAGTCAACGCATTAGTCATTGTGCCAAGAACAATAATAAACGAAAGCAATAGGACAGCAACTTTTTTCAAGAAAAATTAATTTTTGTAAATGTCAAAAAAAATCGGCTACTATAAAAATAATTGCCGACTTAGTTTTGTTAAAGTTTAATGTATTGCAAAATCCAGTAGTGGTTTAATGTTGCCTTTATCGGCATCTTTAATGGCATTGATGTACTTTTTTCTAATTTCATTTGCATCATTTGTATTTGATTCATTCCAAGAAAAAAGAGTTTCTCTAAAAACGTTTTCAATCAAAACATCAGCAATTAATCTTGAATGTCGCCCGTTACCATTCGGAAAACAGTGAATTGAAACCAATCTATGTTTAAATCGAATGGCAATTTCTTGATTGGAATAGGTTTTGTTTTCAATCCAATAAAGAGTATCGTCAAGTAAAATTTTTAACTCTGTTGGAATCAAAATCCATTTTACGCCAATATTTTTTTCTGCTTTTCTAAATTCTCCAGCCCATTTCCAAACACTTTCAAACATTTTTAAATGCAAGGTTTTTATGAATTTTTCCGTTAAAACGGTTTCTAATTTTAATTTTTTACGAAGCGTCCAACGAATAGCATTTTGTACATTCAATTGCTCCAATTCGTCCAACTCACCGTGATTACTTATTGATTTTATTAGCAAACCTTCTCGCTCTTCTTCACTTAAAGGCGTTTGTCCGTCTTCGTATTCTAAAACTAATCCCATAAAGATTTGTGCATTTCACGTTTCAATTCGCTTGCTAATTCCTCGATTGCTCTATTTATATTTGCTTCACTCGTGCCTTGATTTTCTAGTTTCATCGTTTGATTCGTTCGCATCACTATTTTTCGAGCCAAACGTTCTGCTTTTAAATTTACTAAATTTTCAATCGAACCTTGTTTGGGAACAAATCCATAAACAAAATGCATTTCCAAACTTTCGGCAACTTCATTCATCGTTTTTATCGAAATTGCTCCCGTTTTTTCTCTGTCTTCCAGTTGTTTTATGCTTTGTTTGGACGTGTTTAGTTTTGCTCCTAATTGATCCAAAGTCATATTTAATGAAGTACGAATAGCATTTATCCAACCTTTTTCGGGCTGAATTTGCTTCTCTAAACCTTTAAAGGGTTGTAGTTTTTTATCTAATTGATATACTAATAATTTAATTGGTGTTCTCATAACAATTCATTTTAACTCCACAAAAGTAATTATATTTATTGATTTTAAAAATTATTTATCATTTTTTTTATTTACTTTATGTATAATAAGTCAATTTATGTGTTTACTTTATTTTAATAAGTTATTTTTTTTATCCTGCAAGGTTTTTTTTAACCTTGTAGGTATATTATTAGACCAATACCTACAAGGTAAAAAAAAACCTTGCAGGATAGCACAAAAAAAATCGGCAACTATAAAATAATTGCCGATTTATATTATACTAAGAACTATTTTTATTTTTTCAATTTCTTTTCAATTTTCTTTAAAGCAGCTAAAAACCAACTCTTTCCTTCGGGTGCATAAAATGCCATTCTATTCATCCCAGAATAAAAGTATATTTTACCATTTACATCATATAAATAAATTATTGAATAGGTACCTTCAACGTACGAACCAAAAAATAAATATTTGTTATCATCACTTTGTACTTTACTTAAATAAACTGATTCATCTACAATTTCAAAATTACCTGTAAAATTGTTTGCAATATCAGTCTTTAAAATAGGTTTACTTTCATCATCAGAGTAAATTGAAATTTCTTTTTCTGAAAAAATAATTGTTTTATCCGCAATTGATACTTCTGGATTATATAATTTTTCTGCCTCACTTCCGCCAATTTTTAACTTTTTTATCTCTCCTTTAAAAAATAAATCAGTCGTATTATTGATTATTTTAACAGTTGAAAATAACTTAGAGGTTAGTAAATTACTGTGTTTTACACCACCATAAGCATAAATGTACCAATTATTTAAAGTCCTAAAATATTTTTCGCCCCCAAATTGTAGACTTAAAACATTTGAGCCATATATCATCTTATGTAGATCAAAACCATCGGAACTTTTAGTATTGTCATAAAAATGATATCCATTTCGATTTTCAGCATTAGTAAAATCACTAACGATTAAAAAAGAATTTTTGTCATTATTTATATACTTTTCTAAATCCTTGAAATGTATAAATTCGTAAGGAGTAACCGTCCAATTTTTTTCAACAGATTTTTTCAAATTAAAATTAAAATCTTCATTTGTGTCGTGTAAAACAACAAATGTTTTAGTTTCTTTTAATTGAAGTACTTTTTTTGCATCAACATAACTAAATTGAGCAATACCGTGAAAAAAATTTAAAATGATTATAAGGAATAAGATTATTTTTTTCATATTTTATTAAATTTAAGCCATAACCCAAGTTCCAGAAGCCAATAAACTTTCTGCTTTTTTAAACTTCATAGTTTCAGTTGCACCAGTAGAAACATTTTTAATAGTAACTGTATCGTTTCTATTTATTTTTGGAGAATCGCGAACTATAGTTTCAGTTACTTGACGTTGTTGTGGTTCTTCGTTATTATTATTCGATTCATCGCCATCAAAATCTTCTTTTGTAATAGTATAATTAACCTTTTGACGAACGTGTTTTTCTTCTTGAACTACAGTTTGTTGTGGCAAATCGCCTTTAAACAAAAATGAAATCACCTCTTTATTAACACCATCGAGCATACTACGAAACAATTTAAAGGCTTCTAATTTGTAAATTAAAAGCGGATCTTTTTGTTCGTGAACCGCCAATTGAACCGATTGTTTCAACTCGTCCATTTTACGTAAATGCTTTTTCCACGCTTCGTCAACTATTGCTAATGTAATGTTTTTTTCAAAATCTGAAACCAATTGTGCACCCTTTGTTTCGTAGGCTAGTTTCAAATCGGTAACTACATTTAAGGTTTTTATTCCGTCAGAAAATGGCATTATAATTCTTTCAAATTTGTTTCCTTCGGCTTTATACACATTTTCAATTACTGGAAATCCTTCTCGAGCACTTCGAGCCGTTTTTTCGGTATAATATTCTAGTGCCGCTTTGTATACTCTTCCTGTAATTTCCATTTCTGATAATTTTAGAAAATCAGCTTCCGAAATTGGAGAAGTTATTGAAAAATAGCGAATCAATTCAAATTCAAAATTTTTAAAATCATTTCTACTTTTGTTATCGCCAACAATTACTTCGCAAGTGTCGTACATCATATTGGCTATATCCAATTTCAATCGCTCGCCGTGCAATGCGTGACGACGACGCTTGTAAACTACTTCACGTTGCGCATTCATTACATCATCATATTCTAGCAAACGCTTACGTGTTCCAAAATTGTTCTCTTCTACTTTCTTCTGCGCTCTTTCTATTGACTTGGTCATCATGGAATGCTGAATTACTTCGCCTTCTTTTAATCCCATTCTGTCCATTACTTTGGCAACTCGTTCCGATCCAAATAAACGCATTAAATTATCTTCTAGCGAAACATAAAATTGCGAACTTCCAGGATCTCCTTGACGACCTGCACGACCACGCAACTGGCGGTCCACACGACGCGAATCGTGACGCTCAGTACCGATAATCGCTAAACCTCCAGCCGCTTTTACTTCGGGCGATAATTTAATATCGGTTCCACGACCAGCCATATTGGTAGCAATAGTTACTACGCCCGATTTTCCTGCTTCTTCTACAATTTGGGCTTCTTGTTTGTGCATTTTTGCATTCAAAACGTTGTGAGCCACGCCTCGCATTTTCAACATTCGGCTCAATTTTTCTGAAATATCAACCGATGTTGTTCCAATTAAAACTGGGCGACCTGCAGCCGATAAAACAGCAACATCTTCAATAACAGCATTAAATTTTTCACGAACCGAACGGTAAATTAAATCTTCTCTATCTTGACGAGACATTCCACGGTTGGTTGGAATTTCTACAACATCTAACTTATAAATTTCCCAAAATTCACCTGCTTCGGTTGTTGCAGTTCCAGTCATACCCGCAAGTTTGCTGTACATACGGAAATAATTTTGCAAAGTAATTGTTGCAAATGTTTGGGTTGCGGCTTCAATAGTTACGTTTTCTTTGGCTTCAATGGCTTGATGCAATCCGTCGGAATAACGACGACCGTCCATAATACGACCAGTTTGCTCATCAACAATTAAAATTTTGTTTTCCATAATCACATATTCGGTGTCTTTTTCAAATAATGTGTAGGCTTTTAATAGTTGTGTTAACGTATGTATTCGCTCGCTTTTGATTCCGAAATCTTGAAATAATTTTTCTTTTGCTTCGGCTTCTTTGTCTTTTTCTAAATTTTGTTTTTCGATAATTGCAATTTCAGTTCCTATATCTGGAAGCACGAAAAAAGTTGCATCAGTATCTTGCGATAAAAACTGAATGCCATTATCTGATAATTCTACTTGATTGTTTTTTTCTTCAATTACAAAATACAAGGCTTCATCAACCTTTGGCATTTCACGATTGTTGTCTGCCATATATTGATTTTCAGTTTTTTGAAGCAAAGCTTTGTTTCCTTCTTCGCTCAAAAACTTAATTAAGGCTTTGTTTTTTGGTAACGAACGATAAGCTCGCAACAATTGAAAACCACCCTCTTTAGTATTCCCCTCTTTTATTAAACGCTTGGCTTCGGTTAAAAATCCGTTGGCTAGTTGACGTTGTAAATTGTACAGGTTTTCGATTTTTGGTTTCAATTCGGTAAACTCGTGACGGTCACCATCAGGAACAGGACCAGAAATAATTAACGGAGTTCGAGCATCATCGATTAAAACCGAATCGACTTCATCAACAATGGCGTAATTGTGTTTGCGTTGTACTAAATCTTCTGGAGAATTTGCCATATTATCACGCAAATAATCGAAGCCAAATTCGTTGTTTGTTCCGTAAGTTATATCGGCTTCATAGGCTTTTCGACGTGCATCAGAATTTGGTTGATGATTGTCAATACAATCTACAGTAATTCCGTGAAATTCAAAAAGTGGTGCTTTCCAAGTGCTGTCTCGTTTTGCTAAATAGTCGTTTACGGTTACCAAATGCACTCCGTTTCCTGTCAAAGCATTTAAGTACAATGGTAAAGTTGCCACTAATGTTTTTCCTTCACCGGTTTGCATTTCAGATATTTTTCCTTGATGTAAAACTACGCCACCAATTAATTGAACGTCGTAATGAATCATATCCCAAGTGATTTGCTTACCTGCTGCATTCCATTGGTTTGCCCAATTGGTTTGGTCACCAACTAAAGTAATGTAAGGTTTTGTTGCCGAAAGTTCTCTATCTTTTTCAGATGTTGTCACTGTTAAAACCGAATTCTCTTTAAAGCGTTTTGCAGTTTCTTTAATTACCGCAAAGGCTTCAGGAAGAATGTCGTTCAACACTTTTTCTGAAATTTCGTAAGCTTCTTTTTCTAAAGCATCGATTGCGTTGTAAATGTCTTCACGAGCATCAATATCTGCAGTGTTCTCGGCCTCAAGTTTTTTAGCACCAATTAGTAAATCTTTTTCGGTGCGAGCCATTTTAATTTTTTCTTTAAATTCGGTAGTTTTGGCACGTAAACCATCGTTAGAAAGACTAATTAATTGGTTTTCAAAATCCTTAACTTTGGCAACTAAAGGTTGAATTGATTTTACATCTTTCTGCGATTTATCGCCTACGAATGCTTTTAAAATGCTGGTTATAAAGCTCATTTAATTTAGAAATTAAGATTTTGGATTTACGATTCTTCAATCATCCAATATGTGATTACTATAAAATTTTGTGTAAAAATAAACAAAAAAAAAGTCCCTTTTGAGACTTTTTAATTGATTTATTTTTAATATTCATCCTCGTTCCAAAGATAATCTTCGTCGGTAGGATAATCTGGCCAAATCTCTTCCATTGATTCATATATTTCGCCCTCGTCTTCAATAGATTGTAGGTTTTCAACCACTTCCAAAGGAGCACCCGCTCTAATTGCGTAGTCGATTAATTCGTCTTTGGTTGCAGGCCACGGTGCATCACTTAAATACGATGCTAATTCTAATGTCCAATACATCTGCTTATGGTTTTAAATTTGTGCAAAAATAAATTTATTACTGAAAAAATCAAGTAAAAAATGAATTATTTTTAAAAAAAATTAAGAACGTGTGTTTTAGTATTTAGTTTTCAGTTGCAGTTGGCAGAAATTTGATACTAAAAAGTAACTCTAATACTGCTCCTGAAAACTACAACAGCAACTGAAAACTGCGACTAAAAACTGAAAACTATTTTCGCGGTATCCACTTCACTTCCTCCGCTTTAAGGTCAAAGGACAACTTTCGTGCCAAGACAAAAAGATAGTCAGAAAGTCGGTTTAAATATTTAATTGCAATAGGTGCAATAGGTTCATTATGATCTAGATGCACGGCTAATCGTTCCGCACGACGGCAAACACAACGGGCAACGTGACAATATGACACTGTTGTATGTCCTCCTGGTAATACAAAATGGGTCATTTGCGGCAAGGAATCTTCCATAGTATCAATTTCGTTTTCAAGAAGTTCAATATCAGATTCTAAAATCCCTAAATTTTGAAGGCGTTTTTCGCCGTTTTTTAAGACTTCCTTTTCGGGAGGAGTTGCCAAAATTGCACCTACTGTGAATAATCTATCTTGAATTTCAATTAAGATATTTCTATAAAGTGGGTTCATTTCTTGGTCGCGAATTAAACCAATATACGAATTTAATTCGTCAACGGTACCATAACTTTCTATTCTTGCGTGGTCTTTAGGAACTCGTGTACCTCCGAAAAGTGCTGTTGTGCCAGTGTCTCCTGTTTTAGTATATACTTTCATTTAATTTTAGATTTCAGATTTCAGATTTTTGATTTGGGGTTTTATTTTGGATAAAATGGCGTTTATAAAATTATTTTTTGCCCTTTTGGAAAGGTTTAAATACAAATCAGGTTCAATACATTCCACTTCCATAAGATGAATTTTATTGTCTATAATTATGGTGTCGACTCGAGCGTATAAAAGGTTTTCAGGAAATAAATCTACAATGTTTTGTGCTTGTTGAATCAATTCTAATGACGGTTCGATTACTGTATATTGTCCACCAAATTGAATTTGAATTCTAAAATCGCCTGGTTTTGGTTTTTTGTTTACAGCATGCGAGAATTTTTTGTTAAAAAAAATAAACGATGTTTCGCCTTCTGAAATTATTTCGGGAATAAATTGTTGCAAAAGCAGGTCTTTTTGGGCTGCAATTGGCGAAAATTTATGGTTTATTTCTTCGATTTTATAGTTTTCGAAAACTTCGGTTTGGTAGGAACCTGCTGAAAAGGCTGGTTTTAATACTGCTTTTGTCCAAGATTTTGGTAAAAGTGATTTTAAATCTAGACTTTGGGTTTGGTTGATAAAAATGGTTGGCAGAATTTGGATGCCTTTCTTCTCTAAATCTTTGAGATAGAATTTATGTTTGTTTTGGTTTACAATTTCGATAGAGTTTAAGGTTTTTATTTCTAGTTTTTCTATTTTTTTTAACCAAGTATTAAACTGTTCTTGTTTTTCGTAATAATCCCAAGTGTTTCTAAAAATTAGGTAATCGAATGATTGCCAATTGATTGTTGGATTATCCCAAATTTCGGCTGTGGCAAAAATGTTATGTTGGGCTAGTGCAGGAATTAGGTCTTGATCGGATGCTGATAAATTGGGTAATGCCTGGCAGGTAAGTAATGCAATTTTCATTCTTGGTTTTTTGATACGATGTCAAAGATAGTAAATAAATGACAAAACTTTTTCGTCTAGCCCCGATTGGATGGATGACACGCTTTTTTTGCGGGGCAGGAAGGAAAGCGGGAACGATGTTGGTTGATAAATCCGAATGTGTTGCTACTAAAAATTACAATATTTTATTTTTTTGTGATGTCGCTTTCGATTATTCCGTCACGCAAACGGATGATTCGGTGCGCGTATTCGGCTATTTCTTCTTCATGTGTTACCAGAATTACGGTGTTTCCAGCGGCGTGAATGTCGCCAAAAAGTTTCATAATTTCTTCGGATGTTTTGCTATCAAGATTTCCAGTTGGTTCGTCGGCTAAAATTATTGAGGGTTTGTTTACGAGAGCTCGAGCAATAGCTACACGTTGGCGTTGTCCGCCCGAAAGTTGGTTGGGTTGATGATCCATTCGGTCGCCCAAATTTACTTGGGTTAACACTTCGGTAGCTCGTATGTTGCGTTCGGATTTTGAAAAACCTGCATAAACCATTGGTAATGCTACGTTGTCGAGAGCTGTAGTTCGCGGTAAAAGATTAAAAGTTTGAAAAACAAAGCCGATTTCTTTGTTGCGAATTTCGGCTAATTCATCGTCTTTCATTTTGCTAACATCTTTATTATTCAAAATGTAACTGCCCGATGTTGGAGTGTCTAAACAGCCTAAAAGATTCATTAAAGTAGATTTTCCGGAGCCTGATGGTCCCATTAAAGCTACATATTCACCTTTATTTATTTGTAAATCGATGCCTTTTAAAACATGAATAATTTCTGTTCCAAGTACAAAATCTCGTTTTATATTTTTTATGTCGATTAATGAATTGTTCATTATTTTTAGTTTAAGAGTTTAAAAGTTTTTTAAACTGTTTGAAATTAGACTGAATTGTGGTTAAATTGTTACAATAAAATTAAACAAAGTTAAACTATTTTAAATTCGAATTGTAAAATGTTCTTTTTCTTGCTCAGTTCTAAAAAATACAATTCCCCATTGAAACGTGTCGATTGTTACAGTTACTTTTGGATGGTTTTTTAAGATTTTCCAAGTGTTTTCTGCAATTAAACTTTGATGAATGTTATTAAAAATCCAAATAGAATTGTTTGAAACAGATGGTAATAGTAATTCAAATTGTTCAATTGTTTTTTTTTGAGAATTACCTGTTTCAAAATAAATTAGATTCACTATTTGCAATTTATTTATATCTTTTAAACTTGTAATTTTTATTTTTGGGTTTCCTAAAGTAATTGGAAGCATTAAAGAGTCTGAAGTATCTCCTATTTCAATAATTTCTTCTGGTTGAAAATAGCTTACAATTTTAAATAATAATTTGGAACGCTTTAAAGATATTTCGATACTTTTTGAAACTCTATTTTTGAAATGAGATTCTTTTAATATCGAATACTCAGGATATTTTTTTTTGTTGTAGAAACATTTTGTCAATAAATCAAATACAAATGGCGAATGCACTCCGTGTTCGTTTTTGGAGTTCCAGAGGAATTTTAGGTAAGATTTTATTTGAAAAAACATTTGTTTACTGTTTTCAGTTCCAGTTTTCAGTCTGTAAACTGTGACTGAAAACTGAAAACTAATTTACTCCATTTTAGCACTCAATTCAAACCAACGCTCTTCTTTTTCGTCTTTCGAGTTGATTATTTTTTGTAATTCATTTGCTTTGGTTTCAATTTCATTATCAGGTACTTTTCCATCAGTAAACAATTGCTCAATTTCGGTTTTTTTATATTCTAAATCTTTAATTTCTTTTTCAATTTTGTTGAATTCTTTTTGTTCGTTAAAGTCAAGTCCGCTTGATATAGTTTTAACTTGTTTCCAATTGTTTTTTTCTTTAGAATCGTCTTTACCAACAGGCTCTGCTGAGTCTTCATACGCTCGAAAATCTGAATAATTTCCAGGGAAATTTTCTACAATTCCGTTTCCTCTAAAAACAAATAAATCATCGACAATTTTATCCATAAAATAACGATCGTGAGATACTACTAGCAAGCAACCTGGATAATCCAATAAGAAACTCTCTAAAACGTTCAACGTAATGATATCCAAATCGTTGGTAGGTTCATCGAGAATTAAAAAGTTTGGATTTTGAATTAAAACGGTACATAAATACAATCGCTTTAATTCGCCACCACTTAATTTTTCTACAAAATCGTATTGCTTTTTTGCATCAAATAAAAATCGCTCTAAAAGTTGACTAGCCGAAATCATTCTGCCTTTGGCCAACGGAATAAATTCGCCATATTCTTTAATAATATCAATAACACGTTGCCCAGGCTTTGGGTTGATGCCACTTTGAGTATAATATCCAATTTTGATGGTTTCACCAAGTACAACTTTGCCCGAATCAGCAGGAATTGTTTGTGTTAAAAGGTTTAAAAAAGTAGATTTTCCAGTTCCGTTTTTTCCAATAATTCCAATTCGTGCGCCACGTTGAAAATCAAAACTAAAATTATTCAAAATCACTTTATCGCCAAATTTTTTCGATATTTTGTGAATTTCAATAATCTTGCTTCCCATTCGCTCCATATTAATTTCAAGTTCTACCTTGTTCTCTCTTCTACGGCTTTCAGCTTTTTCTTTAATTAAATAAAAATCATCTTGACGTGATTTTGATTTTGTAGTTCTTGCTTTTGGTTGACGTTGCATCCAAGCTAATTCTTTAACTAATAGATTTTGAGCCTTGTCAACGCTCGAATTTTCAGAGGCAATTCGTTCCTCTTTTTTCTCTAAATAATAACTGTAATTTCCTTTATAATTATATAATTTTCCATTGTCAAGTTCAATAATTTCGTTACAAACACGTTCCAAGAAAAATCTATCGTGCGTAACCATAAACAAAGTGATGTTTTCTTTGGCAAAATAACTTTCTAACCATTCAATCATTTCTAAATCTAGGTGATTCGTTGGCTCATCTAAAATTAATAAATCGGGTCTATTAATTAAAATTATTGCCAACGACAAGCGTTTTTTCTGCCCGCCCGACATTGTTTTTACTTTCATTTTAAAGTCTTCTAACTTTAATTTAAATAAAATCTGTTTAAACTGCGACTCAAAATCCCACGCATTAAACCTGTCCATATCGTCAAATGCCTTTACGTAAGCATCAGAATCATCTGGGTTTTCAAGCGCTTTTTCGTAACGTTCAATTACTTTTAAAACTTCGTTATCCGAAGCAAAAATACTTTCTTCCACCGTCAATTCGTCTTGCAATTGAGGCACTTGGCTCAAAAAAGCCATTTTAATATCTTTCCGAATCACAACTTGCCCAGTATCTGGCTGGTCTTCACCGTTAATAATTTTCATTATACACGTTTTGCCCGAACCATTTTTGGCAATAAAAGCAATTTTCTGGTCTTTATTAATCCCAAACGAAAGGTTTTCAAACAGGGTTCTTTCGCCAAACGATTTTTTTATATTCTCAACAGATAAGTAATTCACAGTACTAAATTTTTTGCAAAAGTAGTGATTTCATTTCAATTTTTTGAGCCAAACTTTGGGTCTTTATTTAGTAACATTGTTCCCGCTTTCCGTTCTAATCTTTTCATTTTGAAAAAGAAAAATGAAAAGGATTTCCTCTACAAACACGAAGTGTTCACTGAACTCCTATGAAAATAAACACAAAGTGAAGTAATCATTGTTATTAATTTAAGTCTAGGTCTTTTATTTATAAATTTTAGGCAATCTTTTTTTTAAAATTTGTATATTTGAAATCAAATTTATTTCCAATGGCAAAAAAAACTATCAATTACCAAATCGACCAAAAATCAAATGTTTTCAACGTGCCAACAACTTTATATCAATCAAAACAAGATATTGAAGACGAACAATTGCATCCTATTTTAGTTCAATTATTAGAAAAAGCAATTCAAGAGTCAAAAGATGGAAAATTAATTCCTCACGATGAAGTTATGAAAATGGCACGAGAACGATATCCTTTTTTAAATGGATTATAAAGTTTTCTGGCAACCAACAGCATATATAACATATTTTGAAGAAATTGACTTTATTTTATCAAAATGGAATTATTCTGAAGTTTTGAAATTTAGAATTCTAGTTAATGAAAATATTAATCGATTAAGAATTAATCCTTTAATCGAAGTTTTTAATAAAAAATATAATTTTTATTCATTAGTAATTTCTAAACAAACAACTTTATATCACAAAATAGAAGACAATCAGAATCAAATTGAACTTTACGTTTTTTGGAACAATCTAAAAAATCCAGTCGACTTAATTAAGTTGCTATAAATCAATACTATGCAACTATCCATAATCATCCTCAATTATAACGTACGCTATTTTCTAGAAACCTGCGTTTTAAGCGTTCAAAAAGCCATCGAAAACCTTGATGCGGAAATTATTATAATAGACAACAATTCATCTGACGACAGTTGTAGAATGGTGAAATCTCGTTTTCCAAAAATTAAACTTATTGAAAATAAAGAGAACTATGGTTTCCCAAAGGGCAATAATATCGGAGTTAAAGAAGCTATTGGCGATTACATTTGCATTTTAAATCCAGACACAGTAGTTGCAGAAGACACTTTTATAAAAATTTTGAAAACTGAAAACTGGAATCTAAATACCGGAATAATAGGTTGTAAACTTATTGACGGCAAAGGAAATTTTTTACCAGAAAGTAAACGAGGCACGCCAACGCCTTGGATTTCATTTACCAAAATCTTCGGTTTATACAAATTATTTCCAAAATCGAAACTTTTCAATCAATATTATGCGCAACATTTAAACGAAAATCAATCAGGTAAAGTTGACATTCTTGTAGGTGCTTTTATGGTAATGAAACGAGATTTGTATAACGAGATTGGTGGTTTCGACGAAAAATGTTTTATGTATTCCGATGATATTGATTTGAGTTATAGGGTTTTAAAAAAAGGTCAAGAAAACTATTATTTTCACGAAACCACTGTAATTCATTATAAAGGTGAAAGTACTATTAAAGATGAAACGTATATGAAACGCTTTCAAGAGGCAATGAATTTTTTCTATAAAAAACATTTTAAGGTATCCGTTTTCTTTTCCTTTTTTATGAAAGTAGGAATTTTGTTGTTTTCTTTTTTCAAAATGTTTCAAGGCAAAACCAAACCCATTTCAAAACCCGAAAATTATATTTTAATTTCTGACAATCAAGATTTAAAATTAGAAATAAAACTTAAAAAAAACGTTTATATTTCAAATAAAGTCAACTTAAAAGAGTTGCTATTACAATCGATTTTTAAAAATAAAAGCAACGAAATTATTTTAGATATAAATCATATTAATTTTAAAGATTCAATTTCATTTTTTCAAAAAAACAGAAGCAAGAATACCACATTCAAATTACTTCCACCACATTCAAATTTCATTATTGGTAGCAATTCCAGTAATGATAGAGGCGAAATAATTAGTTTTTAAAGATTTAAAAAGTATTAAAAAAGTATTTATTTAAAATGACTCAAAGCGAATTAAAAGATTTTTTAGACGAAAAAGTATCTCTTTACAACAATTTCAGTTTTATTGAAAGTGATCCCATTTTAATTCCGCATCAATTTAGCTTAAAAGAAGATATTGAAATTTCTGGGTTTTTATCGGCAACAATTGCATGGGGAAATCGAAAATCAATAATTACCAATGCTACTAAATTGATTAATTTAATGGGTAATTCTCCTTTCGATTTTATAATGTCACACTCAAATAATGATTTAGAACGATTAGATAATTTTGTACATCGTACATTTAATGCAACTGATTTAAAAACATTTATTCAAGGATTGCAAAATATATATGAAAATCATAAAGGTTTGGAAACCGTTTTTTCAAAAAACAGCACCCCAAATTCTTTACAAAATAGTATATCGGAGTTTAAAAAAACTTTTTTTGAAATCAATCATTTACAACGAACCCAAAAACATGTTTCCGATCCAAGCAATAATTCGGCCGCAAAACGCATCAATATGTTTTTACGCTGGATGGTTCGCAACGACAATAAAGTTGATTTTGGCATCTGGAAAACTATTCCAACAAGCGCTCTATCTTGCCCGCTAGATTTACACTCGGGTAATGTTGCTCGTAAATTAGGTTTATTAACACGAACTCAAAATGATGGGAAAGCATTGGCTGAATTAGATAAAAGTTTGCGAATTTTAGATAAAAATGATCCTGTAAAATACGATTTTGCCCTTTTTGGATTAGGAGTTTTTGAAAAATTTTAGATAAAAATTTTATTTAAAATTAAGTTTTTGTTTTTTGAGATTTCTTTTTTTAAATCACTATTTTTGCCTAATATATAAAACAACTTTTTATGTTAATTATAGGCATCGCAGGCGGAACAGGAAGCGGGAAAACAACCGTAGTTCATCAAATTATGAATGAACTTCCTGAAACTGAAGTAGGCATAATTTCTCAAGACTCTTATTATAAACAAACCCATAATTTAAGTTATGACGAGCGTATTTTAATTAATTTTGATCATCCTCGTTCTATTGATTTTGAACTTTTAGTACAACATTTAAAAGCATTAAAAAACGGTGAAACCATTGATCAACCAGTTTATTCTTTCGTAAAACACAACCGTACCGATGATACCATTTCAACTCATCCTCGAAAAGTAATGTTGGTAGAAGGTATTTTGATTTTAACAAATCCCGAATTGAGAGAGCTTTTTGATATAAAAATTTTCGTTCACGCAGACTCCGACGAGCGCTTAATTAGACGTTTAAAACGTGATATTGCTGAGCGAGGTCGTGATATGGAGGAAGTTTTAAATCGTTATCAGAACACATTAAAGCCTATGCATCAGCAATTTATTGAACCCACGAAACAATTTGCCGACATTATTATTCCTAACGACAAGTATAATACCGTAGCTATTGATGTGGTTCGAGCTGTAATAAACCAACGAATAACCTAATGAAAAAACACTATCAAGACTTGCTTTTAAAATACCCATTTCTGAAAAAAGTCGGAATTAGGTATCTTTTGGCAACCTTGTTTTTTGTAGTTTGGATATTGTTTATCGATAATTATTCGTTTTTTGATCAACGTGCTTTAAATAAACAAATTGATGCCCTTGAAGACAATAAAACCTATTATCAAACCGAAATTTCAAAAGATGAACAAAGTATTAAAAATTTAAAAAACCCAGGGCAAATTGAAAAATATGCACGTGAAAAATATTTCATGAAACGGGATAGTGAAGACGTTTATATAATTGATATTGAAGAAGATAGAATTAAAGATAGTATTTCGGAAGCAAAAAAAAAGTAGTTTCGAATCGCATTTAGTCCCACTTTCATTCTTTCTCGTCAAAAAATTGACGAGATTCCCTTCAAATACGTAGTGTTCACTGAACTCCTATATTACAAATACAAAGTGAAGTAATCTGGGTTATTTATAATCTAATTTTTTCCTAAAAACCATAAAACTAAAAACTTGAAATGTCGAACAATACCCTTTTTACCGATTTTCAACCCATTTCTAGCAAGCAATGGAAACAGCAAATTCAATTCGACTTAAAAGGAGCCGATTATAATGACACCTTAGTTTGGGAATCTCCAGAAGGAATCAAAGTAAAACCCTTTTATCATTCGGATGAAAACATAAAAATTGCAGCAGTTGAAACCAAAGCAACAGAATTTAAAATTTTGCAAAATATTTTTGTCTATGATGTTTTAAAATCAAATAAACGTGCTCTAGAAACGCTAAATCGGGGTGCCGAAAATATTCGTTTTACCATAGAAAACGAACTATTTTCGATAGAAAATTTAATGCATAATCTTCCAAAAGATATCGACTATTCTTTTAATCCAACTTTTTTATCTTTCGATTTTAATTCAAAATTAAATCAATTCGCACTTAAAAATAATTACAACTTTAAAGTTTTAAATGATCCAATTGGTCAATTTATTGCAGACGGAAATTGGCTCGAATCTCTTGAAAAAGATTTTGAAAAAATAAATAAAATAAGTTCAGAAATTGAATTTTCTCATATTGCAATAAAAAGCGTAATGTACCAAAATGCTGGAGCCAATATGGTGCAACAATTGGCTTATACATTGGCACATTGCAACGAATATTTTAATAGAATTTCCATTATAAATCAAGCTATAACTATAGAAATGTCTGTAGGAACTAATTATTTTTTTGAGATAGCAAAAATACGAGCTTTACGTTTATTATTCAAAACTTTAGCCTTTGAATACAATCATAAATTGGATTGTCAAATAATTATAACACCAACAAAACGTAACAAAACTATCTACGATTACAATACCAATATGTTACGCACCACAACCGAATGTATGGCAGCGATTTTGGGCGGAGCTAATGAAATTACTAATTTAGCATACGACAATTTGTATCATAAAGACAATGAATTTGGTGATAGAATAGCTAGAAACCAATTATTGATTTTAAAAGAAGAAAGTTATTTCGACAAAGTAAATAATCCCGCAGACGGAACGTATTACATCGAATCATTAACTGAGCAATTAGCAGAAAAAGCATTGGTTTTATTCAAAGAAATTGAAGCAAAAGGCGGTTTAATTTCGCAGTTAATTGAAGGGAATATTCAAAAGAAAATTCAAGAAAGTGCTCAAAAAGAACAAGATTTATTCGACTCTGGAAAAGAAATTTTGTTAGGGATCAACAAACACCCGAACAAAAACGACAAAATGAAACACGATTTAGAATTGTTTCCTTTTGTAAAATACAATCCAAGAAAGACGTTAATTGTTCCAATTATTGAAAAACGTTTGGCAGAAAAAATGGAGCAAGAACGATTGAAATTAGAAGAAAAAGAATAATTTTTTCATTACATTTGAATATAAATAAAATAAGTATGGAACCAATTCGACAAATAGTAAAAGTTGTAAACCATAGAATTGAAATTACTTTACCCGAGAATTTTAATTTTGATGAAGTAGAAATAACTATTTTACCAACTAAAAATAAGCAATATAAAATGGATGTTGAAAAATTAAATTATGTTGAAGAACCAATTGCAAATTATGAAACAAATATAAATCAAGATTTTATAATTCCAGAATGGCAAAAACAAGAAGTTAGAAGAAGAACCGAAGCGTATAATAAAAACCCTTCCTCTGCTGTAATCATTGAAGATGTTGATGATTTTTTTTAAAGAAATTGAAAATGATTTATAAAATAGTTGTTTTAAGAGAAGCAAAAATTGATTTAAAAGAAAATACGAATGGTTCAAAATAATCAACAGTTCACTTGGAAAAAGATTTGAAATAGCAATAAAAGAAAGTATTAACAGAATAAAACAAAATCCATATCAATTTCAAATTCGATATGATGAAGTAAGAGTAGTTCTCATAGAAACATTTCCATATCTTATCCACTATCAAATTGAAAATAATTTAATTCAAATTAAAGCAATAATTCATAATTCACGAGATTCAAAAATTTGGAAAAATCGAATCTAAATAATCAATGAGAAAAAATATTCAAAATATAACAATACAAAATTCCAAAGAGCAAACTCCAAGCAACAAAAACTTGGAACCTGAAACGTTAAACTTAAAAAAAAACTTTTTAACCGCCGAAGGAATAAACCTAAAACAAACGTACTCAAAACAAGATATAGAAAATCTCGAACATCTTGATTTTGGAGCAGGCTTTGCACCCAATTTACGTGGACCTTATTCTACAATGTTTGTGCGGCGCCCTTGGACGATTCGCCAATATGCAGGATTTTCAACAGCCGAAGAAAGTAACGCTTTTTATCGTCGAAATCTTGAAGCTGGACAAAAAGGACTATCAGTAGCATTTGATTTACCAACCCATCGAGGTTACGATTCCGACCACGCACGGGTTGTTGGTGATGTCGGGAAAGCAGGAGTTGCCATAGATTCTGTAGAGGATATGAAAGTACTTTTTGATAAAATTCCGCTAGATGAAATGTCCGTTTCGATGACAATGAACGGAGCCGTTTTACCCATTATGGCTTTTTATATCGTTGCTGCTGAGGAACAGGGAGTAGCGGCCGAATTACTGTCTGGAACCATTCAAAACGATATTTTGAAGGAATTTATGGTTCGAAACACCTATATTTATCCACCAACGCCTTCAATGAAAATTATTGCTGATATTTTTGAATATACCAGCAAAAATATGCCAAAATTTAACTCCATTTCCATTTCGGGTTATCATATGCAAGAAGCTGGTGCTACTGCCGATATTGAGTTGGCATACACTTTAGCCGATGGTTTAGAATATATTCGTACCGGACTTTCAACTGGAATGAAAATTGATGAATTTGCTCCAAGATTGTCTTTTTTCTGGGCAATTGGAATGAATCATTTTATGGAGATTGCTAAAATGCGAGCAGGAAGAATGTTGTGGGCAAAATTGTTAAAACAATTCAACCCAAAAGACGAAAAATCGTTGGCTTTACGAACGCATTGTCAAACATCGGGTTGGAGTTTAACCGAACAAGACCCGTTTAATAATGTGGCTCGAACAACAATTGAAGCAATGGCAGCAGCATTTGGCGGAACGCAATCGTTACACACAAACGCACTTGACGAAGCCATTGCATTACCAACGGATTTTTCGGCAAGAATTGCTCGAAATACACAAATTTACATTCAAGAAGAAACCAAAATAACCAAAACAGTCGACCCTTGGGCAGGAAGTTACTATATAGAAAGTTTAACCAAAGAAATAGCCGATAAGGCTTGGGAGTTGATTCAAGAAGTAGAAGAATTGGGCGGAATGACCAAAGCCATTGAAGAAGGAATTCCGAAATTGCGAATTGAAGAAGCCGCAGCCCGAAAACAAGCTCGTATTGATAGCGGACAAGACAGCATTATTGGCGTTAACAAATACCGATTAGAAAAAGAAGACCCATTACATATTTTAGATGTGGACAACCAAATGGTGCGCAAGCAACAAATGGAACATTTGGAACAAATTAAAGCCAAGCGAAATAATGAAAAAGTGGCGGAATGTTTGCAAAAACTAACTGAAAATGCCACATCAAAAAACGAAAACCTTTTAGCATTAGCCGTTGAAGCAGCCCGAGAACGAGCTACTTTAGGCGAAATTAGCGATGCTTTAGAAAAAGTTTTCGGACGATACAAAGCACAAATTAAAACCTTTAGCGGTGTGTATAGTAAAGAAATTAAAAACGACGAAACCTTCGAAAAGGCACAAAAATTGGCCAACGAATTTGCAAAAACCGAAGGCAGAAGACCAAGAATAATGATAGCCAAAATGGGTCAAGACGGACACGACAGAGGTGCAAAAGTGGTTGCAACTGGCTACGCCGATGTTGGTTTTGATGTTGATATTGGTCCGTTATTTCAAACTCCAGCCGAAGCAGCAAAACAAGCCGTTGAAAACGATGTTCACATTTTAGGAGTTTCCTCTTTGGCGGCTGGTCACAAAACTTTGGTGCCACAAGTAATTGAAGAACTAAAAAAATACGGGCGACAAGACATTATGGTTATTGTTGGTGGCGTAATCCCAAAACAAGATTATCAGTTTTTGTTTGATGCTGGCGCAGTTGCGGTTTTTGGACCTGGAACTAAAATTAGCGAGGCTGCCATTACTATTTTAAATGTTTTGATGCAGTAATGATAATCGAAAAAGCAAAAGAAAGTGACCATCTAATAATAACAGAAATCACCAAAAAATCAAAAGCATTTTGGGGATATTCTGAAGAGAAATTGAAAGTATGGGAAAATAAATTAATTATTTCAAGTGACTATATTTTTAAAAATGCAACTTATAAATTAGTTGAAAACGAAGTAATTATAGGTTATTATTCCTATATAGAAAATGATAATAATACAATTTACTTAGACAATTTGTTTATTCTTCCTGAAAACATTAAACAAGGATTTGGTAAACTTTTAATAAATGATTTTTTAAAAAGACTTGAAAACAAAGGTTTTGATAAAATAGTTTTACATTCCGACCCAAATGCTGAAAATTTTTACTCAAAAATGGGTTTCACTAAAGTAGGCGAATTTGAAACATCAATTAAAAATAGATTTTTGCCCATTATGGAAATGAAGTTTATTTAACACTATTTTTTTCGAGCCTATTTCCAGCCTTACATTTCAAGTCCTCGCAAAAAGTTGCGTTTTTTTAGCCAAAAAAATGCGCTTTCGTTGGTCGCAATTTTTTTACCTAAAAAACGTCAACTTTTTTGCTGTGGGCTTTCCATTACAGTCTGGGGCAAAAAACAAATTGTATAAAAAAAAACGGCTCAATTTTTGTTTAAATTAAAAAAATCTATTCTATGAAAAACCTCAAAAAAGCCTTTAAAATTTTAGCAAAAACAATTGGATATTTTGCATTATTCCTTCTTGTTTATGTAATCTTTGCATATTTATTATCGAAAATAACAGTCAATTCAGATCCAAAACCCATAAAAAACGAAGTAACGATTTATATAAAATCAAATGGAGTGCATACAGACATTGTAGTACCAACAAAAAACAATTTCAAAGATTGGTCAACTCAAATAAAATATTCTAATACTAAATCTAAAGATTCTATAACACCTTATTTAGCAATGGGTTGGGGCGACAAAGGGTTTTATTTGGACACTCCTGAATGGTCTGATTTAAAAGTAAGTACAGCATTAACAGCGGCTACAGGAATTGGAAATACTGCAATTCATACCACTTTTTACAAACAGATTCTTGAAAATGAAAATTGTGTAAAAGTGAAGATTGATTCTGATGATTATAAAAAATTAGTATCCTACATTGAAAATAGTTTCCAAAACGACACTAAAGGAAATTTACTTTACATTAACGCAACAACTTATGGCAAAACAGATTCATTTTACGAAGCCAACGGAAGTTACAGCCTTTTTCATACTTGCAATACTTGGGCAAACAATGCTTTAAAATCTGCAAACCAAAAAGCGGCACTTTGGACAGTTACTGATACTGGAATTTTATGTCATTATAAATAGATTTTAAAAAATTGTGAAAAGAATAATTTGCCTTTTATTTTTTGTACTAATTTCTTGCAAACAAGCTGAATTTGCTGCTGAAGAAAGTTGTCAATTATTTTTTGAGTTACCACAGCCCATCAATGACTCTGAATTAAGTAAAATTCCAAATAAATATTTAGGCCGTTTTATAAGTTCAGATTCTACCTTTTTAAATTTAGAAAAAAATTATATTTGGGAAGAACGATATTATAAAAATAAAATTTCAAAAATTGTATTCGATTCCCTAAAAACAGATTTTGTTTTTGAAGAAGTAAAACTAGTTAGCAAGGATATACCAACTTTAAATTATAATTACCGAATTTTAAAAGATTCCATTGAATTAACCGAGAAAAGATTGGATACTATTTTTACTTTTTCGAATATTAAAAAAGCCAAACGAATCGATGGACAATTAATTTTGAATGAAAAAGATTCCGTTTTTTGGAAAGTACGAATGATCAGAATTGATAAAAATGTTTTGAAAATTAAGTATTTAAGTTTTGGAAAAGATCTTTTTAGAATTGACTCAATTACCAAAATAAAATCAAAACTAATAGATTCAACTCGTTGTATTTTAAAGCCCAGCAGAAGTGAATTTAAAAAAATAATGAATCTAAAAGATATTGGGCAATCTTTAATTTACAAAAAAGTAGAATGACGATTCAATAATTTTCTCTCTTTTTTTAACCAATTTTTTTGCGTGAGCGATGGCAGTGGAGCTCTTTTTTTGAGCCGATTTCCTTCGGCTTAAAAAAAAGCGGGAACGTAAAGCTCGACAGCAATTTAAAAGGCAATTCATTTTTCTTGAATTGTCTTTTAATTTGGTGGCACGCCCAAGTAAAAAATACTCATAACTTTTTTGATAACTTTAAAAAAGGGACTTTTTTATTGAATAGGTTTTATGTAAATTGCACAAAATCGATTATCCCAAAAATGCAAGACGAAACTAAATACGACGAAGACAATATACGTTCGCTCGACTGGAAAGAACACATCAGGTTACGACCCGGAATGTACATTGGCAAACTTGGCGACGGTTCCTCTCCTGATGACGGAATTTATATTTTGCTCAAGGAAGTGATGGACAATTGCATCGATGAGTTTGTTATGGGAGCGGGAAAAACCATTGAAGTTGCCATAAAAGACAAAATGGTTTCGGTGCGCGACTATGGTCGTGGTATTCCGCTGGGGAAAGTAATTGATGTAGTTTCGAAAATGAATACAGGCGGAAAGTATGACTCGAAAGCCTTTAAAAAATCGGTTGGTTTAAACGGAGTTGGTACCAAGGCTGTGAATGCTTTATCGAATTTTTTTCGGGTAGAATCGGTTCGAGATAATCAACAAAAAGGCGCAGAATTCTCAGCAGGAAATTTAGTTTTAGACGAGAAAATTATTGAATCTACTAAGCGGAAAGGAACAAAAGTTTCGTTTGTAGCCGATGAATTAATTTTTAAAAATTATAGATATAGAAATGAGTATGTAATTAAAATGCTCAAAAATTATTGTTACTTAAATACAGGATTAACAATATATTACAATGGAGAAAAATACTACTCAGACAATGGTTTACGTGATTTATTGGACGAAACAATTGCCGAAGAAGATAAAGTTTATCCAATCATTCATTTGCTTGGAGAAGACATTGAAGTGGCGATAACACACTCAAAATCACAATATTCAGAAGAATATCATTCGTTTGTAAACGGGCAAAACACAACACAAGGCGGAACGCATTTGGGAGCATTTCGTGAAGCCATTGTAAAAACTATAAAAGAGTATTATAACAAACCTTTTGAGGCTTCGGATATTCGAAAATCAATTGTTTCAGCGGTTTCGATAAAAGTAGAGGAACCTGTTTTTGAAAGTCAGACGAAAACTAAATTGGGTTCAACTGAAATCGGTCCAAATGCGCCTTCGGTTCGTACCTTCGTGAATGATTTTATAAAAACAAAACTCGATAATTTTTTACATAAAAATCCGGAAACTGCCGATTTGCTTTTGCGAAAAATTTTGCAAGCCGAACGAGAACGAAAAGAACTTTCGGGAATTAGAAAACTAGCTAAAGACCGAGCAAAAAAATCGAGTTTACACAATAAGAAGTTACGAGATTGTCGTGTGCATTTAGGAGATATTAAAAATCCAAGATATTTAGAAAGTACCCTTTTTATTACTGAGGGAGATTCGGCATCGGGCTCGATTACCAAAAGTCGTGATGTAAATACGCAAGCCGTTTTTAGTTTGAGAGGAAAACCTTTGAACTCGTATGGAATGAGCAAAAAAATTGTTTATGAAAATGAAGAATTCAACTTGCTTCAAGCTGCTTTAGATATTGAAGAATCCATGGAAGATTTGCGTTACAACAATATTGTAATTGCCACTGATGCCGATGTTGACGGAATGCACATTCGGTTGTTATTGATTACTTTTTTCTTGCAGTTTTTCCCAGAATTGATAAAAGACGGACATTTGTATATTCTGCAAACACCTTTATTTAGAGTTAGAAATAAAAAGGAAACCATTTATTGCTATAGCGAAGAGGAAAGGAAAGCAGCAATTGAAAAGTTAAAACCAAAACCAGAAATTACCCGATTTAAAGGATTAGGTGAAATTTCTCCCGATGAATTTAAGCATTTTATTGGTGCAAATATTCGTTTGGATCCAGTAATGCTTGATAAAGCCACATCGATAGAAAAATTATTGGAGTTTTATATGGGTAAAAATACGCCAGACCGCCAAGTATTTATTATCAATAATTTGAAAGTAGACATTGATGTTGCCGAAGATGTCTTAAATTAATAAAATAAGTTTTGTCAAAAAGTATTCAAAATAATAATTTTCTTGGTCAAATTGCCGATTTATTACAGTCAGCACGTTTGCAAGTAATGCGAACTGTAAATCAGACGATGGTTTACACTTATTTTGAAATTGGCAGAATGATTGTTGAAGAAGAACAAAACGGAAAAGACCGCGCCGAATATGGTAAGCAATTGCTGAAAAATCTTTCAAATCATTTGACGGAGCAGTTTGGGAAGGGGTTTTCTGTTGATAACCTTCAGAATATGAGAAAGTTATATTTTACTTACTCAATTTCCGAGACACTGTCTCGGAAATTAGAAGATACTAACCAAAAATACGAGACAGTGTCTAGTATTTCTAAAGACTCAATTCCGCAGTCACTGTCTGCGATTTCTACAAATGAAGATAAAATACCAAAATTAGTATTAAACTTTCACTTAACTTGGTCGCATTATTGTTTTTTGATTTCGATTGATGATTCAAAAGAAAGAAAATTTTACGAGATAGAATCTACAAAATATCAATGGAGTTTAAGAGAATTAAAATGCCAATATAATTCTGCATTGTACACAAGATTATCTTTAAGCCGAGACAAAGAGGGAATTTTAAAATTATCAGAAAAAGGGCAAGTTATAGAAAAACCAAAAGATATAATTAAAGATCCTTACATATTAGAATTTCTAGGTTTACCCGAATTGCATCACTATTCTGAAAGTGAATTAGAAAAAGAAATCATCAATAAATTAGAACATTTTTTGTTGGAATTGGGTCACGGATTTACTTTTGTGGCATAACAAAAACATAGTTTATAAAAATAACTTTTTTATAGTTAAATTTGTAGAAACAAAAAACAAAAAATGATTAATAAAATATCGTTTAAAAATTATAAGCTTTTTAAAGAAAAACAAACTCTAGAATTAAAACCAATAACTATTTTAATTGGGAAAAATAATAGTGGGAAGAGTGCCGTTGCAAAATTGCCAGTATTAATTTCTAATGGTTTAAAAGGATTACCATTAAATTGGATATTTAAAATAGGAGATGAAAAAGAGAATTCTGTTGAATTAGGTACAGATTTTAAGGATTTAGTATACAATAGAAACGAAAAGAGTTTTATAGAGTTTGGTGCATTTAATGAAAATGATTCGATTGAATTGGCTTTGAATAAAGAGGACGGTGTTTTAGATTATAAAATAAATAATAAAGAAATTGATAGTTCAAATAATTTTAAAGGATTCTTATTAGATGGAATACAAATTGAGAATCTAAATTTAAATATTGATTATCTTGGAGCAATAAGGGTTGAGCCAGAATCTGATTATATTTTTTCTAACGAAAAAAATAAATACATTGGTATAAAAGGACAGAATGCTTATCCAATTCTTATCGATGATTATGTTAAAGGAAATTTTAAATTAATAAAAAAAGTCAGTGATTGGTATAAAACAAATTTTGAAAATTGGGAATTAAAAGTAATTGAGACTAAATCAGAAACAGAGACTAAATATGAATTAGCAATTTCAAATTCTGTTTTAAATTCTATTAATATAAAGCAAACAGGACAAGGTATACATCAAGCACTTCCTCTTATTGTTCGTTCTTATATGGATGAGACTGAACCAACTTTAATTATAATAGAAGAACCAGAAACTCATCTTCATCCAGCTGCACACGGAAATTTAGCCCAGCGATTAGTTGATTCGTATATAGAAAATTCAAACAAAAATTATTTAATTGAGACTCATTCACAAAATTTTGTTTTACGTTTAAGAGCTTTGGTTGCGGAAGGTAAATTGAAAGCTGATGAATTAGCTATTTATTTTGTTGACTTTCTTGAACAAGAGAATGAAAGTAGATTAAAAAAAATTGAAGTAAATAATTTAGGAGAAGTCGAATGGTGGCCACCAAATGTTTTTAATGAGAGTTTGAAAGAGGTAATCAAAATAAGAAAATTACAAGAAGGGAAATGATATTTACAATAGTTGACAATACTTTTAGTAAAAATTCTTCTTGTTTAGATTCTTGGACAAGAATATGGATTGAGTCTAAGGAAAGACACACTCTTTATATTGACCAAAATGTTTATGATATTATTCTTAAGAGTGATTGGTATAATGGGCTATCTAATGTTAACAAGGAATTTATTGATTTACAATATGTTGATAGTAATAACTTTAATAGAAGAGATATACAATTAGTCATTTCTGAAGATATAGAAATACATTTTTCATTTGTTGAAGCTTGTGAGATCTTATTAAAACAAGTCTCAATAATTTTGGAAAATATTGAATATGATTCATTTTTTTTAGAATCAATATTTAGGAGTTTTAAAAAAGAATGTGAGAAAATAAGTTTTCATTATGAAAAAGGTTGGTGGGTTTTTGAAAATGGTGGAGGAAATAATATTATTAATGTTATTAATAAAAAAAAAGAAAGATTTGAAAATTCAAATGATTTTAAAAAGCATCCAAAAGAATACCTAAGAACCTTTATTATTCTTGACAGTGATAAAAAATATCCTTCAAATTATTTGGTAAACTCTGAAAAGCAATCTTTATTAGATTTTATATCAGTTTTTTCAAAATATCACATAACTCAAAAGAGAGAGATGGAAAATTATTTGCCTGATGAAGCTTTTAGCGAAATACCGGAAAACGATCAATTTAAAACGGCTATTTTAAAATTGTCACAATTACAGAGAGATTTTATTGATTTAGAAAAAGGTTTGCCTGATAAAAATATTGAACAGTTTGAACCTAAAGAATTATTCAATCTTTATATCGATTTAATGAAACCTTCAAATAAAGATGTATTAAATGTCTTAAGAAAAGGAAAAATAGAGTTTAAGAAAGAAAACGGAAAATTAGATAATTTTAAATCAAGATTTCCATTTTTTTTTAATTCTAAATCAGTTACTAAAGAATCTTTAAAGCGTAGAGCAAATTCAATGGAATTAGAAGAAATTATTCAAAAAATCAATGATTTATTATGAGTGAACAGATAAAGATTAAAGCAGATAAAGACAAAATATCTGAATACATAATAAACTTTGAAAAAGGATTTTTACAGGTGCCTGCTTTTCAAAGAGATTTTGTTTGGACTAACGAGAAAAAACTTGATTTGTTTGATAGTATAAAAAAAGGTTACCCTATAGGTTCTGTTTTACTTTGGCAACCTTTATTCGACGATGAAGACTTTTATGAAGACTTTAGTGGTGATAAACTAGGTTCATACCCAATACCAAAACGTTCAACCAATTCTTTTTTTATTCTAGATGGTTTTCAAAGACTATCGACTTTAATAGGCTGTCTTTTACATCCTCAAAAAGCAAAACAAAAAGGAATGGTAAGAGATGAAAAGGAATGGTTAAAAGAATTTAATATTATTTATAATTTAAAAGAAGAACAATTTGAAATAAATAGAAATTCTAAAGAGTTTTTTCAAATACCTATTTATAAATTAGTTGATGGGAAAGAATTTTTTCAATTTCAAAAAAATTTATTTGATGACGATGAAATTAACTCAATTTATATAGAACGATACGAAGAAATTAGTTTAATATTTCAAAATTATGAATTGCCAAATATTAATGTTTACGGTGGTTCGATAACCGAAGCAATTGATATTTTCCAAAGATTGAACTCTACAGGTGCGCCAATAACAACGGATTGGGTTATAAATGCTAGAGCAATGGGGAAAGATATTAGTTTTAGATTAGGTGATAAGATTGATTATCTATTAGAAAATGACTTAACTAACTACAATTTTCAAAATTTAAAAAGATTGGTTATTCTGCAGTGTATAACTAACTCATTTGGAGGTGTATATTTTGACCAAATTTCCAAAAACAATAATAAAAAACTTGAAGTTTTGGTTGATAAACCTGAATTTATTCCAGTTACCGAAAAAACTTTTTTATCAATTGAAAAAGCTGTAAAATTTTTATTTGAGGAATTAACGGTATTAGATGCAAAATATATTCCATATAATAATCAAATGATTTTTATAACTGATTTTTTTAATAAAATTAATTATCCAACAAAGAGGCAAATTTTTGAATTAAAAAAATGGTTCTGGATAACATCTTATTCTAATTATTTTACAATTTATAATTTAAGTAAACAAAGAACTGCATATTATAAATTCCAATCGTTTATTTTGAATGAGGCGGAAGACCCTGTTTTTTACGACAGTGATGATAAGTTTGACACATTAGAATTTCCTGATAAAATTGAAATGGGTAGTGTTAGAAAAAAAACTTTAGCACTTTTTTTAGTAAATTATTCAATTAATAAAGAAAATATATTAAATGGACAAGCATTAATTAATGATGATATTTCTAATGTTAAAAGTCTTAAACTTTTTAAAGATTTTAATTCTTCTGAAAATACTATTTTTATAATTGAAAAATATAATTCAACTGAAAATTTTCCAAAATCTTTAAAAGACTTATCTTTTATGCTTTCAAAAGATAATGCAGGAAAGTTTTTAGAATATTTCATTAATGACGATATGCGTGATGCATATTATAAAAATGATATTGAGACTGTTTTGGAAATTAGAAAAGGATTAATTATTGATGCAGAAAGAAATTTTGTTGAAAGTTTAGGATTAGAATATTACGAATAATGTAAAAAATCGATATTTCGAAAAAGTTAAATGAAAGACGAAGAAGAAAATACAATTCCAGAAAACGAAGACGATTCGCAAGACCAAACAAACGAACCCAACGAAGAAATAGTCGAAGGTTTTGAAGACATAGTTTCAACAGGCGACCATTTTTACGAGCACGACGAAGATCCAGAAGAAACCATTACCAAAGTTACAGGAATGTACAAAGATTGGTTTTTGGACTACGCTTCGTATGTGATTTTAGAACGTGCTGTGCCTGCGATTGAAGATGGATTTAAACCAGTTCAACGTCGTATTATGCACTCAATGAAAGAGTTAGACGATGGACGTTACAACAAAGTAGCGAATATCGTTGGGCATACTATGCAGTATCATCCGCACGGAGACGCAAGTATTGGCGATGCAATGGTGCAAATTGGGCAGAAAGATTTGATTATTGATATGCAAGGAAACTGGGGAAACATCCTCACGGGCGATAACGCAGCGGCTTCCCGTTATATCGAGGCAAGAATTAGCAAATTTGGTCACGATGTTTTGTTTTCGCCAAAAATTACTGAATGGGGAGTTTCCTACGATGGTCGACGTGCCGAGCCAGTTAACTTGCCAGTGAAATTTCCACTTTTGTTAGCGCAAGGAGCGGAAGGAATTGCCGTTGGATTATCAACAAAAATTTTGCCTCATAATTTTAATGAATTAATAGATGCTTCTATAAAAATTCTGAAAGGAAAACCATTTACATTATATCCCGATTTTTTAACAGCCGGAATAGCTGACGTTTCTAACTATAACGATGGTTTGCGTGGTGGAAGAGTTCGTGTGCGAGCCAAAATTACACAACTTGACAAGCAAACTTTAGTTATTACTCAAATTCCTTTTTCAACAAATACCTCAACATTAATTGATAGTATTTTGAAAGCCAACGAAAAAGGAAAAATTAAAGTCAAAAAAATTGAAGACAATACTGCAGCCGATGTTGAAATTCTAATTCATTTATATCCAGGTGTTTCTCCTGATAAAATGATTGATGCTTTGTATGCTTTTTCGGCTTGCGAAAGTTCAATTGCGCCTTTGGGTTGTGTTATTGAAGACAACAAACCACTGTTTATAGGAGTTTCAGAAATGTTGAAAATTTCGACTAACAGAACTGTAGATTTACTCAAGCGAGAACTTGAAATTCAGTTGAGTGAACTTGAAGAGCAATGGCATTTTCTATCATTAGAACGTATTTTTATTGAAAATAAAATATACCGTGATATTGAAGAAATGACGACCAAAGAAACCGTGATTAAAGCAGTTGATGACGGACTAAAACCGCATACAAAACACTTAAAACGAGCCGTTACTGAGGATGATATTTTGCGATTGCTGGATATTCGAATTATGAGAATTTCTAAATTTGACAGCAACAAGGCACAAGATAAAATTGAAGCTTTGGAAGGCGATATTGAACAAGTAAAACATCATTTAGATCATATTATTGATTTTGCAGTAGATTTTTTCCAAAAATTGAAAGACAAATATGGCAAAGGTCGGGAGCGATTGACTGAATTGAGAAGTTTTGAGAATATTGAAGCCACCAAAGTAGTATTACGAAACACAAGATTGTATGTCAATATGGAAGAAGGTTTCTTAGGAACTGGACTCAAAAAAGACCAATATGTAGCTGATTGCTCTGATATTGATGATGTTATAGTTTTTTTAAGAGACGGAAAAATGATGATTACCAAAGTAGATGATAAAAAATTTATTGGTAAAGACATCATTCATATTGCCATTTTTGATAAAAACGATAAGCGAACAATTTACAATATGATTTATCGCGACGGTAAAAATGGTTCCACTTTTATAAAACGATTCAATGTTTCGGGCGTTACTCGTGACAAGTTTTATGATATGACACAAGAGAAACCCGGATCACAAACTTTATATTTTACGGCAAACCCGAATGGCGAAGCTGAGGTAATTACTATTTTATTACGCCAAGTTGGAAGTGTAAAAAAGTTGAAATGGGATGTAGATTTTACCGATATTGCTATAAAGGGTCGCGCCTCACGAGGAAATACCGTTACTAAATATCCAATTAAAAAAATAGAATTAAAAGAAAAAGGAATTTCAACTTTACGACCAAGAAAAGTTTGGTTTGACGATACGGTGCAACGTTTAAATGTTGATGGTCGAGGCGAATTATTGGGCGAATTCCGTCCAAATGATCGACTTTTGATTATTAGTCAAAGTGGTAAATTAAAAACAATTATACCCGAATTGACTACCCATTTTGATGAAGATATGATTGTGATGGAAAAATGGAATCCGAAAAAACCAATTTCTACAATTTATTTCGATGGCGAAAAAGAACGCTATTTTATTAAACGATTTTTAGTTGAAAACGAAAATAAAGAAGAAATTTTTATAAGTGAACACGAAAAATCGCAGCTGGAAATTGTTTCTACCGACTGGCGACCTGTTGCCGAAATTATTTTTACAAAAATAAAAGGCATTCAAAAAGAAAATCAAACTATTGATTTGGAGCAATTTATTGCTATAAAAGGAATTAAAGCTATTGGTAACCAATTAACTGCCGACAAATTAAAACAAGTAAATTTGCTAGAATCGCTTCCTTTTGAAGAGCCCGAAGAAGTACTTCCTGAGGAAATGGAAGTTGTTGGCGATCAAACAATTTCAGAAAATATTCAAACCGAAACTGATGATGATGGTCAAATTACTTTGAGTTTGGATTAATTTTTTTTTAATGTTGGTAAATAAGAAACAAATTTTAGTTTTCTAACCCCGACAGGACGGAATCCGCACTTTTTTTAGTGCGGATGGAAGGATGGCGGGAATTTCGAATAATTATAAACCAAGACTGCTGTTTCAATTAATTTGTAACGTCGTTATCGGTTAAATTTTTATCGACAATTGTATTGTTTTTTAATTTTACGGGTTTACTATTTTTTCGCATTTTTATGTTTAAAAACTCTACAAAAAGCGAAAAGAAAATGGAGAAATACAAATACCCTTTTGGAATACTGTTTACTTCGGTGTCATTTCCAAATTTAAAATGAGCCAAGTGAGATCCTTCGGCTAGAAGCATTACGCCAATCAAAATTAAAAATGATAATCCTAAAATTTGAATTGTTGGATGTTCGTTTACAAATTTACTTACTGGCCCAGCAAAAATCATCATTATTGCAATTGAAATTACAATAGATAAAATCATAATTAAAATGGCACCTTGCGATCCAAAACCGCCTTCGGCTGGACTTTTCATACTTATCATTCCGATTGCTGTTAAAATACTATCAAATGAAAAAACGATGTTTAACAAGGCTATTTGTAGTATTGCTGCCGACAAACTTGAAGCCGATTTACCCGAAGTTCCTTCTTCTTCACCTTCCATTTTGTGATGAATTTCTGACACCGACTTGTATAATAAAAACAAACCTCCACCAAAAATAATCAAACTTTGACCCGTAATGTGCGCGTGAAAAAATGATAAATCAATTGCTAAAATAGTTTTTTGTAAACTCAAGACCCAACTTATCCCAAAAAGCAATACAATTCTAAAAGCCATTGCTAGTAAAAGTCCAATTCTTCGGGCTTTGGGCTGGTCTTTTTCTTCTAATTTACCGGATACTATCGATAAAAAAACAATATTATCGATGCCAAGAATAATTTCTAAAAAAGTTAAGGTTAAAAGTGCAATCCAAGCATTTGGGTTTGATAAAATTTCCATTTTTTAATTTAAAATTAGTAATTATTTGTTGTGGGTTAAATTTATATTAAAGCAATTTAACTTTTAACTCTTTAACGTATTCTATTTGATTTTTGTTACAAAACCTTGTTCCTTTTTTTCTTCACCTACAAAAGAATATTCAAATGTATAACCCAACTTATTGGTGCTCAATATTTTCATTGAAATAGCTTTTTTTTCTTTCATGGTTTTTGGATGTCTTTTTTCAAGAATAAATTCAGAATCGCTAACCCAACGAACGGTTGCTGTATCAATTTTATTATTAAAAGTTTCAATTTGTAAAGAATCCGAACGTTCAAAAATAGTGATTTGTTTTTTCCCGTCGATTTGCTGTATAAATTCGAATTTCCCTGTTTTAAAATCAGAAACATTTCGTTGCTGTTCAAAACACGAAACCATAATTAACGGCAAAAGTATAAGTATTTTTTTCATTTTTGTGAATTTATTTTTATCTTTTTTTGAAGCTGTTTCCCGCTATCCATTTCAATCTTTTTATTTTTTGGATAAAAAATAAAAAGGATTTCCATTTCTATCGGGGCTAGGGCATTTGTTGTTTTTTAGAAATTCTATTCAGTTCATCGTCCAAAAAGTTTTTTACACTTTTTTCTTTCTCAAATTTCTCTTTTTTATAAGTATTAGATTTATTTTTTGGAATCGATAAACTTGTCCATTCTGATTTTTTTAGCATTTTTGCAACATAAACAATTTGACCCACATGATACGGATAATGTGCCAATTGCCGATTAATTGCTTCTATAATCGTGTGACCTTCATTACGAATATAGATAATATCATTCAATTGCTCGTTTGAAATAGAATTTATGGCTTCGAAAAAACAATTCCAACCTTTATTCCAAAGTTCAAAAAGTTGTTTTTTGGTTTTAATTATTTCTTCAAATTCGGCATCCCGATTACGCCACTCTTTTTCACCATCGGTAGTTAAAAAATCGGTCCATCGTGAAATCATATTGCCCGACAAGTGACTTACAATAATTGCAATCGAATTGGAATCATCATTAAATGAAATAAAAAATTGATTTTCTTCAAGTTGTTCCATTGCCTTTTCGGCTATGGTTTTGTAGTACAAAAATTGTTTTTTTACGCTTTCTAAATAGTGGTTATTTGTCATTAAAATTTCTTTGGAATTCTTGAAGTATGTCTCACTCTTAATATTTGAATTTCATTAAGAGTAATTCGATAAGATAATTTGTAATTAAAAACGTAGTAGGCTCTGAAACTTCCATCATTATCATTTTTTTGCTCGTCTAGTTCATAAATTTCTGGTAATGTTTCTAAAATTTTAGTGCTATTAAAAATTGCATCAACAACTTTATCTGCAACCCGAATAGATTTACTTTCAAATAAAATATAAAAATGAATATCTTCTAATTGATTTAATGCATCAATTGACCAAATTATTTTCTTCCCCATCCTTTTGAAATAGTTCGGGCGTCAGTATCAGAAAAATAATTCCCATCAGAAATACTTTTTAATGATTTTTCAATATCTAAATTATAGTCAGCATCCGATTCAGAATTACTATAATTTTGAATCAAATGCTTCAATTTATCAATAAAATTGGCATCACTCATCTTGTCAATTTCTTGATGTATCCATTTTATGTCTGAAAGTGTTTCCATAAACTTAAATATTAGTAAAAATACAAATTAATCATTAAACAATCCTTTAACAATATTATTCAATCCTTGAAAAGCAAAGTACATTCCGCTCAAGCAAAAAGCTATTCCGAAAGCCAAAACTAAGTAATGCCAGTTGGTTTGCTTGTTACTAAAAGCGTTATACATTACTGCAGGACCAATAAACATGCAGGGCAAAGCGATAATCATAAATTTAACGCCTTTGGTAATTAAGGATTGGTTTGTTGCCATTTTATAACTGTTTTTTTGATAAAATTAAACTAATTAAAGCTACTAAAATCGTATGAATTAAAAAAGCAATTGGTAATATTTCAATTCCAAAGCTATGTTTTTTATGATTAAAAAAATAAGGTTTTAACACTAAAAAGCTATAGCTAAAAAATACGATTAAATTTATAATTACAAACTTTGAGAAAAAAGGTGTTTTTTTTATTTCAACAACTGAAAATATCCAAAAAATTGGTGTAAAAAAGAAAATAATAATACAAAAAACAATCATTTATTAATTTTTAAATTTACGTACTAAAATCAGATTTCTAAAAAAATATGATTTATTTAAAACCATTAACTGCATTACGAACACTTCCAAATTGTTTTAAAAGAGCAGTTGCTTTTTCATAAGTTACATCAATCTCAGTCATTACCATTTTTATGGCTCGTTCCACTAGTTTATCATTACTCAATTGCATATCAACCATTTTGTTGCCTTTCACTTTACCTAGTTGAATCATTGTGGTTGTTGAAATCATATTCAAAACTAATTTTTGTGCTGTTCCTGCTTTCATTCTTGAACTTCCTGTTACAAATTCGGGACCTACAATAACTTCTATTGGAAATTTTGCAGTCAAACTCAACGGACTGTTTTTGTTACAAGTAATACAACCAGTTACAATAGTATTTTCGTTACAGCGTTCCAATCCTGAAATTACGTAGGGTGTTGTACCAGAAGCAGCGATTCCAACTACAACATCTTTATCTGAAATTTGATGAGCTTGTAAATCAATCCAAGCTTGAGTGGTACTGTCTTCGGCATTTTCAACTGCTTTACGAATAGCGTTATCGCCACCTGCAATAATACCGTTAACTAAATTGGTGGCAACTCCAAAAGTTGGCGGACATTCTGAAGCATCTAAAATACCTAATCGTCCAGAAGTTCCTGCTCCGATATAAAATAATCGTCCACCCAATTTTAATTTTGTAACAATTTGAGTTACCAAATTTTCAATTTGGGGTAAGGCTTTTTCAACAGCAATTGGAACCGTTTTATCTTCAATATTAATGTTTTGAAGTAAATCAGAAACTGACATTTTCTCTAAATGTTCGTATTTCGAGGCTTGTTCGGTGGTTTTTGTGAAGTTCATATAGATGACATTTACTTTTCAAATTTACAATGTTTTTTCATAAATTTTTTCCGAAAATGATTTTAAAATAAATTCTATAGATTTTTCATTAGCATTAACGTAATAAAGAACAATTTGATTAGTATTCATATCAATAATATCTGCATTAAAATGATTTGAAAAACCCTCACTTTTCTTAATGTAATTGATTCTTATCTTATAAATAGAATTAAAATCTTTAACAGTTAAAATTTCTTGTATCTCATCTTTTTTATATTTTAGTGATGTATTACTTTTATATTGAAGCGATTTTTTAGCACCATTTAATGAAATTAAATTAAAGCCTTTATAGCTTAATGAGTAGTTTAACTCATTAACAATTTTTTCATTTATAATTTTACTGTAGTCAGAAATACAAAAGGTAGATTCTTTTTGAAACCTAAAATATTTTAGAATAGTTCTGGTTTTAACAAATCCACAAGAAAAAAACAGACTAGAAGTTAAAATGATAAATAAAGTCTTTTTAAAAATACTCATTATTTTTTTAAATAAAATATGCCAAACCAATTCCCAAAACAATCATTGAAATTTTGGCAATGTTAAACTTGTGTCCTTCGCTACTTTCAAAGATTATGGTTGATGAAATGTGAAACAATATTCCAATTACAACAGCAGTAATTTCAGTATAATATTGATTAAGAAAGACAACTTTATCGGAAACTAGTGTTCCTAGAGGAGTCATTATTGCGAAACTTATCATAAAAACAAATAGTGCAATTTTATTTAATTGAGCATTTAAAAAAAAAGTGGTCAAAATAATAGCAATTGGAAAATGATGAATCGCAATTCCGGTTGCCAATTCATGGTGTTTACTTACAGGAAAACCTTCTAGAAAAGCGTGTAAACATAAACTTAAAAACAATAACCAAGGCATTTGCTGTATAGTATCGTGTCCGTGAACGTGACCATGTTCGGCACCTTTAGAAAAAAATTCAAGTACAATTTGAAATAAAATACCTAGCATAATAAACAAACCCAATTTCGGATTTAGAGTTTTATATACTTCAGGTAATAAGTGCATTACTGTTAACGAAAGTAAAAATGAACCACTAAAAGCCAATAGTAGTTTTAAATTCGTTTTGGCTTTGGGTTTGAACAGTAAAGTCAATCCAAAACCCAATAAAACCGATAATAAAGGTAAAATATAATTCATTTTTGATAAGTAAAATCTATTTTCTTAATTCTTTACTTAAAAATCATAATCAAACGTTCACTGTCTTTTTTTAGAAATTTTTTCAGCTTATAATCGCCAAAAGTGTCTAGTAAAAAGATACCTGCTTTTTCCATCATCAATTGAAAATCTTCTAAAGTGAACGCTTTTACTTTTTCAGTAAAATGGAATTTTTCTCCTTGATCCTCAAATGAGATTTCTTTAATAATAAAATTATCTTGTGATATAAAACGTTTTATTTTAAATTCGATTTCGTCAACAATTTTAACTTCGTCAGCAATTAAATTTTCAATAACATGAGTTACATTCATAAAATCTATTACAGCAAAACCGTATTCTGAGAGGCTTTCTTTAATTGAAATTAAGGTTTTTTGATTATCAGACTCATTTTCAAAATAGCCAAAACTGGTAAATAAATTAAAAATGGCATCATATTTTTCAATAAACGGTTCCCGCATATCATGAACTTGAAAATGTAAAGTATCATTAGTATTTTTATTAGCTTCTTCAATACTATTTTCGGATAAATCAACGCCTAAAACATTGAATCCGAGTTGATTTAAATAAATAGAATGCCGCCCTTTACCGCACGCTAAATCTAAAACTTTTGCTTTTTCAGGAAGATTGAGATAATGGGTTAAATTATCCATAAAAATTTGGGCTTCACGATAATTTCTATCTTTGTAAAGTATATGATAATAAGGAGTGTCGAACCAAGAAGCAAACCAATTTTTTGATTTTTGGTTTGAAATTTGAGAATTCGGAATTTGAGAATCTGACATTTAATGGAATCAATCATTTTAATCCTGCAAATTTAGTGTATTTTTGCAAAAAATAATAGCGAATAACAATTGTTATTTAGTTATGCAATTGATTTATTGAAATTGAATATGGAAAATTTTAAAATGGTAGCCAAAACTTTTTTTGGTTTTGAAGAAATATTAGCTAAAGAATTACAATTTTTAGGTGCTCAAGATATTGAGATGGGAACTCGGATGGTAAGTTTTAAAGGTGATAAAGGTTTTATGTACAAAGCCAATTTGGCTTGTAGAACAGCTTTAAAAATATTAAAACCTATTTATTATTTTCGAGCCAAAGACGAACAAAGTTTGTATAAAGGTATTCAAGGAATAGACTGGTCAAAGTACTTTAACTCCAACCAAACTTTTGTTATAGACACTACAATTCACTCCGAAAATTTTAAACATTCGCAGTTTGTTTCGCAAAAGAGTAAAGATGCGATTGTAGATCAATTTCGAGATAAAACTGGACAAAGACCAAGTGTTGATAAAGATTTTCCGAATTTAAAAATTAATATTCATATTGATAAAGACCAAGTTTCTGTTGCTTTGGATACTTCGGGAAATTCGTTGCACCAACGAGGTTATAAAACGGCTACTAATATTGCTCCAATTAACGAAGTTTTGGCTGCGGGAATGCTATTATTATCGGGTTGGGATGGAAATTCAAATTTTTTAGATCCAATGTGTGGCTCAGGAACTCTTTTGGCCGAAGCCGCAATGATTGCTTGCAATATTCCAGCAAATATTAACCGAAAAGAGTTTGCTTTTGAAAAGTGGAACGATTGGGATAATGTATTATTCGATAATATTGTAGATAGTTTATTAAAAAAAACTCGTGAGTTTCATTATAAAATTACTGGTTTTGATAAAGCTCCAAGTGCGGTTGAAAAAGCTAAAGTAAACATTAAAAATGCCAATTTAGAAGAATATATTTCGATAAACCAAGCCAATTTTTTTGATTCTAAAAAAGAAACCGAAGGCCCTTTACAAATGGTTTTCAATCCGCCTTACGGAGAACGATTGGATATTGAAATGGAACGTTTTTATCGAGAAATGGGAGATACATTAAAATTAAATTACCCAAACACTAATGCTTGGTTTATTACATCAAATCTTGAAGCCTTAAAATTTGTGGGTTTAAAACCATCTCGTAAAATTAAATTATTTAATGCCAGTTTAGAAGCCCGATTGGTTAAATATGAAATGTATTCGGGCAGCAAACGTACTAAATTTCAAACTAACGACAATCAAGATTTAGGAATTCAGAGTTAGGATTTAACAAAACTTTTAAACTAAAAATTTTAACTTTAAAATTATGTCAAAAAAAATAAAAGCCTTCGTTTTTCAGTTGCTTTCCTTTCTAGTATTTTTTTTAGGATTCACCTTTTTGTTCAAACATTTTTTTCAATTTAATGATTTTGTAATCAAATTAATGGCATTTGTTGTTGGAACAGTTTTGGCTCCAAAATTTCAAGCTGTAACCACAAAAGAGGGTGAAAAATTATATATGAAATGGCTTTTTATAAAGGGAGTTAAAGAAATTTAAATACTCGTTTCTAGATAGTCTTTTGCGTGAGGGATTGCAGCGGAGCTCTTTTTTATTTGTTTCGTTTTTTGGAACGATAGAAATAAAAAAAGCGGGAGTGTAAAGCCCGACCCGTAGTTTTCACGAAGGGTCACGCCCAAATTAAATTAATTTTTATTTTAATTATTTTTTGGGTTTTTCAACAACGGTAGTTTTTTTAACCGTTTTGTATAAAGGTATAAAATACGAAATAGTATAATTAAAGCCTGCTCCAAAATCACCATTATAAGTGCGATTGAAGCCTGGAATAAATAAATTGTCAAAATTATCGGGTTTTTTATTAGTAACTAATTTGTTCAATCGGATGCTGAAACCCACAAAGATATTTTTTAAAACTTCGGCTTTTACACCTCCAACTACTTCTACCCATTGTGAACTTAAGCCACTAAATTTTTCGCCAGATTCAATTGGTTGTGAGGCACCAAAATACTGGCTGGTGTTGTAAATTGTGTAACTATTCAAGGTTTGCGTAAAAGTACTGGCACCGTAACGCATACCAATATAGACTAAATTTCGCATTCCGGTCCAGTTTTCATAAACATTGTAATCAAAACCGACTTTTAAAAACGTTCCTTTTGTAGTAAAGTCTAAATGGGAATCTTTAACTGTTTTAGTTTCATTACCTAGTTCTGCGGATAAATAATAACTTTTTGTCAACCTATAATCACCAGTAAATTCAATGCCTTTATAATTTTTATCAAAAAAATTAGTAGCTAATTTAACAGCATCAATTCCTACTCGAACACCATATCGTTCCACTTTAGTTACAATACTGTCTTTCTTTTTTTCTTGAGCTTGCAGTGTAAAGCCAACCAAAAGTAACAGTAAACTAAAAATATATTTTAATGTGCGTTTCATTTTCGTTGTTTATGTTGGTTTGAATAACTTGTATTTTTTGAATCCAAGTACTTGTAATTGTATTTGTTGGAGTTACTATTGTTCCATTTAACGAAACTGAATTTAAAGTGAATGTTGTTTTGTAGCCGCAAGCTCGTGAAATAAATTCATTTTTGCGGGTACAATTAAATTCAAGTACATCCGATTGTGGCAGTGGCGCAATTGTTGCTCCAGCATTTAACGTAAAAGTATATGCTGTTGCATCATCGGTTACCTTTAACGGAACTTGAATTTTAGTTACTGCATTGTATAAAATGCCAGTTTGAAAACCTTGTGCTGCGATTCCTAAATTAGTGACTTGCTTGGTAGTTGGAATTGTTCCAATGGTTAAATTATCATAAAAATCAATAATTAACCTTGGAGTTGTAACAGCAGTGGCATCACAAATGTCATCTTTTTCACAAGCAGTGATTGAAATGACAAATAGTAAAAGTATAAATATTTTTTTCATAAACAAAATCAGTTTTCAGCTTTCAGTTACAGTTTTCAGTAAGCACAACTGCCAACTAAAAACTGCGACTGAAAACTATTTTCGTTCCAAAAGTACAACATTTTCCACGTGATGCGTTTGCGGAAACATATCAACTGGGCGTACACGAGTTACTTTGTATTTTTCGTCCATTAATGCTAAATCTCGGGCTTGTGTGGCTGAATTACAACTTACATAAACTACTTTTTTAGGAGCGATTTTCAAAATTTGAGCCACCACATCTTTATGCATTCCATCTCTTGGCGGATCGGTTATAATTACATCAGGGAAACCATTTTGAGTAATAAATTCGTCGTTAAAAACGTTTTTCATATCACCTACAAAGAAATCACAATTGGTAATTTTGTTTCTTTTTGCATTTTCTTTGGCATCAAAAATCGCTTCTGGAACGGCTTCCACTCCCACTACTTTTTTGGCTTTTTTAGATACAAATTGTGCTATAGTTCCGGTACCAGTATATAAATCATACACAATTTCGTTACCCGTTAAACCAGCAAAATCTCTTGTTATTTTGTATAATTCGTAGGCTTGGTCGGAGTTGGTTTGGTAAAACGATTTTGCGTTGATGCTAAAATGCAAACCTTCCATTTCTTCTAAAATATAATCTCGTCCTTTATATAACTTAATGTCTTGGTCGTACAAAGTGTCGTTGGCTTTGCTGTTTACAACGTATTGCAACGAAGTTATGTTCGGGAATTTTTCGTAAATGTGGTTCAACAACAATTCTTGTTTGGTTTTATCGTTTTCAAAAAACTGTACCAAAACCATAATTTCGCCCGTTGATGCGGTACGAATCATTAACGTTCGCAACAAACCTTCGTGATTACGAGGATTAAAAAATTCCAAGTCGTTTTCAATGGCAAATTTTCTAATTTCGTTTCGGATGGCATTGGATGGATCTTCTTGCAAATGGCATTTTTGAATGTCCAAGATTTTATCCCACATTTTCGGAATGTGAAAACCTAGTGCATTTTTATCGCTAATTTCTTCGGTGCTTTGAATTTCGGCTTCGGTCATCCAACGGGCGTTTGAGAAACCAAATTCCATTTTATTTCTATAAAAAAATTGTTTTTGTGATCCTAAAATGGGTTCAAATTCGGGCAATTCAATTTTACCGATGCGTTTTAAATTATTATAAACTTCGTTGTTCTTGTAAAACAATTGCTGTTCGTACTTCATATTTTGCCATTTGCAACCGCCGCACGACCCAAAATGTTCGCAAACAGGTTCCACCCGATTTTCGGATAATTTATGAAATTTAATTGCTTTTCCTTCAAAATACGACTTGCGCTTTTTAAACGTTTGCACATCAATTACATCGCCTGGCACTACGTTTGGTATAAAAATTACTTGCCCTTCGGGTGCTTTGGCTACCGAAACGCCTTTGGCTCCAGCATCTAAAACAGTTACGTTTTCAAAAATGATTTTATCGGTTACTTTTCTTCCCATAGTGCAAAAATAACTTTTTGATTGGTTTTTTGAATTAAAATTTGAAAATAAATAAGTTAAGAACGAGTTTTTTGAAATAAATCAAATGCGACAAGCCAAACTAATTTTTTTGAAAGTATAGAAATGTGCGAATGATGTAATTTTTTGAACATTTATTGTAACTTATATTTACATAAATAGTACCAACTTTGTAATAGGCAATCAATAGTATATTGCTTATTAAACTTAAATATAAAACTATGAAAACAGCAAAAAAAATAGGAATATGGATGGATCATTCTAATGCGCATTTAATTAAACTTTCTTCGGATGATGACGATGAAACCATTACGTCTGATTTTACATTTCAAAACAAAGAAGAAACATTGCAACGTAGTGAAAGTGAAATGCACAATAAAGAAAATCAAAAACTTGCACTTTTTTACAAAAAATTAGCTGCGGTAATTAAAAATTTTGATGAAGTTCTTCTTTTTGGACCTACTAATGCAAAAACTGAATTATTCAATTTTTTAAAAGAAAATCATAGTTTTGATAACATAAAAATTGATGTTAAAACTGCCGATAAAATGAATACCGATAAGCAACATAAATTTGTTCACGATTATTTTACTCGATTTGATTTTAAAATGTAATTAATACTTATAAAAATTTTAAAGATGAAAAACGTTATAAAAAAAGTAACTGTTAATTTTCCGAAAAAGGCTAATGAACAACTTGATACGGTTCAAGACCCCAATAAAGAAGCAGTATTAGAAAGATTTGATAAAGAATTTGATATTAACCCCGAAGGATTATCAAAAAATAGTATAGAAAAAGATAAAAGTTTTGATTTAAATAAAAATAAATAAATGTATGAGCACTTTTTACGACCTAATTAATTCAGAAAAACCTGTTTTAGTTGACTTTTTTGCCACTTGGTGTGGCCCTTGTAAAATGTTAGCGCCAGTTTTAGAACAGGTTAAAAAAAATATTGGCAATAACATTTCAATTATTAAAATTGATGTGGATAAAAACCAAGAGTTATCAGCTAAATACCAAGTTCGAGGTGTGCCAACACTAATTTTATTTCAAGATGGAAAGCAGTTGTGGCGGCAATCGGGAGTTTTATCAAAAGAAGAAATAACTACAATACTACTTGAAAAAACAAATTAAATGTTTCACTAAACTAAAATTAAATGTATGAAAAAGAATATGGGTTCAATAGATAAATTTATACGGGTTGCTTTAGCAATTCTTGTTGGGATTTTATATTACACCAGTACTATTAGCGGTACATTAGCACTAGTATTGGGTATTTTTGCTATAATTTTTGTAGTTACCAGTTTTATTAGTTTTTGCCCATTGTATGCACCGTTTGGTTTCAATACTTGTGAGAATACAGGTTCAAAAAGCACTTAAAATTATGTGTTTAAGTAAAGAAAGAGGTGTTTCAATAATTAACACCATCAACAATACAATCCTAAAAAAACTTGTAGTAAAAAATAATTTTATGACAATTATCATTTTTAATGTAATAGTCACTGGCTAATTTTGAAGAATTAAATTCTTTAAAATGGCACTTTCTCTTATCAACAAATACAACATTCCTGGGCCTCGATATACAAGTTATCCTACTGTTCCGTATTGGGACGATACTAGTTTTAGTTATCAAAAATGGTTGGATTCACTCCGAAAATCTTTTGCCGAAAGTAATTTTAAAGAAGGCATAAGTTTATACATTCATTTGCCTTTTTGCGAAAGTATGTGCACTTTTTGCGGCTGTTTTAAACGCATTACCAAGAATCACGAGGTTGAAAGTCCGTATATAAAAGCAATTTTAAAAGAGTGGATGCTTTATTGTGAATTGCTAAACGAGAAACCTACCATTAAAGAAATCCATCTTGGCGGAGGCACGCCTACTTTTTTTTCTATTAAAAATTTAGAAGATTTAATAAACGGCATTTTTGCCTACGGCAATAAATCACAAAATTGTGAAATGAGTTTTGAAGGACATCCAAACAACACTACCAAGGAACATTTGCAAAAACTATTTGACCTAGGTTTTAGAAGAGTTAGTTTTGGTGTTCAAGATTATTCTGAAAAAGTGCAAATTGCAATTCATAGAATTCAGCCATTTCAAAACGTGGCAAAAGTTACCTATTGGGCTAAAGAAATTGGTTATACCTCGGTAGGGCACGATATTATTTTTGGACTTCCGATGCAAAATTTAGGTGATGTTTTGGATACAATTAACAAAACCAATTCGCTGCAACCCGACCGTTTGGCGTTTTACAGTTACGCTCACGTTCCGTGGATTAAAGGCAATGGGCAACGAGGTTTTAAGGACGAAGACGTGCCAAAAGAGGAAGAAAAAAGAAAACTATATGAAATTGGCAAGCAATTGTTGGCCGCCAATGGGTATCACGAAATTGGGATGGATCATTTTGCATTGGCAACCGACAGCTTGTATGCTGCCTATAAAAACAATACGTTACACCGTAATTTTATGGGTTACAGTGCATCAAAAACCCAACTAATGATTGGTTTAGGAGCCTCGGCAATTAGCGATAGTTGGTTTGGGTTTGCACAAAATGTAAAAGATATTGAAGATTATTATCAACTTTTAGAACGGGATAAACTTCCGGTTTTTAAAGGGCATTTATTAACATCGGAAGATTTAATAATTCGGAAACACATTTTAAATTTAATGTGTCAATTTGAAACTTCTTGGGAAAACGAATCCGATTATTTTTTAGAAATTCCAGAAATAATTAAAGAATTACAAGAAATGATAACTGATGGTTTGGTGATTTTTGAAGCAAAAAAAATTCTTGTAACCGAAAAAGGCAAACCCTTTGTTAGAAACATTTGTATGGCATTTGACTTACGACTAAAACGAAAAGTTCCTGAAACACAAGTTTTTTCGATGACGGTTTAGAGGAAAAATCTGTATCAAAAAACTTTTTTTTACTTAATGACAATTTGGAGTTGCTTGAACAAACAAGCTGGTAACGGAAGGAGAAATGTAAGGAATACCAAGACCCAAACCACGAAGAATAAATAAAACACCAATACAAATTGCTACCAACGGAATGGCTTTTTGAATTTTATTTCTTGTTGAAATACTTAAAAAAGAGTTCATATAAACTACAGCACTCAATAACGGAATGGTTCCAAAACCAAATAAAATCATATAAAAACTGCCCAAAATAGGGCTTTGCATTGCGATGGCTCCAAATAAAGCGACATAAACCATTCCGCAAGGTAAAAACCCGTTGAGTACACCGATGGTAAAAAGCGATTGATAACTTTTGGTTTTAAATTTACTACCCAGTGAGGTTTTTATTTTAGAAATAACCTTAAAAATTGGTTTTGAAAAATTGTATTTGGAAACTATTCTAGTAGGGAAAACTACAATTGAAATCATCATAATTCCAATAAAAATTGATAATTGCTGCTGAATTCCAGCCATAAAAAAACCTTTACCAACCAATCCGAAAAGGAAACCGATAGTTGCGTAGGCAAAAATTCGACCTAAATGATAGGTTAAAATTTGAGTGACTTTCTTTGCTTGGTTCGTTCGGTCAACTGGAAGCATCATTGCAATAGGTCCGCACATTCCCACGCAATGCAAACTGCTAACAAGACCAAAAAGAAATGCGGTATAAAACATTTTTTAACTTTTTAAATTCATTATAAATAAATAGTTTGTTTAATTAAATAGTCTTTGTTTTCATAATTCCATTGTAATGAAATGTCCCAAAGACCGTCTACCAAACTTTTTTTAGGTAGGAGCAAAGTTGCACTAGAAGTTGAAATTGGAACTTCAAAATCTAGTTTTTTGTTAGACGATCTATAAAGAGACACTTTTCCTTTTAAGTTAGCTGTGTTATAAGTAGACGGAAAACTAATTAAAATTCCTTCTATTGTTTTTACAATTGTGGGTTTTATTTTTAAATCGTGTGCATTTTGAATTTTATTTAATTCCTCTTGAAAATGAATATCGTGTTTATAATATTCTTCTACAACCAAGTCATTGTTGTAAATAGAATTGGTTTGAACACGATACACAAACGACAAAATAAATGTCATAAATAATGCGAATGCTATGATTATGGATGATCCCCAGTTAAGTTTCATTTTCTTTATTTTTATATTTAACAAATACAAAGTTGTTTTGCCACAGATTTCAATGCTTTAACAAATTAAATTTTTTAATCTTTTCAGTTTAATTATAAGTAGTTAAAAATGATCTATTTATTAAATACACGCAGCTATATTTCAACATTAATTAAAACTTCTGGGTGCTAAAAAGTTTGTCGAAGAAGTCTCTAGCAAAATTTTTCCATTAAAAATGCCTATTTGTAATTTTGTATTATCGCTATTCAAGTCCAATTCCTTAATTTCAATAAATATGGTTCCTTCTGAAATTCCTTGTTTTACAATTTTAAAATGTTGATTTCCAACTTTTTTAATTTCTCCTTTACGAGATGTAATTTCAAAATGAATATCATTATAATCTTTAGTCGTTTTATTTACAATTTTATAAGTATAAACATTACTTATTTTATTACCTTTATGTTGAAAAAGCTGTCCCGGTAAACGTAAAACAGTAGCTTCGACGTCGTTTCTTAAAAATAATAATCCAACAAAAACAGCAATTAATATTCCTAAAACCGCTGTGTACCCTTTCATTCGGGCAGTGAATTTAAAAGGTGTTTTTTTCTCAATTTCATCTTCCGATGCGTAGCGGATTAAGCCCTTTGGATATCCTATACTATCCATTATTGAGTCACATTCGTCAATACAAGCCGTGCAATTGATACATTCAAGTTGTGTTCCATTTCTAATGTCTATTCCGGTTGGGCATACGTGAACACATTGTTTACAATCAATACAATCACCCTTACCTGAGGTATTTCTATCTTCTTGTTTATTGAATTTTGCACGGCCAACTTCTTTTTCACCCCGAATAAAATCGTACGAAACATTAATTGATTTATTGTCTAAAAGCACCCCTTGCAATCGGCCATACGGACACGCAATAATGCAAACTTGCTCACGAAACCAAACAAATACAAAATAGAAAACACAAGTAAAAATTAGTAATGCAACAAAGTTACTTGCTTGCGCAATGGGTCCTTCTTGTATCATTAAATAAAGTGCATCACTCCCAATTACATAGGCTAAAAAAACATTGGCAATTAAAAAAGAAATTACAAAAAAGATACACCATTTTAGTACTCGTTTTTTAATTTTTTCGGCATTCCATTCTTGCTTATCTAATCGCATTTGCGATCCACGATCTCCATCAATCCAATATTCTATTCGACGGAAAACCATTTCTAAAAAAATAGTTTGTGGACAAATCCATCCACAAAATATTCTTCCGAAAACAACCGTGAATAGAATTACAATTACTACTCCGATAATCATTGAAAGTACAAAAAGATAAAAATCTTGTGGCCAAAATGGAAATCCAAAAATATTAAAACGACGTTCCAAAACATTGAACATCATAAATTGATTGCCATTGATTTTGATAAACGGATTGGCAATAAGAATGGCTAATAAAAAATAACTTACGTATTTTCTATATTCATAAAATTTACCTTTTGGCTTTTTAGGAAAAATAAATTTGCGTTTACCCTCATCATCTATAGTTCCAATAGAATCTCTAAATGCATCATCGTCACTATTTTCAAGCATGTTTTTTTATTTAACTTTTTGACTATCATTAGTTGTAACTACAATTTTTGCATTTGGATCAATCCATATTTCTCCATCGGGAGCTTTTGGATCTTTAGGAAGACTTCCTTTTAACGAAAGTACATAACTTGCTACCAGTTGCATTTCTTTAGGTTTTAAAATCCCTTTCCAAGAAACCATTCCTTTTCCGTCACGACCGCCGTGTTCAAGCGTATGGAAGATATTTTTAATTCCTCCGCCTAAAATCCAGTAGTCATCGGTTAGGTTTGGCCCAATTTGTCCACCAGCATCAACTCTGTGACAAGGTGTGCAGTTTTTCATAAAAATATCTTTACCCAAAGCTATATCGGCTGGTTCTGTTAATCGGGTTACTTTTTCTTCGTCCATTAAATCTGGTGCTGTGAGCATATATTTAGCAACATCAATCTTGGCTTGGGCAATTTCTTTTTTCAATTCTGTTTCTTGATTATCGCCATCTAAAATTTGAAAACGTATTAAATAAATTGCTGCAAAAGCAATAGTTCCGTAAAATAAATATACCCACCAAGGCGGTAAGCTATTATCCAATTCTTTAATGCCATCATAATCATGATCTAATAATAATTGTGCATTATTTTCTATGGGTTCCGATTTCGTTAAATTTTTTATTAGCTTTTTATACCATTCCGATTCTGTAATCGATATTGAATTTGCAGCGTCAACAACCTTTTTCTGATCGTCGGTCATTATTTGATAAAGTACCTTGTTAACTGCACTTATTGTTATTTCAATAGCTATTAGTAAAAATAGAAATACAAATAAGAATAAAGAAAGTACTGGATATTTTATAAATGCAGGTCGATCACCAGAGTCTACAAAATATTCCATAAAACCAAAAGCAAAAATAAAAATTAGAGGAACTCTTACATAGGCTGGAAATAATTTTTTCATCTTTTAGTTATTAAGAATTGTCCTTTTTAGAATCGGTTAGTGGAAGATTACTTAATTCTTCAATTTTTTCTTTTTTATACGAAGCCACCCAAAATCCTAGACCAACAAAGAAGAAAAAGAAAATTAGTAATGATGTAATTGGATAGAATGCAACTCCTGCAATAGTCTCCATACTGTGTTTTATTTGTTCAAACATTGGTTTATTTTTTTAAGTTTTCTTTTACTTTAATATCCGTTCCAAGTCTTTGTATATAAGCTATTAATGCTACAATTTCACGTTCATGCATTGGTACGAATTTCTCTCTATTTGTAGCAGCTTTTTTCTTGCTGTTTTCATAACTTTTTACAAAATCAGGGTCGGAATGTAAATTGTTTTCTATTTGCTGTGATTGAATTAGAATTAACTTTTTAGCATTTTCAATTTCATAATCCGTATACGGAACGCCAAGTTCTCGCATTGTTTTAAGTTTTGTTTCAATGTTAGAAATATCCATCGCTTCGTTGTCATACAACCATTTATAGCCTGGCATTATAGAGCCAGTTGAAATACTTTGCGGATTCCAAAAATGGTTAAAGTGCCAATTATCATTGTATTTTCCTCCTTCACGAAGTAAATCGGGACCTGTTCGTTTGGAACCCCAAAGAAATGGATGATCATAAACAAATTCTCCAGCTTTAGAATGAGGTCCATAACGCTCTACTTCACTTCTAAACGGTCGAACCATTTGCGAATGGCAGCCTACACAACCTTCACGAATGTATAAATCACGACCTTCAAGTTCAAGTGGAGTATAAGGTTTAACACTAGCTATTGTTGGAATATTAGATTTTATCATAATGGTTGGTACAATTTGAATAATACCTCCAATTAATATTGCCACCGTGGCTAGAATTGTTAATTGAATTGGTCTTCTTTCTAGCCAAGGGTGAAATTTTTCACCTTTAATTCTACGCGCACTTATTTTTTCTAAAGCGGGTGCTTCTGCCAATTCGTCTTCAACACTTGCATTGGCTCTTACTGTTCGTATGATGTTGTATACTAAAACTAACATTCCTATTAAATACATGCATCCACCAATAGCACGCATCCAATACATTGGCATAATTTCTTTAACCGTTTCAAGAAAATTTCCATAGGTTAACGTTCCATCTGGGTTGAATTGTTTCCACATTGATGCTTGTACAAATCCGGCAACGTACATTGGAAGTGCATAAAGTATAATTCCTAAAGTTCCTATCCAGAAATGGAAATTTGCCAATTTGGTAGAATATAAATTTCCTTTTGTCATTCGTGGAATCAGCCAATAAATCATCCCGAACGCCAAGAATCCATTCCAAGCAAGTGCCCCAACGTGAACATGAGCGATTATCCAATCTGTGAAATGTGCAATTCCGTTAAAGGTTTTTAATGATAATAACGGCCCTTCAAATGTTGCCATACCATAACCTGTAATGGCTACTACAAAGAATTTTAAAACTGGTTCAACTCGAACTTTATCCCAAACGCCACGCAAGGTTAGTAAACCATTTATCATGCCGCCCCAAGAGGGTGCAATTAACATGATTGAAAAAACTACTCCTAAATTCTGTGCCCAATTGGGTAATGCTGAATACAATAAATGATGTGGTCCGGCCCAAATATAAATGAAAATTAATGACCAAAAGTGAACAATGGATAATCGATAAGAATATACGGGACGATTGGCCGCTTTGGGAACAAAATAATACATCAAGCCCAAAAAAGGCGTTGTTAAAAAAAATGCAACGGCATTGTGACCATACCACCATTGAACCAAGGCATCTTGAACGCCTGCGTAAACCGAATAACTTTTCATAAGTGAGACGGGCAAAGCCAAACTATTAAAAATATGCAAAACAGCAATAGTAACAAAAGTGGCTAAATAAAACCAAATCGCAACGTACAAATGGCGTTCTCTTCGTTTAATAATAGTTCCAATCATATTTATTCCAAAAACTACCCAAATAAGCGTAATTGCAATGTCGATTGGCCATTCTAATTCGGCATATTCCTTAGAGGTGCTGTAACCTAAAGGGAGTGAAATTGCTGCTGCAACAATTATTAACTGCCAACCCCAAAAGTGTAAACTGCTTAAAAAGTCACTAAACATTCGGGCTTTTAATAATCGCTGTAATGAATAATATATTCCAGCAAACATGGCGTTTCCAACAAATGCGAAAATTACTGCGTTAGTATGCAAAGGTCTTAATCTTCCATAGCTTAACCATGATATACCATCGGTTAAATTAGGGAATAAGAAAAAGGTAGCTTCTAAAAGTCCAACGGACATTCCAACAACACCAAATACTATTGTGGCATAAATAAATTTTTTAACAATTTTGTTGTCATAGTAAAACTGTTGTACTTCCATAATTAAATTTGTTTTGGTTTTGTTTTTTTAGCTTCTTTTTCAGTAGTTGGTTTTAATTCATCGTCAAAAAGCATCCGTACTGATGGGGTATAATCATCATCATATTGACCTGATTTTACAGCAATAATAAATGCTATAAAAAAGCCAATAGCTACCACAATACTGATAGAAATTAATAAATAAATAACACTCATACCTTAACTATTTTAACAAAGTTACCATTGCTTTTTTAAACAAAATATGACATTTATCATACTTTAAATCATAATCGTAATTAGCTTAAACAAAAGTTAAAATTATTAAACATTGTTAATTTTTTTTGCATAAATAGTAGTCATTATAGTAACAAAGCAAATAATGGTAATTGTGCTTAAAGGCATAATTATAGCAGCTACTATAGGCAGTAAATTTCCAGTAATGGCAAAACTTAACCCAACTATATTATAAAGTAATGACACTATGAAACTCGCATAAATAATTCGCATTGCATTTTTAGAATAGTTCAAAAAGAGGTCTATTTTTTTAAATTGTGAAGCGTCTAAAATTCCGTCACAGGCAGGCGAAAATACGTTCACATTTTCAGAAATTGAAATACCAATATTACTTTGTGCTAAAGCGCCAGCATCGTTCAAACCATCACCAATCATCATTACATTTTTATCTTGATGTTGTAAATTTTTAATAAATTCCAATTTTTGTTCGGGTTTTTTATTGAAGATTAAACTTGTATTTGAAGGAAGCATCTTTTGCAAAATTTTGCGTTCACCATCGTTATCGCCAGAGAGTATTATAAGATTATAATTTTTGCTTAAGCATTCAAATAATTGTTCTAAACCCTCTCTATATTGATTATTAAAAATAAAGCTACCCTTGTAAATATTATTAAATTCAATGTGAACTTTAGTTTTTTTATGAGTATTTTCACTTAAATGTTCAACAAATTGAGACGAACCTATTTTTATGTTTGCATTATCAAATTCGGCATAAATTCCGCTCCCTATAATTTCTTTAAAAAACAGTGGTGTTTTTTTATCTTGAATTGGTAAATATTCATACAATCGTCTACTTAAAGGATGATTTGAGCCACGCAACGTATTTTTTAATAATTTTATTTCGAAATCGTTTAATGGCTCACCGTCATAGGTTATTGAAGTTTTTTTATTAGTAGTAATAGTTCCAGTTTTATCAAAAACTATAGTATCAACTTTCGCTAATTGTTCTATAACGGTAGTGTTTTTTAGATACAATTTTCTTTTTCCCATAATACGCAAAACATTTCCTAATGTAAAAGGTGCTGTTAATGCTAATGCGCAAGGACAAGCAACAATAAGAATGGCTGTAAAAACATTGAATGCGCTATTTAAATCAATAAAAACCCAATAAATAAAAGAAATTATTGACAATCCAAGTAGGGCAGGAGTGAAGTATTTACTTATATTGTTTGTTATGGTCTTGTATTTTACAGTTACTTTTTTTTGAAACACATCGTTGCTCCAAAGTTGTGTAAGATAGCTTTGAGAAACAGAAAGCACTACTTCAATCTCAATGACATTGCCCATTTGTTTTCCGCCTGCAAAAACTTTATCACCTGATTTTTTTTCAATCGGAATTGCTTCACCCGAAACAAAACTGTAATCTAATGATGCATTTTCTGAAATTAAAATGCCGTCAACAGGAAGTAATTCTTGGTTTCTTATTAATAATCGGTCGCCTTTCTCAATTTCATAGGCTGCAACAGAAATTTCTGCTCCATTTGGCATAATTTTAGTAACCGCAATTGGAAAATAGGATTTATAATCACGTTCAAATGATAAAAAAGCATAGGTTTTTTGCTGGAATAATTTCCCTAAAAGCATGAAAAAAATCAATCCGCACATGCTGTCAAAAAAACCTTGTCCGTAATCAAAAATAATATCAACGGTGCTCCTAATAAACATTACTATGATTCCCAAAGCAATCGGAATTTCAATATTTAACAAGCCAGATTTGATGCTTTTCCAAGCAGCAAGATAATAACCACTTGCAGAATAAAAAAATGATGGAAGTGAAATGGTAAATATTAACCAACGAAAAAAACCACGATATTGATTAATCCAAAATTCTTTAACTTCAAAATATTCAGGAAAAGAAAGTAACATTATGTTTCCAAAACAAAAAAAAGCAACTCCTATTTTATAGGTCAAGCTTCTATCGATATTTTGTTTTCCAGTTTCATAATTTGCTAAACTTATATAAGGTTCGTATCCAATAGCGTTTAGTAGTAACACAATTTGTTTAAGTGTAACTTTTTCAGTAGTATAAGTTATTCTAATTTTTTTTTCAGGAAAATTTATTTGAGATGTAAAAATTCCTTCTTGCAAACGTTGTAAATTTTCCAAAATCCAAATGCAAGAGCTACAGTGAATATGAGGAATATAAAGTGAAACAATTTCGGTTTCATTTTCCTGAAATTCCAATAATTTTGAGATAATATTTTCATTGTCTAAAAAGTCATATTTTCCGTTAGTTTCTTGTGGTGTTGCTCCTGGTGATTTTTCAAATTCATAGTAATAATTTAAATCATTTAAACTAAATATTTCGTACACGGATTTACATCCGTTACAACAAAAATGTTTGTTGTCGAAAATCACCTCTTCCTTTTTTGCAATATCCAAACCACAATGGAAACAGTTTTGTGTATCCATAACTTTGCTCATTTTACCTAACGCAAAGGTTGTTTAATCGCTTATCGAAAAATATGATAATTGTCATACTATAAATTTTAAATTAAAATAATTTAAAAAAAAACTAAGTTAAGTTGTGTTTTATGAAATGTTGAATATTAAAAGAGTGAAGATTGAAACATATAAATTTTAGTTTGTAACTTTAAGTAAAATATATTGATAATCTTTGTTGTCAGTTTACACGTATAATGATTAAATATTTGTAATAAGTGTTTTAAATTTTGATGTAAGTTTCATTAGAACCGTATATTTTCACAAATGTTTAAAATAATATAATTTTAAAAATAACTTAAACAATAGTTAAACTATTATAGTTTAAATAAATGTAAAGCTTTAACTTTACATAATTATAAAATAATAATTTAAAATGAGTAAATGTGAACAATGTATCGTAAGAGAATTTAGTTCGTTAAGATCACTCAATAAAGAGGAATTAGTTAAAATTGCAAAAAGTAAAACTTCTAAAATCATTAAAAAAGGAGAATTAATTTTTGAAGAAGGCGAAACTATAAACGGTGTTTTTTGTGTAAAAGCGGGTGTCTGCAAAATGACTAAACTTAGTTCAAATGGCAAAGATCAAATTGTAAAATTAGCCAAAAAAGGAGAGCTTCTAGGGCAACGCTCCTTAATTAGTGACGAACCAGCGAACTTGAGTGCGGTTGCACTTGAAAATATGGAAGTTTGTTTTATACCTAAAAATGAAATTATTGACTTTTTTAATGAAAATAATCAATTTTCAATGAATATTATGAAAACCATTTGCAACGATTTAAAACACGCAGATGATTTAATGATAAATATGGCACAAAAAACAGTTAAAGAACGCCTCGCAATTACTTTATTATACCTAGAAGTAACCTTTGGTATTAACCATGATAAAACGCTAAAACTTCAACTTTCACGTGACGAAATTGCAAGTATAATTGGCACTGCCACGGAAAGTTGTATCCGATTATTATCGGAATTTAATAAACTTGGACTTATTGAAATAGTTGGAAAAAAGATTGCAATAATTGACAAAAATAAACTGAAAAAAATCGCCGAATGAAAGGCGTTAATTTTTTTTGCTTTTCTACATATTTCGTCTGTACTGCCCACCAACTTCAAACAAGCCACTGGTAATTTGCCCTAATGAACATATTTTTGTGGCATCCATTAACAATTCAAAAATATTTTCGTTTTTAATGGCGGCATTTTGCAACAAGGCAATTTGTTCGGCAATTAAACTTTCGTTGGCTTTGTTTAAATTTTGCAAGGTTTGTATTTGAAATTGTTTTTCTTCTTCGGTGGCTCGAATTACTTCGGCTGGTAAAACGGTTGGCGAACCTTTAGAACTTAAAAAAGTGTTCACTCCAATTATTGGAAACTCACCTGTATGTTTCAACATTTCGTAATGCATACTTTCTTCTTGAATTTTGCCTCGTTGGTACATAGTTTCCATGGCTCCTAAAACCCCGCCACGTTCTGTGATTCTGTCAAATTCTAGCAAAACGGCTTCTTCTACCAAGTCGGTCAACTCTTCAATAATAAACGAACCTTGAATTGGATTTTCATTTTTTGCCAAACCTAATTCTTTATTTATAATCAACTGAATTGCCATTGCACGTCGCACTGATTCTTCAGTTGGCGTTGTAATTGCTTCGTCATACGCATTGGTATGCAACGAGTTACAGTTGTCGTAAATAGCGTAAAGCGCTTGTAAAGTAGTTCGAATGTCGTTAAAATCAATTTCTTGTGCATGCAACGAACGTCCTGATGTTTGAATATGATATTTCAACATTTGCGCTCTTTCGTTGGCACCGTATTTATTTTTTAAAGCTTTCGCCCAAATTTTTCGGGCAACTCTCCCAATTACTGCATATTCTGGGTCGATTCCATTCGAGAAAAAGAACGATAAATTAGGTCCGAAATCGTTAATGCTCATTCCACGACTCAAATAATATTCCACGTAAGTAAAGCCATTGGATAGTGTAAAGGCCAATTGTGAAATCGGATTTGCACCAGCTTCGGCAATATGATATCCCGAAATAGAAACCGAATAAAAGTTACGAACGTTTTGTTTGATAAAATATTCCTGCACGTCGCCCATCAATCGTAATGCGAATTCTGTTGAAAAAATGCAAGTGTTTTGCGCTTGATCTTCTTTCAAAATATCGGCTTGCACTGTGCCACGAACTTGGGTTAATGTCTTAATTTTTATATCGTTGTAGATTTCTGAAGGCAAAACTTCATCGCCAGTAACTCCCAACAATAGTAATCCCAAACCATTATTTCCCTCTGGTAAATCGCCGTTGTATTTCGGTTGACTTTGTCCTTTTTTCTTGTAAATTTCAACAATTTTAGCCTTAATTTCTTTCTCTAAACTATTCTCAATAATGTATTTCTCGCAATTTTGATCGATAGCAGCATTCATAAAAAAACCAAGCAACATGGGCGCTGGTCCATTAATTGTCATAGAAACTGATGTCGAAGGATGACTCAAATCGAAACCCGAATACAATTTTTTAGCATCGTCTAAACAACAAATAGAAACACCTGCATTTCCAATTTTCCCGTAAATATCTGGACGTAAATCTGGGTCGTTTCCGTACAATGTTACCGAATCAAATGCAGTTGACAATCGTTTAGCGGGCAAACCAGCACTTACATAATGAAAACGTTTGTTCGTTCGTTCGGGTCCACCTTCGCCTGCAAACATTCGACTTGGGTCTTCGCCTTCTCGCTTAAATGGATACAAACCTGATGCAAAAGGAAATTCTCCAGGAACATTTTCTTGTAAATTCCATTTTAAAATATCACCCCAAGCTTGGTATTTTGGTAACGAAATTTTTGGTATTTGTGAATGCGATAAACTTTCGGTATGTGTAGCTATTTTTATCTCTTTATCACGAACTTTAAAACTATAAAACGGATTTTTGTATTTGGCTACTTTTTCGTTCCAATTCAAAATAACTTCCCAATTGTATGGGTCAAGATTCATTTTTACTTTATCAAATTGGTTTTCTAAAAGTTGAATGAAAGCAGTTTCTGTTTGGTTTTTATTTTCAATTTCTAAACATGATTTTGTCAAACTTGGTACATTTCCAGAAACAGATTCAATGGTTTTGAAAATTCCGTAAAGTTTTTGAGCCACTTCTACTTGGGTGATTACAATCTCGTCGTATTTACGATTGTTTTCAGCAATTTCAGATAAATATCGTGTTCTGTGTGGCGGAATCACGAATATCTTCTCGCTCATTTCTCTTGAAATAGTGAAGGTTGATTTTAAATCGGCACCCGTTTTTTCAACTACTTTATCCATCAACTTTTTATACAACGAATTCATTCCCGGATCGTTGAATTGTGAGGCAATTGTACCAATAACTGGCATTTCATCGGTATTCGTTTCCCACAAATTGTGATTGCGCTGGTATTGTTTTCGAACATCACGCAAGGCATCTAAAGCACCACGTTTGTCAAATTTATTCAAAGCTACCATATCGGCAAAATCCAACATATCAATTTTTTCCAATTGCGTTGCAGCTCCAAATTCGGGGGTCATTACATACAATGAAACATCAGAGTGTTCCATAATTTCGGTATCCGATTGCCCAATTCCAGATGTTTCTAGAATAATCAAGTCGTATTTTGCACCTTTTAACACTTCAATAGCTTGCGCAACATATTTAGATAATGCCAAATTCGATTGACGAGTTGCCAACGAACGCATATAAACTCTAGGATTATTGATAGCATTCATACGAATTCTATCACCCAGAAGCGCACCTCCAGTTTTTCTTTTTGATGGATCTACAGAAACCAAACCGATAGTTTTTTCAGGAAAATCGATTAAAAAACGGCGAACCAATTCATCTACCAAAGATGATTTTCCAGAACCACCTGTTCCAGTAATTCCCAAAACGGGTATATTTGTAGTTTTGTTTAATTCGTGAATCTTATCCAAAGTAGGTTGAGCTATTTCAGGAAAATTTTCTGCCGAAGATATAATTCTTGCTATTGAACGAGCATCTTTTTGTTCAATATGATTAATTTCACCATTTAAAACATCTCCAATTGCAAAGTCCGATTTTTGAACTAAATCGTTTATCATACCTTGTAAACCCATAGCGCGCCCGTCATCGGGAGAATATATTTTTGTAATTCCGTAGGCTTCTAAATCGGCAATTTCGGAGGGTAAAATTACACCGCCACCACCACCAAAAATCTTGATGTGATGGGCTCCTTTTTCATTTAGCAAATCACGCATATATTTAAAATACTCGTTGTGACCTCCTTGATAAGAGGTTAGTGCAATAGCATTGGCATCTTCTTGAATGGCTGTATTTACAACTTCATCAACGCTGCGGTCGTGCCCAAGATGAATCACTTCAACTCCTGTTGATTGTATAATTCGTCTCATTATATTGATAGCGGCATCATGACCGTCGAAAAGTGCTGCTGCGGTTACAATTCGTACTTTATTTATTGGTATATATGGTGTTTGATCTGTCATTTTGATATTTTGCTAATTTAATGGTCGCAATTTACGAATTTAATAATTATTTTACTTTTCTTTCCATAAAAAATGCCCCAAATAATGTCTAACTTTTTGGGGCATTTACAATTTAGAGGATTAATTTTTAATTTACATCATAAATTTTATGAAATAGGTTGAGGTATTTTTCCATTACAATTTTTCGTTTTAATTTCATTGTTGGAGTCAAATGTCCAGCTGGAATTGTCCACAAATCTGGGGTTAACTCAAATCGTTTTACTTTTTCCCAATTGCCAAACTTTTCATTGATGGTATCTACTTCAAGCTGAATTCTCTCAATTACTTTTGGGTTTTCAATGATTTCTTGATTAGTGTTACCCAATTCAATTTTGTGTATTTTAGCCCAATCTTTTACAAAAACAAAATTGGGTTGAATAAAGGCAGCTGGCATTTTTTGACCATCACCAATCACCATAATTTGTTCAATAAACCTAGATTGTTTCATTTCATTTTCAATTATTTGAGGTGCAATGTATTTACCTCCTGATGTTTTAAACATTTCTTTTTTTCGATCGGTAATTTTTAAAAAATTATCGTTGTCAATTTCACCAATATCACCAGTATGAAAATAGCCATCAATTATGGTTTCAGCGGTTAATTTTTCGTCTTTGTAATAACCCATCATTACGTTGGGTCCTTTACATAATATTTCTCCATCGGAAGCGATTTTCACTTCAAGATTGTCAATAATTCTTCCAGCAGTTCCTATTTTAAAACCCTTGTTTCGTTGGTCATTTACAGATATTACTGGTGATGTTTCAGATAATCCGTAGCCTTCCATTACTGGAATTTGGGCTGCAGCGAAAATTCGTGCTAAACGAGGTTGTAAGGCTGCACTTCCGTTAACAATAAGATCTAATTTTCCGCCTAAGCCTGCTTTCCATTTACTAAAAATTAATTTTTGAGCAATTTTAAGTTTCGTTTCATACCAAAATCCATTCACTCCATAAGGTTCGTATTGTAAGCCTATTTCCACTGCCCAAAAGAAAAGCTTCTTTTTAATTCCAGTCAGTTCGGAACCTTTTGCAATGATGCTTTCATATACTTTTTCAATTAATCGGGGTACACCAGTCATCACCGTTGGCGCTACTTCTTTAATGTTTACACTTATTTTTTCTATTGATTCTCCAAAATAAATGGCACAACCGTAATATTGATAAATATAGGTTACCATTCGTTCGTAAATATGACAAATAGGTAAAAAACTTAATGCTCGACTTACGCCTGATCTAAACGGAATTCGAGAGGAACTATCAATTACATTGGAAACAATATTATTGTGAGAGAGCATTACACCTTTTGGTCTTCCTGTTGTGCCTGAAGTGTAAATTATGGTAGCTAAATCTAATGCTTTTACGTTGGCTTTTCTATCATCAACAACGTCTTGGTTTGAAATATCATTTCCTAAATTTAAAATTTCACTCCAGCTTTTACAACCTTCAATTTGATTAAAACTAAATACTTCTTTTAAATTTGGTACATTGTGTTTAATTTTATTTAATTTTTCAAGGATTTCAACATCAGATACAAAACAAAATTTTGCCTCGGAATGGTTTAAAATATATTCGTAATCTATTTCGGAAATAGTTGGATAAATAGGAACAGTTTGTGCAGCGATTTGCAATACGCCAATATCCATAATATGCCATTCCGTTCGATTATTGGATGAAATTATTGCAATTTTATCATTTTTTTGAATCCCTAGTCGCAATAATCCTCTTGAAATAGCATTGGCTTTATCCAAATATTCTTGAGTTGACGTTTTTACCCATACTCCATTTTGTTTAGTTGTTAATGCATCTTGTAACGGGTAATTTTCAAGTTGATAGTATGGGAAATCGAAAAGTCGAGTAATTGTAATCATTTAAAATATATTTTGATGCAAATTAAGTATTTTTACAATCAATCACAATAAATATTTAAAAAATACGAACTAAAAAGAGAATTCTGTATTTTTGCATTACATTAAAATGAATATAATGAAGTTTTTCCCAAGATTAAGTGAATATAAATTATTGTTTTTTAGACTTTTACTAGCTTATTTTTTTTATTTTTTAGTTAGGCTTTTATTTTATTTTTATAATTATGATTTAATAAAAGTAGGTGGTTTTTACGATTTTGCCTTGCTTTGTTATCACGGAATTGCATTTGACACTACTTCCATTTTATACTTAAATGCCTTATTCATTTTTTTTTCGCTTTTTCCATTAGTTATTAATTCTAAAATTGGGTACCAAAAGTTTTTGTTTTGGATTTATTTTATCCCAAATTTGTTAGGATTTGCATTGAATTTTGTCGATTTTATTTATTACAAATACACCTTTAGTCGAACTACAATTGCCGTTCTTGATTCTTTGAAAGACGAAACTAATAAATCATTACTACTCAAAAATTTTTTAATTAATTATTGGCACGTTTTTTTGCTGTTTTTTGTTTTTTCTTATTTATGGGTATTTATGTATAAAAAAATTACTATATCAAATAAAAACCACAGGCCTACTTTTATATATTTTAGTACTTCAATAGTGGCATTATTATTAACAGCGACGCTTTGCGTTGGAGGCATTAGAGGAGATTTTCAAAAAAGTACACGACCTATAAATATTTTGGATGCGAGCCGTTATGTTAAAAACTCTGGTCAAGCCGATGTGGTTTTAAATACTCCTTTCGCTTTTATTCGAACTTTATTTAGTAATAGTTTCAAAAAAATAAACTTGGTTGATAAAGCCACAATTGATTCGTTGGTTATACCCGTTAAACAATATCATAATAATCCAAAAACGAAACCTAATATTGTTATATTAATTTTAGAAAGTAACGGAAAAGAATATTATGGTTGTTTAAATAAAAATACAAATATTCCAGATTTTAAAAGTTATACCCCTTTTGTAGACTCGTTGGCGCAGCACAGTTTAATTTTCACCAATGCTTATTCTAATGGTTATAAATCAATACATGCAGTGTCATCAATTTTTGCAGGAATTCCGTCTTTTAAAGACGCATTTACTTCGTCGCCATATCCAAAGCAAAAAACAGAATCTCTAGTTTCAGTATTAAAAGGGGAAGGCTATAATACCTCTTTTTTTCACGGTGCGCCCAATGGTTCTATGGGATTTTTAGGGTATACCAATATTTTGGGAATAGATAATTATTATGGTAAAACCGAATATAATAATGATGATGATTTCGATGGTTCATGGGGCATTTGGGATGAGCCATTTATGCAATTTTTCGACAAAACAATTACTACTAAGAAGCAGCCTTTTATGGCCACTTTATTTTCGGTTACTTCGCACGAGCCTTATGTAATTCCCGAAAAATATAAAAATAAGTTTCCCGAAGGACCCATTGTTATGCACAAATGTATTCGATACACAGATTTTGCATTGCAACAATTTTTTAACAAAGCCAAAACCCAGCCTTGGTTTAAAAATACTATTTTTGTCTTGGTTGGTGATCACGGAAATTTAATTCATTACGACGAATATCAAAAGGAATTTAATCGGAATACTATTGCAATGTTAATTTACAGTCCGAATGGAAAATATGTTGGAGAAAATGACCATTTTGCCCAGCAAATTGATATCTATCCAACACTTTTAGATATGATAGGATATCAAAAACCGTTTAGAAGTTGGGGTCGAAGTTTAGTAAGCCAATCAAAATTACCACCATTTGTAATGCGCTATTCGCCAGATATCTATCAATATTATAGTGGAAATTATTTTTGTACTTTTGATGGTACTAAAGCCGTTGGGTTTTATGATAAAAATGACAAAGCAATGGCAACTAATTTAATAGCCAATAGAAACCCCGAAATGAATTTAATTGAATTGCGATGCAAAGCCTTTTTACAAGATTATATGGAACGTATAATTGATAAAAAATTAGATAAATAAATAAACAAAATGAAAAAGAAAATAGGTTTTTTACTTTTAGTAATTGTCTTAATTGGAATAGGGAAGTACGTTTATGTTATGAACATCAATCACAATTTCGAGACCATAACTGAAGGAAAAGTATATAAATCAGGAGTAATTCCGCCTAATGAATTGGCGAGTTATATTAATAAATATCATATAAAAAGTGTGGTCGATTTACGATTTCCAGGTACTGGTGATGATGTAAATAATCCTGAAATCCCTGCAGAACTTACTGCTGAAAAAGAAGCCATTGCAAAGATAAAAGGGGTAAATTATTTCAATAACGGTTCCGATCAAGTTCCAGTTCAAAAAAACCTTGATTCTTATTTTAAAATAATGGATAATCCAGACAATTATCCCGTTTTGGTTCATTGTTATCACGGCATTGGTCGTGCCGAAATGTATTCGGCTTTATACAGAATAGAATATGAAAATTGGACAAATGAACAAGCACGTCAAGGTGTTAGAACTTTGGTTAAATGGAGTTCGTTTGACGATGGCACACCAAAAGGAGAATATTTAAAAGCCTATAAAAGTCGAAAACAATTGGAGACAGAAAAGAAATAGTTTAAAATTTTATTTTAGATAATTTTATAAAATTACTTTCTCAAAAAATTTCGTTAATCCTAGAAAAAGTTCTTGCCACAACCGCTTTTTCCTTAAAAATTACAATTGGTCGCTCAATTAAAATAGGATAATCAATCATAGTTTGAATAATTTGGTCATCCGAAAGTGTTTTCGATTTAAAACTTTCAATCCAAATTTTTTCTTTAATTCGAACTAATTCAATTGGCTTGTAATTTAATTTTTGTAAAATTTCTTTTAATGAATCAACATTAAACTTCGTATCTTAGTATTTTATAATTTGAAATTCTTTATTTGAATCTTCTAAAAAAGCCAGACATTCTCTAGATTTTCCGCAACGAGGATTATGGTAAATTGTAATCATTTGTTATAAAACTAAAAGTTCTTTTTCTAAGTTTAATTTTGCATTTATTTCATATTTATTAAAAAATAAATCTGTTTTATAAATTCTTGGCATTGCTAAAAAATGTTCTAAAACCTTTTTACGTCCCGGATTATATAAAAAATCTGGATAAATTGAATATTCTTTTCTTACATTTTTATAATATTTTGAATACAAATTCCAATTTTGACCTAAAATAGATAAATCGGCATCAGTAAAAATATTGGTATCGTTATTTATTGAAATTTCGTGCGATTTGGTTGCAATAATTTGATCAAAACATTTTTGAGTTTTTTCAGCATCAAAACCTATTTCTTTTAATCTTTTAACAGCCAATTCGGCACTTTTTTCTTCGTTTTCTTTACTTGTTGCTTTGTAAATTATGTCGTGATAAAAAAGCGTAAACAAAATAGTATCCCAATCTTCGATTTCGTTTTTAACATTCAATAATTCCGAATATAGGTTTTCTAAATGCGATAAATTATGGTAAAAGCGATTCTTTTTCGAGTAGTTTTTTTCAATTTCTGTCCAAAGAATTTCTATTTTAGAATCGTTTGATTCGTAATTTTTTACCAAATCTATAAAAACGGTTTTAATCATAATAAAAAAAATTACTAGAGTAAATCATTTTTAATCTGTGAATCTGTGGCTAAAATTTATTCTTTTCTACCCAAAGTTTAGCATTTACAAACGCTTCAATCCAAGGTGAAACTTCATCGTTTCTATCTTTTGGATAATACGCCCAATTCCAAGGATAAGTAGAACGTTCAATATGCGGCATCATTACTAAATGACGACCCGTTTTATCGCACAACATTGCAGTATTATAATCAGATCCGTTAGGGTTTGCTGGATAATTTTCATAACCATATTTGGCAACAATATTGTAATTTTCTTCGGACATTGGCAAATCAAATTTTCCTTCACCGTGAGAAACCCAAACGCCTAAAGTGCTTCCAGCTAATGTTTTCAACATCACCGAATTGTTTTCTTGCACTTTTACAGAGGTGAAAATACTTTCGTGCTTGCGAGAATCGTTGTGTTTCATTTTTCCGTGCACTTCGTGTTCCGGATTTATAATTTCCAATTCCATAAACAATTGACAACCGTTACAAATTCCAACCGACAAAGTATCGTCACGTTTCAAGAAATTATCTAAAGCCATTTTTGCTTTTTCGTTGTATAAAAATGCTCCAGCCCAGCCTTTTGCAGAACCCAAAACATCCGAATTTGAAAATCCTCCAACGGCACCAATAAACTGAATATCTTCTAAAGTTTCACGCCCTGAAATTAAATCCGTCATATGAACATCTTTCACTTCAAAACCTGCCAAATACATTGCATTTGCCATTTCACGCTCTGAATTACTTCCTTTTTCTCGGATAATTGCGGCTTTTGGTCTTACTGAATTTGTCATTCTGAAGAACGAAGAATCTCCTGTAAAATGTTTTGGAAATTCATAAGTCAAAGGTTGATTCGCAAAATTTTCATAACGCTCTAAAGATTTTCCGTTTTTAGTTTGTTTTTGATCTAATAAGAAAGAGGTTTCGAACCATAAATCACGTAACCTCGGAATTTCCAAATTATAATTTCCAAATTCCAAAATGCCCAAATTCGTTACTTGACCAATTTTGAAAAACTCTAAACCAGCAAAAGTCATTTCAAATTGTGAATCATTTTTTGCTTGCAAAACCAATCCAATATTTTCAGAAAACAATATTTTCACCAAATCTTTTTCTCCGAAAGCATCAAAATTTAATTGCATTCCAACCTCTGTAAAATTGGCAGTTCCCCGTTCGGGGGCAAGGGGGCTCGCAAAACACATTTCCAACAAAGTTGTAATCAATCCGCCACTTCCAATATCATGTCCAGCAGTAATTTGATTACTTTTTATTAAGTCTTGAATTGCATTAAAAGCTTTTTTGAAAAATGCTGGGTCTTTAATATCTGGCGTTTCTGTTCCAATTTTATTTTGGGTTTGTGCAAACGAACTTCCACCTAATTTAAAATCGTCTTGCGACAAATTGATATAATAAATAGAACCGTTTGTCATTCCTTCGCTATGGAATCTCAAAACGGGCTCAACAACTTTAGTAATATCATTACAATTCGCTCCTGCCGATATTATTACAGTTCCAGGTGCAATAACTTCATCGTTCGGATATTTTTGTTTCATTGAAAGGGAATCTTTTCCGGTCGGAATGTTGATTCCCAATGCGATAGCAAAATCCGAACAGGCTTTTACTGCTTTATACAAACGGGCATCTTCGCCTTCATTTTTACAAGCCCACATCCAATTTGCTGATAATGAAACCGATTTTAAATTATCTTTTAACGGGGCAAAAACTATGTTTGATAACGCTTCACCAATGGCATTTCTACTTCCTGCGGCTGGGTCAATCAACGCCGAAATAGGCGAGTGCCCAATGGATGTTGCAACTCCTTCTTTTCCATTAAAATCTAAAGCCATTACGCCAACATTGTTCAACGGCAACTGCAAAGGTCCAACACATTGTTGTTTTGCCACTTTTCCGCCAACGCAGCGGTCCACTTTATTGGTCAACCAATCTTTACACGCAACTGCTTCTAATTGAATAACTTGCTCAACATACTTTTGAATGTTTTCTGGATTGTATGTTATTTCATCATACTTTCTATCAATTGTTTTGTCGTTCATTACCACTTTTGGCGAACTTCCAAACATATCTTCCAAGGCAAAATCCATTGGTTTTGCTCCAGTTTTTTTAGATTCAAATGTAAAACGATGATTATCAGTTACAGCACCAACTAGATACATCGGCGATCGCTCACGGTCGGCAATGCGTTGTAAAAAGTCGATATTTTCTTTACCAATAACCAATCCCATTCGTTCTTGGCTTTCATTACCAATGATTTCTTTGGCAGATAAAGTTGGATCGCCAACAGGCAATTTGTCCAAATTTATCAATCCACCCGTTTCTTCAACCAATTCTGAAAGGCAATTCAAATGTCCGCCAGCGCCGTGATCGTGAATGGAAACTATCGGGTTTTCATCACTTTCGATTAAACCACGAATGGCATTTGCAGCCCGTTTTTGCATTTCTGGATTAGAACGTTGAATGGCATTTAACTCGATTCCTGAACCAAAAGCACCAGTATCTGCTGATGAAACTGCGGCTCCGCCCATTCCAATTCTATAATTTTCACCACCAAGAATTACAATTTTATCGCCAGCAGTTGGTTTCTTTTTTAGGGCTTGCGATAATTTTCCATAGCCAATGCCTCCCGCTTGCATAATCACTTTATCGTAACCCAATTTTCGTCCTCGTTCTGAACTTGTTTGAGAATCTAATTCTTGATGTTCAAATGTCAATATCGAACCACAAATCAAAGGTTGCCCGAATTTATTTCCAAAATCAGATGCTCCATTTGAGGCTTTAATTAAAATATCCATAGGTGTTTGGTACAACCATTTTCTTTCTGCCATTCCTTGTTCCCAAGGTTTATAATCTGCTGGTAGGTTTTCTGATAAACGGGAATAGGATGTCATATAAACCGCTGTTCCAGCTAATGGTAATGAGCCTTGTCCCCCAGCCAAACGGTCTCGAATTTCTCCGCCAGAACCTGTTGCAGCACCGTTAAATGGCTCTACAGTTGTCGGAAAATTATGTGTTTCGGCTTTTAATGAAATTACCGATTCAAAATTTGATTTAGCATAAAAATCAGGTTTATCAGCTGTTTTTGGAGCAAATTGTTCTACAATTGGGCCTTTTATAAATGCCACATTATCTTTGTATGCTGAAACAATATCGTTTGGATTTTCTGCCGAGGTTTTTTTAATCATCTTAAATAATGATAATTCTTGCTCAACACCATCAATCACGAAAGTGCCATTAAAAATTTTATGACGACAATGCTCTGAATTGACTTGTGAAAATCCAAAAACCTCAGAATCTGTTAATTTTCGATTTAACTTTAAAGATAAATTTTCTAGATAAATGACTTCTTCATTACTCAACGCCAAACCTTCTTTTTTGTTGTATTTTGAAATATCATCAATTTCTAAAATGGATTCAGGCTGAATATTTATTTTGAAAACATCTTGATTTAACCCAGAATATTTTTGCGAGAGCATCGGGTCAAAATCTCTAAAATCTTCCGAAACTTTTTCAAATTCTTCAATTCGAACGATTCCTTGGATGCCCATATTTTGAGTAATTTCTACTGCATTGGTACTCCAAGGCGTTACCATTGTGGCCCGTGGACCAACAAAAAAATCCGACAAAGCGGATTTTGGAGTTTTAGTTTTATAATCTAAAACAAGTTCAGATTGAAATAACCAATTTAATTTTGAAATTGTTGCTGTCGACATCTCGTCTGCGCTCGATATTTTTTGCGTTTGAACGGCAAAAACCGTTGTGCTTTCGTTTCCGAAGAAATGAATCATTGTTGTTGTGTTTTGTAGTTATGCAAATTTAATGCAATTTTTGTACATAAAAAAATTCAAATTCAAGTTTTACATTATTTCATTAAACAAAAAAGTACTCTTTAAAACTGCAATAAATAGTCAAATTTTATTTAAAATAACTAAAGTTATGATTATTTTCTATCTTTAATAAACTTTCATAAATTAATTTAATTACGTTTTCAACATCGTCACGATGCACCATTTCGACAGTAGTGTGCATATATCGCAATGACAAGGAAATTAAGGCGGAAGCCACGCCACCATTACTGTAAGCGAAGGCATCAGTATCGGTTCCTGTAACTCGTGAGCTAGCATGACGTTGAAAAGGAATTTGTTTTTCGATGGCTGTATCAACAATTAATTCGCGCAAAATATTTTGAGTTGCTGGCGCATAAGCTACTACAGGACCTTTACCAATTTGTAAATCACCTTCAATTTTTTTCTCAATCATTGGCGTTGTAGTATCGTGGCATACATCGGTTACAATGGCAACGTTTGGTTTTATGGTTTGAGTAATCATTTCGGCACCTCTCAAGCCTATTTCTTCTTGAACAGAGTTTACAATGTATAATCCGAAAGGTAATTTTATATTGTTTTCTTTTAACAATCTAGCAACTTCGGCAATCATAAAACCACCCATTCGATTATCGATGGCGCGGCACACAAATTTATTTTCATTCAAAACCATAAACTCATCTGGATAGGTAATAACGCATCCAACGTGAATTCCTAATTTTTCTACGTCCTCTTTAGTTTCGCAACCGCAATCGATAAATATATTACTTAATGTTGCTGACTCTTCCTTACCTCGATTTCGGGTATGAATGGCAGGCCAACCAAAAACTCCTTTTACAATACCATTTTTAGTATGAATGTTTACTCGTTTTGACGGTGCAATTTGATGATCGGAACCACCATTACGAATTACATAAATTAATCCGTTATCGGTAATATAATTTACGTACCACGATATTTCATCGGAATGTCCTTCAATAACTACTTTAAATGCAGCACCTGGATTAATGACTCCAACTGCTGTACCATAAGTATCCGTAATAAAAGTATCAACATAGGGCTTTAAATATTCCATCCAAATTTTTTGCCCACCCGATTCGTATCCAGTTGGTGAAGGATTATTCAAATAAGTTTCTAAAAAGGCAAGCGATTTATTGGTAAGAATTGATTTTGAATCCATAAAAATATTTTTTTTGCGAATTTATAAATTTGGCACTACACTTGATAGAGTTATTTCATATTTTTACACAAATTTTAATTTATGTTTAATCGTTTTGTATTTTTATTTGCTTTTTGTATTTCGTTAAACTCTTTTTCGCAAGTTGTAAAAGATTCATTAATTGAATCTAATGAATTGAATGATTCGATAATTCAAAAAACAGTTTTGCTGGAAGAAGTTGTAGTTTTCAAACAAAAACTAGATCCCGAAGCAAAAAAACAGTTTCTAATTCTTCAAAATCGTGTTTATAAAGTATATCCGTTTGCCAAAACAGCTTCGGAAAGATTGACAACTTTGAATAAAAACTTAGAAAAATTTGACAATAATCACGATAAACGAAAATATTTTAAAATTGTAGAAGAATATATCAACAATGAGTTTAAAGAAAAGCTTAAAAAATTATCTCGTAAACAAGGACAAATTTTAATTAAGCTGATTTACAGACAAACAGGAACTACAACGTATGATTTAATTAAAAATTATAAAAGCGGTTGGAAAGCATTTTGGTCCAATACGACTGCAAGTTTATTTGATTTGAATTTAAAAGAAAAGTACGATCCAAAAGAAGTTAATGAAGATTTTTTAATTGAAACTATTTTATCTCGTGCTTTTAACCGAGGCAGCTTGGTCGAGCAAAAAGCATTTTATCCTGTAGATGTGTATGAATTAGATGCTATTTGGGAAAGAAAATTTGTTTCACAAAAGAAGTAATTTTTATTTAAAAATTTCTCTAGTACCTTAATTTTTTAAGAGTTCTCAATGGTGTTGTTATTTGAAATTGAAAATAGTACTTATTAAAAAATAATTTAATCATTGTATAAATAACTATAATCCTTGTGTTGTTTATAATTTTTATAAATTTATTCTTTTAATAACTTAGTCATAAAAAAAACACCCACTTTGCAGTAGGTGTTTTTTGAAATTAAGGTAGTGTATTAAAAAGTGTGTAAAATTGTTTGTTATTATTATCATTTCAATCAAATAAAGAAGAAGTTTAGTGAAGCGTAGCGGAACTAGACTTCTTCTTTATTTTTTCTTTTTCTTTTTAATTCGTCTACGTA
>JBBRCJ010000005.1:0-77126 GCA_038204955.1 Flavobacteriales bacterium
CAAAAAATAGATTATATACATAACAATCCGGTTGAAGAAGGAATTGTTTTTAGAGCAGAAGATTATAAATACAGCAGTGCAACTGACTATGCTGGAGAAAAAGGATTGCTGGAGGGTGTATTTGTTTTTCAGTATTTTAAAATGTAGAACCACGCGAAGGGATTCGCGCGGGAGCAGGGTACATAAGACTATTGATGGAATGAAAGTTTATTATATTGATTTTTTAGAAATTTTATAGCTGAACAGTTTATGATAAAAAATATAGTAATAAATGGTGTGCATATAGATAGTTCCATTGCATTGGAAAAAGAAATTTGTACTAAATTAAAAATTAGTATTACTAATGATAAACTTCCCTTTTCTCAAAAAATTGAAGATTATATGACTAAAAATAAAATCATAGAGTTAAATATAAAGTGGACTTTTTTTTCCATTTCTTTATTAAAGTGGGTTTCTAATTCGTATGGAAAAAAAAAGGAAAATTTCACTTTAGGTTCAGAAAGTAATATGCACTTTCAAGCATTCAATGATATTTTAATATCAGAGGAAGAATCTAACGAGAATGAAAGAAAAGAAGTCGAAATAAGAAAAACCATTTTCAATTTAATTGAAGGAATTAAAAATTTCAACATTATTTATGAGATGTAAAACCCCAGCTGCTCGAAGTGTTCGATAAATAAAAAGGTTTTTGCTCTGCAACGGTCTCCCGACCTCGCAGTACAATATTGAAAAAAACTTCAAAGTCAGAAGACTTTGAAGAGCCTAAGGGCAAAAATTGAATTATATTCATCAAAATCCTGTATTATCGAGGTTTGTAACTGATCCAATTGATTATAAATATAGTAGCGCAAGATATTATGGAAATGACGATCAAACAATTTTAGAAATTGATAGAAATTAAAGTTTGTGGGTACGAGCGTGACGCTCGCACTAGCGGGCTTTTATTTTACTTTCTTCTTTCCTCCCAAATTTTAGGGTTTCTACTTGTGTGAATTACCGCAAACACTTCTACCAAAAGTAGCTTATTGTTTATTGTATAATGAACCATAAACGGAAACTTCTTAATAACCATACAACGCACATCACCATATCGATTCGAATATAGGGTGGCATCATTTTTAAGCGAATTAATTTGCGACTTGATTTGCTTTTGAAATCTAGAACCTAAGCCTTGTAATTGATCATTGTACCAATTGGTTGCATTTTGTATATCCAGTAAAGCCTCTTCATCAATTTGTATTTTGTAGGAATCCATTAAGGTGTTAAGGTTTTTGAAGCTTCGTCCCAATCTAGCATTCTGCTTGGATTGACCTTACTTTTATGAATTCTATCCAGCACTAGCTTTTGTTGCTCAATAGGAATATCAATATTTTCATTCCAAATAACATCATTCAATTTTAATTTTTCTGAAGGAGATAATTGTTTTACCACTTCCAAAAGTTGTTGAAAATTGATACTTACGTTTGCTTGCAGACTATTCATAGTGTTATTATTTAGCAATTTAATTTTTTTTTCAATCTTTATTGTACAAAAATACAAAAAATGCTAGTTTTATCAGGCAAAATAATGCCAAAAATTATCCTAGTTTACCTAATGCACTTGAGATTATTTTATTGTATTTGTTTTAAATTTTGAGTTACTTTGCGGGCACGGAATGCAATTCCGCGCTAACTTAACGTTGACCTAGTTTGAGTAGATATATCCGAGCGGTCGGGGGGAATATTTTTTATTGAAGCACTTAAAAAACATTTAAATAAATTTGTTATGAAAATAAAATTAAACTTTTTTAATAAATTTATTTTTGGGGGGGTAATATTAATTTTATTATCAAAGATGGATTTTTTTAGTTTTAATGGGAAAATAGGTGTTTTAGTAATGGCAATTATTTTTATTTTTTATTTTTTATTGAATTTATTACCAATGTGTATTTACTTATTTGAAAAGGAATTGAAAATTTATACATACATTAAAATATCTATAATTGTTTTTTTATTTTTAATTAGCTTATTTTTTTTGTTTGTCGACCCTGAAAAATATTTAATTTTAAAAATTGGAATTATAATTCGTGTTTTTCTATCATATTTTCCATTATTGTTATTTTCTTTTTTTTACAATAAGTTATGAAGACCTTGCTCTGCAATGGTCTACCAACCTCCCCGGCTGCTCGAATTGTTCGATAAATAAAAAGGTTTGTCTCGTCATAAAATAAGTTTACAGATTAATTAATAATTCAAGTTACAATCTTCTTTAAAAAAGACTTAATAAATTCTAATTCTTTAATTGAATTATTTCGGCCAATAATTTTTTGGCTCGTAATAATTTAATTTTCACATTGCTCAAGGGCTCATTTAGTTGCTCGGCAATTTCTTGATAACTTAATTCTTGAAAGTATCTAAGCTGAATTACTTCTTGATAATGTGGTTTTAATTCTTTTATAAATTGTAGTAATCGCGACAAGTTTTGTTCCGTAATCAACTCATCTTCGGCACTTGGCGAATTATCGGCAACATTGTAAGCCTGCTGGTCTTCATTATCAGTAATTTCTACAAAATGTGATGATTTTTTTTTGCGTAACAAATCTATATGCACATTTTTGGCAATAGCGATTAACCAAGTGTTGAACTGAAATTCGGGGTTGTAATTGGATATTTTGTCGAATGCTTTTGAAAAAGTTTCAATCGTTATGTCTTCGGAATCGGTTTCATTTTCGGTTCTTTTTAACATAAAACCATACACTTCATTCCAATAATGATCAAGCAAATAGGTAAATGCTATTTGATCTCCTTTTTTTGCTTTGTTAACGTATTGAATTATCTCCATTGTACTGGTTTGGATAAAATATTGGAAACAAAAACGTTTAATTGTGTAAAAATAGTTACTATTTCAATTACAGGGAACCAATATACGATGTCTTTTTCTTCTAATTTTGAAGCTGAATATCCAAATGAAATCCAAGAAAAAAGGTATCTAAAACCTAATAATGATACAACTAATATCCATTGAAATTGAAAAGACAACAATATAATAGGTAAAATTAAAAATAACAATTGTGAAATGTAAAACAAACCCAACTGCAATTTATCGGTAAACTGGTAGTGTTTTGATGTTGAAAGGTATCGTCGTTTTTGAGTAAACCAACTTGAAAAAGTAGTGTTGGGTTTTGATACAGTAAAACTTTCAGGTGAATAACAAATAGTGGTATTTTTTGAATCGGCTGCCTGATTAATAAACAAAGTATCATCGCCCGATCGAATTTTCATATGAGTAATAAAACCGTTAGTTTTGTAAAACTCTGATTTTTTATACCCTAAATTTCGCCCAACGCCCATATAAGGTTTTCCTATTTTTGCCCAAGAGAAATATTGGGTTGCTGTTAAAACAGTTTCAAAACGTATTACTTTATTTAAAAAAGATCCTTTTATTTTTTCGTAACCACCATATCCTAAAATGATTGTTTTTTGAGTGTTAAAATGAGCACTCATTTCTGTAATCCAATTTTCTGTTTTAGGATAACAATCGGCATCAGTAAAAAGTAAATACTCGTTTTTTGACGCTTTGATTCCTAGTGTTAAAGCAAATTTTTTATTACCCCAAAAAGCTTCGTTATTTTCAACTTTAACCAAATTTATGTTGGAATATTTTTTTTCAAAAGCTTCAAAAACCTCTAAAGTTTCATCGCTGGAAGCATCATCAATTAAAACAATTTCAAAATTTGGATAGTTTTGATTCGCTAATAATGGAATAAATTCCGAAACATTAACTTCATCATTTTTAGCACAAACAATTACAGAAATTGGAAGGTTTTTTGGTTCAAAAAATTCTTTTTTACCAAATGAAAATTTGCCAAAAATTACTATGTAATAAATAAATTGAACAACTATTATGGCGATAAATAAATAAAGTAAAATTTGTAACATAAGCGTTTATTTGCTTTTAAAAACGTTTTCAAAGGTACAATTTTCAATTTGGAAACAGTTACTTTATTTAGTACTTTAGTTAAAAATTTAATTGTATGGAAGTGATTACTTGGAATGATTTTGAAAAAATTGAAATACGAATTGGAACTATTATTGAAGCCAGCGATTTCCCTGAAGCTAAAAACCCAGCATTTCAACTAATTATTGATTTTGGTGCAACAATAGGCATTAAAAAATCGTCAGCTCAAATTACTAAATGTTATACAAAAGAAACTTTAATTGGAAAACAAATTGTTGCAGTAATCAACTTTCCTAAAAAACAAATAGGTAAATTTATGAGTGAATGCTTAGTTTTAGGGTCTCTTGGTATTGATAAAGATATTGTTTTACTATCCTTAGATGTAAAGGTTGAAAATGGCTTGCGAGTAGGGTGATTAATTAAATATCATCAAAATCAACATCAATAAAATTACGTTCTTTAACCTCAGTTTCAGATGTTGAATCGGTATAATTTTCTTTTTTAAAATCTTTTTGATGACGTTCAGAGATTACTTCTTCACCTTTATTATTTAAAACAAAATCAGTCATTTCTTCTAAAATTGAAGCAAACTCTTTAAAATCTTCCTTGTAAAGATAAATTTTATGTTTTTTGAAATGAAAAGATCCATCCATTTCAGTAAATTTTTTGCTCTCGGTTATGGTAATGTAATAATCGTCTGCCTTCGTTGAGCGCACATCAAAAAAATAAGTACGTCGACCAGCACGTAATACTTTTGAAAAAATTTCGTCTTTTTCTAATAATTCATTTTCTCTCATTGCAGTTGTTTTTGTAATAGATAATAAATCAAAATTGACAAAAAAAACGGAACTAAACAAATTTTAATAGACTTCTTTTTCAGAAAGTTGCTTGTAGTATAACTCTTTATAGTAACCCTCTTGGTTTATCAATTGATTATGAGAACCTTGTTGTAAAATTCGTCCTTCTTCTAAAATAATAATTACATCGGCATTTTTTGCCGATGAAACGCGGTGACTTACAATTATTGTAGTTTTGTTTTTACTAATTTCAAGTAAATTATTTAAAATTTGCTCTTCTGTTTCGGTATCAACTGCCGATAAGCAATCATCAAACAACAAAATTTGAGGGTTTTTAATGATGGCTCTAGCTATAGAAACGCGCTGTTTTTGTCCGCCAGAAAGTGTTACACCTCGCTCGCCCAAAATAGTTTCGTATTGGTTTGTAAATTGAATAATATTATCGTGAACTACTGCTTTTTTTGCCACTTCTATAACTTCATCATCAGTTGCCTCTTCTTTGCCAAACTTGATATTGTTTTTAATAGTATCCGAAAATAAAAAGGCATCTTGAGGTACAATACCGATACTTTTTCGTAAATCAAATAAATTTACTTCGGATAGTTTTTTAGAGTCCATTAAAACCGTACCAGATTCAACATCATATAAACGTGTTATTAAAGATAAAATAGTCGATTTACCAGAACCTGTTTTTCCTAAAATTGCTAGAGTTTCGCCTTTATTCACTTTAAAAGTTACATTTTTCAAGGCTTGAATATTGGTGTCTTCATAAGTAAAACTTACATTTTTAAATTCAATTTCGCCTTGTATAACCGAATTTTCAGCAACATTATTTTTAATTTTGGGTTCGATTTTTAAAAATTCATTAACCCTTTTTTGTGAGGCTTCTGCTTCTTGAATCATTGATGACACCCAACCAATTGATGCTACTGGCCAAGTCAACATGTTTACATATAAAATAAATTCGGCTATTTTACCTATACTTTCCATACCGTGTACGTTATTAATGTACATCATTCCGCCAAAATAAATTACAATTAAATTACTTATGCCAATCAATCCTACCATTAATGGACCAAAAAGTGATTGTACTCGAGCCAAACTCATACTTTTAGTTTTGCTTTCGTCGGCTAAATAGGTTAAATTTTTCTCATTTTGTGATTCCAATCCGTAGGCTTTAATAACCCGAATTCCCGAAAAAATTTCTTGAGTAAAACTTGAAATTTTCGATAAATATTGTTGAAAAATAGTACTTCGAATATTAATTTCTTTACTCAATTTAAAAATTATATACGATAAAATGGGCAGCGGAAACAAAGTGTATAAAGTTAATTTTGGTGAAACATTGTACATATATATAATTACAATGGCAAATCGAATGATTGTATTAATGGTATACATTACTGCTGGGCCAACGTACAAGCGCACTTTACCCACATCTTCACTAATGCGGCTCATTAAATCACCAGTTCGGTTGCGTTTATAAAAATTTTGATCTAAATTTTCGTATTGTTGAAACACTTCGTTTTTAAGATCAAATTCAACGTGGCGTGACATCACAATTAAAGTTTGACGCATTAAAAAAGTTAAAAATCCGGCGACAATTGTGGCACCAATAATTTTAAGTAACTTAATAATTAGCTGGTTTTTAGCAAATTCAATGGTTACTTGGTGTTTTTGATAGTCTTCAATAACTTTAAATGCTTCACTAATTAACTTTGGTGTAAAAAGCATAAAGATTTGAGCCACAATTGTAATCACAATTCCTAACAAAAACCGATATTTATATTTGATAAAATATTTGTTTAAATACTGTAATTCTTTCATTTAATTTAAGATATTCTTTTAGAAATGATATTTATTTAAGTTAAAAAATTGAGTTTTTATTGATTTATATTTGTAAAATAAAAACCTAATGTTTTATTAATTTGATAATTTTTTGCTATTTTATTACGTTGTTTTAAATAAAAATATAAATTTGTGTAGATTTTTATAAATAATTCATAAACAAAATCAAAATGACTACAAACCAAACTACTGTAAACGAGCTTCAGAAAATGGATCCCGTTTTTGGACAACTTTCATTTAACAACCACGAACAAATTGTTTTTTGCAACGACAAAGATACAGGTTTAAAAGCAATTATTGGTATACACAATTCAGTTTTAGGTCCGGCTTTAGGTGGTACAAGAATGTGGAATTATACCAACGAATGGGAAGCCTTAAACGATGTTTTGCGACTTTCACGAGGTATGACCTATAAATCTGCCATAACTGGTTTGGATTTGGGTGGTGGAAAAGCAGTAATAATTGGCGATGCTAAAACTCAAAAAACTCCCGAACTTATGCGAAAATTCGGTTCCTTTGTACATTCCTTATCCGGACGTTACATTACAGCCGAAGATGTTGGAATGGAAACTAGTGATATGGATTTGGTTCACGATGTAACGCCTTATGTTTCTGGAATTTCCGAATCTCGTGGTGGTGCCGGAAACCCTTCACCTAACACCGCTTATGGCGTTTATATGGGAATGAAAGCTGCAGCTAAACAACAATTTGGGTCGGATAATTTATCGGGTAAAAAAGTTTTAGTACAAGGAATTGGTCACGTAGGTGAAATTTTGGTAAGTTATTTAGTGAAAGAAGGAGCCCTAGTTCAAATTACTGATATTAATGAAGATAGACTTATTGAAGTGGCTAAAAAATACGGAGTATCTATTTTAAACGATGCCGATGTTTACAGCGCTGATGTTGATATTTATGCGCCTTGTGCTTTAGGAGCGACTATTAATGATGATACTATTTATAAAATAAAAGCAAAAGTAATTGCAGGTGCAGCCAACAATCAATTAGCTAATGAAGATATTCACGGACCAATTTTACAAGAAAGAGGTATTGTTTACGCTCCCGATTTTTTAATTAATGCAGGCGGAATAATTACTGTAAACTCTGAAATTGCAAAATATGATTTAGCCGAAATTAAGCGTAAAACTGAAAATATTTACAACACTACTCTAGAAATTTTCGATTATGCTATAAAAAACAATTTAACTTCGCAAAAAGCGGCAATGGCAATTGCCGAAAACCGAATTGCACAACGAAAAAAAGAAAATACAAAATAGTAAGCTGTTTTAAAAAATAGTATTATTTTTGCACCGCAATAAAAAAACTATTGCGGTGTATTTTTACAAACAAACAAAAAGTTCTTACTCGTGTTAAACCGCCGTCAAATTCGTATAAAAGTAATGCAATCCATTTATGCGATGCATCAAAGTGGTTCCGATAATTTGGAAAAGCAAGAAAAGTTTTTGCTAAATAGTATTGAAAACAGTATAGATTTATATCTTATATTAATTACTATACTGCCCGAATTACAAAAAAAAGAAATCGATTTTATCGAAAAATCGAAATTAAAGCATTTAGCAACTCCTGAAGAATTAAATCCGAATTTAAAATTTGTTAATAACGCTATTTTTTCTTTTTTAGAAGATAATAATGCGTTAAGTATAGCTCTTGAAAAACACAAAATAAACAATTGGCAAGCTAATGACGACTTAATTTTGTCGCTTTTACAAGAAGTAAAACAAAGTGATTTGTATCAAAATTATATGTTGTCAAAAACAATTGGTTTTAATGAAGACAAAGATTTTGTAATTAATTTATTTGAAAAAATAATTGCACCAAACGAAATTTTATATCATTATTTAGAAGATTTTAAATTAACTTGGATTGATGATATTCCTGTTGTAAACACCTTAATTTTAAAACAATTAGGTTTAATTACTGTTAAAGAAAATTCATTTAAAATTCCGCCAATCTATAAAGATGAAGATGATAAAGATTTTGCTATTGCTTTGTTTAGAAAAACAGTTTTAAATGAAGAAAAATTAACAAAAGAGTTTAGCGAAAAGACACCAAATTGGGATATTAGTCGAATTGCCGAAATTGACACTATTGTTTTAAAAATGGCAATCTGTGAGTTATTAAATTTCGCCTCGATACCTACTAAAGTTACAATGAATGAATATTTAGAAATTGTAAAAGAATATTCAACCCCAAAAAGCAGTGTTTTTATTAACGGAATTTTAGATACTTTAGTAAAAGAGTATCAAACTAATAACAAATTAAACAAAGTCGGAAGAGGCTTATTATAAAAATTAAAATATTAAATCATTATGGGAAGTAGTACCTTATTTATTCAATTAGCCTTAATTTTCGGAGTATTTTTTGTGTTTTTAATTTTACCACAACAAAGAAAAATTAAAAAAGAGAAAACATTTGAAACAGGATTAAAAGTTGGTGACAGAATTGTTACCAAAAGCGGATTTCACGGAAAAGTTACTGAGATTGCTGAAACAACTGTTATTATTGAAACTATGGCAGGGAAATTAAAAATAGAAAAATCGGCTATTTCATTGGAAATGAGTGCAGCTTTGAACAAAAAATAATTTTCAATTATAAGTATTCATTAAAAAATGTTGAATTTTTAGTTTTAATGAAATTTATTTAATTGTTTTGTCCAGTTATACGGTTTATATTTTATACTATATTTTTTTAATTGTTGGTGAAATATTCTTTCAATTATTTGTTTAATATCACAAGTCGATCCAAAATCTGCTTTATACCATAAAAACAGTTTTGAAGTTTCTATGATTTTTTTATGGTTTTCAATGGTGGTTTCCGATTCTATAAACGATACCGTGGCTAAATGTAATTGACTTTCAATTTTATTTAATTCGTAAACTAATATTGGCGGGCAGCTTATTGCGCCACAATTTAATGCAAAATGTATTCGATAGTCTAACGTTTTTACCTGCAAATTTTTAATAAAACTGGGATAAAATGGGTTATAAAAATATCCAAAACCTATTACAAATTTTCCTTTTCTTAAAATTCCGTGTTCTATTGTGTCTAATGAAAATAATTGTCCCGCAATGGTAATTATTTTTTTTCTAAAAATCGTTTTGTCTTGAATTTGTAAAGCCAAAATTTGATAAAAACTATTGTAATTATTAATCCAAAAAGTCTTTTTTTTAGCCTCTGAATTTAATTCTGAAACTAATTCTGAAAAGCTTAAAACACTTAATTTATTTATTTCTTCTTCAAATGGTAGTTGCAATTTAACATTATAAAGTAGTTGTTCTGATAATTTGATACTACTACTCAATTCACAACACTTTTAACACCGTTTTCATCAAAAATTTCGCTTTTGTAGCATTTTAAAACGGAGTCACAAAATAAGCAAATATTTTTTAATTCGTTATTTTTAGCAACTGCATCTTCTTCGGTAACACCTAATGAAATTGCCATTTTAAGCGGATTACCTTCATTCAACATTTTAAAAACAGTATTTTTTGAAGCTCTTTCTAAAACGGTAGAAATTTTTTCATTTCTAGCATCACCCATTGGAAAATGTGTACCAGCACAACACGGATTGATCCGCCACAATTGAATACTAATTTCTTGTGGTATATCATTATAACCCCCTAAAAAATTTCGTGCTCCCGAAACTATGGAGCAAAAATTATGGGTTGGATCTTTTAACCAAATATCATTAGTAAATGCTTTTCCTCTTGCCCAATTTCCGCCCAGCCACATATCTTCGCTTGCGCCCCAATACCCCCAACTTAAAGGATTTTCGGTTAAAAAATGGCCGCCTTCTATTAATGGATCTTTTTCGGTACCTACAACGCCACAACTATCAAAAATATCTGCCAATTCCATCAATCGTCCACCAGCTTTTTTATGATATCTATCTATACTAGCAATATCAAATCGTTGCACACCTTTTTCGATTAGTATTTTAAGTTTTTCTTTATTTAACAAATCCCCATTGGTTTGCAACATAATTTGTATAGAGTTGCTGTATTTTTCCCTAATTTTCTCTAAAATTGTATACAGTAATTTTATATCGGCTAGTGGTTCACCACCACTCAAAATTATTCTATCAATTTTATCAGGTAAATTTTCAATAATTTTCACACAATCTTCTTCGCTAATTCGTTTTCCAAAGGGGCTTGAATCGTTATAGCAATGATCGCAATCGTCGTTACAAAGTTGTGTAAAAACCCAATAAATAGACTGTATATGATTGAAAGAGGTATTCATAATTTATTTTTAAAAATATTTTTAAGACGAAAAAGTGGAATCAACGCCATAATTTTCAACTGGAATTTCAAATTTACCTGAGACTTTTTCACCTGTTAACCAATATATAAGTTTATCCACGTAATTATCTAAATGCGTAATTTGTTGAATGCCGTGTTCTACAATTGGATCTAAAGTGGTTGCCATTAAAGTTCCACCGTATTGGTTGGTTTCCCAAGTAATAATATCTTTTTCATCCTTACTTTGTACCACTCTAGCTTTAGTTGGAATGGAGGTATAAGCCCCGTGGGTATGCCAACACGAATGTCTTGGAGATAAACCTTGATAAATAGGATGCGAAAAATCGGTATCAGAAACAGGTGGATTATTTGGATTATCAACCCACCAATAATTATTTACGGGTCTGTCTTCCCAAGTGGCATCAAGCCAATTTGCTGAAGAATCACCTTCAACTACAATTTTTTTACCTTTTGATAAAAAAGAATACAACAACTCTTTGTGCTTTGCAATTTCTGTATGATTCGATTGAAAAGGAATTACGATTGCCTCTAATTCGTCAATCATTTCTTCCGATAAATCATAAACATAAATAAGTTTAAAAATTGTTGCATACTTTGGAGCAGTTGCAAAGGTATAATGACTCCAAACACCATTAAAAATTAACCCAATCTTTTTCATATTTTTAAATTTATTGATTAAACATTTTAATATGTACTAAATTATAGTTTTTTTTGAATTAAAAACACAACATTTTGATATAATTGTGAAAGTGAATTGTTTAAATAATTATTATTTGGTGATTGAATTCCGCTATCACCTAATGGTCCACTAGCAGTTAAAAAAATTGTTCCATTTGTAGATTTTTCATCCAATACAACAATTGGTCTTTCCCAAGTATCTTGTAAAATAACTTCGGCACCGTTTGAAGATTTAATATATCCACAAGACCACCAACCACTGATATTATTGTTGTAAATTAAATCGTTTACAATTACATTTTCTAGTAAATTGTTACTGTCAGATTTTATCGTGTAGCGTTGATCTATACTTTTTAAATCGTTACTCATGATCCATTGATTATTGGGTAACCAATTGGTAAACCAACCGTCAAAGCAAAATAAACTATTGCCTTTTTCTAAAAATGCAGCTACTTTATCCTTAATTTTATGCATTGCAATATGATCACTTCCGTTAGGTACAATGAGTAAATTGTAACTGTCTAAATTGGGTTTAAAATCTTTAGTGATTTCTAAAAAACTATATTCAATTATTTCACTAGAAATAAAATAGTTAGTTAATCCTTCAATTCCGTTCGATATCACGACTGCTTTGATAGTTTTCATGAGTTAATTATACTTTAAATTGTTTCCAAAAATCGATTTCATTTTGTACCCCTGAATTTTTGTCTGTAACAAATTCATATTTATTTTCGTATTGAAATAGTGTTCCTTTTTCAATTTTTCCGATACTGTCACCCATTATAATGGCTTCTTTTAAATCGTGTGTAACAAATAATGATGTAATATTCATTTTATGAACTAATTCTTTAAAAAGCAGTTGCATTTGTTTTCTAGTAGTACTATCTAAAGCTCCAAAAGGTTCGTCTAAAAGTAAAATTTTAGGTTCAATAATCATTGCTCTTGCAAATGAAATACGCTGTTTTTGACCACCAGATAATTGACTTGTCATTTTTAATGAATGATTTTTTAAATCAATCATTTCAAGTATTGAATCTACTTTTTGTTGAATTACTTCTTCTTTTACTTTACGAATTCGCAAACCAAAAGCAATATTTTCGAAAACGTTTAAATGCGGAAAAAGTAGTGCTTCTTGATATAAATAAACACATTGTCTATCTTGAGGTTTGTAACAACTTATTTCAATTTCATTCAACAATATTGTTCCTTGATCTTGATGTTCTAATCCTGCAATAATTTTTAAAAGAGTAGTTTTTCCGCTTCCAGAAGTACCTAATAAACTCAAAGTTTTTCCTTTTTGTAAAGACAAGGAAACATTGTTAAGAATATTTTCATTATCAAAACTTTTAGAAATATTATTTATTTTTAAAATATTAATCATAACGCACTACTTTCTATAAAAAACAACATTTTTTTATTTATGTAAACTAAAATCATTGGTGGTATTACAAGTAAAACACACGCAATTGAGGCTAAAAAAATATTGGCTTCATTTATAAATTTAAAAACACTAAGTGTTAAAGTTTTTACTTTACCAGTTCCTATTATAGTAGTTAAACCATATTCAAACCAAGAAATTAAAAATATTTGAAAAAAACATAATACCAAAGTGTTTTTTGACAATGGAACAATTATTTTTAGAGATGTTTGACTTATTGAACTTCCTAAAGTGTAACTTAATTGTTCCATTGCTTTTATTTTCTGATTCCAAAAACTTGAAAAAATAATAATTCCAAACGGAAAAGCAACCAAAAATTGAGCAATTATAACACCGGCAACCGTTCCTGTTACATTTGTTATAATAAAAAAATAATGAATTAAAACTGCCATAATTACTGGTGAGAGTAAATAAGGTATATACGCTAAAATTAAATAAACAGTTTTATGTTTACTATAAGCAATTGCTTTTGAAAGTAAAAAACTAAATAATGTGACCATAAAGGCAACACTAATGGCAATAGTTAATGAATTAATGAATACATAAAAAAAATTATCTTCGGTATTTTGAATTATAATCCAATTTGAAATAGTCAATTTTACAGGAAACAAATTTGGAAACCCCCATTTTTCACCTAACGATAATACCAATAAAAACACTAACGGAAATGCAATTGATAGAATAAAAATATAGTATAGTGTTTTTTTAATCATAGCTTTCTTTATTTTTAAAAAAGTTAGGATTTTTAACTACGATTGTAATTAGCGTTAAAAGTAAAAAAGCAACGTAAACTAGACTCATTACATAGCCTTTTGGAATATCGTACAAGTTGTAACGTTGAATTTTTTGTACAATGGCTACAGAAATCATTTGTGGATTCTGTCTACCTAAAAGTAAAGGAACTTCATAATTTCCCATTACAAAAATGATAAATAACACTAATGAAATTATAGTTTTTTTAAATACAACTGGAATTACTATTGTAGTAATTACTTGTTTATTTGTTGCACCTAAAGTGGTTGCCACCCCAGATAATTCGTCTATTTTTTCTGCTTGGTAAACAGCGGAGAATAATAAAATAAAAAACGGACTGATTAAGGCAATCATAGTAAAGATAATACCAATTCCGAAGGCATCATTTATAATTTCAGGAAAACTTGTAATATTGTTTGTTAAATGAAAAAAATACGAAATTCTAGATAAAAATCCCGATTGTGAACACAGCTGGAACATAAAAAAAGCCATTACAGTTGCAGGAAAACAAAGGGGTAAATAGATAATAAAACCTAATATGCCGTTTTTAAAATTTTCTCGCCAATAATAGGCCAATAAAAATGAAATTACAGCACTAATTGCAACACTTACTATGCCTATATAAAAACTAAATGCAATACTTTTCCAGAAATACACATCTGTAAAAACTGCTATCCAAGCTTGAAAATTAAGTCCATTATTTAAAATACCAAAAACGCCAATACTGTATAAAAAAGCATATAATAAACCTAATATTACTGGTAATCCAACTAGAATTACAAATAAAATTCGGTTTAATGTTGCTATTTTAAAGTTCCTTTTCAAGTTAATTATTGATAATATTTTTTCTAAAATCTTCCGCTAATTTCACCATATATTCTGGTGCTAATTCTTTTAATGCTTTGGTTTGAATTTCGACTCTTTTTGGTGATTTTTTTCGGGTAGGAATTCTTTCAAATTTAATTTTATCATTTTCTGATAATTTAGAAAGATCTAAAATGGTTCCGTCTCCCCAAACTGTAGGATCCATCTTTTTAGCTTGCGCTTCAACTGAAATTAAAGTGTTTGCAACTACCATAGCTGCTTCTTTATTACCACTATTTACTGGAATACCTATGTAGTGAGAGTTTTGAATACTTCCAAAACTAGGTACATACGCCATTGATGATTTTGGAAAAAGTCCTTCTTGAATTTTACTATCAACTTCTGCATCATTATTACTCAGTGTAAACCATAGTTCTCCATTGGCAAATAATTGATGCATTTGTGCAACACTTTCTGGAAAAACTGCTCCTTTTCGCCATAAATAGGGTTTTAATTCATTAATGTACTTCCAAAGTTCAGTACTATATTTACTATATTTTTCTTGATTAAATTTTCCAGATAACTCCTCTTTACTTCCTGAAATATCAATTAAGAGCGCTTTTAAAAATGTAAGTCCTGTAAATTGGTTGTCAAAAGTAAAAATATTTGGATTTTTTTTAACAAAATCTAGTAATTCTTCTCTAGTTTGTGGAGGATTTTGTACTTTTTCACTATTATAAATTATAGCCATTTGTACATTTCCCCAAGGCATTTCATAACCTTGAATAGGTTGTTGAAAATCGGTACCTATAAATGGATTTTTAAAATCTATAAATTTAGAATTTGGAAGCAAATTAGTCCACGGACCAAAAAGGGCTTTGATTTGTTTTAATTGGTAAAATGTTTCTCCGTTTATCCACAGTAAGTCAAGATCGCTTTTAGATTTATTAGCCTGTTGTTCTGTCATTAATAATTGCACTATACTTGAACCCTGTCCGTCAATAATTTGTAAATTAATATTGTGTTCTTTTTTTACTTTTGGAACAATATAATTTTTAATGTATTGGTTAATTTTTGCATCACCCATCCACATTTGCATAGTAACATTTTTTCCGTGAGCTTGCTTTTCAATCTCTGTCCAAGACATTGAAGCAATGTCTTTATATGGTGCTTGCTTTTTATTATTACACGAAAGCAATAAAAAAATCAATATTAATGGTATAATACTTTTCATTTGTAAATATATATATAAAGATAATAATCAAGATAGTTTTTTAAAACTATCTTGATTAATGAATAATAAATTAAAGTGGCGTTTAAAATAAGTAACGAACACCAAATTGAAATTGTCTAGGTGGTGATGAATTTTTTTGAACTAGTAACCCACTTGCTACCGAACCAGCTTGAATTTGATTGCTTTGTGTAGCATTATTACTATATCCGCTTAAGTTTTTAGCATCAAAAAGATTAAAAATATCGGCTCTCAATTCGATAGTATTGTTTCTATTTAAATTGAATTTATGTTGAATGCCTAAATCAAAAGAGGCATTCCAAGGCAATCTATCATTATTTCTACTTTCTCCTGGATATCTATCGCTATTTCCTTGATAAGAATCACCAAATGAGCCACCATCACCATTTAAATCGGTTGTACCAAACCCTAAAGGGATTCTATTTATTGGCTGTCCACTTTGCAAAATTCCAGCTAAAGTAAAGGTTGTTCTATTTAATAGATAATAATTAAATATTCCATTGATATTATGAGTTCTATCATTAATTGATGGTCCCCATTCGTTACCGTAATTGTTACCATCCGAAGCTCTAAAATTAATATCTTCAGTATTGTTTTTCAACGAAGATAAAGTGTAATTGATTCGGTATGCGTAATTATCTTTTCCTCTGCTTTTTTGTAAATTTAAACTCAAAGCATAATACCTTGATTGCCCTTTAGTTTCGCTAACAACTACATTTCTAGCTACTCCTGTAACTACTTGTCCGTCAATAGTTGCGGAGCTATTTGTAATAGGAATAGGACGTGTTAAATCGGCTTGCGCAGGAGTTCTTACCACCACATTATTTGGGTCAATTGCATATTCCGAAACTGCATTTAAATTACGTAATCTAAATTGATTTTCACCTCGATTGTGCACAAAATCTACAAAAAAAGATTTATCGTCATCAATTTTAGTTTGATATCCAATTGCAAATTGGTGCGCATATGGATTTTTATAACCACTTGGGTTTAAAATTCGTCTTTCATTAGAAAATGCAGTATCTCTTTGGCTCTGTAATGATGCTCCTGAAGGTCCTTGTAGGTAGGTAGTAGTAGGTAAACTTGCGGTTACATTTCCTTCAAATGTAACCAAATTCAAATTGGTATCTAAAGGTAAAATCCCTAAGTTAATAAACTGTTGTAATTGTTTTTTATAGTCTGTCGAAGTGGTATTTTGTTGTAAAGCATCACTATAAATAGCATAATTAATTTTATCATAAGCAATACCGTAACCACCTCGAATACTACTAGTTGCATTTAATTTATAGTTCATATTAATGCGAGGTGCCAAATTATTAAAGTCACCTTTAGTTCCTCCGCCTTTGGACAAATTATCATAATCATAACGTAAACCTAAAGTAAGATTTAATTTATCGTTAATAGCCCATAAATCTTCCAAATATGCAGAATAAACATTTTGAGTAGTTCCAAAGGCTGCCGGTCGTAATTCGACTTCATACTTAGTTACAAGCACATTTTCAGGAATACTGTTAATGTCTAAATTATTAGCATTGCCTACATTTTTTATTGCATCTAATTGAGCTTGAGTCAATTTTACAGTATAATTTCCATTGGGGTTGCCACCGCCTAATAATTCGTGTGTTGCACTAATAACTCCAAAACCTGCTTTAAATGTATGATTATCAGTATAATATTTAAATTTTTGTTGCAATTGAAGTGTATTTTCAAGTGCATTAAACAAATATCCTGGGTGACCTAAAACTGCAATTGTTGCTTCGTTAGGACTTTGTACAGTAACTTGAGGACCATCACCATTTATAGGGTTAGCAAAATCCCATCGAAAACGGCTGTATTGTACATTGGTTTCGGCACTTATTTTTCCAAAAGAATAACTGTTTTTAAGTGCCAATAAAATACTATTTCTAAATTGTGTATTTCCTGATGATGGAAACCCAACTCCACCCTCCAAGCCGCCACCTTGACGCTCAATGCCTACTAATCCAACATTAGCTCTTAATGAAGATTTAAAATTTTTATTCCAGTTTTGATCAATTTTTGCAGAAAAATAATCGAAATAATTAGTTCCTTTTACGGTTTTAAAAACACCCAAATCGGGCGATTTTAATAAATTATCTTTAACATCGGTAGTATGTTCAAAATTAAAAAAATAAAAAGTTTTATCTTTAACAAAAGCACCACCCACAGCTGCACCCGCTTGATATCGGGCAAAACCATCTTTTACTTGATTTCCAGATAAATCACGTTGCGCATACGTTGATGGTGAATCAATTGATGGTCCAGGTCGTGTAAGAAAATAACTTTCACCGCTAAATTTATTGGAGCCCGACTTAGGAGTTACATCTATAATTCCGCTCCCCGTTAATCCGTATTCTGCCGAGAAATTACTAGTTAAAACTGTTACGTCTTTTGCAAAACCAGTAGGAATTGCAAATTTTTGTCCACCCAAAAAACGTTCGTTGTTATCCATACCATCTATTAAATAAGAAGTATATAAACCGTTTGCTCCATTTATACTCACGTTTGGTGCCTCCGAATAAAACCCTGTGGCTTGCGTTACATTGGGTAATCTATAAAGTACACGGGTAATATCGCGTCCTTCAACGGGTAGTTCTTGAATTTCTTTGGCTTTTAGTTCAAATGAAACTTCGGCATCGCGTAGGTTAATTTTTGAATTTGAATTTTTTGAAACTACAACTTCATCCAACTGATTGGAGGTTTTTTTTCTTAATTCTAAAACTAAATTTGAATTTTGGTTAGAACGAATATCAATTAAACTACTATTTTGTTCCAAATATTCCTCATTTCCATTACATTTAATTTGATAACCATCTATGGACTCAATATTTCTAAATACGGTTACACCTTTATTATTTGTAACTTGTGTTAATTTAAAATTTCTTGAATTGTTTAAAATAGTTATGGTACTATTGACTACAGGTTTTTTTGTTTCTAAATCTATTACAGATACATAAATATCTTGTTGGGCATTGACTATAAAAGTCGCAAAAACAAATGCCCAAATAAAAATTTTTTTCATTTGAAGTGGTTTAAAATTATTTAAATAAAAATTATGTTTGATTACTAAATAATCGATTTTGGCGGACCTCTATGTCTGATGCAAATAATGGGTATTATAATATATTCACCAAAAATTTCAACTAAATTATCGTAAAAAAATGAAATTAATTTAAGTAAATTAATTTTAAGTTTAGTGTTATAATATAATGTAGCAATAGCCTTTTTAAAGGATGATAATGAATCAAAATCATTTAAATAAGGTAGAGTGAATGTTTTTTTATTACCGTAAAAGTCATTAAAATTTTGATTTAGCTGTTTGCTTTGCCAGCAAAAATTTTTAAAATCAGCAGCATTAAAATCATTTTTAGAAATGCCTAAAAGATAAATTCCACCTTTAAAATCGGGACCAAAAACTAAATCATTTTTTTGAAGTTCTAGTTGTGCTTTTTTTAAGTGAGAGGTTTTTAATTCGGGGCAATCATTACCAATTACGATTACTTTTTCAAAACCTTTTTCAAAAATAATTTGAATCGAATTTGCTATTTTTTCTCCAAAATTTTTCCCCTTTTGTGAATTTTCATCTGAAATAAAATAAGGAATTTTAGAATTTTGAGCAATTTTTAAAGTTTTTTGATTCAGTTTATTCCATAAACTAACATTCCTCTTTTTTGAGGATGCTATTCTTTTGCAATCAGATTCAAAATCAGCACTTTTTGCAAAAATTAAAATGGCATACGATTCAATTTTTTTTATTTCTTGATTCATCAATTATAAACTAAATATAATTTTTTATTTTCATTGAAGTTTTTAACATATTTAATAATTACTTACGTAAATAAACCTACAAAGGTTTTAATTTAATTGAATAAATTCTCTTTCTATTAAAATGATTCATTAATTTTTCAAATCTAAAATAAATATTTAAGTTTTTGTTATCAATAACAATCCTTTTTTTGGCAATTTTTCTATATATTAAATAAAATAGTTAAATAGTTGGTTTTATTTTAAAGTTGCTTTATTGTAATTTATTAATAAATTTAAAAACTTGCTATAACTTTCTAAACCTTCTTTTTGCTGGTTCATTTTTAAAAAATTATCATAAAAAATTTTAAAACCAACTTCAACAAAACTTTGATAATTTTTATCAAATTCCTTATCTTCTTGAAAATTTTTTAAAATGCCTCTATTTATTTTTTTTAAATAGTTTTTAATTTTTTCATTATTGTTATTTTCAGTTTTTCCTTTCAGTTTACTTAAACAGTATTTTAATGCCATTGTATTTGCTGCATATTGAAAGTATAAATCATTGTTATTAACAGCTGCTAAATACCCAATAAAGTTACATTCGCTTTCGCTGGCATACCCAATTTGATGCGCCATTTCATGACAAATAGTCATTGGTAAACCATACTTTGGCACTTTGTTATTCACCTGAGCTTCATTAGTAAAAGGATTCAAATAGCCCGAAAATCCCATATAAGAAAGGGTTAAACTAAATAAGGATGTTTTTATACTAGGTGTTTTGTATTCAAAAAAAGGATGTTTTTTTGCTAAATTATAGTAACCATTTTGTGTCAATTTAAAAAGTTGTTCATCTGTATAAGGAATAACAATTTTTACATTTTTATTTTTTGAAATTTTAAATTGAATTTCGTTTGTTTTGGCAATTAATATCTCGGTAAAATTTATTAAATCTTTTTCAGAATATTCTTTTTCAATATTCATTTTTTCAAAAAGTGGCACACGATAATAGTTAAAAGCCCATAAAAAATGAAATAAAAAATATAAAATCGAGAGGCTATTAATTATTTTGAACACATTTTTTTTCCAATTTAATTTTAATGTTTTCCGATTTTTTAAAATGGATTTTGAAATATAAAAAATCAAAATAATATATAAAATATCGCCAAGTGAAAAAGGAAATAATCCAAAAATTGTTCTTGAAAATTTTGAAATACATCTATATATTTCATTACTATAAATTTGTTCAATCCATTTTGGAAAAAAAACTATAATTTTAAGGGAAACTATTTGAAATAATAAAAAATAAGTTAGCAAATATTTTTTTTGAAACATCAATTATTTAAGTTTGTTATTGATTTTAATTGTGTAAAAATAGGTGTTTTTTATACTTTTAAAGATACAACAAAATTTGAATCAATAAAAGTATCTAAAGATATTACAAATGAATATAAATTCTTGATGTTATTAACAATTAAAAAATTAGTTTCAAATTAAGTTTTTTGTAAATTTGTTTTTTTATTAATCTAAAATTAAAAAATATTATTTTAAATAAAAAAATAAGTAAATCAATTTAAAAAAATACTCTTTTAATTTTAATTCAATACTAGTTAAACAAACCAATGAATAGAACAGAAGTAATAGCTGAAATTGTGCAAAAAGCTATGGTTTTATCTGATGCAAAGTTAGAAGGTGTTTATGATTTTGTCAATTTTCTTTCGGATAGAAATGCAAACAAGATTAGGCAACAGCAAGATGAAATTCAGCATAAAAATCAAATTCAACATTTAGTAGAAATTCAAGAGAAAGTTGAAATTCAAGTACAAGTCGAAATTCAAGAAAAAACTGAGGAATTTCCTGAACAAGTTAAATTGAATGATGAAATTGTAATTGATGAAAATTTGTCAAATGAAATTGAAATTTCAAATAATTATAAAAATACTTTAGATAACGAATTATCAGCGCGAGATGAAGTTCAAATAATACAAATTGCTAGTATTAAAGAAAATGAAGTAGTTGAATCAAAAATTGTAGACATTATTGATAATGAAGAACTTTTTAATGAAACAGTAAACATACACAAGCCTTTCGACTTTTTTCAAGATGAAGAAGTATTGTAATTCAAAAAAATAAATAAATTAAAACTTTAAAATGAGCCAAGAAATAAGAAATCTCGAACCTAAAAATCTTTGGAATAAATTTGCCGATTTAAATGCAGTTCCACGTCCTTCAAAAAAAGAAGAAAGAGTAATTGAGTTTATGAAAAACTTTGGAAGCAGTTTGGGATTAGAAACTTTTGAAGATGAAATTCGAAATGTAATAATACGAAAACCAGCTACAAAAGGAATGGAAAACCGAAAAGCAATTGTACTTCAAGGTCATTTGGATATGGTACATCAAAAAAATAATGATACCAATTTCGATTTTGATATGCAAGGTATTAATATGTATGTAGATGGTGACTGGGTAAGAGCTCACGGTACAACCCTTGGAGCCGATAATGGTCTTGGAGTAGCAATGATAATGGCAATTTTAGAATCGAGTGAAATAGAGCATCCAGCAATAGAAGCTTTATTTACTATTGATGAAGAAACTGGAATGACAGGTGCTTTAAATTTAAAAGGTGGCGTTTTGCACGGTGAAATTTTATTGAATATGGACACCGAAGAAGACGATGAAATTGATATAGGTTGCGCTGGAGGTATAGACGTTACTGCAAATAGGACTTACGAAGAAGAAAAAACACCTGAAAATTCTGTAGGTTACACTATCATTGTAAAAGGTTTAAACGGAGGTCATTCAGGAATGGATATTAACAAAGGTTTAGGAAATGCAAATAAAATAATGAATCGTTTATTATTTGACGGTTTTGAAAATTTTGGACTTCAAGTAGCCGAAATTTCAGGAGGAAGTTTACGTAATGCCATTCCGAGAGAAAGTAGTGCTAAAATAGTGGTAGCAAAGATGTATAATGAAACTTTTGTATTTGATATGCAAAAACTTATTGCAGCTATTAAATCCGAGTATAAAACGATGGAACCAAATTTATCAATTGAAATTGAGAATGCAGAGTTGCCAAAAAAAGTGATGGATTTGGGCGTTCAAGAAGGTATGATTCGTTCTATTTATGCGGCACTAAATGGTGTTTATAAAATGAGTTCCGATATGGACGACTTAGTTGAAACTTCTAATAATATTGCAAGGGTTATAGTTAAAGACGGTACTATAAGCATTCAAAATTTAACCCGTTCATCAGTAGAATCTGCTAAAATGGATCTTGCAAACAGCTTGCGATCAGCATATGAACTATTTGGTTGCGACGTAGAATTTGGCGGTAGCTATCCTGGATGGACACCCAACGTAAAATCGGAAATTTTAGATGTTTTAACATCAATTTACGAAAAACAAAATGGTGAAAAACCTAAAGTTGTAGCTTGTCACGCTGGACTAGAATGCGGAATTTTAGGAACCAATTATCCTGATATGGATATGATCTCATTTGGACCAACTATTCACGGAGCGCATTCTCCAGATGAAAGAGCTTCAATAAAATCATCACAAAAATTTTATAAATTTGTCTTGGAAATTTTAAAAAATATTCCTTTAAAAAATTAAAAATCTAATTAAGGTTGTAAAATATAAATCCCATTGAAAGACTAATAAAATTTCATTAGTACTTTCAATGGGATTTTAATAAATGAATTTGTAAATGTATTATTTTAACAAAGTCTCAAATGTATTTCCTTGGTTAATATCGCCAGTTGTGAATCCTTTTTTAAACCAATAAATTCGTTGCGCCGATGTTCCGTGTGTAAATGTATCGGGTTCAACGTGACCTTGCATTTTACTTTGAATGGCATCGTCACCAACAGCATTTGCAGCGCTTAGTGCTTCATCAATATCTCCAGCCTCAATGTATTTATTGTTGTATTTAGCCCAAACTCCTGCATAAAAATCGGCTTGTAATTCTAAACAAACGGATAATTTATTCGCTTCTTCTTCAGATTTTCCTTGTTGATCTTGACGCATTTTATCAGAAGTTCCTAATAAATTTTGAATATGGTGACCTACTTCGTGAGCAATTACATAGGCTGTTGCAAAATCGCCACCTTCGGCACCAAAACGTGATTTTAATTCTTTCATAAACTCTAAATCGACATATACTTTTTTGTCGCCAGGACAATAAAAAGGACCTGAAGCTGATGTGGCACTCCCACAAGCAGTTTCTACAGATTCAGAAAAAAGAACCAATTTTGGATATTCATATTCCATCCCATTTTCTTTAAAAACCTGTGTCCAAGTATCTTCGGTGTAAGCAAAAACTGTTTTAGCAAAATCTCCTATTTCTCTCTGTTCAGCGGTTAAAGGTTGCTGTTCCCCATTAGATTGATTAGAGGTTTGATTTTGCTGTTGACTTTGTTGAATGGTATCAACAAACGGCGCCGCATCTGGAAAAAACATTTTTATTAAAAAGAAAACTATAGCTAAACCTCCGCCACCAACAATTGCTTTTCCACCTCCAGACATTCCTCTACGGTCTTCAACATTTTCACTTTGACGATTTCCTATCCATTTCATAAATTAGTATTTTAAGTAGATAATGATTTTAAAATTCATGTGTTGTTCCTATTTCGTCTAGTTCTGAATTCGGATTTGCTGGAACAATTTCATTGTATAGAGTATAGTTTACCACATAATAAAAAGGTAGAGTAAAAAAAACACCAATGCATAAGGCAATTATACCAAGCATTGCAAAAATAATTCCAACAAGTAATAATACGAATATAATAAATGGGTTTTTCAAAACCAATTTCATGCTCATTGAAATAGCTTCAAGTGCATTTAAGTTTGAAAAAACGATTAATGGAATATTTAAAATAGATAAAAAAGCAATTATAGCGACTATTATATTTCCAAGAATTGGAATATGAAAATAAACCAGTAGAAAACTTAAACTGTTGCCAACAACTGAAATTAATAGTGCAGCTATGAATAAATCTTTAAAATGATGTGTTTTGAAATAATCAAAAATGGTATCAATTCCAAATTTTTGATTGGTACTTGCAAGTTGTGCCATTTTTAAAAAACCAGCTGTTATTGGACAAAATATGGCAGAAAAAATTGCTGATGTTGCTATAATTGTTAATTGTGCAGTGTTTGACATCATTCCAGTTTGCAAACCAGCCATAGTTTCTGTAAAGTTCGAAAATCCAATTAAAGCTCCATAGAAACCGCCAAACAAAACAGCCAAAACAATGGATACAATCATCATTGAAACTCCAGCAATTCCTGCAATTTTTTTATAAGTTTCAAATGATTTTTCTAAAATGTTACTTAAATCGAGCGAGTAACCTTGATTAACAATTTTTTCAACGGTATTGTAATTTGAATCCATTTTTTTTATTTAAATTTTAGAGCCAATTTAACACTTTTTTTATAAAATGCAATTTATTTTTATAAGGAGCATAACGCAACGGTAAATCTAGCCAAGTTCCTCTATTAACAATTCCTTTTTTATGACTAAAAATATCGAAACTTTTTTTACCATGATAAGCGCCAATGCCCGAATTGCCTACACCTCCAAAAGGCAATCGATTGTTTGAAAAATGAATTATAGTATCGTTTATGCAACCACCACCAAAAGAATATTTTTGAATTATTTTTTTAGAAAATTCATTGTTTTCAGAAAAAACATACAATGATAAAGGTTTATCATAACTTGAAATTATAACTTCTAAATCAGTTTCGTTTTGATAACTTAAAATAGGTAAAATTGGTCCAAAAATTTCATCTTTCATTACTAAACTATTCAATTTTGGATTGTCTAAAAGTGTTGGTTCAATATAATTTTCAAGTTGATTGGTTTTCCCTCCAAATAGGATGGTTTCATTTTGAAGAAATTCATTCAATCGCGACCAATTTTTTTGATTAATTATTCTACAAAAATCTGGCGAAACTGCAGCATTTTCTCCAAAAGCGGCTGTAATTTCTTCTATTAAATGTGACGTTAATTTATCTTTTACGGATTGATGAACCAATAGATAATCGGGAGCTATGCAAGTTTGTCCAGCATTTAAAAATTTTCCCCAAACAATTCGCTTAGCGGTTACTTTTAAATTGGCCGTGGCATCAATTACACAAGGATTTTTTCCTCCAAGTTCTAAAGTTACAGGTGTTAAATTTTCGGCTGCTGCTTTTGCAACTATTTTTCCTACCGATACACTTCCTGTAAAAAAAATATAATCCCAACGTTGGTTTAATAATGATTCTGCAATTTTATAATCGCCTGTAATGGTTACAACGTGTTTAACGTCAAATGTTTCTCGAATTATTTTTGAAATTATTGATGCAGTATTTGGTGTTAATTCAGATGGTTTTAAAGTCACTTGATTTCCTGCTGCAACTGCTGAAATTAGGGGACAAAGTGCTAATTGAAACGGATAATTCCAAGGTGAAATTATTAATACTTTCCCGTAGGGTTCAGAAATTATAAAATCTGATGACGGGAAATTTAAAATTGAAGGCAACACTTTTTTAGGTTTTGCCCAACTATTTAAGTTTTTTATGGTTGACTTCAATTCTGAAATCACATAATTAGTTTCGGTTAAAACAGCTTCAAACTCAGGTTTTTTAAAATCTTTATACAACGCTTCGCAAATTTCTTTTTCAGAATTTTGAATTGCTATTAGTAACTTATTTAAAGTTTGTTTTCTGAAATTTATATCGTTTTTGAAATCCATTATTTTGAAGTTGCTGAGATTGTAAGTTGCTAAGATACTAAGTTTTTTGCAATCTTAGAATCTCAGTATCTTGGTGACTTAATTAAATCGCTTTCCAAACTACTTCATCGGGTACTGGAGCGATAATTTCAATATTTTCTTTAGTTACTGGATGAATAAAAACCAATTTTCTGGCGTGTAAGTGTATTCCTCCGTCTGGATTGCTTCGATCAAAACCATATTTTAAATCGCCTTTAATTGGGCTTCCAATTGATTGTAATTGTGCTCTAATTTGATGATGGCGACCTGTATGTAAATTAATTTCTAAAGCAAAATAATTATTTAATTCTTTAATAATTTTATAATTTAAACTAGCTAATTTACTATCAGGAACTTCTTTTAAATGTGCTTTTGAAGTATTGTTCTTTTCGTTTCGTTTTAAATAGTGAATTAATTTATCTTCAGTTTTTGATGGTTTATTTTTAACAATTGCCCAATAGGTTTTTTGTGTTTCACGATTGCTAAAAAGTTCGTTCAATCGTGTTAATGCTTTTGATGTTCTGGCAAATACTACAATTCCAGTTGTGGGTCGATCTAATCGATGGACTACTCCCAAAAAAACTTCGCCTGGTTTATTGTATTTTTCTTTTAAATATTCTTTCACAACATCCGATAAGGGTTTGTCGCCTGTTTTATCACCTTGCACAATGTCGCCTACCCGTTTGTTAATCACTATTATATGATTGTCTTCGTGAAGAACTTGTAAGTTATTTTTACTTGAAAGTATTTTTTCAGTCATTTAAAATCTAAAATCTGCAATCTAAAAATCTAATATTGCTCACTCTCATTAGGAAAATCTTTCGACTTTACATCGGCAACATAATTTCCAATTGCTTTAGTCATTTGATCATATAAATCTAAATAACGACGTAAAAAACGCGGATTAAATTCATTATTCATTCCCAGCATATCGTGAATCACTAAAACTTGTCCATCAACTCCTCCGCCAGCTCCAATCCCAATTACAGGAATCGAAATACTTTTTGCTACTTTTTCTGCCAAATGTGCGGGTATTTTTTCTAATACCAAAGCAAAACAACCCATTTTTTCTAGCATTTTTGCATCATCAAGTAATTTTTCGGCTTCTTCTTCTTCTTTAGCCCTTACAGTATAAGTACCGAATTTATAAATAGATTGCGGTGTTAAACCTAAATGTCCCATAACTGGAATTCCAGCGTTGAGTATTTTTTTTATTGATTCCTTTACTTCACTTCCCCCCTCAAGTTTAACTGCGTGTCCGCCGCTTTCTTTCATTATTCTTATAGACGATCTTAAGGCTTCTTTTGAATCTGATTGATACGTGCCAAAAGGCAAATCAACAACAATTAATGCTCTTTCACAGGCTCGAACCACACCTGACGCGTGGTAAATCATTTGATCCAAAGTTATTGGTAGTGTTGTTTCGTGTCCGGCCATTACATTACTTGCCGAGTCACCAACTAAAATTACGTCAACGCCAGCGGAATCCACAATTTTTGCCATCGAATAATCATAGGCAGTAAGCATCGAAATTTTTTCGCCATTGGCTTTCATTTCAATTAATGATTTAGTAGTGATTCGTTTATAATCTTTTTTGGCTACTGACATAAGATTTTAGATTTTTGAATTCAAATTTGTTTTTTTAAAATGTAAAAGTAGTAAATCTTATTCTTTTAACTTTAATTTAAAAAGAGTAAAAAAATAGAATCACATTATTTTGTATTTTTGCAACTTTAAAATCAATAAATGAAATTATTATACTCTTATCTTAAAAAACATTACAAACTATTACTTTTGGCCCTCTTAATGGCTACAATAAACACCTGTTTTAGTATGAGTGATTCTGTAATAACAGGAAAATTAATGCAAGATTGTGGCGTTGGAATTTTAAAATATAAAGGAAACGAAATAGGGTTTTTAAAATCACTTTCTTTTTGGTTAGGACTTTCCTTGGCGGCTGCAATGATTTCGAGATTAACTAAAAATTTTCAAGATTATTTTACAAATGCAGTTATTCAACGTTCGGGAGCAGCAATGTATACTGATGGAATAAAGAAATCACTTGATTTACCTTATGAAGATTTTGAAGACCAACGAAGTGGAGAAACCCTAAGTATGTTGCAAAAAGTACGAACAGATTCTGAAAAACTAATTCAACTTTCAATAAATTTAGTTTTTCAAACTTCGATTGCTTTTGTTTTTGTCATTATTTATAGTTTTCGAATTGATCCTCGAATTCCTTTAATTTTTATAATTGCGGCACCAATTATTGCAGTACTGAGTTCTTATTTAGGAAAAAAAATAAAAATAGTTTCACGAAAAATTATTGGTCAAACTAACGCTTTAGCCGGTGCAACAACCGAAAGTTTGCGTAATATTGAATTAGTGAAAAGTCTAGGTTTAGTACATCAAGAAGAAAAAAGATTGAACCTTAATACGTTAAAAATATTAAAATTAGAATTGCAAAAAATTCGTTTTATTAGAAGTTTGAGTTTTATTCAAGGGACTACAGTACATTTATTACGAACGTGCGTTGTGTTTGCTTTGTATTATTTTTTATTTGGAGGTAAAATTATTGTTGGCGATTTGCTTACGATGGTTTTCTTTACCTTTTTTATTTTTGGACCTTTGCAGGAATTAAGTGCTTTTATAATTGTTAGAAATGAATCAAAAGTTTCATTAGAAAATTTTGAAAATCTATTAAAAGCTAAATCCGAGTTTAAACCCAAAAACCCTTCAAAATTAGGTATAATTGAGTCTTTAATATTCTCAAAAGTAAGTTTTATGCATAAATCGGCGCAACAAAATGCGGTTGAAAACATCAATTTCACTATAAAAAAAGGAGAAACTGTTGCCTTTGTTGGACCATCTGGAGCAGGAAAGACGACTTTGGTAAAATTATTGGTAGGATTGTACGCTCCAAAGGAAGGTATAGTTTTATACAACGGCATTCCATCTTCAGAAATTGATATGCTTGATATTCGTAAACAATTAGGATTTGTAACTCAAGACGCACAACTTTTTTCGGGAACTATTCGAGAAAATTTATTGTTTGTAAAACCATCATCAACCGATGAACAATTGCTAGATGTTTTAAAGAGAGCTAGTTGTACAAAATTATTAGAACGTGCCGAAGATGGATTAAATTCAACAATTGGTGAAGGTGGAATTAAAGTTTCGGGTGGCGAAAAACAGCGACTTTCAATTGCTAGAGCCATTTTAAGAAATCCAAATTTATTGATTTTTGATGAAGCAACATCAGCTTTAGACTCTATTACAGAGGAAGAAATTAATTCAACTATAAGGAGTATTTCTGATCAAAATAGAATTACAGTTTTAATTGCCCACCGTTTATCAACAATTATGCATGCCGATAAAATTTTTGTTTTGGAACAAGGAAAAATTATTGAGCAGGGCAAACACGATGATTTATTGCTCGAAAAAGGTTTGTATTATGCTATGTGGCGTCAACAAATTGGCGAACGAAAATAAAAATTAAAATATGCCAACTCCTATACCGAAAAAAATCTTAGCCCGTCAAAATGAAATTACTACAGATTATTTAGTATTGCTAGAAACTCATTTGCAAAGTATTATTTCACAAAAAACCACCAAAATGCTTGAAGTAAGAGATTTTGCCTCTATGCTTTTTATTCATCCTACACATCTAAGTAATACTATTAAGTTAACAACTGGCAAATCACCTTGTGATTTTTATGAAGAAAAAATTGTTATAATTTCTAAAAAATTATTAGAAGAAAATAAACTTCAAATCTCTGAAATTGCCATTTTATTAACCTATGACCCGTCTAATTTTACCAAGTTTTTTAAACGGTTTGTTGGTTTAAATCCCAAACAATATAGAGAAGAATTTTTGATGCGGAAAATAAAATCAGGAAACTATCACCATTTAAACTGAACTGATCACCATTTTTTTATTCAAGAACGAATGTAATTTTGTGTCATAAAAAAACGTAAATATAAAATTATGAAAACTAGTAAAATTGCATTGGTAACAGGTGGAAGTCGTGGATTAGGAAAAAATATGGCTTTGAGTTTGGCTAAAAAAGGTTTGGATGTTATATTAACTTATAATAGTAAAAAAGATGATGCAGAAACTATTGTAAAAGAAATTGAATCATTGGGACAAAAAGCTGCGACTTTGCAATTAAATGTTGCAAAATCAAATACTTTTGATGCATTTTTTATCGAAATTAAAGATATTTTAAAATTAAAATTTGAAACAGATAAAATTGACTATTTAATTAATAATGCAGGGGTTGGTGCACATCTTTCGTTTGAGCAAACCACAGAAATTGTTTTTGACGATATGGTGAATATTCACCTTAAATCAACCTTTTTTATGAGTCAAAAAGCATTGCTAGTAATGAATAATGAAGGTGGTATTGTAAATATTTCTTCAGGACTTACTCGTTTTTCTTTTCCTGGTTATGCTGCTTACGCAACTATGAAAGGAGCAGTTGAAACTTTAACAAATTACCAAGCTAAAGAACTTGGAAGTAAGCAAATTCGAGTAAATGTTGTAGCTCCAGGGGCTATTGAAACCGATTTTGGAGGTGGAGCTGTTCGAGACAATACCGATTTAAATAGTTATATTTCATCAATAACTGCGTTAGGACGAGCTGGTTTACCAGATGATATTGGAAGCGTTGTAGCTTTTTTGTGTACCGATGATGCAAAATGGATTAATGGACAGCGCATTGAAGTTTCGGGTGGAGCAATGCTGTAAAATATTTAAAACAAAAAAGCCTGTATCTAAATTTTGATACAGGTTTTTTAACAATCTGCCATATTTACTGCAATTGCTAGTCCACCTTCAGAAGTTTCTTTGTATTTTGAATTCATATCTTTAGCTGTTTTCCACATTGTTTCAATTACTTTATCCAGCGAAACTTTTGCATTTTTAGCATCGGTTTCCATGGCTAATTCGGCCGCATTTATGGCTTTTATTGCTCCCATTGTATTGCGTTCGATGCAAGGTATTTGAACCAAACCACCAATTGGGTCACAGGTCATTCCTAAATGATGTTCCATAGCAATTTCGGCTGCCATTAAAACTTGATCGGGCGTACCACCCATTACTTCACATAATGCAGCTGCAGCCATTGCTGATGAAACTCCAATTTCTGCTTGACAACCACCCATTGCTGCTGATATTGTTGCTCCCTTTTTAAAAATGCTTCCAATTTCACCAGCAACCATTAAAAATTGTTTGATTTCTTTTGTTCCAGCATTATGATTTTCAATAACTAAAAAATACATTAAAACTGCCGGAATCACTCCTGCACTACCATTGGTTGGAGCCGTTACTACTCTACCTAATGCAGCATTTACTTCGTTTACTGCTAATGCAAAACAAGAAACCCATTTCAAAATTTGACGAAATTTCACCTCAGTTTTTCTAATTTCTTCTAACCATTCTTGCGGATTGTTATAGTTTGCTAATCCAATTAAATTTTGGTGCATATCAAAAGCGCGACGACGTACATTTAATCCGCCTGGTAAAATTCCTTCACTATGACAACCAATATGCATACATTCTAGCATAGTAGTCCAGATTCGCATTAATTCAGAATCAATTTCTGTTTCTGATCGCATTGATTTTTCATTTTCAAAAACAATTTCGGAGATAGATTTATTTTCGGAAATGGTAAACTGCAAAAGCTCGGCAGCATTTTCAATAGGGAAGGGGAAGCTACGTTTTATTTCAATTTTCTTTTTCGCATTAATCCGTTCTTCTTTTACAACGAACCCTCCACCTATAGAATAAAATGTGGATACATACTCTTTATTAGTATCTAAAAAAGCAGTAAAAGTCAAACCATTGGCGTGAAAAGGAAGAAAATTTTTATTGAAAATTATATCTTGCAAAAAATAAAAAGCAATGGTGTTTTCGTTTCCTAAAATAATTTCGTTGGACTGTTCAATGTTTTTGATAATTCCGTCAATATCTGAAATTGGAATGTATTCAGGATCTTGACCACTTAAGCCCAACATAACTGCTAAATCGGTAGCGTGACCTTTTCCTGTAAGCGAAAGAGAACCGTATAAATCGATTTTAACTCGAGTAGTTTTTTTTAAAATATTTTGAAATCGTAATTCATTTAAAAAACGTTCAGCTGCACGCCAAGGCCCTAGAGTGTGCGAACTTGACGGTCCAACACCAATTTTTAACATATCAAAAACAGAAATACATTCTTCCATAAACTATATCGTTTTAGTGTGGCAAATATAAATTAAAGAAATTTAAGAATTGTTTATTTTTTATCATGAAATTTGGCTTCAATTTTTTTTAAAACTAAGGTATAAATTAAGTTTATTTGTAAGAGTAAAACCCAAAATGGTACTCCAAATTCAAATGTTATTACAATAGCCGAAAAAAAGTAATAAGATGTAAAACTGGGAATGTGTGGCTAAAAACCTAAAGTTGTCGTTTTATAAAAGAAAAAAAGGCAAAAAAAATCTTCCAAAGTGGAAGACATTAAAACGGAAATCAATTTTTGATTTAAAAATTGGCAAGCGACCTACATCGCACCGCTCAACCACATACCTTTGCTATGTTCCCATCCTGGAGGAGTTTGCAGGAGCTGGTCGTGTAGGACTTGCCAGTGCAAAGGTAAACAATTTTTATTTTTTTGCAAGGGAATAAAGTATTTTTTAAATACTTTTGTAGCTCAAAATTATTTTATTTGTGATGAAAAATTGTAATCTATTAGCAGTCATTTTATTAGCCTTTTTGGCGGTTAGTTGTGGTGATTCAAAAAAAATGTTTAGCATTGATAATTCGGGTTTAAAATCAGAATACAATTTGGGAGAAACGTTGAACTTGAAAATCAAAAACACCCAAAATGAATCTATTGATAGTGTAATGTATCTTTTAAATGATAAAAAGTTAGGTTCAATTAAAACAAATTTAAAATTTTTGATGCCCTTAAAAGATCAAAAATTAGGAGTTCAGTTTTTAATTGCAAAAATTCATTTTAATGGTAAAATTGAAATTGATTCGACTCAAATTGAAATCACATCAAACGTAAAGCCCAAAGCTTTAAGTTATACTTTATTGAACACATTTGTTCATGATACTACCGCTTTTACTGAAGGGTTTGAATTTTACAATGATACTTTGTATGAAAGTACTGGACAAGAAGGAAATTCGTATTTTAGAAAATACGATTACAAAACGGGTAAAATTTTCAAGCAAATTAATTTAGACAAAATGTATTTTGGCGAAGGCATTTCATTTTTAAACGGAAAATTATACCAATTAACTTGGGAAAACAAAGAAGGCTTTATTTATGATGCTAAAACATTAACTAAAGAAAAAAACTTTACTTACGACGACAAAATTAAACAAGGTTGGGGATTAACCAACGATGGAAAAAACTTACTACAAAGTGATGGAACCGATAAAATTTGGACATTAAACCCATCCGATTTAACAGTAATAGATTTTATTTCTGTTTACACTGGTAGCACCAAAATTGAGCAACTAAATGAAGTAGAATACGTAAACGGAAAGTTATTTGCTAACATTTGGCATAAAAATGCAATAGCAGTTATTAATCCGAAAAACGGTGCAGTAGAGGGAATTTTAGATGTTGCTAAATTAGTTAAATTGGTTAAAAACACTACTGAAGAAAGGGTTTTAAATGGAATTGCTTACAATCCAAAAACAAAAACATTATTTATTGTTGGCAAAAACTGGGATAAAATGTTTGAAATTAAAGTTGACGGTTTTTAAAAATTTAATTTGTAACAAAATAATTACTTAGTTTATAAATTTCATCTTAATTAATAGTAATATATTTAAAGAACCAAAACATTTAAAATATCGTGTAGTAAATAAACGTGTAATTTGTTACATTTATAAATCAATCTTTTTCAATTCTTCATAATTTTTGGTTAGTTTTTTAAGTAAAATACCGTATAATAATTTATATACTAACCAAAATAAAAATGTAAAAATACCAGTTATAACTACTATTAAAACAATTCCCAACAAGTACATTTTCATTGTTATTACTGGATTCAAATCACCATGTTTTGCCGAATAGTCCATAAAGCCTTTATGCAATCCAAAACATAATCCAACTAAAAAAAATAGGGCACTAAAGCTAAGATTAAACATAATATACTGTTTAACAACTTTTCGAGTTTTTAATATTGATTTAATTAATTTTTTAACATTATCGTTAACCGAAATCATTTTATACATTTGATAAAATCGATATATAAAAAATAAAATAACGGAATAAAAAATTATGGAAACTGCTATGTAATAGGTATACATCCCCATATTTTTTAATAATTCGTTTCCTTCACTATCGTATTTAGTGAATGATAAAAACAAGCCCAATAATAATCCCGAACCCAATTCTAAAAGGCTTACAATAAAAATCCATTTCACAATTGATGACGACTTTTTAAGCAGCATTTTGTAAATATCACTCTCTGTTATCTGTTCAAAATTATTCGTTTTATTCCAGTTTTTTTTCAGTAAATCCAATTCTTCCATCATAATTACGGATTTAATATTTTTTTTAATTTCCCTTTAATTCTATTCATTTTCACTCTCGTATTTACTTCGCTAATACCAAGTGTTTCAGCAATTTCAGTATAATCCTTATCTTCTAAATACATAAAAATCAATGCTTTTTCAATATCATTTAATTGATAAACCGCTTGGTACATCAACTTTAATTGATCTTCTTCCTCGGAGTTGTAATCCTCATTACTAATAAAAAAACTATGCTTTTCATACTCCACCGTTTTAATATTTCGGGTACTTTTTCGATACAATGTAATTGCTGTATTTAAAGCTACACGATAGGCCCAAGTAGAAAATTTTGCGTCACCCCGAAACTTCGGAAAAGCTTTCCATAATTGTATAGTAACCTCTTGAAACAAGTCTTTATGTGCATCGCCGTCATTCGTGTACAATCTACAAATTTTGTGGATTATATTTTGATTTTCCTTTAATTGCGTCACAAATGACTGTTCCAAATTCACGCTCATATATTCAATAAGTAGTTCAAATTCCAAATTTGTTACAATATAGTTCGTTTATTATAAATCTTTATGACTTTGCTTTTTATTTCAATTTTTTTTAAATAGCAGCATCATTCGTTTTATCATCAACAACGTCCCGCTTTACGTTCTATCCACGTCAAAACGCTTGGGATGCCACTGCAATCGCTGCTATACAATTGTGTAAGTCGCTTATCAAAAACTTTTTTACCTAAAAATCCTTCCTCATTAAATGATTCTTCTTTATATCCTAAATCCAAAATCCTTCGTATCTTAGCCACTCAGAATTACAATAATCAGATTCTCAAAAAAAATGAACATCCCAAATACAACAAAACCCCGAATAGTAATTATCGGAGCAGGTTTCGCAGGATTAAGCATTGCCAAAAAACTAAAGAATAAAAACCTTCAAGTCGTTTTAATTGACAAACATAATTATCATAATTTTCAACCTTTATTGTATCAAGTAGCCACTGGCGGACTTGAGGCTGGTTCCATAGCTTATCCTATTAGAAAAGTAATTCAAGGCTACGACGATTTTTATTTCCGAATGACATCCGTTAAAGAAATAGATACTAAAAATCAAAAAATATTTTCTGAAATTGGTGATTTAAACTATGATTATCTTGTATTAGCAACAGGTTCTAAAACCAATTTTTTTGGAAATAAAGAAATTGAACGTAATGCAATGAGTATGAAAACTATTCCGCAATCGTTAAACATTCGCAGTTTAATTCTAGAAAATTTTGAACAGGCAGTTTTATTAAATGACGATGCCGAAAAAAACAGTCTAATCAATTTTGTTTTAGTAGGAGCAGGGCCAACAGGTGTTGAACTTGCAGGAGCTTTGGCCGAAATGAAAAAGGCAATTCTCCAAAAGGATTATCCCGATTTAGACATTACTAAAATGCAAATCAACCTAATTCAAAGTGGCGATCGAATTTTAAATACTATGAGCGAAGCCTCATCTGCCGATGCACAAAAATTTCTTGAGAATTTGGGAGTTACCATTTGGAAGAATGTTCGAGTAACCAATTACGACGGGAAAACTATAACTACCAATTCCGATTTAACTTTTGAAACCGCAACTGTAATTTGGACAGCAGGCGTTCAAGGAGCGCCAATTTCAGGTTTAAATACAGCTGCTTTGGTTGAAAAATTAGAGCGAATTCGGGTAAATCGATTCAATCAAGTAAAAGGATATGAAAATATTTTTGCCATTGGTGATATTGCCTCAATGGAAACTGAATTATACCCACAAGGTCATCCAATGATGGCACAACCTGCATTGCAACAAGGCGATTTACTTGGAAAAAATCTAGTCAATTTAATAAATAAAAAGCCAATGCATCCTTTTGAATACAATGATAAAGGATCAATGGCTACTATTGGGCGTAATTTAGCAGTTGTCGATTTACCCAAGTATCATTTTAGTGGCGTTTTTGCTTGGTTTGTTTGGATGTTGGTACATCTTTACTCTTTAATAGGATTTAAAAACAAAGCCGTAGTTTTTTTAAATTGGGTGTACAATTACATTCGTTTTGACCGTGAAGGTCGTTTGATTATTCGACCATTTAAAAAGAAAACTTTTACTGCTTTTACAAGTGATGAAGTATAAAAATAAATTTATCCACGGATTTACCAAATTTTAAATTCTTAAAATTAATTACAGGAATTTCAAAAATTATTTAGTAAAATTAGTTTAATTCGTGGCAAAACAAAAAATTATTTTATTGAATTAGCCTTTAATTCAGCCAAAGAAACATATTCCAATGCTTTTTGATGCGTAGCACTTAAAAGTACTGGCGGAGCAACTCCTGCTTTTAAAGCCTCTTTCCATCGCAAAGCGCATAAGCACCAAGTATCGCCTGCCTTTAAACCCGGAAAACCATAGTTTAAATTGGGAGTAATTAAGTCATTACCTTGTCCTTTTGAATAGTTTAAAAATTCATCCGTCATTACCGCAGCAACCACGTGAATTCCGTTATCATCAATTCCTGTGGAGCAAAAACCATCACGATAAAAACCCGTTAAAGGTTTCAAACTTGCCAATTCTAGTTCGTTTCCAAAAACATTTTTTCCTTTACTACTCATTTTATTTTTTGTTAGTTTTAACGTATCAGTTTCTTTTACTGTCAAGCAATTAACATTTTTAGTTTTTTGTTTTTGACCAAATGCAATTAACGAAATTAATACCAAAATAAATTTGAATTTTTTCATAATTCTACTCTTTCAAAGTCAATAATCTATCTCGAATTTCAGTAAAATGTTCCCACGGAATAAAATGATTGGCATCTTTAATCGAAACCAATTCCATTGATTTAGCATTTACAAATTCTTTTTGAATAAAAGCAGCGTTGCTGTATGGAACCAAAGGGTCTTTTGTACCATGAATTATCAAAACATTGGTTGTTATTTTACCCAACGTGGGTTTCATATTTTTTAAATCGGTTTTTAACCACCATAATTCGTCGTTTGCAGGTCGAAGTGCTCCAGGAACTATGTACCGTAACGGTTTTGATTTAAAAACGGCCCTCCATTTTTCAGGCGTTTCGGCATCAGGATCGATTGCTCCAGCTAAAATTACAATTTCTTTAAAAGTGCTTGGTTTGTCAACCGCCATTTTTACAATAACTGGTCCGCCATATGAATGACCTATTAAATAAATATTTTTACCGTTCTTGATTTTTTCAATAAAAGCCTCAATTAAATGGGCTTGCTCGTATAAATTTTTTGCATTTCCAAAATCGCTGTACCCAAAACCAGGGCGGTCAATAGCAATCATTCGGTATTTTTTTAAAAGCAATGAATCTTTTAAATACTCTTTATAAGCATCCCAACTACCAGGTGAGCCATGAACAAAAAACAAAGTTGGATTTTCTTTTTTGCCAGTTTCGATATAATGAATTTTCGATTCATCAATTGCAATTGAACTGTCTTTAAATTTTAAATTTACGGCATCAAAAAAAACTTTATCTTCTTTGGCGGTCATTCGCATTGTGGCACACGATTGACAGAGTAAAAGATAACTCAAAATTAAAAAACCAAAAAAAGTTTTAACTTTATTTTTTTTAATGTAATTAAACATAATTTTACATTTTAAAATCAACCGTCAATTCAGCAATTTTTACAATTACTTCCACCGCTTTTTGCATACTCTCAACAGGAACATATTCGTATTTTCCGTGAAAATTGTGTCCGCCCGCAAAAATATTGGGGCAAGGCAGTCCTTTGTAGGATAGTTGGCAACCATCCGTTCCGCCACGAATTGGTTTTATTAAAGGCTGAATTCCCAATTCAAGCATCGCTTTTTCAGCAATTTTAATAATATGAAAAACGGGTTCTACTTTTTCTTTCATATTAAAGTATTGATCTTTTACCTCACAAATCACAATATCTTCGCCAAATTGCTTAGCAAATTTATCGTTAAATTTTTGAGCTAAATTCAATATAAATTCTTTTCGCTTCTCAAAACTATCTTTTTCAAAATCACGAATAATCAATTCCAAAACCGTTTCTTCAATACTACCAGTTAAATGATGTACGTGATAAAAACCTTCGTAACCGCTTGTTTCTTGTGGCGTTTCACCTTTTGGTAACTCGCTTAAAAAATCGTTGGCAATCAACATCGAGTTAATCATCTTTCCTTTGGCATAACCCGGATGAACGCTTTTTCCTTTAAACGTAATTTTTGCGCCAGCCGCATTAAAATTTTCATATTCCAGTTCGCCAATCTGACTTCCATCCATCGTGTAAGCCCAATCGCATCCAAATTTTTCCACATCAAACTTGTGCGCACCACGACCAATTTCTTCATCGGGTGTAAAGCCAATTCTAATTTTTCCGTGCTTAATATCTGGGTTTTGAATCAAAAATTCCATAGCCGTAACAATTTCGGTAATACCCGCTTTGTCATCTGCGCCAAGCAAAGTTAACCCATTTGTAGTAATTAAAGTTTGCCCTTTGTACTGCAACAAATCTTTAAAATAATTGGGCGATAAAATTATATTTTGTTCTTTGTTCAACACTATATCACCACCATCGTAATTCGGAATAATTTGCGGTTTTACATCTTTACCTGTAAAATCGGGCGTGGTATCAAAATGCGAAACAAATCCAATTGTAGGCACTTTATGAGCAACATTACTCGGTAAAGTCGCCATTATATAGGCATTTTCGTCAATTGTAACGTCATCCATTCCAATCATTTTCAATTCTTCGACCAGTTTATTCGCTAAATCCCATTGTTTAAAAGTACTTGGAGTGGTTAGTGAACTCGCATCCGATTCCGTATCAACCGTAACATAGCTCACGAATCTATCAATAATATGTTGCATAATTTTGTTTAGTTATAAAACACAAATATAGACTTTCAAAAATCAAATCCCAAATAACAAATCCCAAATAACAAATCCCAAATATCAAATCCTAAAATCCTAAATCGTAATTTTTTTCAGAAGCAATTTCCAGCAATCCATTTCAAGTCCTCGCAAAAAAAGGCAGTTTTTGTAAGTCAAAAAACGTGCTTCTGTTGGTCGCAGTTTTTTGCCAACAAAAACTACCTTTTTTTGCTGTGGGCTTTCCATTCCTTTCTGGGCTAGGGCATTCGTAGTTCAAAAAAATCTATACTAAAAAATAAAACTATTTGTGCTAAAAACACTATTTTTGCACAACAACACAACAACAATGTATAAACTAGTAATTCGTCCAATACTTTTTTGGTTTGATCCCGAAAAAGTGCATTATTTTACCTTTTCATTAATCCGAAATTTATCTAAAATACCTGGTTTTAAATCACTTTTCAAATCCCTGTATTTAGTAAACGACAAACGTTTAGAAACCGAAGTTTTCGGACTTAAATTTCCAAATCCAGTTGGGCTTGCCGCAGGTTTTGATAAAGATGCTAAATTATATAAGGAACTATCTAATTTTGGTTTTGGCTTTATCGAAATAGGCACTTTAACACCAGTTGCACAAGATGGAAATCCAAAAAAACGCTTGTTTCGATTAAAAAAAGATTCGGCAATTATCAACCGAATGGGTTTTAATAACGGTGGCGTTCAAGAAGCAATTATCCGATTAAAAAAAAATAAAAACGTTTTAATCGGCGGTAATATTGGTAAAAACAAAATCACAACCAACGAAAATGCAGTAAACGATTATCAAATTTGCTTTGAAGCCTTGTTTGATTATGTTGATTATTTTGTAGTCAATGTTTCGTCGCCCAACACTCCAAATCTTCGCGAATTGCAAGATAAAAAACCATTGACCGAATTGCTTCAAACGTTGCAAAATTCAAACATAAAAAAACAAAATCCAAAACCCATTTTACTTAAAATTGCTCCCGATTTAACCGATTCGCAACTTTTAGACATTATTGATATTGTTAACGAAACCAAAATTGCTGGCGTAATTGCTACAAATACCACCATATCTCGTGAAGGTTTAAAATCAAAAAGTAAAACCGAAATGGGCGGATTATCAGGCAAACCGCTAACCAATCGTGCTACCGAAGTGATTCGTTTTTTATCCGAAAAAAGCAACAAATCATTTCCAATTATTGGTGTTGGCGGTATTCACTCGGCTCAAGATGCACTTGAAAAATTAGAGGCTGGAGCAAGTTTAATTCAATTATATACTGGTTTTATTTATGAAGGTCCAAAATTAGTTAAACAAATAAACAAGCAAATTCTAAAAAATGGTAGTAACTTAGCCTCTTAAATCTTAGCAACTTTTTTGAACAAATCAGTCAAAATTATCGAATGCCCACGTGATGCAATGCAAGGCATAAAAACTTTCATCCCAACCGAACGAAAGGTTGCTTACCTTCAAGCGCTTTTGCGTGTAGGTTTTGATACTATTGATTTTGGAAGTTTTGTTTCGCCCAAGGCAATCCCGCAAATGGTAGATACTGCAGAAGTTTTAGCACAACTTGATTTATCGCAAACCAAAAGTAAATTACTTGCCATAATTGCCAATACGCAAGGAGCTCAATTGGCATCGCAACACGCTGAAATTCAGTATTTAGGATTTCCTTTTTCTATTTCTGAAAATTTTCAGATGCGAAATACGCACAAAACTATTGCCGAAAGTTTAATCACATTAGATGAAATTTTGAATATAGCCGATAAATCTAATAAAGAGGTTGTAACCTATATTTCTATGGGATTTGGCAATCCGTATGGCGATTCTTGGAATGTTGAAATTGTGGGCGAGTGGACGGAAAAATTATCTAAAATGGGAGCTAAAATTTTGTCACTTTCAGATACTGTTGGAAGTTCCACTCCCGAGGTTATCTCGTACTTATTTGACAATTTGATTCCGAAATACCCAAAAATTGAATTTGGCGCACACTTGCACACCACTCCCGAGAAATGGTTTGAAAAAATAGAGGCTGCTTATCAATCAGGTTGCCGTCGTTTTGATGGTGCTATTCAAGGTTTTGGTGGCTGCCCGATGGCGAAAGATGATTTAACCGGCAATATGCCAACCGAAAAAATGTTGTCGTACTTTACGCAACAAAAAGCCGGAACCCAAACCAGCCCAATGAGTTTTGAAAGTGCTTACAATGTGGCATCACGATTGTTTGGCGAGTTTCATTAAAAATGATTTATTAACAATCCAAGTAGCATTGCAATACCAAAACTTAGCATTGTACCAATTAATACATATTCCGTTTTTACAGTATCAGCATCTTTATATCTTAAAATTGATTTCGCAGCAATTAAAAATCCAATTACTTCCAATTTACCAATAATTACAAATGTTAAAACCAAAATACGTTCCAGTATTCCTATTAATTTTCCAGCATTTGCTAATTCTAAACTTGGATTTGAAATACTTTGAATTTTTGCAATAACAAGTGTTTCTCTAATAAAAACATTAGTTGGCTTTAAACAAATTAAGTAACCTAAAAAAAGCAACAAATAGTGATTGGTTATTGGTATTAAAAAAATGAGATGAGAAACAAAATATTTTTTAAATAGCCAAACGAATAGCAGAATTACAATTAGATTTAAAAACTGTGCAACCAAAAAAGTATATTTATTAGTTTTGAATTGTTTTTGAAAACCATCAATTAAAAAGTGTGCAATTGTGATTCCGAAAGCACAAAAAACGAAATTTATATCAAAAGACAGTACCCACGAAACTATAAAAGTGATTAATGCGTGTTTAAAAATAAATTTACCTTTAAATCCATTTTCAATTTTATCTTTTAATTGTTCGTTGCTCTGAAAAAAATAACTACTAAAAACATAAGAAATTACCTGTAAAACCATCAATTGATTTATCATAACTTACTCGTTTTAATTACTAATTTAAAATAATTTATTGATTTTTCAATAGCATTCCAGCCCAAACTAGTAGAGTGTTTATTAACCGAGGGTTGCTTTACGTTTAATTTATCGGCAATTTCATCTTCGTTTAACCCCATTAGTTTATAAAACAAAACTTCACATTGTTTTGCGGTGGCATTGCCAATTAAAACATCAATTAAACCAAGTTGCGCATTAATATTAGCATTGAGATTTTCATTATCAGACACAAAAAACAAGGTGTTTTTAATTACAATTCGCTCTCGGTTGTAAGTAGTTCGTTCTTCGCTAATTTTACGTCCCGAAAAATAAATGGCTTCCCCATCAATAATTCCATTTGCTTTATCATAGCGACTCAATTCGCCAAATCCCATTGCTATTCGAATACCGTGGTTTTTAAATGATTTGAATCTATTGGTTTTTTCATCATCGTTTATTACAATGGCTTTTACAAAACTTTTAATGGCTAGCATTATGGTCAAACCATCTTCTGGGTTTTCAATGACCATTTCCAAATAATCGCCTTTTATTATTCGTCCGAAAATTAAAAAATGCGTTTCAATTAACACAAGTAGTTCTTCTAATCCTTTTTCTAAAATACTTTTTTCATCGTTACTTAAACTTGTAGAAGCAATGATATCAGCCGATAACACTATTTTTTTATCCATAACTGTAAAAAATTACTTTACAAATATATAGCCTTTTTTGGTTATAAAACTACTTTATAGCCTTTTTCGACTATAAAACTACTTTATAGCCTTTAAAGGCTATAAAATAAAAACTTATAATTTCTAACTTTTCATTATCTTTGCTTGCAATTTAACTACAAATTGCAATGAAAGCACACACTTCAAAAATCATCGGTGAAGGACTTACCTACGATGATGTACTTTTAATACCCAATTATTCCGAAGTTTTACCACGCGATGTAAACATTCAATCTAAATTTTCTCGAAACATTACTTTAAATGTTCCTATTGTTTCGGCAGCTATGGATACTGTTACCGAGAGTGCAATGGCAATTGCAATGGCACAAGAAGGCGGCATTGGAGTTTTACATAAAAACATGACTATTACTCAACAAGCAGCAAAAGTTAAGAAGGTAAAACGTGCCGAATCTGGGATGATTATCGACCCAGTAACTTTACCCTTGACTTCAAATGTTGGTGATGCCAAACAAGTTATGAAAGAATATGGCATTGGTGGAATCCCAATTGTAGACGAAAATGGAACCTTAAAAGGCATCGTGACCAACCGAGATTTGCGTTTTGAAAAAGACAATTCAAGATCTATTTTGGAAGTTATGACGACCCAAAATCTAGTAACAGCTGCAAAAGGAACTACTTTGCAAGAAGCAGAAGGAATTTTACAACAAAATAAAATTGAAAAATTACCAGTAGTTGATGCCGATTTTAAACTTATTGGGTTAATTACTTTTAGAGATATTACTAAATTGACTCAAAAACCAATTGCCAATAAAGACAATTTTGGTCGACTTCGAGTTGCTGCAGCCATTGGTGTTACCGCAGATGCTTTGGAACGTACAACAGCACTCGTAAATGCTGGAGTTGACGCTGTAGTCATTGACACGGCTCACGGTCATACGCAAGGAGTTATTACTGTTTTGAAACAAATAAAAGCAAGTTTTCCTAATCTTGACGTTGTGGTAGGAAACATTGCAACGCCCGAAGCTGCTTTGTATTTAGTAGAAAATGGTGCAGATGCTGTAAAAGTAGGTATCGGACCAGGTTCAATTTGTACTACTCGAGTAGTTGCTGGAGTTGGTTTTCCACAATTTTCAGCAGTTTTAGAGGTTGCTGCTGCCATAAAAGGTTCTGGTGTTCCTGTAATTGCAGATGGAGGCATTCGTTATACGGGTGATATTCCGAAAGCAATTGCTGCTGGAGCAGATTGTATAATGTTGGGCTCGATGTTGGCAGGAACAAAAGAAAGCCCAGGCGAAACTATAATTTTTGAAGGTCGAAAATTCAAATCGTATCGCGGAATGGGTTCTATTGAAGCAATGGCAGAAGGTTCAAAAGACAGGTATTTTCAAGATGTAGAAGATGATGTGAAAAAATTAGTTCCCGAAGGAATTGTTGGTCGTGTGCCTTACAAAGGTGAATTAAACGAAAGTATGCAACAATTTATTGGCGGTCTTCGGGCAGGAATGGGTTATTGTGGTTCAAAAGACATTCCAACACTACAAGAAACAGGTCGATTTGTTAGAATTACTGCTTCTGGAATTGGCGAAAGTCATCCCCATAATGTTACAATTACGAAAGAAGCTCCCAATTATTCAAGGTAGTATTTAGTTTTCAGTCGCAGTTTTTAATAAATTCGTAGTTCTATATTAAAGTCAAAATATAGATATTTAAAAAACGGTGACTGCAAACATTTTAAATTCCAACAAAATTTGAAGGAGAAATCTTTAGTAATTCAGTTTTAATTTCATCAGAAATTTCTAAAGAATTTATGAAATTATGAATCGCATTTTTATCAATTATGGTATTTGTTCGAGTCAATTCTTTTAATGCCTCATAAGGATTTGGATACCCTTCACGGCGTAAAATAGTTTGAATAGCTTCGGCAACAACTGCCCAATTTTTTTCTAAATCTTCGGCAAATTTTGGTTCGTTTAAAAGTAATTTATTCAAACCTTTTAAGGTAGCTTCAAAAGCAATTAAAGTATGTCCAATTGGCACACCAATATTGCGTAAAACGGTACTATCAGTTAAGTCACGTTGTAATCTTGATAAAGGTAATTTGGCAGAAAGATGTTCAAAAACAGCATTGGCTATACCTAAATTTCCTTCGCTATTTTCAAAATCAATTGGATTTACCTTGTGCGGCATAGCCGATGAACCAATTTCACCTTCTTTTATTTTTTGTTTAAAATAATCCATCGAAACATAAGTCCAAATATCTCTGTCTAAATCAATTATAATAGTATTTATTCTTTTTAAAGCATCAAAGAAAGCGGCAAAATGATCGTAATGTTCAATTTGAGTTGTTGGAAAAGAGTGTTGTAATCCTAAAGTGTTTTCTACAAAAATACTGCCAAATTTTTTCCAATCAATATTAGGATAAGCTACGTGATGAGCATTAAAGTTTCCGGTAGCTCCACCAAATTTTGCTGCAAAAGGCACATTAAATAACAATCTTAATTGTTCTTCTAAACGCTCTACATAAACTAGAAATTCTTTTCCCAATCGAGTAGGCGAAGCGGGTTGACCGTGAGTTCTGGCTAACATCGGAATGTCTTTCCATTCCATTGCCAACTCTTTTAATTTAGCAATTAAAGCAATTAAACTTGGTAAATATACTTTTTCAAAAGCTTCTTTAGTAGAAAGTGGAATAGCAGTGTTATTGATGTCTTGAGAAGTTAATCCAAAGTGAATGAACTCTTTATATTTTGACAATCCTAATGATTCAAACTTTCCTTTAATAAAATACTCAACAGCTTTAACATCATGGTTGGTAACTTTTTCGGTTTCTTTTATCCAAATTGCATCTGCTGTTGTAAACTGAGTATAAATATTTCGCAAACTAATTACCGTTGCTACTTCAATACCTGAAAGTTGCGGCAAAGGCAAATTACACAGGGCAATAAAATATTCAATTTCAACTAAAACACGGTATTTAATTAATGCCTCTTCCGAAAAAAAAGGTGATAATGAAATGGTTTTACTTCGGTAACGTCCGTCAATTGGAGAAACAGCATTTAATTCAGATAAAATAGACATTGTTATTGTTTTTTGCAAAGGTAATGAATTGTAATGGGTTGTTACTTTTTGATGTTTGTATTTTTTTATGATTTTAAAAATAAATAAATTTAATTTAGGTTCAATTCTAATCAAAAATCCGTCTTAAAATCACAAAAAAGAATTCCGTACCTTTGCAAAAAAATTAAGCAATGGGCTCATTTGAACAATTCAATCTTCCAAAATCATTACAAAAAGCAATTGATGGTTTAGGATTAACCACTCCAACACCAATTCAAGAAAAATCATTTTCAATTTTGATGTCGGGTCGTGACGTTATGGGAATTGCTCAAACGGGTACTGGTAAAACCTTAGCCTATTTATTGCCTATTTTAAAATCGTGGAAATTTATTGCTACGGATACACCAAGAGTAGTAATTTTAGTGCCAACTCGTGAATTGGTGGTTCAAATTGTTGAGGTAATCGATAGTTTAACACAATTTATGTCGGTACGAACTTTGGGCGTTTACGGAGGAGTAAACATTAATACTCAAAAAAAATCTGTTTTAACGGGTATTGATATTTTGGTAGGAACTCCAGGGCGAACAATGGACTTGGCTTTGGATAACGTAATTCGATTTGACTCATTACAAAAATTAGTTATTGATGAGTTTGATGAAATTTTAAATCTAGGATTTCGTTTTCAAGTAACTTCGCTTTTAGCAATGATGAAAAATAAAAAGCAAAACATTCTTTTTTCAGCAACAATGACTGATGATGTTGATGAAATGCTAGAGGATTATTTTGAGTTACCAGAAGAAGTTTCTTTGGCTGCATCGGGAACACCGTTAGAAAAAATAAAACAATTGGCTTATAATGTTCCTAATTTTTTGACAAAAATAAATTTGTTACATCATATTTTAGAAACGGATGAAAGCACTTCAAGAATTTTAATTTTTGCAAATAATAAAAAAACGGTTGATCTTATTGCCGCTTCAATTGAAGATAAGTATTCTGATCAATTTGGTGTAATTCACTCTAATAAATCACAAAATTATCGTTTAAATACGATGGCATCGTTTCAAGAAGGTGAATTACGAGGCATTATAACAACTGATGTAATGGCTAGAGGACTTGACATTTCTAACGTTACACACGTAATAAACTTTGAATTTACCGATATACCAGAGCAATACATTCATCGAATTGGGCGTACAGGTCGTGCCGATAAATCAGGAACTGCAATAAGCTTTATTTCTCCAAAAGAAGCTGATATTCAAATTGAAGCCGAGTTGTTAATGGAAAAAGAAATTGAATTTTTAGCACTACCTAAAGAAGTTGAAGTTTCAATTCGATTATTAGAATTTGAAAAAGACTTCAAAAAAGTAAAAATGCTAATGAAACCTGTAAAAAAAGAAGGAGGCGAAGCATTTCATGAAAAATCAACTAAAAATAAAAAAGTAAATTTAGGCGGGCCTGCTAAAACAAAACCTCGAAAAACGACTTCTCGTAATCGGGGCGTAGAACGTACTCGTGATGCAAAAAAGAAAAAGTAAATTATAAATATATACTCACTAAATTTTTGAATTTTTAAACTTTTACTTATTTTTGAAAAAATTTTTTAAAAAGAATGCAACTTAAACATCCCGAAATTCTGTATTTTCTTTTTTTATTATTAATTCCAATTTTGGTTCATCTTTTTCAATTAAGAAAATTTAAAACAGAGTATTTTACAAATGTTAAATTTTTAAAAGAACTAGCAATTCAAACCCGAAAAAGTGCTAAACTTAAAAAATATTTGTTGCTTACAACCCGATTACTTTTATTAGGATTTTTAATTTTTGCCTTTTCACAACCTTTTTTAAAAGCCAAAGATGGTAAAAATGCAACCACCGAATTGTATCTTATTTTAGACAATTCTTTTAGTATGCAAGCCAAGGGAAAGAAAGGAGAGTTATTGAAACGGGCAGTTCAAGATTTATTGGAGCAAACACCAGAAAATGTAAATTTTTCTTTGTTAACCTGTTCGGATGTTTTTTGGAATACTGATATAAAATCAATTCAACGAGAACTTCAAAATTTAAAATACAGCCCAATTCCGTTTAGAGTCGATAACTTAATTTCAAAAATAAAGGCTCACAAATCGGTTTTTAATAAAGATATTGTTGTAATTACTGATGCTGTAGAAATTGAATCGAATCAACTTGCGAAATTAAAAAACAGCGAAAATTTATATTTCATTATTCCTAAAGCTGAAAAAACTGACAATATTTCGATAGATAGTGTTTATATTGGTCAAAATTTGCCAAATTTTTACGAGATAAGTGTAAAAATAAAAGCCTTTGGTAATGATTTTAAAGATGTTCCAATTGCATTATATAATGGTACAAATTTAATAGCTAAAACTTTAATTAATTTTGAATCAAACTCAAAAACTATCAATTTTACGATTCCAAAATCTGAATTTAAGGGTTGTGTTTCAATAACCGATAATTGTTTGGAATTTGATAACAATTATTTTTTTAACATTTCAAAGCCTGAAAAAAGTAATGTTATAAGTATTGGAGACATTGAAAAAAGTGCTTTTTTAGCTAGAATTTACACTACAGATGAATTTAACTACAACAATTCGGTACTGCAAGCTTTAGACTATAATTTAATCGAAAAACAAGATGCAATTGTTTTGAACGAATTGAAAGAAATTCCTATTGCATTGCAAACTACTTTAAAATCATTTGTTGAAAAAGGAGGTAATTTAATTTTGATTCCAAGTTCAGACTGTGCCATTTCTAACTTAAATTCCTTTTTATCAAATTTTGGTTTAACGCAGTTTAAAACATTAAATGCTAATGAAAAAACGATTTCCAAAATTAATTTTAGTCATCCTCTTTATGGAAATGTTTTTGAAAAAAAAATTGATAATTTTCAATATCCAAATGTAAAAACTTCCTTTGAAATTAGTAATACAGCTCCGTTAATTTTGGGTTTTAGCGATCAAACTCCATTTTTAAGTGCAATTCAAACAGGTGTTTCTTCTGTTTTTATTTTTTCGGGTTCAATAAATAAAATGAATAGCAACTTTCAAAATTCACCAATAATTGTCCCTACTTTTTTTAATATGGCTCAAAATGCTCAAAAATCAGGCATTACTTCTATGATTATCGGAAATTCAAAGCCATTTATCGTAAAATCAGTATTATCTAAAGATGAGATTATTACACTTAAAAACCAAGACGAAAATTTTACACCAATTCAACAAATTTTAAATGGAAAAGTAAAATTATCTTTTAATGAAAATCCAAATTTATCAGGTAATTTTGATATTTTAAAAAATGAACAAATCGTTGAAAACATAAGTTTTAATTATAACAGATCAGAAAGCGATATTACAAAACCGAATGATGTCATTGCAGATGATTTTAAAAAAATGGCATCCGTAAATACATTATTTGATACCTTACAAACGAATCGATCCGATAATCAACTATGGAAATGGTTTGTTATCTTTGCATTGTTATTTTTAGTTTTTGAAATTTTAATACAAAAATTAGTGAAATAATCTTAGAATTTCAGAAATATGAAATTCGTTAAAATAATTTAGAAAATGAAAATCATTATTAAAGAAGCCAAAGTAATTGACCCTAAAAGTGAATTTCACAATGAAACGGTCGATTTAAAAATTGTTGATGGGATTATTAATGAAATAGGAAAAAATATTTCATTTTCAAATGATTTTCAAATTATAAATTATCCAGATTTGCATATTTCACAAGGTTGGTTTGACACTAGTGTAAGTTTAGGTGAGCCTGGTTTTGAAGACCGTGAAACCATAGAAAACGGATTAAATGTGGCGGCAAAATCTGGATTTACAGCAATTGCTTTACAACCCAATTCGTTTCCAGTACTCGACAATCAATCTCAAATTCAATTTGTAAAACAAAAAGCACAAAATTCGATCACCGAATTGTTTCCCATTGGTGCATTAACCAAAAATAGTGACGGTATTGATTTGGCCGAATTGTTCGATATGAAAAATGCTGGAGCAATCGCTTTTGGCGACTATAATAAAGCAATAAATAATGCCAATTTATTAAAAATTGGTTTACTATATGTTCAAGATTTTGAAGGCTTAGTTATCACATTTTGTGAAGATGAAAAAATAAAAGCAAGCGGTGTTGCCAATGAAGGCATTGTTTCTACTAGATTAGGATTAAAAGGAATTCCAAATTTGGCCGAGGAATTACAAGTGGCAAGAAACTTATTTTTGTTAGAATATACAGGTGGAAAATTGCATATTCCGACTATTTCAACAGCAAAATCAGTTGAATTAATTAAAAAGGCAAAAGCCAAAGGACTGCTAGTTAGTTGTAGCGTAGCCGTTCACAATTTGGTTTTAACCGATGAAAAACTTGATACATTTGATACACGATTTAAAGTATCTCCGCCTTTAAGAAATGAATTTGATCGAAGAGCTTTGCTCAACGGAATTTTAGATAATACCATTGACTGCATTACGTCCGATCATAATCCAATTGATATTGAACATAAAAAAATGGAATTCGATTTGGCCAAAAACGGAACTATTGGTTTAGAAAATGCCTTTTCAGCAATGTTAACTGTTTTACCAATTGAAAAAATAGTAGAAAAATTAACCTTTGGAAGAGTCATTTTTAATTTAGAAAAACAAGAAATTAAAGTTGGAAATAGAGCAAATTTGACTCTGTTTTCTATAAATGAAGATTGGATTTTTAATAAAGAAAATATCTTATCTAAGTCAAAAAACTCTGCTTTTTTGAATTGTAAAATGAAAGGGAAAGTAGTAGGAGTAATTAATAAATCGAAATTAATATTAAATAAGTAACATCATGCAAACTGATATTGAAAAAGGAAAAACCACTGCAATTATAGCTTATCTAACAATTTTTGGAGCAGTAATTGCAATATTTTTAAACCAAGATGAGAAAAAATCCGAATTTGCATCAATGCACATTCGACAAGCATTGGGCTTGTTTTTAAGTTTTTTTATGTTAGGTTATTTCATCGGATATTTTAATAGTTGGGCTGTAAGTTCGGCATTTTATCTTTTTTATTTTATTCTTTGGATGTTCGGTTTTATCAATGCAATTCAAGGAGAAACTAAACCCGTACCTTTAATAGGTGGATTTTTTCAAAATCTTTTTAAATCACTATAATGCAATTATCACTTCATTATTTAATTCGAGAACCTAAAGTAAAACTTGAAAAGAATCCGTTACTACTTTTACTTCACGGATATGGCAGTAACGAGACCGATTTGTTTTCGTTTGCTTCCGAACTTCCTGAAAATTATTATGTTGTATCTGCTAGAGCACCTTTTGATATGCAATACGGAAGTTATGCTTGGTACGCTATAAATTTTGATGCCGATGAAAATAAATTTTCTGATCTTGAACAAGCTAGAGTTTCTCGTGATTTAATTGCAAAATTTATTGATGAATTATTAGTTAAATATTCAATCGATGATCAAAATATTTCTTTAGTTGGTTTTAGTCAAGGCTGTATTTTAAGTTATGCTATTGGACTTTCTTTTCCCCAAAAAGTAAAGCGTATTGTGGCAATGAGTGGCTATTTTAATGAAAAAATTGCCATTGAAAATTATGAAAAAAATGATTTATCAAATTTAAAAATTTTTGCAACCCATGGCAATGTCGACCAAGTAGTTCCTGTTGAATGGGCTAGAAAGGCGCAGCCTGCTTTGTCAAAAATTGGAGTAAAGATTGAGTATAAAGAATATCCGATGGGTCATACTATATCACAAAATTGTTTTTATGATGTATTAAATTGGATGAAGAATAGTTGATTTTTTTAAATCAAACAATTGTTAAGTTACAGTATTTAAAATTGTAATGCAATAAAGTAATTTTGAAAAATAGAGATATTCAAAAACACTATTTTTTCTTTTTATAGTTACTTTTAAATAAAGTTGAAAAAACTCTAATTTTAGTGTTTAAAATTCAAAAGTATAAAAAAAACGCTTCTAGATTTTAGAAGCGTTTTTTAAAAAGTTTTTTTAAGTTTATTTTAAATTATAAATTCGCAAAGCTTCTTTTAAAATTTGAACCGATTTAACCAAATCGTCTTTTTTCAAAACATAAGCAATCCGTACTTCATTCATTCCAGTATTTGGAGTTGAATAAAACCCTGATGCTGGTGCAACCATAACAGTTTCTTTATTATAATCAAAGTGTTCTAACAACCATTTTGCAAAATCCTCAGCATTACTAACTGGTAATTGGACTATACAATAAAATGCACCCTTTGGTATGCCTACTTTCACGCCATCAATTTTTTGTAATTCTGCAACTAAAACATCTCTACGCTCTTTGTATTCTGCTTTAACTTCATCAAAATAACTTTGGGGAGTGTCTAATGCGGCTTCACTCGCAATTTGTGCGTAGGTTGGTGGACTCAATCGGGCTTGCGCAAATTTCATTGCAGTTGCCATAATTTCTTTATTTTTTGAAATTATACAACCAATTCGTGCACCACACATACTGTATCGCTTGGAAACTGAATCAATCATAATAGCATGCTCTTCCAAACCCGATACATTTAAAACGGAATGATGTTTCTCGGATTCATCATAAATAAATTCACGATAAACTTCATCTGCTATTAAAAATAAGTCGTGTTTTTTTACAAGAGCAGCTAGCTGTAAAATTTCTTCTTTTGAATATAAATATCCAGTTGGGTTTCCTGGATTGCAAATTAATATAGCCTTAGTTCTTGGAGTTATTAATTTTTCAAATTCAGCTATTGCTGGTAATGCAAAACCTTCATCTAAAGTTGATATTACAGGAACTACTTTTGCTCCTGAAGCAGTTGCAAATCCGTTATAATTAGCATAAAATGGTTCTGGAATTATCACTTCGTCATCAACATCGGTTACACTTCCCATGGCAAAAAGTAACGCTTCCGATCCTCCTGTGGTTATAATAATATCTTGTACATCAACAGGTAAATTGTGGCTTTTATAATAATTAGCCAATTTAATTCGGTAACTTTCAAAACCTGCAGAATGACTATATTCTAAAACTTTTATATCTGCATTTTTGACTGCATTTAAAGCTACTTCAGGAGTTTTTATGTCAGGTTGACCAATGTTTAAATGATACACCTTGTTGCCTTTCTTTTTTGCAATTTCTGCATAAGGCACCAATTTTCTTATTGGTGATTCAGGCATATTTTTTCCTTTATTCGATACTTGTGGCATAGTTATTTTTTTTGATATGCAAATTTGCGAATTTTTATTGTAATAATTTGCTTTAATCTAATTTTCAATTGATTTTTTTGCTAAATTTATTTAAACTATATACGAATGAATTTTAAAAACTACTTTTTATACATTTTATTTTTTTATCAAATTTCAAATGCTCAAAATGGCTTTCAATTGGCAGGCAATATTACTAAAGTTTCTATTCCTTTCGAATTGGTAAACAATTTAATAATTATACCTATCGAAGTAAACGGAACAAAATTAAATTTTCTTTTAGATACTGGAGTTGCAGAAACTATAATTTTTAGTTTGGATGATGCAGGTGAAGTTTTTTTCAATCAAAGTCAAGCCATTAAAATGAAAGGATTTGGTATAAAAGAAGATTTTGATGCTTACCGATGCAAAAATAATAAATTAGCAATTAAAGACTATAAAGACGTTAACCATACTATATATTTAGTTTTAGATCAGGATATTAATATTTCATCTCAAGTCGGAATTCCAGTAAACGGAATTATTGGGTATCATTTTTTTAAAAACAATCCAATAAAAATCAATTATATTTCAAAAAAGTTGACCATTTTGCTAGGCACCAAAAAGCAAATGGATAAGATTAATAAAAAATATTCAAAAGTGCCATTATCTTTTTTTGAAAACAAACCCTATTTACAATCAACAACAACTTTTGAGTTTGATAAAAGGATAGACTCCAAGTTATTAATTGATACGGGCAATAGCGATGCACTTTGGTTGTTTAAAGAGCGAGATGATCGAATATTAATTCCAAATAAAAGTATAAATGATTTTTTAGGACGTGGTTTAAATGGTGACGTTTTTGGAAAAAGAGGACGTATTAAAATATTTGAAATTGATAAGTATAAAATTGATAATCCAATTACTTCTTTTCCCGATTCAGTAATTACTACCTCAATTGATTTAGCCGAAAACCGAGTTGGATCAGTTGGAAACGAAATCATTAAGCGTTTTGATGTTGTATTTGACTACAATTCAAATTTTTTATATCTTAAAAAAAACAGCAATTTTAGCGAGCCTTTTTTGTTTAATATGTCTGGCATCGAAGTGCAACACCAAGGTTTGCAATGGATTAAAGAATCGTATGAAAATAATCCTGCAATAAATAATAATGTTTTTGATGCGAATGGTGAAAAAGTAAAAAACAATTTACAATTCAAATTTGAATTAAAACCAGTTTTTGTAATCTCCAACATTCGAAAAAATTCCCCTGCCGAAGCATGCGGACTGTTAAAAAATGATACGCTAGTAAAAATAAATGGAGTTGAAGCGACAAACTTAAAACTACAAGAAATTAACGATCTTCTGAAATCTGAAGAAGATAAAAATATTAAAATTGAAGTAGAAAGAAAAGGTCAAATATTAAAATTCAAGTTTCAATTAAAAAGTATTTTGTAAAAAAAAAGGACTTAAAAAAAATTAAAATCAAAATATTAACTTATTTTAAATTTTGCAGTATTCCTATTGCATTGGTCCCGTTTTAGTTTTTTTTAAAAGGTTAACTTCTTCTTTAACAACTACTTCTCCTTTTATTTTTAATGCAACTTGACCATTTGGATAATTTTTCGCATTGGTTTCAACTGTAATTGTTTTACGAATTGGTCCTGGATTCATATTGTATTTTACTTCAATTTTATTTGATTTTCCGGGCATAATAGGTTCCGTAGGTTTCGTTGGCACAGTACAACCACAAGTTGATTGAACATTGATTATAATTAAAGGTTCATCACCCGTATTAGTAAATTCAAACGACCGTATACCACTATCATCCTGCTTATTAACTGTTCCGTAATCAATTGTATTGTCAGTATTTTTAAATTCAATTTTAGCGCCAGATTGTGCAAAAACAAAGCTGTTGAACATCAAAAACATCAAAAAAGTTATTTTTTTCATTTTAAAAGCATTATATTTAGTTAGTAAAATTACACACTTTAAATTAATTTCAAAATTTTAAATCTTAATTTTTTTAAAATCCACTTAATCACTACTTTTGCAATAATTACAAAAAGCATTCCATTATTTTTTGGAAACAACACTTTGGGTAATTATTAATTAAAGTAGTTCCCATTTTCGGTTTTAAACCGCGTAAAAAGTATGGTTTTCTCATTTCAATCGAAGTTCACTACACTTCCTATGAAAATAGACACAGAGTGAAGTAATCGAGTTAAATGAAAAGATTTTTTTTGACATTAAACTTTGAATAAAACACATTAAAATATAGATTTAAGAAAACAATCTGAAATCTAAAAATAAAAATCTAAAATGACATTAAACGCCAAAGAAATCGAAAACAAGTGGTACGCCTACTGGATGGAAAACGATTATTTTACTTCCAAACCTGACCATAGAACGCCATATACTATTGTAATTCCACCACCAAACGTAACAGGCGTTTTGCATATGGGGCATATGTTGAATAATACTATTCAAGACGTTTTAATTCGTCGTGCCCGATTAAAATGCTTCAATGCTTGTTGGGTTCCTGGAACCGATCACGCATCAATTGCTACAGAAGCTAAAGTTGTTGCAAAATTAAAAGCTGAGGGAATCAATAAAAACGATTTAACCCGTGAAGAATTTTTAAAACACGCTTGGGATTGGACTACTAAATACGGTGGTACAATTTTGGAACAGTTAAAACAATTGGGTTGTTCTTGTGATTGGTCGCGAACTAAGTTTACAATGGATCCCGATATGTCAGAATCTGTAATTTACTCCTTTGTAGACTTGTATAATAAAGGTTTGATTTACAGAGGTTATCGTATGGTAAATTGGGACCCTGAAGCCAAAACAACTTTGTCTGACGAAGAAGTAATTTTTGAAGAACGTCAAGGAAAATTATATTATATCAGCTATAAAATCGAAGGGTCTGATAATTTTTTAATTGTAGCAACAACTCGTCCCGAAACTATTTTTGGCGATACTGCTATTTGTATCAATCCAAATGACGAACGATTCACACATTTAAAAGGTAAAAAAGCTATAATTCCAATATCTGGAAGAATAATTCCTATAATTGAAGATGAATATGTCGATATCGAATTTGGAACAGGTTGCTTAAAAGTTACACCAGCCCACGATATGAATGACAAAACGTTGGGCGAAAAGCACAACCTCGAAATCATAGATATTTTTAATGATGATGCCACTTTAAACAGCTTCGGATTGCATTATCAGGGCAAAGACCGTTTTATAGTTCGAGAGGAAATTGCTTTAGAATTAGAAAAAATAGGAGCTTTAATAAAAACTGAAACCCACCTTAATAAAGTAGGAACTTCTGAAAGAACCAAAGCAGTAATTGAACCACGATTATCTGATCAGTGGTTTTTAAAAATGGAAAATTTAGTAAAACCAGCAATCAAAGCCGTTTTAGAGTCGGATGATATCAAGTTATACCCGTCACGTTTTAATAACACCTATCGTCATTGGTTAGAAAACATTCGTGATTGGAATATTTCACGTCAATTGTGGTGGGGGCAACAAATTCCCGCCTATTTCTACGGCGATGGAAAAGAAGATTTTGTAGTTGCAGTTAATAAAGAGGCTGCTTTATCATTAGCGCAAATTAAAACGGGTAATTTAATGTTGCAACCTTCAGCACTTCGTCAAGATGCGGATGCTTTAGATACTTGGTTTTCGTCTTGGCTTTGGCCAATGGCCGTTTTTGGTGGTATTACTAATCCAAATAATGAAGATTTTAAATATTACTACCCTACCAATGATTTGGTTACAGGTCCAGATATATTATTTTTTTGGGTAGCACGTATGATAATTGCAGGTTATGAGTATACAGGTAAAAAACCATTTACTAATGTGTATTTGACTGGTTTAGTGCGTGATAAGCAGCGACGAAAAATGTCAAAATCGTTAGGAAATTCGCCTGAGCCATTAGAATTGATCGAAAAATTCGGTGCCGATGGTGTTCGTGTAGGACTACTTCTGAGTGCTTCTGCGGGTAACGATATTATGTTTGATGAAGAATTGTGCAACCAAGGAAAAGCATTTTCAAACAAAATTTGGAATGCTTTTAAATTGATAAAAGGTTGGGAAATTGCTGATATTGTTCAACCAGAATCATCAAAAGTTGCCATAGAATGGTATGAAGCTAAGTTTCAAGAAACTCTTTTAAAACTAGAATATGACTTTGAAAAATATAGATTATCAGAAGCGTTAATGAGTATTTACAAGCTCGTTTGGGACGATTTTTGCTCTTGGTTTTTAGAAATGATTAAACCTACTTATCTTCAACCAATTGATAGAATAACTTTTAATAAAACTATTGAAATTTTAGAAAATAATTTAAAATTATTGAACCCTTTTATGCCATTTTTAACGGAAGAAATTTGGCATTTAATTGCAAAACGAACTCCAAAAGAAGCCTTAATTATTTCTACTTATCCAGAATTAAAATCGTTTGATTTGAAGTTAATTGCCGATTTTAACCAAACCATGGAAGTAATTTCGGGTGTCAGAACCATCAGAAAAGATAAAAATATTGCGTTTAAAGACGCAATTGATTTAAAAATTGTGAATAACGATAAAACATCCACTTATTTTGATTCGGTAGTTTCAAAACTAGGAAACATAAATTCTTTAGAATATGTTTCAGAAAAAGTTGATGGAGCACTTTCCTATAGAGTAAATTCAAATGAATATTTTATTCCAATTTTAGGAAACATTGATGTTGTTGCTGAGATTGCAAAACTTTCAGAAGAATTAATTTACCAACAAGGTTTTTTAAAATCGGTACGAGTAAAATTATTAAATGAAAAATTTGTCTCTAATGCCAAACCCATAATTATTGAAAACGAACGTAAAAAAGAAGCCGATGCTTTAGCAAAAATTGCTACAATTGAGCAAAGCTTGGCTGGATTGAAGTAAGTATTTTTCCTGCAAGGTTTTTTTCAAACCTTGTATGTATATTTAAAAATTATAAACCTACAAGGTCAAAAAAGACCTTGCAGGTTTTTTTTAATCATTCTCTTTTCCAGACTCTAATCCAAAAAGTTTGCCTTTTTTATTTAAAAGTTTGGTTTCTTTTTTTAGTCTGTCTGAATTGCTTTGGGTCAAATCTTTAGAGTCCAATTCATCCAAATTTGGTTTACCACCATTCACCCAAGCTGTGTACCAAAAGTTTGAAATATCTTTAATAGAATGCCGCATTTGGTTTTCAACCATTCCATTTAACGCTTTATGGAATGCTTCGGCGTATTCGTTAGACTGAATTTTTTGTTTGTACTTGTTTAAAATTAATTCGCCTTTTTCGTCTTTTTTGAATAATTTATCTTTATCGAAATTGGCTTTAGTAGTTTTATCAACAAGTAAAAGTTGATCAACTAGCAAATGACTGTTTTTAATAATCGCCCAAGTTTCTGCCGAAATATCTTTTAAGTATTCGGCTTTTTCTACCTTAAAATTATAACTTTCGCCAAATAATTCTGGAATTCTTGATTCCCAAAAACTATGAATTCCCTTTTGGTCAGTCAATTGCCCATCGTGATTGCTCGATGTGTGCAAAGGCATATTTGCATCTGCAATATAATGTGCTAAGTCGCCTGAAAGAAATAATATTTGCGATTTATCTTTGTTTTGAAATGCTTTGGTTAATTTTTCCATCATTTCAATAATGTGCCAAGGTAAAATTCCTTGTTCGTCCAATACTTTTTCGGTAAATTTTGTTTTTGCTTCAGAATAAGTTTTTGGAAAACTATCTATTTGAGTATTGTTAAATCCCTCAATATCAATATAATGCTTGTGAGCTTCGGTTTTATCACTCATTGTTGCTTTTCGAACATCGGGTACAACAGATTCTTCGGTAATAAAATCGATATGATTGTAATAAAACGATTTCATATCTTCTGGCAAAGCAAAAACTGCAGCGTGTGAAATATGTTTGTGCCCCCAAGAGCCCCAGCTAACTAGAATGATAGTGCTAAAAAGAGTTAAAATTGTAATACTGATTTTTGAATTATATTTCATTTGATTTTTTTTGTAAAAATAGTGTTTTGATTGTTATTATACTTTTAAGTTTTATATATATTTATATTAAATGGAATGTTTAAATGTCAAATTTATCTTTTCTAGATTAGAATTTTAAATCATATTATTTTAACTAATTAATTTTGCAACTCCAAAAGCTGCCGCTGCTGCTAATAAACCTATTAATGTAACTTTCAGAGCTCCTTTAATTGCTGGTTGACCTGTAACTTTACTTTTAAAATATCCAAAAACGAAGAGGCAAATTGTAGTTATAAGTGCAGATAAAATCAAGCCGTTTTTTGGATGATTAGTTATGAAATAGGCCGACAAAGGTAATAACCCACCAATGAAATAGGCAATGCCAATAGTCAATGCGCTATTTCTTGCTGTGTTTGCATTTGGTTTTTCAAGACCAAGTTCAAATTTCATCATAAATTCGACCCATTTTGTTTTGTCCTTTGCCAATTGATTGGCTAGTAATGTTTGTCCAGTTTCATCAATTCCATAGTCTGCAAAAATTTCTTTTACTTCGTCGATTTCTTTTTCATATTCATTTTCGACTTCAAAATATTCTTTTTTCAGTTCACTTTCATAATGTTCTTGCTCTGTTTTTCCTGACAAATAACCGCCTAAACCCATTGCAATACATCCTGCAACAATTTCGGCAATTCCTGCGGTTATTACTATTGAATTACTATCAACTGCGCCACTTAAGCCTGCGGCTAGTGCAAAAGGAACTGTTAATCCGTCGGACATTCCAATAACAATATCCGAAATAAATTCGGAACTTTTTAAGTGTTTTTCATTGTGTGTATTATTCATCTGCTTTGTTTTTTAGTTTCATTAACAACGTATATGCACCTTTTGTTACAATTTTTGAATTGTTAAATTCATTATCATTTAGTATTTCAATAAATCCATTTTCGTGATTGCCTGTTTTTACCTCTGCCATAATAAAATTAGTTCTATTTTTTGAAATAAAGACGTAATTTTTTCCTTCAAAATTCACCAAAGCCTCTTCTGGTAAGGTAAAAGAACTATTATTTTTTATTTCAACTTCAGCGTTCATATACATACCTGGCAATAAATTTTTATCATACTTTTCAAAATGGCAATGTACATCGGCAGAATGATCGGTAGATAAATCTTTGCTTATCAAAATTATTTCGCATTCATATTTTTTATTACTATCATTATTTGTAAATGCCAAAATCTTTTGACCAATACTCAATTTAGTAATGTCTTTTTCATAAATTTTTAAATTTAAATGAATATCACTTGGATTAATTAGTTCAAATAAAACATCAGATGGATTTACGTATTTACCAATATTAACGTTTACTTTCGATACAAATCCGTTTATTGGCGCGTAAATATTGACACTCTTAGAGATTGTTTTCTCAGATAGTGTAATTGGGTTTATATGAATTAATTTCAACTTTTCGGCTAGCGAACCTAATGTAATTCGGAGTGTTTTATAATCTGCTTCGGCTAATTGAAATACTTTATCACTGCTTGCTTGGCTTTGATTTAATTCTTTTTGACGTTCGTATTCTTTTTCGGCAAAGTTTAATTTTGATTTTGTAATTAAATAATCTTGCTGTAATTGAATGTATTGTTGATCTTCCATAACCGCAATAATTTCGCCTTTTTCAAAATGCAATCCTGGTAATAATTTAGTTGATTTTAAATAACCACCAAGTGGCATTGACACGGAAACCATATTTTGTGGTGGAACGTCAATTTGTCCGTTCACTTTTAAAGTAGATGAAACGATACGTTTTGTTAAAACTTCAGTCTCAATAGTTACATTTTTTAACTGTTCATTGGTTAAAGAGACTGAATTTTTATTTTTATAAATTGGCTCTATCTCTTCTTTGTTCTTTGAATTACAAGAAGTTAGCATAATAATGGCTGCAAGTATATTTAGTATATTTTTCATTTTGATAGTAAATAATTTAATTCAATGATGTTTTGGTTATTGATCATAACGGTTTCGATATAATTGTTTTTTATGGCAATACTTTGATTAATTAAAAGTGTCCAATCTAAATAATTAATGTCTCCGTTAAAAAATTGTTTATTGGCGGTTTCTTCAATTATATTTGCATTTGGCAATCCTATTTTTTCAAAATAAGCCATTTTTTCAAGATTGATTTGATGTTCCAATAGCATTGACTTATATAGATTCTGCATCACTTTTTTCTGGTTTTGAAAATCGTTAGCAACTATTTTCTCTTCAATTTTTAAAGCTATAATTTTTGACTTTTGAGCACCTCCGAACAACGGAATTCCAAGCCCAAATTGTGCAGAATGAAATCGATTTGATTTGTCATAGGTTTGGTTGTCGGCTCCCGTTCCAATAAATGAATTGTTATTGTAACCAATCGTAAAATTGGGTAATAACCTTGTTTTTTCAAGTTTTGTATTGGCTTCAGAAACTTTTTTATATTGCTCTAAAATCTTCAAATTAGGATGTTGTTGCACTGTATTGGTATCCACCACATTTGAAAACTGTAGTTGTAAAGATTTAGCATTGGGTTCAAAAATTGGCTCTTCATTTAATAACAACTGAAATTGAAGCTGCGCAATTTGCTTGTCTTGAAGCAATTGTAGTAATTGTAATTTTATAGTTCCACGTTGTGTTTCGGCAGTTGTTTTTTCTAAAATAGAACTTTCTCCTTTTTTGAAACGCAACTCAGATTTTTTTAAAAACGCTGAAAAAATAGAATCGCTTCTTTGTAATAATTGTTGTTTTTCGTTCAAATAAAGTAATGAATAAAAGCTATTTCTAACTGCTTTTTTAAGTTCTGCCTCCTTAACTGCAACATTTAAAATTGCGGCTTTCCATTCTTCAGTAAATAACTTTTTTTGATTGGAATACACCGAAGGGAAATTTAAAGTTTGTGAAACACCAAATCTTGTATCGTTATAAAAACTATTAATTTGTCCATAATCTGCAGTAATTGCCGTTGGAGCTATTGTTGCAGCTGTTTTAATTAATTGTTTTTGATACTCCGATTTTAACCGATTGCTCTTTAAAGTTGAATTATTTTTTAAAGCAGTTTCAATGGCACTTTCTAACGTTATTTTTGATTGTGCATTTGCAGAATTTAAACCAATTGAGAAAATAAAAAATGAGATAATTAAACTCGTTTTTGCTGTTTTAATTTTAATTCCTTTCTCAAATTGAATATATAAAATAGGCAGTACGTATAACGTTAAAAATGTTGCAATCATCAATCCTCCAATTACAACGGTTGCTAATGGGCGCTGTACTTCGGCACCTGAACCATTACTAAAAGCCATAGGTAAAAAACCCAGTGATGCCACGAATGCAGTCATTAAAACGGGACGTAATCTTAATTTTGTACCTTTCATTACAATTTGTTTTAAATCAGTTATACCCTCTTTCTTTAGTCTGTTGAATTCTGCAACTAGCACAATTCCGTTTAATACTGCTACTCCGAACAAAGCGATGAAACCCACACCAGCACTTATACTAAACGGCATTCCACGGAGTGCTAAAAAGAAGATACCGCCTATTGCAGAAAGCGGAATAGCAGTGTAAATTAACAATCCTTGTTTTACTGATTTGAACGCAAAAAATAACAATATAAATATTAAAAAGAGCGATATCGGAACAGCAATCATCAATCGGTCTTTTGCTTTATTCAAGTTTTCAAACGCGCCACCGTAGGTAACAAAGTAGCCCGACGGAAATTTAACTTGAGTATCTACTTTTTGCTGCAATTCATTAACAATACTCTGAACATCTCTGTTTTTTACGTTAAAACCAATTACAATTCTGCGTTTGGCATCTTCACGCTGTATTTGATTTGGACCATCTTTAATTGAAACATCTGCCAATTGTGATAGCGGAATTTGTGTTCCTTGTGGAGTTGGAATTAATAAGTTTTGAATGTCTTCTAGATTTTCGCGCTGCGAGTTGTTTAAACGCACAACCAAATCGAATCGTTTTTCACCTTCAAAAACCAAACCGGTACTTTGTCCAGCAAATGCAGTATTAATTACCTTGTTTATATCCGAAATATTTAGGTTGTATTGTGCAATGGTAGCTCGATTGTATGCAATAATAACTTGTGGCATTCCGGTAACAGGTTCAATAAATAAATTTTGTGAACCTTGTACTTTCGAAATAATTTTGCCCATTTTATTTGCATATAATGCCAAAGTATCTAAATTTTCGCCAAAAATTTTGCAAACCACGTCTTGTCTTGCACCCGTCATTAGTTCGTTAAATCGCATTTGCACTGGATATTGGAATCCGGCAGTAATTCCCGGTACATCTTCTAAAGCTTTACTCATCTTTTCAGATAATTCGTTAAAGGTTGTTGCAGAAGTCCATTCTGATTTGTCCTTCAAAATAACCATCATATCACTCGCCTCCATCGGCATCGGATCGGTAGGTACTTCTCCACTACCTATTTTAGTAACCACCATTTTCACCTCTGGAAACTGATTTTTTAAAATATGCGCTGCTTTTTGCGTACTTTCAATAGTTGTTTTTAAATTACTTCCGGTCAAAACTCGTGTATCAACTGCAAAGTCCCCTTCTTCTAATGCAGGAATAAATTCGCCACCTAAAAAAGTAAGAATCACGACGGCTATAATAAAAAGACCAACAACTGAACTAATCACTATTTTAGGAATAGTTAACATTTTTTCTAAAGTGCGCTGGTATCCATTTTCGATATTCGCCATCAACCGATCTGAAAAATTAGGTTGGTGCTTTATTTTTTTGCTTAAAAATAAGGTGCTCATCATCGGAATGTAGGTTAATGATAAAATAAAGGCACCAAGTAAAGCAAATGCTACTGTTTGTGCCATTGGTTTAAACATTTTACCTTCTATTCCTTGCAATGTAAATATTGGAAGATAAACAATCAAAATAATTATTTGCCCGAAAACAGCGCTATTCATCATTTTAGATGCCGAAGTTTGTACTTCTGTATCCATTTCTTTTTGGGTATGTTTGGCAAGTAAATCAAATTTTTTATTATGTGACAGTTGATGCATAACGGCTTCAACAATAATGACTGCCCCGTCAACAATCAATCCGAAATCTAAAGCTCCTAAACTCATTAAATTACCACTTACCCCAAAAGTATTCATTAAGATAATTGCAAAAAGCATCGCTAGTGGAATAACCGACGCAACCAATAAGCCAGCACGAACATTACCTAGAAATAAAACCAATACAAAAATTACAATTAATGCTCCTTCAAGTAAGTTTTTTTCTACTGTACCAATGGCGTTCGACACCATTTTTGATCGGTCTAAAAAGGGCTCAATAACAACGCCTTCTGGTAATGTTTTTTGAATTTGAGCAACACGCTCTTTTACATTTTTAATAACATCACTACTATTGGCTCCTTTTAACATCATCACAACGGCTCCAGAAACTTCGCCTTGGTCGTTATAGCACATGGCACCATAACGGGTGGCATATCCAAACTTTACCTCGGCCACATCGCGAATAAATAGGGGAGCCCCAGATGATTTTATAGATATATTTTCAATATCTGCAAAACTACCAATTAATCCTTCGCTTCTGATGAATAATGCGGTTGCTCCTTTTTCAATGTAAGCACCGCCGGTATTTTGATTGTTTTTTTCTACAGCGCTAAACACATCGTTTATCGTAATTCCAAACGATTGTAGTTTATTTGGATTGATCGCAATTTCGTATTGCTTTAATTTACCTCCAAAACTACTAACTTCGGCAACTCCTTTTACACCAAGTAGTTGTCGGCGAACGATCCAGTCTTGAATAGTACGTAATTCGGTTTCGTTGTATTTTTTTTCAAAACCTGCTTTTGGTCGAACTACATATTGATAAATTTCTCCCAAACCAGTTGATACTGGCCCTAATTCAGGAGTTCCGATAACTTGCGGAATTTGCGATTGTACTTTTTGCAAGCGTTCAGCAACTTGTTGTCGAGCCCAATAAATATCGGTATCATCGTCAAAAACAATGGTTACAAGTGATAATCCGAAGCGCGAAAAACTTCTGATTTCTTTCATGCCCGAAATATTATTATTGGCTTGTTCAATCGGAAATGTGATCAAACGTTCAATATCAGTTGCACCAAAAGAAGGAGCAATGATAATTACTTGTACCTGATTATTAGTAATGTCGGGTACTGCATCTATAGGTAGTTTGGTGGTTTCAAATACACCATAACCAAGTAAAGCAATTGTAAATAAAGCGATTATTAACTTGTTCTGAATTGAAAAAGCTATTATTTTGTTTAACATAAAAATAATTAATTAATTTAATAAATACATAAGTATTCAAATAGTAAACTATTTGAATCGTAATTAAAAAATTAACTAATCTGTGGCGGTTGCCAGATAGCTTTTAAGTGGGATGAACTTACTAAAAAAGTATAAAAATTGTTGTTTTTTTTCTCTATTTCGTATTCTCTAAAAGCTGTAAAAGTAATATTCTGTTCTTGATTTAAAGTTATTAATGCTGTAGTTGAATTGCAAAAAGAATGTGATTTAAAAGGTAATTTATTGTCTTTTTCTTTATCCCCGTCATGATCGTCAACTTGAGAATAATGCATTGATAAAAATGCAATAAAGGTAAGATTACTATTTTGAGATTGATGTTCAAAAAAATGTTCTAATAAAACAGGTAGTTTCAACAACTGGTATAGTTCGGTTGTTGAATTAATATATAAAATAAGAAACGATATGATAATCCATTTTTTCACTGGTACAAAGATAGTTAAAAATTAAATTCATTAATTAATTATTGTTCTATTCATTTTTAATCTAAATTAATTGAAATTTCGTATTTTATAAAAACCATTTTTGTATTTTTGAATCATTAAAATAATCCAATGAAAATTGTAATTTCTCCTGCAAAATCACTTGATTTTAAAACCTTATTGCCAACTAGTAAACATTCTGAATATTCTTTTTTAAAACAATCTTTACTTATTGAAAAAGCTCTAAAGAAGTTGAAACCTGCCAAATTATCTGAATTAATGTCAATTTCTGATAAACTTTCCGAATTGAATTGGCAGCGCAATCAACATAGAAATTTAACCGAAATTAATCTAGAAAATGCTCGTCAAGCTATTTATGCTTTTAATGGCGAAGTATATATTGGCTTGGATTCCTACACTTTATCAGACCAAAAAATGGAAGTTTTGCAAAAAAAGCTGCGCATACTTTCGGGTTTGTACGGATTATTAAAACCTTTAGATTTGATGCAGCCTTACAGATTAGAAATGGGAACAAAATTACCAATTGGTAAAAGTAAAAACTTATATGAATTTTGGAAAGAAACTATTACCAAACATTTGAATTCAGAACTTGAAAATGGCGAATTATTTGTAAATTTGGCCAGTAACGAATATTTTGAAGCTGTTGATGTAAAAAAACTAAAAGTTCCAGTAATTACTCCAGAATTTAAAGATTATAAAGACGGAAAACTAAAAACAATCTCGTTTTTTGCCAAAAAGGCAAGGGGATTAATGGTCCGATTTATAATCGATAACAATTGTGAAACTATTGATGATTTGAGAGGTTTTAAAAGTGATGGTTATAGTTTTGATTACAATTTAAGTGGAAGCAATAATTTGGTTTTTACTAGATAAATCTTAATATATTTAACATTTATTTTGTAGTTTTGTTTTATAAACTTAAAAAAAATGAAAGCAAAAGAATTAAGCGATTTTTCAAAGCAAGAATTACAAGCAGAAATCAAAAAAAGACGGTTCTTTTTTGGGGTTTTTATAGGTATGTTAATAACAATGTTTTGTACAGGTATATATTTAACTGTAAAACAAGGCTTTGGTGTATTTACTATTTTACCAGTTGCTTTTTTACCTTTGTTGATGTTGATACGTAAAAGCGCTTTAGACGCTAAGAAAGAATTGGAATCAAGAAATTAATTATGGAAAGTAACTGCCTAAACTGCAACCACAATATTGTTGAAAATTTTTGTAGTAATTGCGGACAAAAATCGTTTAAACGTATCAATAAAAAATACATTTTAGATGAATTGCAATATACTTTGATTCATACCAATAAAGGTTTTTTATACACTATAAAAAACGTGATTAAAAATCCCGGAAAAACAGCTAGAGTTTTTATTGAAGGTGATAGAATAAACCATTACAAACCCATCTCGTTATTGTTTATTTTGAGTAGTATTTCGTCAATTTTAATGTTTAAAGTTCTAGATATGAATGCTATATCTACTAATTTTTACGCTAAACAAAAAATGAGTTCGTTAATGATGAATGATTTTTCTGCGTTTACATCAAGTTATTATAGTTTTATTATGATGCTATTAATACCGCTTTTTGCAGTTTGTTCGTGGTTAATTTTAAAAAAATGGGGACATAATTATTATGAGCATGTTGTAATTAACTCTTATATTTTGTCAATATATTCTATAATTTATATTGTAATTTTTGTTCCAATATTATATGTATTGAAAAGTAATACACAACTTTTTATGAGTTTGTCAATATATATGTTCTTACTTTATCCTATTATTTTTATTTGGTTTTATAAAGGATTTTATCCAGATAAATCATTAAAAAAAATAATTATAAGTAGTTTATTACTTTTAGTTTTAACTGTTTTGGCTTATTTTATTCTAATATTTGCATCTATGTTAATATTTATGATTTTATATGCAATTATTCACAGTCCCAAAGAATTAATGCAGTATATTAGACCAAGTAAATAAGAATCTTTTAATGCACATCATTCGGATTAACTTTAGTTTTTCCATCTTTTACAAATAAAACAAACGGAATACATATTAAAAATAAGGCTGCTAAAAACATAAATATATCCATATATGAAAGTATTGCGCTTTGCTTCATAACTTGAAAATCAAGAACTTGATAGGCTTTTTTTAAGGCTTCATTAAAAGTTTCTCCTTTTGCTTCAAAACCTTTTTGAAGCATCAATACACGTTGTTGTACCATATAACTGGCTTTGTCTAAATTGGCAATTAAATCAACCCGATGATTTTGATTAAACCTTGATATAAAAGTAGTTACAATAGCAATTCCAAATGAACCTCCCAATTGACGCATCATTCCTGTAAAAGCTGCTCCTTCACCAATTTCTTTTCCTTTAAGTGCTGATAGTGATAGCGTTGTAATAGGAATAAATAATAAGCCCAACCCAATTCCTCTAAAAATTAATGGCCAAAACATATCACTCTCGGCAGTAGTTGGTGTTAATATTGAACGCATCCAAAACGAAAAAACAAAGAAAACTAAAAATCCAATCGCAACCATATACGTTTGTTTATACCCTTTTTGAATCATTTTCCCTATCATAGGCATAATAAAGGCAGTAGTTAATGAGCTCGGTATCAATAATAAACCAGCTTGTAATGGTGTCCATCCTAATATTGATTGTGTGTAAATAGGAATTAAAAAAGTGGACGCATACAAGCCAAATCCAAGTATAAAACTCATTATTACACCAACTCGCAAGTTAGAATTGCTTAATACTTTTAAATTTACAATAGGATATTTATAAGTATTTTGCCTCCAAATAAATAATAACAAACTAAAAGTAGAAATAACCGATAATGAAGTTATTAGTGCATCATTAAACCAATCATCTTGTTGTCCGTGTTCCAAAACAAACTGAAGTGATCCAATAAAACCAGCCAATAACGCAATTCCAATCCAATCTACTTGATGTGCTTTTAGTTTCTCTCCATATTTTGGACTTCGAACAAACATAATTGTCAAAATTGTAGCTGCAATTCCTAATGGAATATTAATGTAAAAAATATAAGGCCAAGAAAAATTAGTTGTAATCCAGCCTCCTAAAGGCGGTCCCAAAGTTGGTCCTACAATTACTCCCATTCCATAAATTGCCTGCGCTATTCCACGTTTTGCCAACGGATAACTTTCAGTAATAATGGTTTGAGCAGTTACTAAAAGTGCACCTCCACCCAAACCTTGAATGAACCTAAAAGCCACTAACTCCCATATATTAGTAGCATTTCCGCATAAAAACGATGCCACAGTAAAAATAACAATTGAGGTTGCAAAATAGTTTTTTCGACCAAACTGCTGGCTCAACCAACTTGTCATCGGAATCACAATTACATTCGCTATTGCGTAAGCAGTAATTACCCAAGCCACATCGCTTAAAGTTGCTCCCAAACTTCCACGCATATTGTTCAAAGCTACATTAACAATTGTAGTATCTACAATTTCTAACAATGCACATAAAATACAAGTTATTGTAATTATAATTCGGCGAAAGCCATATTCTACTAAATCGTCTTGATTCGGATTCATAAAATAAAAGTTATCGGTTAGTTTTTTAATTTTTTATTTGGGCGAATTACTTGCCAGTTGGTTCCTCACGTCTATGGGTCGGGCTGTGCGTTTCCATTTTTTAAAATTTGAAAGCTATCCTATTTTAAAAAGAGTTCTAGTTCTATCCCTTTCGCAATGCCTAGCTTTACTTAAAATATTTGTCAAAGTTAAAAATTTGAGAAAATTAGCGCTACAATTTATATAAAAGCTATTACAAAGTTGCTCTTTGCTCTTGTCACCATTTTCCTTTGGAGACACGTTGTGGTTGGAGGTCTACTTTAATAAAACATCAACCTCAACATTCATCCCAGATCGTAAAAGTTCCAATTTTTCTTTTTCATTTTTACTGGTAAAACTAATTTTAACAGGTAATCGTTGCACTGTTTTTATAAAATTCCCTGTAGCATTATCAGGAGGTAAAATTGACATTTTAGAACCTGTTGTTGGTGCAAATGAAGTAATCTCACCTTCAAACTCCTCATTTTCATAAGCATCCATCTTTAAAATTACTTTTTGTCCCACACGCATTTTATTCAATTGTGTTTCTTTAAAATTTGCAACAACCCAAGTTTCCGCATTATTAATCACATAAAATAAAGACTGTCCTGGTTGTACTAATTGCCCTTCTTGTATTGAAATTGATGAAACTTGACCGTCAATTGCAGCTTTAACAACAGTATAAGTTAAATTAAGTTGAGCTGCCTCCAAGGCTGCTTTTGCTTTGCTAATATTTGCTGCAGCTACACCTATTTGCTTGTTGGAAACCGTAGTTCTTGAAACTGCAACATTTTTTAAAGAAGCACTTGCTTTCTGTTGATCAATTAAGATTTTCACTTGATTTTCGGCTTCTAATTTTGCCGCTTCTGCTTGTTCAAATTGTTGTTTAGTTATCGTACGGCTGTTGTATAAATTTTTATATCGTTCATAATCGTTTGCAGCTCTTGATAACCTTATTTTTGCTGTTTCAATACTTCCAAATGCTGAATTTTCATTCGATTGCGATACCCCAACACTTGCTATTGCACTTCCATTATCGGCTTTTGAAACTTCAAAACCACTTTCGGCTGCTGCTAAATTGGCTTTCGCCTCTTCAATTTTAACTAAATAATCACTTTTGTCAATTGTAAAAAGTGTATCACCTTTTTTTACCTGCTGATTGTCTTTTACAAAAACTTTTGTAATATAACCACTAATTTTTGGTATTATCGGATTCATATTTTTTTCAACTTGGGCATCATCTGTTGTTTCGTGACCTTGGGAGTGTAAATATTTGTAAGTACCATAAACTCCGCCTAAAATAAGCATTGCTAAAAAAATGAATAAGAATTTTTTACTTTTTGGTTTTTGTGCTTCCATATTATTTTGAAGTATTTGAATTTAAGTTTAATGAATTGATTAATTTTCCTGATGCAAATTGAGATTGATAGTATCTTAATGCTAAATCGGCTTCTGATAGTGCCAAATTTATTTTTGAGTTTAATTGTTGTCCATCTGCTTCTAATAAATCGTTAGTATTTGATAGACCGTTATCATATTTATCTTTTACAATTCTATAATTTTCTGATGATTGTGACACAGCTTCGCCGTAAACTTTGTTTTGTTTAAGTGATAGTTTGTAGTTTTCTTCAGCTTCAAAAATTTCCTCTTTTATTTTTTCAGATAAAATTGTTACCATTTGTTTGGTTTGATTGACTTTAGATTCGGCTAATTTTACATTTTTATCGTTTTTAAATAGTGATGCCACATCATAGGAAACCCCAATGCCAATATTCATAGCGTTTGAAACTTGAAGGGCATTTTTCAAGTCTAAAGCGATGTATCCTCCAACTAAATTTACGGTTGGATAATAATTTGATTTTGCTATTTTAATTCCTTTTTCAGATGCTTTTTGTTGTAAATTTAAAGCTTCCAAATCGCTTCGTAAACCTTCAAATTTTTGTAATTGACTTTTTGCAGTATCATTTTTAACGGTTTCAATGTCAATATCGATTATTGTTTTTTCGGGTAATTGCATCAAAGTAACTAATTGATAATTAATAACACTTGCATTTTTAATTGCGCTATCAAGTGCCAATTGTATATTTGAAGATTGTAACTGAACTTTCAATAAATCATTTTTTGCCAACAATCCGTTATTTACTAAATTTGAAAAATCTAATTCGCGTTGTTTTGAAATTTTCAAATTCTCTTCAAATAGTTTTTGAGTTTGATTGGCTTGATATAATCTTGCAAAAAGTTCGGTCACCCTAAGTGCAATTTGCTCTTTAATATGAGCAGTTGCATAGGTTTGCGATTTTAAAAAATCTTCTGAAATAGCAACATTATTCTTTAATTTAAAACCTTGAAATAACGGTACCGTCAAGTTGGCTTGACCCAAAAGTAATGAATTAACGTCTGGTTTAGAACTATTTGCATTACCACCTCCTAAAAGTGCTCCATCTAAACTTGCAGCATTCAAGCGAAGATATTGCCCTGACAAACGTAAACTAGGATATAAATTATTTTCAACAGTTTTTAATTCTAATTTTGAAATTTCAATTTTTATTTGCGATAAAATGGCTTCATTACTTTTCGAAATAGCAATTTCTACCGCTTCACGTAATGACATTTTTTTCTTTTCTTGAGCTTTTGCCGAAAAACTTCCAATGACTATAAATAGCCAAATTATTTTTTTAATTTTCATAAACGAGTAATGCTTTTATGGTTGTTTGTATATGATAAGTAAGTTCATTTTTGATATAATTATCAAATTCTAAATCAGTTTTAAAGTTTAAAATATCTTCAAAATAATGTTTATTAGTATAAAAATGAAAATAGGTTCCTAAGATTGTAGGAGTTATTAATGCTACATTAATATTTTTTTTGAAAATATTTTGATTTTGCCCATCTTCAATAATTTTGGTTAACGAAGCTAAATTACTTTTTTTAATTTGATGAAATCCTTCCATGTCCATGGCTCGTTTTTTTGATGAAATTTCAAAATGCATAATTTTATACATATGTCGGTTTTCATCTATTTTTTGGATATAAAATTCTATAAATCGGTCAATTTTTTCAAATGGATTTAGGTTTTCATTAAATAAATTTTTCAACTTAATTTTTAAATCTTGCATTCTAAAAAGTATTAATTGTTCTAATAATTTTTCTTTAGAACCAAAATAATACGATATCATGGCTACATTTATATCTGCAATTGTTGAAATATCACGAACCGACGTGCCATCAAAGCCCTTCTCGGCAAATAGCTTTTCAGCTACCGAAAGAATTTCAATTTGTTTCTCGTTTAATTCCATTTATATTAAATTTTGAGCAAATTTAAACAATTGTTTAAATTAAACGTTTGTTTAAATATTAATTAACTTTTTTTTAACAAATTGTTTTGATTGATATTTAAAAAAGCCACAAATTTGATAATGTACAAGATTTTGATAAAACTGTACTTAATCATTTTGTGGCTTTCTACAATTTAACTTTAATAAAATTCTTGTATTAAAAATGCTTTAAAATAAAAATTGCGATTTAATTATTTAAACTCTGCAACAAATTTTTCTATAGAATCAAGTCCGTTTTGAGATAAATTTTTAATAAATGCGGAACCAATAATTGCTCCTTTTGCATATTTTGTTGCTTGCTCAAAGGTAGTTTTATTGTTTATTCCAAAGCCAACTATTTGTTGATTTTTAAGATTTAGATCATTTATACGCTTAAAATATTTTTCTTGTTCTTCGCCAAAATCGTTTGATCCGCCTGTTACTGCTGCCGATGAAACCATATAAATAAATCCGCTTGAAACGCTATCAATGTATTTAATGCGTTCGTCTGGAGTTTGTGGAGTGATTAAGAAAATATTGAGAATAGTATACTTTTCAAACAATTCTTTATATTCGTTAGCGTACACATTGGCAGGCAAATCGGGAATAATTAATCCATCAATTCCAATTTCTTGACATTTTTTCAAAAAATTTTCTACTCCAAATTGATAAATAGGGTTAAAGTAGCCCATTATTATTAATGGTATTTTTACGCTTTGGCGGATGGTAGAAAGTTGTTCAAAAAGCAATTTTGTGGTCATTCCGTTTTCGAGAGCCGTTGTTGAACTTGCTTGAATTGTTGGTCCATCGGCTAATGGATCTGAAAATGGCAAACCAATTTCAATTAAATCGACTCCGTTATTTTCTAAATCCTGAATAATTTTTATAGTATCATTTAGGGCTGGAAATCCTGCTGAAAAATAGATAGATAGGATTTTTTTTGGTTCTTGTAATTTAGATATAATTCTGTTCATAATGATTTACAATTTTAACGTGCTGGTTTTTTTTAAACTTTTTTATTTACTAGATTTTAAAAACCTGTAGCTATTATTTAAATTAGACCTTCAAGGTTTTAAAAAAAAAACTTGAAGGACCGCTAACTTGATGTTGCGCTAGGGATTGCAGTGAAGCTCTTTTTTTATATTGTTTTTTGGGACAATATAAAAAAAAGCGGGAACGTAAAGCCCGACCCTTTTTGGGTAGCGCCCATTTAAAGATTGAAATAATCAATATATGTATTCAAATCTTTATCGCCCCGCCCAGAGAGGTTAATTACTACAATATCATTTGGTTTAAACGTCATTTCGTCAAGAACTGCAAAGGCATGAGCGGTTTCAATAGCTGGAATTATGCCTTCGGTTTTTGATAATTTTATGCCCCAATTCATAGCATCTTCATCAGTAATGGCTATAAATTTTGCTCGTTTGGTTTCGAATAAATTGGCGTGCATTGGTCCAACTCCCGGATAATCTAATCCTGCTGAAATAGAGTAGGGTTCAGTAATTTGTCCGTCGGGTGATTGCATTAAAAGGGTTTTGCTACCGTGTATAATTCCTACTTTTCCGAGTGCAGATGTAGCAGCACTTTCACCGGTATAAATGCCTTTTCCAGCGGCTTCAACGGCAATAATATTGACTTCTTCTTGATGTAAAAAGTGATAAAAGGTTCCAGCAGCATTACTACCTCCACCAACACAAGCAATTACGTAATCGGGATTTTCTTTTCCTTCTTTTTCTAGTAATTGCCATTTGATTTCTTCTGAAATTACGGCTTGAAAACGAGCTACCATATCCGGATAAGGGTGTGGACCAACTACGGAACCTATTATATAATAAGTATCAACGGGATTGTTAATCCAATCACGCATTGCTTCATTGGTGGCATCTTTTAAAGTTTTTGAACCCGATGTTGCTGGTCGTACTTCGGCTCCAAGCATTTTCATTCGGGCAACGTTGGGGGCTTGGCGTTTTATATCGACTTCACCCATATAAATTACGCATTCTAAGCCCATCAATGCGGCTACCGTTGCAGTTGCTACACCATGTTGACCTGCGCCTGTTTCGGCAATGATACGTTTTTTTCCTAGTTTTTTGGCAACTAAAATTTGACCAATTGTGTTATTGACTTTGTGTGCGCCTGTGTGACATAAATCTTCTCGTTTTAAATACACTTTGGTATTGTACTCTTTTGACAATCTCTCGGCAAAATAAAGTGGGGTAGGGCGACCTACAAAATCTTTTAGTAAAGCATCAAACTCTTTTTTAAAGGTGGGTTCGGCTGTAATTTTTAAATAATTTTGGCGTAAATGCTCAATGTTTGGGTAAAGCATTTCGGGAATGTAGGCTCCTCCGAATTGTCCGTAGTAACCGTTTTCGTTGACGTTGTAGTTCATTTTTTATATTTATTTATCTGTAGTGATGCATTGCAAGGCATCGTTACACAAGTTAACATTTTTCAACCCAGGTTCTATTTCAAATTTACTGTTTACATCAATTGCAAATAGTGGTAAGTTGAGTTTTTTTATTTTTTCAATTTCTTCTAATCCAATGCCTCCACTAAGAAAAATTGGTTTTTTAGATTTGTAATTTTTTAATATATCCCAATTAAAAGTATATCCGTTTCCGCCATGTAATTTTCCTTTGGTATCAAAAAGGAAATAGTCGCAAACAATTTCATATTTTTCTAAAACATTAATATCAAAATTGTCATCGACTGAAAAAACTTTAATTAGTTCGATATTTTGGAATTTCAAATTTCTACAAAATTCAGGAGATTCGTTTCCGTGTAATTGAACCAAATCTAAATTGTATTTTTTTATTTTTGAAATAATTGTATCTTCAGTTTCATTTACAAAAACGCCAACTTTTTTTATTGAATTTGGAATTTCAGGAATTTCGCCTTCAAAATTTCTTAATGATTTTTCATAAAATATAAATCCTAAATAATCGGGCAGTAATTGGCTTACTTCCAGTATATTTTCGGGGTGTTTCATTCCGCAGATTTTCAGTTTCATAGTTTTTTTATGTTTGCCACGAAGTCACGCAGGTTTAATTTAATTGATTAATAAATTTTTTAGCACTTTCACCTGCATTTTCGGTTTTCATAAAATTTTCACCAATTAAAAAGCCTTGATAGCCAAACGGTTGCAGTTCTTTAATGGCTTCTATTGCACTAATGCCACTTTCAGAAACCTTTACAAATTCATTCGGAATTAATGATGCTAATTGTTTGCTAAAATCCAAACTTACTTCAAACGTTTTTAGGTTTCTATTATTTACACCAACCATGTTTAGGCTTGGCATAATTGCTTTTTCAAGTTCTTCTTGATTGTGAACTTCTAATAAAACTTCTAATCCCAATTTTTGAGCAAATAGTGATAAATTTTGAATCTCTTGACGCGTTAAAACTGCAGCAATTAATAATATAACATCTGCCCCAAAGGCTTTCGCTTCTAGTATTTGATATTCGTCAATGATGAATTCTTTTCTAATTAGTGAAATTTTTACTGATGCTCTTGCTAAAAGTAAATCGTCTAAAGAACCCCCAAAATATTTTCCGTCGGTTAAAACCGAAATTCCGCAAACACCAGCATTTTCATATCCTGTTACCACTTCCTCAACTGTAAAACCGTAGTTTATTTCTGTTTTTGAAGGAGATCGTCGTTTGTGTTCTGCAATAATTCCTGAGTTGCTGTTTTTTAAACTTTCGCTTAATGAAACTGTTTTGCGATCAAAAAGCACCGATTTTTCGAGCTGTAAAATTGGAATAATGCTTTTTTTGAGAATTACTTCTCTTTTTTTGTCGATTATTATTTTTTCTAAAATGTTCATT
>JBBRCJ010000006.1:0-69399 GCA_038204955.1 Flavobacteriales bacterium
AATCTAACGAATAACTTTGATTCTTTCTTGGCAACAAACCAATGGCTCCGTATTGCTTATAAAAGCCAATCCATTTACGAAGGTTTGATCGTTCTACACCTTTTTCTATTGAAGCATAGTTGCAAGAATAATGCTTCTCTAATACTAATTTTACGCATTCAAGCTTAAATGCATAATCATACTTGACTTTTCTTTCCATAAAAATACCCCCAAATAGTGTCTAACTTTTTGGGGGCAGTCTAATTTTGAAAGGGATTTTTATTTAAGTATTTTTTAAATCCATCCAAATCAGAAATCAAAATTCGTCAATCTAAAAATCTAAAATTATTATTTCAACTCCAGGTACATTTCATTTTGAAGAGGTTCCAAATCTTTAGCATCTTTACATTGTTCAAAGATATGTTCGGGTTGATGCGGTTGCATTCTACCATTAGCTTGAATATAATTTAAAGCGGTTTGCAACAAAGGTTCAGTAACATCACCAAGAATTCCTAAATTACCCAAATCTTCAACTTGTAATGTTGTAGGTACTAATCCTGTTTGATAATCGCCAAAGCCACTGGCGTTTACGGTTTTTAAAACAATCGGTTGCATAGCATATTTATGATTTGGATTTCGTCCTGCACTTCCAAAATTTGGAGAATCGTAAACCGTAATTGAACCTACATTTTTCCCTACAGTTACATCACCAATTTGAATTACTTGTACATAAGGTTTCAATCCATTGATGACCAATTCACTTGCCGATGCAGTACTTTTGGTAGTTAAAACAATTACTTTTGATAAATTCAAACTATTAATTCCTGTTCCATCGCTTAAAGTTGTTGTAAATCGGGTATCAAATTGACTTGCATTGTTATTACTCCAATAGACTTGCATTTTTGGATTCCACTGTTGTCTCGCAAAAATTTGTCCATTAAATTGTCCTGTAATCATACTTGCCAATCGGCTAGCTGTTGCAATTGAACCTCCAGAATTGTATCGTAAATCTAAAATTAAATGGGTTGCATTTTGTGCTTTTAAATTGGCAAAGGCAGTATTAAGTTGCGATTCAAAATTGGGATAAAAACCATTGTAAACCAAATAACCAATTCGTTTTGCACCTTGATTAATTACTGTATTTATCAAAACCGGATTTTCTGATAATGTAGTTTTTGTTAACATAACCGATTGTCCGTTTGGGGTAATATTACCATTGTCAAAATCGGCAAAATTCATAATATAAGTATCATTTGCCAATAATGATTTATAATTTGAAGCTGTTAACGGTGTTCCATTTATGGCATAAAAAATTTTGCCTCGTTGAATATTTTTTGTTGATGCATCGCTATTTGGTATAATGTATTTTACCCAACCAAAAATATCTGTTGAATTGCTAGTTTTGTATTTTAATCCATAATCAACACCATTGTTTTTTGTAGTACCAGATAAAATGCCTTCTAATGTATTATAATCTGAAAAAATAACACTAAAACGGTCAATGTTTGGATCAATTCGCAATGCGTTGAATAAATTGGTAGGATCGTTATACGTTTTTAAAAAGGTATTCAAATCACCTTGATTGCCAAAACGATCGTCGCGCAAGTTAGGAGCATCTGGTTGCCACAAATAAAATTGATTCAAACCTTTCCAAACAAAATCGTTAACTTGTAACTCGGCAGGAATACTTAAATCATCATTTTTACTGCAACTAATTGTAAATAATATAAATGGTATAAAAATGGCGACTAATTTTAAAGTGTTTTTCATTGTAATTTTTATATAATATTCAAATTTAAAACATTTTTTTTATTCTATGTAACAAAATTTAAGTTACTTCGTCTTTACTTTATAAGCATCAATCATATGAATCAAAACGAGTTTATTAAAATGGTTTCACCTTTCAAAGACAAGCTCTTTCGATTGGCAAAACGATTACTTGTTAGTGTTGAAGAGGCAGAAGATGCAACACAAGAGGTTCTAGTAAAATTGTGGGTAAAAAATGAAAGTTTAAAGCAGTATAACAGTGTTGAAGCTTTAGCAATGACGATGACAAAAAATTTTTGTTTGGATCAGTTAAAGTCGAAAAGAGCCACAAATATGACTTTAGTTCATTCTAATTATTCAAATAATGAAGCCAATTTACAACAAAAATTAGAAGATGTTGACAGTTTAAGTTGGGTAGAAAAAATAATTAATACTTTACCCGAACAACAACGTTTAATTATTCAAATGCGTGATATAGAGCAATATGAGTTTGAAGAAATTGCCAAAATTTTAGAAATGAATGAAACAGCAATTCGAGTAGCATTGTCTAGAGCCCGAAAAACGATTAGAGAATTTATGACAAAAACACACAATTATGGAATTAAGTAAAATAGAATATTTAATAGAAAAATACTTTGAGGCAGAAACCAGTAGTGCCGATGAACAAGTACTTCGCGATTACTTTTCATCACCAAATGTTGCGCAGCATTTACAGCAATACCAACCTGTTTTTGAATATTTTAAGCAAGCAAAAAACGAACAATTTACAGCAAATGTGCCTTTACAAACTAAAAAACGTACCGTTAAATGGTTATCAATTGCTGCCACTGTAACCCTTTTGTTTGGAGTTGCCACTTTTATTATTTTAAACAAAGAAACTGTAAAAATTTCAGGAGAACTGGGCAGTTATGACAATCCTGAAATTGCTTTAAAAGAAACTCAAAAAGCTTTAGCTATGTTATCAACTCATGTTAATACAGGAATTGAAAGTGTGAATTATTTATCGGCCTATCAAAACTCGAAAGAGAAAATATTTAAGTAAGAGTTTCAAATAATCAATTAAAAATAAAAAAAATCTGATTCGCCGCGGCGAACAGATAAAAAAATCACAATTTAAAAAATAAATAAAATGAAAAATTTAAAAAAAATAATCGCAATTGTATTGGTTACTTTAGTATCAAACAGTTTTTATGGACAATCGGTTTTCGATAAATTCGATAATCAAGACGACATTACCACAATTATTGTAAACAAAAAAATGTTCTCTTTGATGAGTAAAATTGACACTAAAGATAAAGAAAGCCAGCAATTTATGAACTTGGTTAAAAAGCTAGACAATTTAAAAGTTTTTATGACCGATAGTGATAAAAAATCGGATGAGATGAAAGCAACCGCCGATAAATTTGTAAAATCACAAGGGTTAGAAGAATTAATGAAAATTTCTGAAAAAGGGAAAAACGTGAAAATTTTCGTTAAATCGGGAGCTACTGAATCGCAAATTAAAGAATTAATGATGTTTATTGAAGGTTCAGGAAAAGAAAAATCAGTATTAATGTCGTTAACAGGAAACTTTGATTTGGATGAATTATCTGTTTTAACAGATAAAATGAACTTGCCAGGTGGAAGCGATTTGAAAAAAGCGGCAAAAAAATAATTGTAATCATACTTTGAGAAGCATTTCGATGCGTTTTTTTTTAAAAAGTAACAAAAAATAAAAAAATGACAAAATTTATAATTTATCTAGCCGTTGGTTTAAGTTTATTACTTGTAAGTTGCAATAATAAACCCAATTTACAAACCTATTTTGTTGATAATCAAGAAAAGACAAGTTTTACCACTTTTGATATTTCTCCAAGTATTTTAAATGTTGACAAGACAAAATTATCTGCAGAAGAAAAAACAACGATTGATTCTTTTGAAAAAATTAATGTTCTAGCTTTTAAAATCGATTCAAAAAATAAAAATGAATATCAAATTGAAAAAGAAAAAGTTAGAACAATTTTAAAAGACACTGCCAATTATCATCAATTAATGAAATTTGGAATGGGTGCTCAAGGTGTTTCAGTAAGTTATGTTGGAACCGATGATAATATCAAAGAATTTGTTGTATTTGGCAATAAAGACGATACTGGATTTGGAGTTGTTCGTGTTTTAGGTAACAATATGAAGCCCGAAAATGCCTTAAGTTTAGTGTCAATTTTAAAGAATTCAAATATTAATACTGATCAATTAAAGGTTTTAAAAGATATAATGAAATAACAATTTTGAGGTTAGTTATATAAAAAAAGTCCCGCTTCATCTCGGGACTTTTTGCAATTAATCTTTAACATTTATTACAAGCTCATCATCAATTTTATATTCACCTTTTTTGTAAACATCTTTATTAGCCAAATCAATTTCGTAAGCCCAAACACCTTTTGGTAAATTAAAAATACACTCTCTTCCTTCTTTTTGAATCACTAATTCCTTAGTAACATCGGCTCCATCAATATCTTTACCCACTAATTTAAAGGTGATTTTATCGGACAGTTTATTTTTAACACAAAAAGTTTCAATTGTTTTTGCATCTGTTTTTGTTTTATTTCCTTTTATAAAACTCAATCCATTAACTAAAATTTCACCACTTTTAAGTAAATTTTGAAAATCAGATTGAGCTCGAGAAACAACTGGCAACATTAAAAATACTGATATTAATATTATATTTTTCATAAATTACTCTTTCAATAGCTTTTCAATTTCTGATTCAATACTAAAAATCAAGGTTTTACTTTTAGTTTCAAACATTCCATCATATCTAATTCTTCCATTTTTAATAATAATTAAATGTGGAAATGTATTTACTTTTAATTTTTCTTCAATCTCGACCGACGAAGTAGCATAAATTTTTGGGAATTTATAACCTATACTATCCAATATTTTTATAGTGTTTTCAAATTTATCTCTTCTATCAATAGGAACATTTACGACATAAAACTCAACATTTTTATTCTCTTTATATGAATTATATGTTCTTTCAAAGTCAGGGAATTTTTCAAAACAAATGCCACAAGTTGTAGACCAAAAATCTAAAACAATAATTTTATTTTTACTAAAATTAATTTTTTCTCTTTTATCATTTACAAAATTAACAATTGGAAAATTAATGTTTTTTTCAGCATTGAAGTTTTCTAGTAATGTGAAAACTGTATTTAAACACCAAAAACTAATGCTAAAAAAAAGTATAATTGAAAATGGAATTAAAATAAATTCTTTTTTTGAATAAAATCTATATGATAATAAAGAACTTATTGGTAATAAAATTAGATACAATATACTTCTTGAAAACATGCCTTCGATAATACCGCTAACAAAAAGTAACAAGAAAAAGGGGATGATAGGAAAAAATGCCCAAACTAATCTATTTGATTTCTTTTTTTTTAAATAAAAAAAGGTAATAACAAAAGTAGAAACTAATGTGAAAGGCATCATCATTACGTGATTTCCATCAAAAATTATCCCAAACAAAATATATATCACAATTAACGATATACCACTAAAAAAATCTACTAACTTTATCATTTTTTTTTATTTTAAAACACGAGAAGTTTATTAAAATCTTCCCGTGTTTTCCTTTTATATTATATAATTAACAAGCCATACAATGATCACAAGCATAAAGCCACATAAATCCACAGCCGCTTCCAGTTGGTTTGCAATTTGTTCCAGGGGTTCCTAATCCGCCACACCAGTGACAAGTACAAGCTGCTCTTCCATTAGGGTCAATTGTTGGAGTTGTTGAACTTGTTGGCATATTTTCTAAATCTTTGATAATGTTTACAGAAACATTTGTAGTACCTATAAATTTGCCAGTATAATTATAATCAGATAATGATTCAACCATTTTTAAGAAATCATATTCAGGTGTTATTTTCGCCAAATTAATTGCTACACTTTTTAGTCCATTATAATCGTGATTTATAATTGATTTTTGCCATGTTTTAATTAATGTTAACTGTTCATTTGGCATTTTTTGAGACAACAATTGATTGATTTTTTCTAACCACAAATTATCTTGTTCTTTTAAAGATAATTTACCATAACTACTAACTACTTCATCTTGAGTTTTTCCTTTTAAAAAGTCTGCTCTTAAACTTTGAGCATTTCCAACAAAACTAAATGCTACAATAGCAATTACTGCTAATACTATTTTTTTCATTTTTAATAATTTTTAAATTTAATAAATTAATTTGTTTTACAAAGGTTTCTCGAGATATTTTGCTTCACAAATTTGTCATAATAAGAATTAATAACCTAAACTAAAAACTCTAAAATTTAAAAGAAAACGTATAAGTTTTAAAACTTTTCATATATTCGTTGAAACAAAAAACATTATGATAACAGGCACAAAATTGCATAATTTAAGGGTAAATAAAAATTGTCTCAGGAAGAATTGGCTGAGCTTGTCGGCGTAAGCCAAGTAACCATAGGTAAATGGGAACAAGGTAATAGCATAAAACACAAGCATATAAAAAAAATAGCTGAAGTTTTAGAAGTACCTTATGACTATTTGTTGGAAGAAAAACAAATTAATATTAATCAAACTAACACAGAGAATGCAGCAAATAATGTAGCTGGTTTTGAAATAATAATTAAAACACCAACTCACGTTATAGACAGTCTGTTTAGTAGAATGGATAAGCTAATAGAACTTTTAGAAAAAAAAAAAAAAACACACATTTATAAAAAAAGTCCCGCTTCATCTCGGGACTTTTTGCAATTAATCTTTAACAGTTATTACAAGCTCATCATCAATTTTATATTCACCTTTTTTGTAAACATCTTTATTAGCCAAATCAATTTCGTAAGCCCAAACACCTTTTGGTAAATTAAAAACACACTCTCTTCCTTCTTTTTGAATCACTAATTCCTTAGTAACATCGGCTCCATCAATATCTTTACCCACTAATTTAAAGGTAATTTTATCGGACAATTTATTTTTAACACAAAAAGTTTCAATTGTTTTTGCATCTGTTTTCGTTTTATTTCCTTTTATAAAACTCAATCCATTAACTAAAATTTCACCACTTTTAAGTAAATTTTGAAAATCCGATTGAGCATTAGAAATCATAGGTAGCATTAAAAATGCTACAATTAGAATTATATATTTCATAAATTATTAGTTTGCGGTTAAATATCCTTTATCGGTAAGTTCTTTTAAATCATTTATAGGATATGTTTTTCCTTCTTTTATAAGTATAATTTTTGTTGAAATTTTTATTATTTCATTGTAATTATGGTCAGTAATTAAAATACCTTTTTTAGTCGCGTTTTTAGTGACAATTTCATTAATTTTAGTTACCATTATTGGAGAAAGTCCATTGTAAGGCTCATCTAAAAAAACAAATTTTGAATCATTATATAAAACAATTTTTATTTCTAAATACCGAAGTTCACCACCAGAAAGTTCTTGAATAAATGAATCTTTTATTTGTTGAATCATCGCATCATCATAAAAATTGGCAATTTCATTTTTATTTATAGATAGTGAAATAACTTTTTTTACTGAGAATTGTTTTGGAATAAAATGATTTTGATCTAAATAACTAATGTCTTTTAATAAATCGGAAGTTTTACTTTTTAAAACCCCATTAATTCGAATAAATTTGAAATCGGCAGGTTCAACACCAAAAATTATTTTTAAAAGTGTCGATTTTCCAGAACCATTTCTACCCAACAAACCAACTATTTCACCTGTACTAAATTTTAAATAAACATCTGAAAGAATGGTTTTATGCTCATACTTTTTCTGAATGCTATCAATTTCTATAGTGTTAATTTTCAAAATAAATAAGTTATCAATTTTAATAAAAAAACAATAACCAAATTTATAATAAGACTGAAAAACCAAAGTTCAAATTTAGTTACCTTATTATTGTAATAAAAAAGATAATCTGTTTTGTTATTAACTTCCTTTATCAAAAGGCTAAATATAAAACCAAGTGTCATAAAAACTAAAACGAAACCCTCAAAATGGGCTAACAATAAGGCACATAATGATAAAGTCAAGTTTACTGGCAATGTTGTTTTGTAAAAGGCAAATACATTTTGATATTTTCTTATCATAAATTTACAAGATACTTTGAAAAAGATTTTTTTATTTATTTAAATACAAAAAGTCCCGTTTCATCTCGGGACTTTTTGTATTAATAAATTTATTTTTTAAAGTATTTGAATGGAACAAATAACATCCCGAAACATTCACCATCTCCTTTACCACGGTGTTTGTGATGCATCTTGTGCGCTCTACGAACTCCTTTGGCGTAAATATTATTGGCATTACGAAACATTTTAAATCGTTGATGTATAAAAATATCGTGCACAATAAAATAAGACAGTCCATATGCAAAAATGCCTAATCCAATTGAAATTCCAATTTCTAAAATTCCTTTTTGCCAAAGTAAAAAGCATCCAATGCTTACGGCGGCATAAAAAATAAAAAAAGCATCATTGCGTTCGAACCACGAATCGTGATCTTTTTCGTGGTGATCGGCATGCAAATTCCACAAAAAACCGTGCATAACGTACTTATGAGTAAACCAAGCCATAAATTCCATTATGCAAAACGTTAAAACGAAAACTAAAATATGAATCCACATAACTTTTTTTTTAAATCAAATAATAAACAATAAAATTCAAATTTCAAATTTCAAACTTTTAAACAACTTAAACTTTTAAACAACTTAAACTTTTAAACAATCTTAAATTTTTAAACAATCTTAAACTTTTTAAACCAACTTAAACTTGTAAGACACATAACACTTGGCAAACAAACTGTATTTTTGATAATCAGGAACTCGAATACGAGTATTTTTTATTTCGGCCGATGGTGTACTCTTTAATTTTGAAAGCAACTTTTTATAAAATGAATAAGCAGTATAAACTCCAAATTTTGCTTCTATAGGTAATTTTTTTATTCCTTCGTAACCTGCTTTAAAATCTTCTTCAATTTCATTAATAATTTGTTGTTTTGATTTTTCATCCAACTTGGTTAAATCGGTATTCGGAAAATAGGTTCTACTTAGATCATCGAAGTCAGCTTTTAAATCGCGCAAAAAATTCACTTTTTGAAATGCCGAACCCAATCTCATTGCTGAATCTTTTAATTCATCATAACGTTTTATATCTCCGTTTACAAAAACCTTCAAGCACATTAATCCTACAACATCTGCCGAACCATAGATGTATTCTTTATATTCATCTTCAGTATGATAGTCTTTTTTTGATAAATCTAATTTCATACTTTTCATAAAAGCAGCAATTAAATCGTTGGGAATATTATATTGGTTAACCGTAAACTGAAAAGAATTCAAAATAGGGTTTAAACTTATTTTATTTACTAAACTTGAGGCTAAGTCTTTTTCAAATAATTCAAAAAGTTCTTCTTTATTATAATCGTGAAAAGTATCCACAATTTCATCGGCAAAGCGAACAAAGCCATAAATATTATAAATATCTTGACGAATTGAAGGTGCTAACATTTTCACAGCCGCCGAAAAAGAGGTACTGTATGATTTGGTTACATTTCTACTGCAATCAAAGGAAACTTTATCAAAAATTGACTTCATAATAAGGTAAGCAAAATTTATGTATTGTATTTTTCAATTAAATCAGCAACTAATTTTCCTGAAATTAATGAGGGTGGAACACCAGGCCCTGGAACCGTTAATTGACCTGTAAAATATAAGTTTGCTACTTTTTTACTCTTTAATTTTGGTCGTAAAAATGCAGTTTGTAATATTGTATTCGCCATCCCATAGGCATTCCCTTTGTACGAATTGTATTCGGATATAAAATCATTTACACAAAACGACTCTGTAAAAATAACATTTTTTCTTACATCTTGTTGTGTTATTTTTTCAAAACGAGTAATTATTTTTTCAAAATAAGTATCACGTAATTCTTGTGTATCTTCTATTCCAGGTGCAATAGGTATTAAAAAGAAACCATTTTCACAGCCTTCAGGCGCTAAACCTTGGCTAGTTACTGATGTAAAATTAGCATAAAACAAAGGTTCTTTGGGCCATTTTGGATTGTCATAAATTTCAGCGGCGTGAGCATCAAAATCTACATCAAAGAATAAATTATGATGCGCTACATTTTTTAACTTTTTATCAAAGCCCACATAAAAGAGCAGGGACGAAGGAGCAAAAATTTTCTTGTCCCAATATTTTTCTGAGTATTGACGGTATTCTAAATCTAGTAAAGTTTCCGAATGATGATAGTCCGCTCCAGATAAAACAACGTCTGCATCAATTCGTTTGCCTTTTATCTGAATAGCTGCTGCCTTTTTATGTTCTACTATTATTTTTTCAATTGGTGACTCTACTTCAATTTGAACTCCTAATTCTTCAGCTAATTTTTTCATTCCTAAGATTACAGAATACATTCCGCCTTTGGGTTGCCAAGTGCCTAAACCAAAATCGGCATAGTTCATAAAACTATAAAATGATGGCGTATCGGAAGGTTTTGCGCCTAAAAATAAAACTGGAAATTCTAGTATTTGTACTAATTTTTTATTCTTGAATTTTTTACGAACATCTTTACTAATGTTTGAAAAAAACTGGTTTACTCTAGTGGCCGTTTCAAATGTTATCAATTCTAAAGGTGATTCTCCTGGTCGATACACCAAATCTTTAATGGCAATATTGTAGTTGGATTGTGCTTCTTTCATAAAAGATTCCAACTTTGCACCACTACCTTCTTCAATTGATTCGAATGTTTTTACGATTTCTGGCAAATTGTCTGCAATTGCTACAAAATCATCTACACCAAAAAAAACTTGATAAGCTGGTGTTAACTTAGTGAGTTCATAATAATCCGATGGTTTTTTGTTAAAATCACTAAAAAATTTTTCAAAAACATCGGGCATCCAATACCAAGAAGGTCCAATATCAAAAGTGAATCCATCACGAATTAACTGACGTGCACGGCCACCCACGGTTTTATTTTTTTCGTAAATCGTAACGTTATTTCCTGATTTTGCCAAATAACAAGCTGCTGAAAGAGCTGAAAACCCAGAACCAATAATTGCAATATTTTTTTTCATAATAATTTACAAAAATAGCATTTACTTTTTAAAAATAGGTTTAAACAATTTATAAAGTAGTAACTAAACTTGCAATTGAGTTAAATATTTTAACGTTGTTAGAAAAGTTTTTTTGTTCGGTAAATTCAGTCATTTTGCCTAAAACCCAAAGTGAAGAGGTTTCGTCTAAAACTTCTTTTTCAATTTGTTTGATATATTGGTTTATTTCGGAACTGTTTGGCTCAACGGTTGGATAACAAACATAAACAATATTATCGAAGTATTTTTTAATATCTTTTAAATTTTCAGTAGGAACACTTTCGCCTAAATAAATCGTTTTGTAACCACTCAATATTATTTCATAGTTTAAATACATTAATCCTAATTCATGTATTTCATTCAATGGTAAAAATAATACAAATACTTTGTCAGTTTTAGTAGGTTCAATTAACTGTAATTTATCGGTATTAATTAAAAGCTTCTGTTTTATTAAATAACTTAAAAAGTGCTCGTGAGCTGGAGTTATTGTATCTGTTTGCCATAAAAAGCCAACTTCATTCATTAAGGGTATAAAAACTTCATAAAAAACATCGCGAAATGATTTTTCAGATAATAAAGTGTCGTAAGTTTTAGTAAATAATGTTTGATCAAAATTAATCATTGCCATTTTAAAAGAACTTATAGCGTGATTTTTAGCACTTTTGGCCGATATGATTTCTTTAACTAAAGCAGGAATTTTCTCCACTGGCATTTTGGATATTTTAGATATCTTGTAGCCGTATTCGTGCAGTAAGGTAATGTTAAGTAATTTTTGCAAACACGATAAATCATAAAAACGTATATTAGTATCGGTACGCATGGGTTCTAAAACATTATATCTTTTTTCCCAAATACGTATCGTATGCGCTTTTATACCTGAAAGATTTTCAAGATCTTTAATACTAAAATTATTTTTAACATTGTTCATCGTTTCGCTGATTTTGTTAAACAAAAGTACAAACTTAATTTCAATAAATAGCAAATTTTATAAAATAAAAAAGCAAATCATTACGATTTGCTTTTTTATGTGACCAAAAAGGGATTTGAACCCTCACGCCCTTACGAGCACCACCCCCTCAAGATGGCGAGTCTACCGTTTCTCCACTTGGCCTAAAACTAAAAAAGTTAAGCATTACACTTAACTTTTTTTGTGACCCGACTGGGGCTCGAACCCAGGACCCCATCATTAAAAGTGATGTGCTCTACCAACTGAGCTATCGAGTCTTTGTGCAAATAAAGTAAAAAAAGTGACCCGACTGGGGCTCGAACCCAGGACCCCATCATTAAAAGTGATGTGCTCTACCAACTGAGCTATCGAGTCTTTTTTATTTCTTTAATGCGGGTGCAAATATAAGGAGATATTATTTATTTTTCAAAGCAATTTTGTTTTAAATTTGTCTTTTTTTTGTAATATATGTTAATCGCCTTATTTGTAAGGGTTTATTTAAAGTATGAAAGTAATTTTGATAGGGTATATGGGTTCGGGAAAGTCGGTTATTGCTAAAATACTATCCGAAAAAATAAAAATTCCGTTTGTTGAATTGGATATTTTAATTGAAAAAAGTCAAAATTTATCAGTAAAAGAAATTTTTTCTAAAAAAGGAGAATTGTTTTTTAGAAAATTAGAACATCAAATTTTGAGTGAATTGATTTTAGATAACGCAGATATTATAATAAGTGCTGGTGGTGGCACACCTTGTTATTTTAACAATCACGAATTATTAAATCACGATAATTGTATTTCGATTTATTTAAAGGCTTCGATTGACACTTTGTACAATCGTTTATATAAAGAAAAACAGCATCGCCCATTATTATCTGATTTAAATGATGTCGAATTACAAGAATTTATTGCCAAACATTTGTTTGAACGAAGTTATTATTACAATCAAGCAAAATTTAAAATTAGTATTGACGGTAAAAATATTGATGAAATAGTAGTGGAAATACAGCAATTTTTAACTTAATAAAGCATGATTGTTGTTGTTCTCAAAAACAACATTAACGTGCTCAAGTAACGAAGTTGATAGAGAAATGCCTTTAAAATCAACTTTTACTGGATACTTTTTATGATTTCTATCGACTAAAACTGCTGTTTTTAATTTTTTTATTGGAATCTCTAAAAAATGCTTTACACCATAAATTAAAGTTGTTCCTGAATTCAAAACATCATCAACTAAAACTACGCCTTTATTTTGATATAACTCTGTCGAAATAGAGGTTTTAACAGCTGTATTTGGATGTTGTTTATCAACAAATACTTCGCACAATAGTATTTCAATTGTAGAAATTTGTTTTAGTACTTCGGCAATTTTTTCCGCAAAAACATAACCATTTTTTGTAATTCCTGCAATTACTATAGTTTTTTCGTCAACAAAAGTTTCATAAATTTGATATGAAATTCGTTTAATTTTATGTTCAATTTCTTGATGATTTAATATAATATTTTTTATCATTGGGCAAAATTTAAATTTAATCTACATTTTCCTCTGAGTCATCAATTAAAATGCCATCAATATCCCGACGGTCTTTTTTAGTAGGTCGACCTGTTCCGTTTTTTCGATAGTGCTCTTTTGATAATTTTAATAGTTCTAAATGGGCAAATGATTCTGCTGGTGTTTCATCTTTTCGATAAATATCAACTAATTTAGCACCAACTCGACTTTCGGGAATGTCTAAAACGGCAATTATATGCACAATTTGGTCTTTACGAAAGGTAACTTTATCACTCGGAAAAACCTCACGCGATGCTTTTGCCACTTGTCCGTTAACAGTAATATGGTTTTTTTTACAGGCTTCGGTAACCATATTTCTGGTTTTGTAATACCGTACACACCACAAATATTTATCAACTCTCATTTTTTTTCTAAATTCAACGTTAAATTGCAAGGCTAAATAAATCAATTTAGTATCTTCGCACCAAAATTACACATTATGATTAAGTTTTTTAGAATAATTTTTATTTTAGTTTTAATAACAACACTTTTTTCTTGTTCTAAAAGTGAAAGCACTCCCACACCCTTTGTTATTCGTGATTATGCAGCTCAATATGCTGATGATAAAGTGGCAATTGAAACTTTTTTAAGAAATCACAAATTTACTAATGATTCTAATTTTAATGTTACTTTTTCAACAACTACTCAAGATGCTGCAGACTGTATTTATCGACAAACTGCGTTTCCTTTATTAGACACTTTAGTTGTTCAAGATGGAGTTAATTACCATGTAAAATATATCAAATTTGCCCAAGGAACAGTAAATAGACCCACACAGGCCGATTCTATTTTTGTTTCGTACAGAGGTAGATTATTAGATGCTGAGACATCTTCTTCTAGTTCTGGAAGTACAGATGATTATGCTTATCAATTTGATTCAAGACAAAATCCAATTTGGATTCCGTTAACTGATGTAATTTCGGGTTGGAGACATATTTTTCCAAATTTTAAAACAGGTACATTAACATCAGGAGGTCCTAACCAAACAAATTTTGCTGGTTTCGGCGCTGGTATAATGTTTTTACCTTCGGGTTTGGGTTATTATGCTAATTCAACAGGTATAATTTCACAATATTCACCTTTAATTTTCACTTTTAAATTATACAATGTTCGTTATCGTGATCAAGATGGTGATGGCATTTTATCGAAAGACGAACGATTTATGGGAACTAATCCGCTTAATAATTGGACATCAAATCCCTTGGGATACGATACAGATGGTGATGGAGTTTGGAATATGTATGATATTGATGATGATGGCGATAATTATTCTACTAAATTTGAGACAAAAAAGACTGGTTTAGATATTGGTATTGGTTCAAGTTTATACTATCCATTTAACGCTACTGTAATTGAACCTAATGGAATTCCTGATTGCTCAGGTAATAAAACCTCCCCAACCCGTTTAAGAAAACATTTAGATCCAAATTGTCATTAATTACTTTGAATTTATTTAAAAAAAAACAGCTACAATTGTAGCTGTTTTTTTTGATTTCTATTCAGATTTTTTTCGTTCGGCAATTAAATCGATTAATTTTTTACCGTAAATTGATTTTGCAATTTTTGGCGTCATACATTTTTTAATAGTATCAAGATATTTAATATTAATATCTGAAATTTCAGCTAATGCAACGTAAGGTGCAATTTCATAATTGGCGTTGTTAACTGCAAAATTTGTTGTGTATAAATATTTTCGTTTTAAAATCGCATTTTGTTTTAGTTCGATTTTGTTTATTTCTGAAGTATTTTTAGATTGATAGGCATTCAACTTTCCTTGAATCAAATCCATATTTTGGTCTACAAATTGTGTGGCTATTTTTCGATATTCGTCATATAGTTTTTGATTTTTTGAACCCGTAATCTTTGCATCCGACGAAAAGAATTCTAACGAGCTTTCAATAGTCATTTTTCCAGATTCTGCGAAAAACGACATTGAATTGTCTTTAGTAATGGTCACGCCTCTGTCTAAAACTAAATAATACATCTCAGGCGAATCTATTTTTAAATGGGTTATAAAATGGGAATCACCATTAATTTTTATCGTATCTAAAGTAATTAATGAAGTATCTACTACCTTTTGAATATACAAAGTTCCTTTTCTTAATCCTTTGATATTTACTGATAATTCTAAATTATCATTTGATTTTTTATCATTACAAGATATTAAAAATACGATTGTTGCAATTGCGAGAAGTAACTTTTTCATCTGATAGTTTATTGGATTGCAAAAGAATAAAAAAATCCTCAATTTAAATAATTAAAACGAGGATTAGTTCAATAATTTTTAAATTGGTAAAATTTGTGTTGAATCTTTATTTTACGTTACTTATAATCCAAGCTGTTATTTGCTGTAAAGCATTTTTATTAAATGTTTCAGTATTAGTTTCGTATTCACTTGGGTTTCCAGTTTCGGTAGTTTGAAAAAGATGGTTCAATTTTGGAAATTCTATAATTGTAACTTTTTTATTCCCTCCTTTTTGCAACTCTTTTTTAATAGCTTCTAAATTTTCTTTCGATGGCACTTGCAAATCTTTTTCGCCATTTACAGCTAATACTGGGCATTTTATTTTTTCTAAACTTGGTGCTGGGTCGTATTTTAAATAAAATTGAATCCAATCACTAGAAAGTTGATTTACAATGGCATCAATTTGATTTGGAGGAGTCTCTTTGGGCAATTGATTAGTAAAATAGTCTTTCAATTTCAGATCTTCTTTTTTTAAATTTAGAATTAAATTGTAAGCGCCTTTATATATTTTTTGACTTTTTAGAATTTCTTCTTGAGAAATTCCCATTGCTCGTTCAATTTTTTCTTTTTGTAACAATAGTAATTTATCACCTCGCAATCCTGGTCCAGCTAAAAGCACTACAAAATTAACATCTTTACTTTTCGAAGCTACCATTGGAGCTATCATTCCGCCTTCGCTATGTCCAACTAAACCAATTTTATTTTTATTAATTTCTTTTCTAGTTTTCAAATATTCGATAGCGCTTTCAACGTCTGTAGCAAAATTTGCAGATGTTGCATCTTTAAAACTACCAGTTGATTTTGCTGTTCCACGATCATCGTATCGTAAAACTGCAATTCCGTTTTTAGTAAAATAATCGGAGAGTAATAAAAACGGTTTATGTCCCAAAATTTCTTCATCACGATTTTGTGCTCCACTGCCAGAAATTAAGATTACTGCAGGATAATTGCCTTCTTTATTTGGAAGTGTAAGTGTTCCTGCCAAAGTTACTTTCTCTTTATTGTTTTCAAAAGTAACGTCTTCTGAGTAATATGAAAAAGGTTTTTTTGGTTCTTGCGGATGGTTTACTTCTTTTTTTACATAGGCTTTTCTTGACAATTCCATCGGGAATTCTTGACCGTTTTGCTTGAATGTTCCGATAATAATTTCATTTTTTAATTCACCAACATATTCAATTTTTGCAGGTGCAATTTCAATATTCAATTTTGAATTTTCAAAAGTCGTTTTTGTTGTCGGAATGTCTTTTGCACCTTGACTTGGGCTGTCCATTGTCGATGAATATCCGTTTTGCAATTTTGAAACATTAAAAACTAACGGTAATTCAATGCCTTGAATTTTTAATGAACCGTTCCACTTACCTGTAATGTCTTGACTAAAACTTAAAAAACTGGTTAATAAAAAAACTGAGGTTAAGATTAAATTCTTCATTTTATTTTAAGTTTAAAAGATTAATTGTTGCTATCGGATTTTCTACTTCAAGGTATAATTTATTGTATTTATTGTTTTTTAATTCAACAATAACTGTATTTTTCTTTTTTATAACATCCCAAAAATTGCATTTATCTTTTTTTAAAAAAGTTCCTGCTGTAATTAAATAAGGAATGTGAGTCCCAAAACGAATCCCTTTATATTCGTTCAATTCCGATTCGTTTTGATATACCGAAACAATATCATTTGCCTGAATTCGCAACTGATGTTTTAATGCCCAAATTTTATGAAATCCTAAAATATTAATTGTAGTTAGGTTTTGTTTTTTAGTGATTTGTACCATTTTAAAATAAGTTTATAATTAGTATTCGAGTTAAAATTTCTGTTATTATAATAGTTGTAATAAATAGGATAATTGATTTTGAACCTTTAGCATTCGTTGCAGTTTTAAAGCCGTTGTATAATAATATAAAAAACCAAACCATTGAAATTAAAGCTATACCAGCAAAAAAAAGTAAAAGTGGCAAATCATTTGATACTGCTTTCTCAGGATTTACAGTTGCCAACGAGCCAATTACTCTTTTAGTTATTTCATACATTTTATTATTTAAATTGACTAGTGGAATTATGCAAAACACAATTCTGCTTACTAAACAAGTTGCGAAAACATCAATAAAACGAGTTTTTGAATTCAAATATTTTCCTAATACAAAAAACAAAAATGCAGTTAATGTTAATATTATAAGATGCTGTAAAATCACATCTTTAAGTACAATTTCATTTAAAGGATTTGATTTAAGGTTTCCTATAAATTCAGTATTGAATTGAAATGATAAAAAAATCAGTAGGATATTCCCGAAAACACCAATTAATAACAATTGCTTTTCGGAATAATTTTCAAACGGATTCAATAAAAGTTTTTTCATTTGGTTAGTTTTTGTTTTTTAGAATATTGATTTTAGATATAATATCGTCAAGTTTATTCCTAACTGTTGGATAACTGTTTCCCATTTTAGTAGCCATTTCTTTAAGGCTTCCGCTCGTTAAAAAAAACTGTAGCACAAATTGTTGTTCGTCATTAGTTAGTTGAAGTAATAATGGAAGTGAGTAATTGCCTGAAACTTTTGTTTCGCAAACACTACAATTTAGTTGCGCAACAACCATTGCATTTTGGCAACTTGGGCAATTTACTGGAAGTTTTGCTTTCATATATAAATTATTTGATAATGTTGATTATTTATTTCACAAAGTTAAATAATATTTTATTATTAATTAATAAAATTAATTATTTTTTTAATATTATTTATTTTTATTTAAATTTTAGGTAGTTGAATTGAAGAATTATCTGTTTCTTCTTTTAATAAAATTAAAGATAAATTTTTATGACTATATAATTTTTCAAGCTTTGGAACGGATTGCAATCTGTCATAACTAACAATAAAAAAAAGCCCACAAGGATGTAAAAAACTTGTAAGAACATAAAAAAAGCGATAATTTCTTATCGCTTGCTTATTTTATTATGTGTAATTTGTCGTTGTAAAGTACATTTAAATCGGTCAATGCCATCAACTCTAAGTTTTGCATGTTTTGTTGAACGACCTTGAACTCTTTTGCGCCACATTTTAAAACTCGAAAGTTTCATTTGAGTTCGCATTAGCTCAATAGTTTCTTGCTCCGAGATTCCGAATTGCATTTTAATGGCCTCAAATGTCGTTCGGTCTTCCCAGGCCATTTCTATAATGCGGTCAATTTCAATTTCAGTGAATTGTTTTGCTATAACTTTTTCCATTGGTACAAAATTGCTAACTATTTATTTTATTTAATTATAACAAGTGTTAAAATCAATATAAATTAGTCAAATTTATTTTTGATATAATATTTTCCTTCTAAATCTTCATCAAAATCGTCAACAACGGTAGGTTTAGGCTTTGGTTTACTGGCTACAACTTTCTTTTTCCAAAGTTCAAAATTGTCTTTAGAAAGTTTCTTTTTCATAATTTCGTTCACTTCGTTCTCCAAAACACCAAATTCTTCTTTGATGGTTTCGTAGGGCTTTTTGTCTTCTTGAGCCATAGTGATTAATCGTTCCGTTTGTTGATAATCAAGTTCAACTTTTTTACTTTTTTTCATTTCTAGAAAAAGCAGGTTTTATGTTAATTTTTATTTTTTATTTTTTTATATCAAATTACTTTCCATTTAATTAGGCGAACGTAATTTTTGAAATGGTATTTTTAACAAATTGGTTAATTTATTGTTTTCTGACGGTTCTAAATGAGTATCCAAACCATACACTAAATTTTCTCTGTTTAATGTTGAAAATGTACCAAATAATCTGTCCCAAACTGAAAAAATATTACCAAAATTAGTGTCTGTATAAGGCATTTTGTAATGATGATGTACCTTGTGCATATCTGGTGAAACAATTAAATAACTCAAAATAATATCTAATTTCTTAGGTATAACAATATTGGCATGATTGAACTGCGAAAAAACAACAGATAACGATTGGTATAAAAAAACCATCCACATGGGTGCACCAACTAGCAAAACTCCTATTGTTGTAAAAACAAACCGAATAATACTCTCACCGGGATGATGACGATTGGCAGAAGTGGTATCAACCCAAGTGTCGGTATGATGAATTAAATGAAAACGCCATAGGAATTTCACTTTGTGTTCAGTTAAATGAGCCAAGTAAGCACCTATAAAATCTAAAAGTAGTAATCCAATTAAAGTGAATATCCAAAAGTTTATTTTTGGAAGCCAATATAATAATCCAAAGTGATTTTGAGTAGTAAAGTTTGCAGTTTGAAGTAATAAAAAAGCTAAACAAAAATTAACAATTATCGATGTTATGGTAAAAAATAAGTTTATTGCAGCGTGATGTAATTTACTGTATTGATATTTAAAAAAAGGAAAAGCATTTTCAATAAACCAAAACAAAGCAATGCCTCCTGCAAGAAGTAACCCACGGTGCGAGGATGGAATGGTGTTAAAGTATGAAATTATAGATTCCATTATTTTTTTATCCAAATATAATAAAAAATATTTTTAAAATACTTTTTGCTATTATTTTTTCTTCAATTTTATTTTTATTTATTTTTTACTAAATCAATATACACTTGAAGTCCGATTGTTAAAATTTCATTATTTTCAAAATAAATAACTTGATTTTTTGTTTTAGATTCAATTAAATGATAATTCCCTCGATAATAACAATTTACAACTACAACTTTTAATTTTGATTTTTCGACCAATTTAAGTTGATGCGGATAAATTAATTTTAATTTTCCATTAATTTCTATTTCATTAACGTCACCAAATAGTGAAGCAATATATTTGTTTTTTGGATTGGTATATAAAATTTTTGGAGATTTTTGGTCTAAAACTTTTCCCTTTTGTATTACAATAACTTCATCGGCAAAGGATAAAATATCAGTACTGTCGTGAGTTGCAATCAATGTTGTTACTTGGTTTTGTTTCAGATAAGTAAATAAATTTCTACGTAAACTATTTTTTCTAAAATTATCTATGTGACTAAAAGGTTCATCGAGTAATAAAACCTCGGGTTGTAAAGCTAAAACCCTTGCTAAAGCTATACGTTGCATTTGTCCACCGCTTAAATTTTTGGCTTTAGTGTTTGCAAATTCTTTCATTTCAACCACTTCTAAAAGTTCAATTATACGTTCGTTTTTTTTAGTTTTATCAACATTAGATAAATAAGAACCTACATTTTCGGCTACAGATATAAAAGGCATTAAATCAAAATTTTGAGCCAAATATTTTATAAAATCATTACCTGGCAGCAAATTGTATTTTGGACCTAAAATTTCTACTTCATTCCAAAAAATTTGTCCTTTTTGCAAATCGTGAATTCCATAAATTAGTTTTAGTAATGTACTTTTTCCACAACCGCTTTCACCAATTAAAGCGAGTGTTTTTCCTTTTTCTACATTAAAATTTATATTTTCGAGCGTTGCATCTTGGTTATATGCAAATGAAATGTTTTTTACTTGAAGCATTTTAAAGTTTTTATACAAAAGTAACAATTAAAAAAAGAGCGGCATCTCTAACCAAAAAGATGCCGCCCTTAACAACCTAAACAAAACAAAAACTATTTTATATATTTTTCAAAGGTTTTAGTAGTAACTCGTGCTTTTAAATCGTGTAATAAATTGTATAATCCAAAAAACGTTCTGTTTATGTATAAAAAATGTTTAGAACCACGGTTGCCATTCATTTTTCGTAATTGGGTGTCTTTAGTCAATTTCTCTCCCATGGAAGCTATATTTCCAAAAAATTCTTCATCTGAAAAATCAAAAAACTCATTATGAAAAGGCAATGTAAATAGGCTTAACAATTCGTGAAACATTTTAGTAAAATAGACTATTTCTTCTTTTGAATCGTCCAATCTTAAAATTTCTAATTCGTATAGTTTTTCATTAAACAACACTGGGTTATTAATAACCGAGGGTGTTGCTAACTCAAAATAAGGAATGTAAAATTCTTCTGGAACTTTTTTTATACAACCAAAATCAATGGCTACTAAAGTATCATTTTTATCAATTAAAAAATTCCCAGGATGAGGATCGGCGTGAACTTCACGTAAATGGTGCATTTGAAACATATAAAAGTCCCATAAAGCTTGGCCAATTTTGTCACCCTTAACTTCATCAGTATTTTCTTTGGCAAATTCTGATAAATGTTTGCCATCTATCCATTCCATCGTTAATATTTTATCACACGAATATTCAGGATAGTATGCAGGAAATCGTAAGTTTTCAATTTTAGAACATTTTTCAGAAATAAATTGACTTTGTTGTAATTCCAAAACATAATTGGTTTCTTCATACAATTTGTCCTCAACTTCCTTAAAATATTTTTCTTTGTCTTTGCCTTTTAAATTAAACATTCTTGTGGCAATGGGCTTTACCATTGTTAAATCAGATGAAATACTTTCAGCAACACCTGGATATTGTATTTTGACAGCCAAATGTTCACCGTTTTTTGTAGCTTTATGTACTTGACCTATACTAGCTGCATTTATAGCATCGGGTGAAAAAGTATCAAACATTTCATCTGGAAATTTTCCGAAATACTTTTTAAAAGTTTTGCGTACTAATGGGGCAGACAAAGGTGGAACAGAAAATTGTGATAACGAAAATTTATCAACATACTGTTGTGGCATAATACTCTTATCCATACTCAACATTTGAGCTACTTTAAGAGCCGAACCTTTTAAATTTTTTAGCCCATCGTAAATATCTTCAGCGTTATTTTCGTTTAATTTATCTTTATTTAAAGAGGGATTAACTATTTTTTCACCATAGTAGGCTATGTAATTTCCACCAATTTTGATACCAGTTTTAACCATTTGGCTCGCACGATCTATTTTTGTAGTCGGAATTCGATCTATTGTTTTCATGTAATTATCGGTTTTCTTTCCATAAAAATTTTCCTAAATCAAATAAACTTTCTAAGGGTTTGGTATCTAATAAATCGACTACTGTATTTACCGATTTTTCAATTAAAACATCTGTTTTTTCAAATCCTCTTGATGAGTCGTTAGTCCAGAACTTTAATAATAGTAAAAACTGAATCCAAGCTCCTTCGGCAAAAATAGGTTTTGTTACTCTTGAAACTCTTTCGCTTTTGTTTTCGATATTTCCGTCAATTATTACTTCAATAAAATCTTTAAAATCACTTCTAAAATGTTTGAATGATTTCATGTTTTTAAAACCATCTTTATTTTCTTCTAATGAAAATAAAACATAACTTCTATTCAATGTTAAAATTTCAAATAAAGTAAAATACAATGTCAATAATTTATTTTTTTCAGTGTAGCCATCAAATTCTGCCGATTTTTCGCAAGTTGCAATAGCATTTTGCAAAAATTTCATCCAAATTTGTTGTTTAATTCCGTCTAAAGATCCAAAAAAAGAATAAAAATCGGATTCTAAAATTTTATTATCTTTACAAAACAAAAATACATTTTTAGGCTCGTGATTGTACTCTAAAGCGTATTCCATGTACTTGGATACTATAAAGTTGTCATCGATGATTATTTTTTTTGCAGGTGCTTTTTTAGTGGCTTCCATAATTTTATTTTTATGTTGTAAATTTACTATTTGTTTAACGAATAAAAAAATATATTAAACAAAATTTTTTGTTAATTATCGTTCAAATTTTATGAAAAATAAAATCATTTTTTCTTTATTATTAATTTTTATAGTTTCTTGTTCATCCACAATTAATGAGGAAAATAGTACTGTTTCAATTGTATTAAATTCCAACAATTCGATTTTTTATAAAGGAATGGATTTGTCATTTCAACCAGAATTGGAAAGTTTTAATGTGATTTATAAAGATGAAAACAACAATCCAATATCAGTATTACCATTTATAAAGCAAAAAGGAACTAACTTAATTCGATTAAAATTATGGTGCAACCCAGTAAGCGGATTAAACGGATTAAATGCTGTTAAAATTTATGCTTTACGAATAAAACAAAATAATATGTCGTTTATGTTAGATATTCATTACTCCGATACGTGGGCAGATCCAGCAAATCAGACGCCCCCAGTTACTTGGCAAAATTTATCTTTAGAGGATCTTAAAACAAAAGTTTATATTTATACAAAACAAGTACTTAACGAACTTAAAAACCAAGGCACTATTCCTGATTTTGTACAAATTGGAAATGAAACTGACAGTGGTTTTTTATGGAATTACGGTAAAGTGTGGAATTCATTTAACAATAACTGGAACAATTATTCGGCTTTGTTTAATAAAGGTTCTCAAGCGGTTCGTGAGGTTTGTGGCAACATTACCAAAATAATTTTTCATCATTCAAGCGTTGAAAATTCTATCTATTTTTTAAATCAATTAATGGCTTACCCAATTGATTATGATGTGATTGGGCTTTCGTATTATCCGCAATTTCAAACTAAAGATTTAGATCTAATTCAAACAAAATTAAACGATTTAGCAACTATTTTTAATAAAGAAATTATGCTAGTTGAAGTGGCTTATCCCTTTACTTTGAACTATAATGATGGTTTAAATAATTATATAGGTAATGCCAATCAAATTATTCCTGTTTATCCACCAACGGCACAAGGACAAAAGGATTTTATGTTAAAAATAATTTCGATTTTAAAAAACATTCCAAATAATAAAGGTATTGGATTTGTATATTGGGCTCCCGATTGGGTTTCGTTTTCGGGTAATAGTGCTTCATCTACTACGGGTTCGTCCTGGGAAAATCAGTGTTTATGGGATTTTAATAACAAAGCTTTACCAGCATTGGATATTTTTCAATAAAAAAAGCGATTTTAAATTAATGAAATCGCTTTTAAATTAGTTTTGAAAAATTTTAGTTTCCAGATTCTTTTTTTGCCTCTTCAACCATTTTTGGATTTGCTGTTATGGCAAATTCTACTCTACGGTTTAATGATTTTCCATCGGTAGTTTCATTACTTCCAATAGGATCTGCTATACCCATTCCTTTAGTAGAAAAACGAGCCGTGCTTAATCCTTTTGTTGCTAAATAGCTCTTAACTGAACTTGCTCTAGCATCTGATAATTTTAAATTTGAATCAACATTTCCAGTACTGTCTGTATAACCATAAATTACAATATCGGTATCTTTATATTCTGTTAAAACGGGAACTAAACGATCTAAATTTGCTTTTGCAGTAGGTGTTAAAGTAGATTTTCCAGTATCGAAACGAACAGAATTTTCACCTAAAGTTAATTTAATTCCTTCACCAACTCGCTCTACTTGAGCACCTGGTAATGCCGTTTGAATTTGTCGCGCTTGCTTGTCCATCCGGTTTCCAATAACTCCACCAGCAACTCCGCCAATTACACCGCCTAAAACTGCACCTAAAGCGCCGTTACCTCCACCGCCAACATTGTTACCAATAACGGCTCCTAAAATTCCACCAGCTACAACACCAATACCAGCTCCACGTTGTGTTCTATTAGTATTTTTAACGGCATCACAACTAGATAGAAGTGAGCCAAATGTTAAAAGTAATCCTAAAGCTAAAATAGTTAATTTTTTCATCGTATTTTTAAATTAAATTCTGTTAAAAGTATAAGTTACATCCACTATTTTGCCACCAACATCCATTTTATCAATAAGTTGAAATGAACTATCTGTTTGATTAGCAATACGTAAAACATAACCTGAAGTTACTTTTTTTGCTTTTTGATTGTCTAAAATTTTCATTACAAACTCACCTTCTTTATTAATAAACCAAGTTATAGGAGAAGTAAATGAAGTACACGTTGGGCTATTTAAAGCCATATTTCCTTTATTATTGTTGGATACAAATTTCCAATTACTACCAATTAAACATTTTGAATCGGCCAAGTCAAAAGAAGTGGCTTTAAAATATTCCGACCCAGGATAGGTTACCGAAGCAATAATCCAGTTTCCTTTTATTGCGACTTCCGACTTTGTGTCTAGTTTTGCATTTGTTGCTGTTTGAATTTTGCAAGAAAATAAAACCGTTGCAAGCAATAATGCTATTATGCTTTTTTTCATAATTTTTATTTTTAGTTATTTTAACAAAGGTAGTTACCATATTTTAATAATTAATACATTTTAAAGTAAAAAAGTTATATAATTATCAGAAGTTATTTTTTACAAATAATTTTAAGCTGAACAAAATGGAAACTGGATTAATTTTTAATTAGAAACGTTCAATTATTCAATTAAACTGTGTCATTTTGTCATTTTTTTGAAATTGGTATTGAATTTGAATTAGTTGATTTAAAATAATAAACTTAAAATTTACGATATGAGTACAGGAAAAATTAATGTTTCTGTTGAAAACATTTTCCCATTAATTAAGAAATTTTTATACAGTGATCACGAAATTTTTTTACGAGAATTAATTTCGAATGGAACAGATGCTACTTTGAAATTAAAGCATTTGACAACTAATGGAGAAACAAATGTGGAGTACGGAAACCCAATTATTGAAGTGAAAATTGATAAAGAAGGTAAAAAATTACACATTATTGATCAAGGTTTAGGAATGACATCTGACGAAGTGGAAAAATACATCAATCAAATTGCGTTTTCGGGTGCCGAAGAGTTTTTGGATAAGTATAAAGATTCTGCAAAAGATTCGGGAATTATTGGTCATTTTGGTCTTGGTTTTTACTCGGCATTTATGGTTGCTGAGAAAGTTGAAATCATCACAAAATCATACAAAGATGAGCCCGCAGCACACTGGACTTGTGACGGAAGCCCCGAATTTACTTTGGTTCCTTCGGACAAAACAACTCGTGGATCTGAAATTATTTTACACATAGCCGAAGATTCTTTGGACTTTTTAGAAGAAGGAAAAATTCGTGACTTGTTGAATAAGTATAATAAATTTATGCCAATTCCAATTAAATTTGGAACTCGTAAAGAAACTTTGCCCTTACCCGAAGATGCCGTAGAAGGAGCTAAAGCAGAAGAGGTTGAAGTTGATAATATAATTAATAATCCAAACCCAGCTTGGACAAAATTACCTGTAGATTTAAAAGACGAAGATTATAAAGAATTTTATAGAGAATTGTACCCAATGCAATTTGAAGATCCTTTGTTTCATATTCATTTGAATGTAGATTATCCGTTTAACTTGACTGGAATTTTATATTTCCCAAAAATGAGTACGGATATGCAAATCCAGAAAGACAAAATACAATTATACCAAAATCAAGTTTTTGTAACCGATAACGTTGACGGAATTGTTCCGGAATTTCTTGGAATGTTGAAAGGTGTTATTGATTCGCCAGATATTCCGTTGAATGTTTCACGCTCGTATTTACAAGCTGATGGCGCAGTTAAAAAAATATCAAATTACATTACCCGTAAAGTAGCCGATAAATTAAAAGCGTTGTTTACTGAAAATCGTGAAGATTTTGAGAAAAAATGGAACGATATAAAAATTGTTTTGGAATACGGAATGTTATCTGAACCAAAATTTTATGAAAAAGCAAGTAGTTTTGTTTTATACCCAACAGTTGATGACAAATACTATTTAATTGAAGAATTGAAAGAGAAAATTGCTATTAACCAAACCGATAAAAATGGTAAAGTAGTCGTTTTATATGCTTCTAACAAAGATACACAACACAGTTATATTGAAGCAGCAAAAGGTAAAGGTTACGAGGTTTTATTGTTAGATTCGCCAATAATTTCACATTTAATTCAGAAATTAGAAAGTGATAATGAAAATTTAACTTTTGTACGAGTTGATGGTGATTCGATAGAAAAATTAATTGAAAAAGAAGAAACTCAAATTTCAAAATTATCGGATACTGAAACTGAAAAATTGAAAACAGTCCTTGAAACTTTAGTTCCAAAACCAACTTATAATGTTCAATTGGAAGCTATGGACAGTACCGCTTCGCCATTTATAATCACGCAACCCGAGTTTATGCGACGTATGAAAGAAATGAGCCAAAGTGGTGGCGGCGGAATGTTTGGAATGGGAAATATGCCAGAAATGTACAATTTGGTGGTAAATTCAAATTCAGATTTAGCAACCAAAATTTTGAATACCGATGATAAATCTATCCAAGAACATTTAGTAAAACAAGCGTTGGATTTGGCCAAAATTTCACAAGGATTGTTAAAAGGTGCCGACTTAACTGACTTTGTTAAGCGTAGTTTTGAGATGATAAAATAGGGATTTCCAAACCTTCGAAAGAGATAACTAAAAACCTGTAAGATATAAAGCTTGCAGGTTTTTCTATTTTGGCTACATTTTTTATTATATTTGTTTAAATATCTATTTGATAATGAATCAGATTACTCTAAATATTCCCGATAATGAGATTGATTTTTTTATGAAATTAATCGAAAAATTTAATTATGAAACTGTAATAAATGATTTTACAATTTCTAATGAAATAAAAAAATTACTTGATGAAAGAAGGGAAACTTCTAAAAGTGAAGACTTTATTCCTTGGAATGAGGCAAAAAAAAGACTACGCTTTAAGACTTCAAAATGAATTACAACATTGTAATTGAGCCAAGAGCACTATTTGACATTCAAGATGCAATTGATTATTATGATTCAAAAAAAATTAGATTAGGCGAATATTTTTTAGAAACGATTAATGAACATATTGAAATTCTTGAAAAAAATCCAATATTTCAATTCAGATACAAAGATTATCAGGCATTGCCAATTAAGAAATTTCCTTTCCTAATCTTGTTTTATGTTGATGAAAAATCAAAAACAGTTTACATTATGTCTGTTTTTAACACAAATCAAGACACAAAAAAATACCCTAAATAATTACATCTATTTTACAATTTACTATTAACCTGAACTCGATTAATAATTTAATGTAAAACTATTGATTATCAGTAGCTAATATACTGTTTAGTTATCCTGCAAGGTTTTTTTGAACCTTGTAGGTATTTTAATAATCATACCTACAAGGTTCAAAAAAACCTTGCTGCACATTAACTACACAAAAATCAATTAGTTAATAATCGAGTTCAGGTTATTAATTTTAAATGCAACAATACCATTTTAATTAATTCCCAATAGGAGTAGTTTCCTCTTTTTTATCCCGATTTAAATTGTTTGGATCTTCTTTTGCCAATTTGTTTCTTGTCGGAATTTTATAGTTTAATGTAAACCCAAAACGGCGAGTATCATTTTTATTTGAAATTAAAAGTGGGACTCCAACAGTAGAAATGGATTGTTTATTAATGTTTAAAATATCATCGAAATTTAAGGCAATGGATAAATTATTGTTCAAAAATTTCTTTGAAAAACTTAAATCTAAACTATGATTGAATGGTGAATTTGGAATAAAATAATAATAGTTTCCTCCCGTTGTATTGGTATTGTATGTTGTTACAAATTTTATATTTTTAGGTAAAATAATTTGTGACATTACATTAAAAAACCATAATCCTTTTGATTCAACTCCAGGAATTTGGTACAATTGATAGCCTGCATAAATAAACATCCAATTAATTTTGTCAGGATTAAAATCAAATTTTGCTGTTTCTTTTATTCCTTTTGTAAATAACATATAAGGCAATGGAATTCCAAAATTGAAATTATGAATTTTAATTTCTGGAATGTTAACATTTAAATTTGAAACCAAATTATTGTCAAGTAAAATTCGGTTGATTACTACATTTTTGGCTGAACTTAAACTATATCCAACAAAAGCATACTCAAAAGCGGTAATTTTTGCTTCAAAATTATCAAATATGGTAGGTTGTAAATCGGGATTTCCTGAATAGCTAACGTTTTGATTTTGATAATTTGTATTGTTCGGATTTAATGCCGAAGTGCTTGGCAACGTAATTTTTTTATTGTAATTTAAATTGAAATTAATTTGTTTTGCAAAATTATATTTGACTGTAGCATTTGGAAAAAATCGAAATTGCTTAAATGGAATTAAATTACCCGAAATTGTTTTTCCAGTTATATCATAGTTTTCGCCACGAGATCCTAAAATAAAATCAAACTTTTTAAGTTTTGCTTGCACTTCAAAATAACCTGCAATTGTGGTTCGGCTATACTCTAAATTTTTAGTTCCAAAATTTTTGGTTTCAAACGAAAGATTATCCGCTAAGGTTCCAAAACTAATTTTCCCTTCATCAAAAATTTTAATAGGTTGTGAATAGTCAATTTTAAAATTCAAATAATCTTGTAACGATGAATTGTTTAATGTATTTAAGTTTGAAATCCTCGAATCTAAATTGAAATCATTAGTATTTCTAGAAAAGTTGAATTTAAAATCTAGTTTTCTACTTTTATCATCAAATCGTTTCTGATAAGTTGTAACAAAATCGTGTCTAAACGTTTTGGTTTTACTTTTGTCATCTGTTGTAAATCCAAGTCCATTTGCTAAGGTATAGGCATCATTATTAGAAAAATTCAAATCATAATTCAACAACAATCTGTCTTTTTTAAAATCAAAGGTCAAAGCCGATTTAGCAAAATTTGATCTTGAAATTCTATCCGTATTTGAAGCAGAAAGAGATGTTTCAACAGTATTTACATTTTTAGAAATGTCTGAAAATTGCATTGTTTCACGATAAGTTTGTCCAACATTTAATTGCCATCCAAAATATTTATTTTTGGAACTCAACAAAACACTATTATTAAAACGAGTTCTAAACTTATCGTAATCCGTAAAATTCACTCCCGATGTGTAGGTTGCAGTAAGATAATTTTTGGCATTCTTACTAGTAATTATATTGATAATTGCACCGCCCGCTGTGGCAGGAAATTCAGCTCCAGGTTGGGTAATAATTTCGATTTTTTCAATGGCATTTGCAGGTAATCCTTCTAAAAATGAGTTCAATTCGGTTGACGAAATGTTTAACGGGCGTGAATCCATAAAAACACTCAAAGGTTTTCCTTGATAAGCGATTCCAGCAATATCAGAAATAATTAAACCAGGTAATTTTTTTAAACCTTCAAGAACAGATCCAGAATTTAATTGAGCCTGACCCGCAAAATCAAAAATAGTTCTATCGGCCTTTTGTTCAATGGCTTTTTTTTGTTTAGAAACGGTTACTTCTTGCAGTTGTTCTGGTTTTTTGTCGGTTTCTTGAGCGAAAATTGTAAAATTGGTTGCGAAAAATAAAATGGGCAAGTAGTGTAATGGTCTCATTATTTGATTTTGTTTTACCATAAGACCTCCGACTAGAGAGAATGTTACATTTTTAGAAATAAAATTTTTATATTGTCGAATAATAGCGAATTTTGTAAAAAAAAATGACTCTTCAAATCGCCACTCCAGCCTTATTGTTTTCAGCAACATCATTAATTTTGTTAGCATACACCAATAGATTTTTAACCATTGCTCAAATTGTTCGTAGCTTAAAAAAATACTATGACGAGCAACATACTAAAAGCATTTTATTACAAATTAAAAATCTAAATTTACGTATAACCCTAATTAGATATATGCAATTGTTTGGAGTACTGAGTTTGTTTTTATCCGTTTTCTCAATGCTATTGTTGTTTTTAAATTTTGAACTTACAGGCATCTATATATTTGGTTTTAGTTTACTTTCACTTTTAATTTCGTTAGGCATTTCATTTTGGGAAATTAGCATCTCGGTGAATGCATTGCGTTTACATTTGAGTGATTTAATGGAAGAAAAAAAAATTTGAATTAAACCTTTTTATACTTCTAATGTCTTACTATAAAAACATATTATTTATGAAAACGATTCTTTCCTTTTTGATTGTTGGATTATTTTCAACATCAACTTTTGCTCAATCTGAGGCAGAACTTCAAAATACTGGTGATAATTTTAGTTTAGAAGGTGCTTTAGCTTTGCTAAAAAAAGCTTCTTCTATTGAAGATTTTGAAACCTTATTAAATACAGAGTCTACCAATGTTAACAACCTTGATTTAAACAATGATGGACAAACTGATTACGTATCTGTTGAAGATATTAAAAATGGCAATTCTCATGTTTTGGTTTTAAGCACTTCCTTAAATGAATCTGAAAAACAAGATATTGCTACAATTCACATACAAAAAACAAGTGATAATGAGGCAACATTACAAATTATCGGTGATGATGATTTGTATGCCGAAAACACCATAGCTGAACCTTTTGAAACTACTGAAACTTCAGTAAATCAAAAAGGACCCAATGCACCTGAACTTGTCATCAATCAAGTTTTTGTAAATGTTTGGTTTTGGCCAAGTATTCAATTTATGTATGCCCCAAGCTATATTTTATGGCGTTCACCTTATCGTTGGCACAATTATCCGCGTTGGTATCGTCCTTGGAATCCGTTTGGATATTCACAATTTTATAACCGTTGTGCACCACACCGAGTATATTACCGACGTTCATTAGCATTCCGATTTGGAAACTCTCGAAATTTTTATGCTCCTTACCGTCATCGATCCGTAGTGTATCGACCTAATTATAGAGTTCGAGGAGCTGTTTATAGAGGGAATAGAAATAATGTTCGAAACCAAAATTTTAATCGTGGTGGCGTAATGAAACCTAATCGAGTTCGAATGGGCGGCGGCGGTCAAGGTCACGGAAGAAGATAAATTCAAAAAAGTCCTAACAAATTAATCTAGTTAGGATTTTTTTATTTGGAGCAAAATTTTCAGTTATTTTAAAACCTTTAGTCCTGCTTTCTTTCCTAAAAATCGCTAAAAAAGCGATTGTTTATCCTTTCAATCAGGGCTATTTTATAAACTATAATTTTTTTAAGAAACTTAATCTAATACTTCAAAAATCAAAAATATAATCTTTAAAACTACTATTCAATTATCCATAGTAAAACAGGTTTTTTAATTTTTTTTAATTTTGCATCTAAAACAGCAAAAAAGTCAAGTGAAACCGCAGGACAACCCCAACTCAAAGCCGTAACTTTAGGATATACTTCGGTATTTGAAACTGCCTCCCAGGAATGCAAAACTATTACTCGTTGCTCTGCATTTTTATTGCTTTCTTCTAATCCTTGTAACCAGTATTTAGTGTGGCAGCCCCAACTAGAGTAGTCCCTTTTTCCAATTTTATACTTGCCTTTCATTGAGCAATGACTGTCATTTTTAGTTCCAAATTTTACTTTTTCCCATTTATCTGGATTTTCGGTTACTACATCACAACTTCCATGTGTAACTAAGTTTTGGTCTACTATTTTTTTTTGTTTAAAATCATACACAAAAAACCTGTTTTTTCCGGGATGAATGCTCAAATCCAATAAGAAATAAAAATCTTCATTGTAACTATTTGATTTGCAAAAAGCCAATGCTTCAACATTTTTAAGAGAATAATCTTTTAAAACATTTTTTTTAGAAATACTATTACACCAAAAAAAAGGAATCAAAATCAATAGAAATAGGTTTTTCATTTTATGTTTATAATAGAACTCAAAACAAGCATTTTTATTTTACTTCAAAATTAAATCCTTATTTAGTCTAGCTATTTAGGGCTCTTTTGTTAAAAATAAGTTGCCTTTTAAACCTTTTCTATAATTAGTGGTCTTATTAAAAACATCTTTTTATGAACGCATCTAATTTATGGTCATTGCGATTAGGATTTACAAGTAAACAGTCCGAAGTAATAGAAAAATTAGGAATTTCTAATTTTTTGAAACAATCGTTTACATCTAATTTTGAAACAAATCTTCCTGATTTTTTAATTGACGATCCAAAAACGCTCGTTGAATTAAAGGATTTTAAAGATAGGATTCAAAATGCCGAATCGGAAGAGAAAAAAAAGGCATTAAAGAAAAATATTCGTCAAGCCATTGAACTTAAAAAATGGTGGATTGAAAAAATGCAAAATGATGACTTTCCTCTAAGAGAAAAAATGGTTTGTTTTTGGCACAATCATTTTGTGGCAACTTCTCAAAAAGTAAAGGTTAATTATTGGATGTACCAACACAATATGATATTGCGCGAAAATGCTTTCGGAAATTTTAAAGAATTGACGAAAAAAATTATTAAATCGAATGCAATTGTAAAATATTTAGACAACACGGATAATAAAGTGGGTAAAATAAACGAAAATTTGAGTCGTGAATTACTTGAATTATTCACTTTAGGATTTGGGAATTATACTGAAAATGATATAAAGCAAGGTGCAAAAGGTTTAGCGGGATTAAATCTTGGTAATGAAAATGCCGTTTATAGACCTCGTTTACAAGATGATGATGAAATTACTTATTTTGGAAAAAAAGGAAATTTCAAAATTGATGAAATGATTGATATTATTTTTGAACAAAAAGCAATTCCATATTTAATTACTCGTAAAATTTTGAAATGGTTTATTTATGATTCACCTAAGGAGGAATTAGTAACTTATTATGGCGATTATTTTAGAAAAGTTAATTTTGAAATTCAACCTTTATTAACTAAAATAGTTACCGAAGAATTTTCAAAAAACAATGCAGGAAGTAAAATTAAAGACCCTTTAGTTTATATTTTACAACTTTCTAATGAGTTGCAAATGAAAGATTTACAATCGGGTGTGATTGCCTATTTTTTAAACTTACAAGGTATGGATTTGTTTAATCAATTAAATGTAAAAGGGTGGGATGGTGGCAACTCTTGGTTAACATCGCAAAATTATTTGCAACGAAACAATACTGCCGATTTATTTTGTAGCGGAAAAGCATTAAGAAGAAAAGCATTAAAAACGCAAGAAGAAATGAACCCAGAAATGCAACCTGAAATGGAATTAAAAACTATTGAGGTAAAAGTAAATTGGGATAAAAAAAGCATTTCTAACAAACAAATAATTACCGATTTAAGCAGCAGATTGTTATTTAATGTTGACGAAAATGTGCAAAAAGATATGGAAGCTGTAATTAAATACGATTTTAATCCGAAAGAAGAAAATGCCGATTTTGCAGTACTTCGATTGTTTAATTATATTACCAAAACACCAGAGTATCAATTGATTTAGTTTTCAGTTTTCAGTTTTTCAGTCTCAGTTTTCAGTTGTCCTCAAAGGTTACATTTCGCGGTTAAAATAATGATGAAAATCTTGACCGAAAACTGAGACTGAAAAACTGAAACTAAAAACTGAGACTGAAAAACTGAGACTGAAAAACTGAAACTAAAAACTGAGATTAAAAACTAAAAATTATGAACAGAAGAAATTTTTTATCGTTAACTGGAACATTTACTGGCGGAAGTTTGTTATTACCTAGTTTTTTACACGCTTTTGGTACCCAAAACAATTTTGTTGTAGGTGAACAATGTTTGGTGTTTATACAATTAAATGGTGGAAACGATGGTTTAAATACTTTTGTACCATTCGAAAATCCTTTATATTACGCATTACGACCTAAGATTGCCTTGTCTACAGATGCTGTTATTAGTAAAAATAACGGAATGGCATTTCACCCAGCCCTTAAAGCATTTGCCCAAATGCAACAAAACGGACATTTATCGGTGATTCAAAATGTGGGTTATCCAAATCCTATTCGGTCGCATTTTAGAAGTCAAGAAATTTGGCAAACTGCCGTCGATTCCGATAAATACAGTACTGATGGTTGGCTTGGAAAATATTTAGATTCATCTTGTAAAACCCATCAACCAACTGCGGGAATAAATTTGGACTCTATAGATAGTTTGTCGTTAAAAGGGCAAGAGCCCAATTCGATAACTGTAAAAAATCCAAGTAATTTTAAAGTTAAAAATACGGATACGGATATAAAATTATCAGATAATCCTCAACTTGATTTTGTTCGTAAAATTGCCAATTCGGTGGTTGAAGGTTCGGATGATATACAAAAAGCATTAACAAATTCTAAAGCCGAAGTTAGTTATCCAAAAACGGGTTTGGCTAAAAACCTTGAGTGGATTGCCAGATTGATAAAAGGAAATTTAAATTCAAAGGTATATTATACCTCGCTAGGCAGTTTTGACACGCACGACAATCAGTTGGTTTTGCATGATCGAAAACTTACCGAATTGAACGATGCCATTTTAAGTTTTTACAATGATGTAAAACAAGCCAATTTGTTGCAAAATGTTACTCTTGTTGTTTTTTCAGAATTCGGGCGCCGAGCCAAAGACAATGGTAACGGAACCGATCACGGCACCGCAGCACCAATGTTTGTAATTGGAGGCAATAATAAAGGTAAAATTATTGGCAACAACCCCAATTTAAGCAACCTTGACAACGGCGATTTAAAACATGAAATTGATTTTAGAAGCGTATATGCCACTTTACTAAAACAAAAAATGAGTTTTGATGCTTCAAAAATTGGTATTAAAAATGAGGTTTTGAGTGGGTTGTTTTAAATACTACAGTATTATTTTAATATTACACTAAAAAGTATTTTAGTAAAGTAATGATTTTTAATTTATAATTACCACTCCTCGGCATCAAAAAATTCAACCCGTGAGTTGGGTATTTCCAACTCGGCAGTAGGTGATTTTAAAACTATTTTACCACACAGTACAGGCTTGTTAATATCGCTTTTTTCTATTTTATCGTTGAACTTAATAAGAAATTGAACCTCTTTATTTTTCTCAAAAAAATCTTTGCATAGTTTCATAAAAGCAATGTTTTTATTTCGAGTTTCGAAAGTTGGCATTTTCATATATGAAATTTGATTTTCTAATAAATTTGCATCAAAACGCACTTCAAAATGTCGATTAAATTTATCTTTTATAAATATATTTCCGTCTACTGCTAACCCTTTACTATTTACAATATCTGTTAAAAACTCTAAACCTGCGACTTCGTTACCTATTTCTTCTTGGTTTAAAAATGAAATACCATAATTATAAATAGTGTATTCATCGGTTTTATTAATGCCAATGCTGTAATGATAACGCTCAAGTAATTGTTTAAAATATTTATTATTAATACTGTTTCGATTTACATCTTCTTGAACAAAAGGAAGCATCGCTTTTTGTCTCATCCTAACTTCTTCAAATCGTGTGGCAGTTCCCATAGTGCGAAAATCTTTCCAATCCATCAAAAAATCTTGTGCTTGATAGGTACCAATTTCTATTTGTCCTATTCCTGTTATCCATAATGTTACCATACCTTGTGGAGCAAAACCTAAAAGCAAAGTATTGAATTCGTTTTTTTTGTCTTCGCCACTTGGCGATTTGGTTTTGCCATAATCTTTCTTAAAAATGTCATACATTTTTTTTTGAGGCAAATCAAATGTTCCTTTATAAAACCTGTTTTCGGCATACGAAAACCAGCATATTTCTAATTTCTCTGGTACTTTACGTTTTTCGTCGCCATCAGACATTGTACCTCCATAACTACCCCAGCCACCTTGCAAATATTCACCCGTTGGAATAGATTGTTTTTCACCTTTGGAATCTATAAGAAAACCATAATAAATTTCTACAGGGCAGTATTCATCAGCATTGACTTCAGCCAGCCATTTAATTTTTTCTATTTTTGTCATCATTTTTTTTGTCCCTATAAAATTATAAAATAAGTCTGTTCCTTTTTCATCCCATATACTTTTTCCTATCATAAATAATAACACTATTGCTATTAAAATGTAAAATTTATTTAAAATATTTATTTTCATAGTTTATATTTTTAATTTCTTCCGCTCATAAAATGAGTAAGGAACAATATTATCCAAATCGATATCAAACTTCCTATTATGAATATTACTAAAACTATTTTTTGCCATTTTTTGTTATAGTCATAAAATAGTGAATATCCAATTAATAGCAATGTTAAGATAGGAGTTAAAAATATCAATTTATCTAAATAACTTTGAGTGTAATCGGGTATAAAATAATTACTTGAAAGTAGAATTATAAATATTAATAAAATTGAAATTCGTTTATTTAAATTTATGGTTGTTTGTTTAATTAAAATATCTTTTTCCATAATTTCACTTTATCCGGGAATTATGATTCGGTAAGGCAGTCCGTCTTTATACCTACCGTGTTTTCCATCGCTATCGCAAGCGGAGCGGTGTAAATATTTATTACGCAATGGTTTTAAATTTTCTTGGCGAACAGTAATTTTTTTGCTGTGCGCACCGTCATTTTGCAAAGCAAAATTTAAAAATTCTGTTCTTGCCAATTGTAAATCTTCGGGTACGTTATATTGTAAACCTTTGGTATCAATTAATGACTTATCAAATTTAACACCATACTTTTCGGCAAGATGTACCATTATTGCAAGAGGAATGAATTGATAACTTAAAGGAATACTGCGTTTACCAAAAAGATGATTTTGAATGGCGGCGACTCTTGAACCACCCATATTTACATTTTTATGGTACAATTGGTCTTTGGTGTACCAGCCTTGTTGTAGTAAATGGGTTTCTATATTATGGTAGTCTCTTTCGAAACTTAAGTCTCTTACTTCATTTTCAATTTCGCCATAACCTCCGCCTAAATCACTATGCACTCCAGGAAGTTGTAAATGGTAACCAATTCCTTTTTTAATACATTTATCAATTGTTGTGAGTGAAAAATATTGTCTATGTTCATTTTCGGCGGTTAAGTGAACTACTTTTTGAACATCTTCAATTTCCATTGGCAACTCGTCTTGGTCGTGATCAAAGTCGGGACTTGCTGAAAAATTTGCGGAATACGATGAAACGGTTTCGAACAAACCAACGAATTTGAAAATGTATTTTGACGATTCAATATTGTAATACTTTTGCAATTTACCTTTCAAGGCAATAAAGTGTCGTGCAGCGGCACTACCACGTGAGAAACCAAAAACATTAACTTCTATTTCGTTTACTATTTCATTTTTTGCAAGAAATTTTTTCTCTGCAATTTTTTCTTTTATTAATTTATATCCTTTGTTCACTTTTTCGGGTATTCCAGTATCGCCACTACCAAATGCATAACCGCTCAAATCGTCCGATTCGTTGTCTGTTGTACCTTCGCCTTCAATATAAATTTTGAATTCCCGTTTTTCTTTTTCAACTATATTCAGTTGGTACATTAATGCAACGTTAGAATAGTAATTGTCATAACTACTTTCATCGCTATCATTATCAACAAAAGATTTTGCGTTTGTACTTAAATTTTTGTCTTTAGTACCTTTTCTTTTTTCTTCTTGATATTTTAATCGGGCTTCCGTATTTTTAGCACTGTTTTTCGTTCCATCAAAAAAGATGTTAATAAATACTTTAACTTTCTTTTTTTGTTCGGGTGGTTTTTGTTTGTCGGGAATACTTACAACAACAAATTTGTTGTTTTCGGGAAAAGGAATTTTTTTTTCTAATTTGTTTTCTACTCTTAATAATAAATTTTTAAAAACGATATCCATTTTGCCTTTGTATTTTACTTCGGCATAAAATTCGTGAGCAAAATCGTTTATATAATCTTGGTCATTTAATATTTGTTGGTAAATTTTAAAGTTATGCAATGCCAATTCGGCTAACCCGTATTTGTTTACCTTTGTTTTGTAAGTTCCCATATTTCGAGAATCATTATTAAAACCGTCGCCTTCTCGTTCCCAAATTGTGATATCAAGTTCTTCGCCAGCAGTTATATTTAAAGTATGAATCTATAAGCGAACATTGTCTAAATAGGCAATTGGTTTGTCGTGTAAATCTTCGTGATATTCATTTTGCCATTTCATTGAATGAATCATTGGCTTACCCGAAATAGGAGTTATGGCAAGTTCTGCTTTGTGTTTATTATCTTTTGCATCGGTATAATTTATTTCAATTACATAGTTTTGACCTATACTGGCTTGGTTAAATGTTACACCACCATCATTTCCTAAATCGATTATTTGTTTTCCGTTTTTTAGTAATTGCCAATGTTGTTCTTTCGGAATTGTACCTTGTAAAGTATAAATGGTTTTTCCTAAATGTGGATTTTTATCGCCTATTATTTTACTCATAAATTTATTTTGTTACTTCAAATATACCATTTATTTCATTCTTAATTTCACTTATATTTACAAACGGATTTATAATTTCCACCGTGCGATTATCGGTTTTCATTAAATCATTTTTTGTGAGTTCGGCTTTTTGACCACAATGTTTTATTGTAATGCAATCTAGGCCACCAATTGGGCAAGTGGCTTTACTGTCTTCAAGTAATACTTTGCCTTTGTTTGAAAGATGCCCTTTTTCGTGAAAATCAGTCCATTTATTAATTACCGCTTGACACGGATTGTAACTTGAACCATTAGGTTGCAATTTGCAATTTCCAAACGTATTTTTTTCTAATGTTTGCCCTATATCTTTGTCGGTTGCAATTAGTTTTTCTTCGCCCCCATGGTCGTTGGCGTAATGTTTTGTTTGTGATTTTACTTTTAAAATGTCTGTTTGTGGCGTAACACTAAATTTGCAACCGCAAGTTGCACCTTGTACAACTATTTTTTTTTCTGCCATTTTATTTACAATTACTATTTTAATTATTTGTACTGATACAATACTATTTTAAATATCATTTATAAGATAGGTTTTTTCATCGAAGTTTTTCCGAAAGATTCTTTTCCTGTTCTATGACAATATTTTTCTGGGTAGTTATAATTTGAAAAGGTTTTCCAATTATTGTAGGAGTAATTGGTAAATGGCATTTTTGGATTAAAAGCAATTTTTTGACCAGTACGTATGCAAAATCCATTATTTGGGCTTTCAATTTCGACTCTTGTTGGTATATTGATTTCTTCTGACCCTAAAATTATCTCATTTTTATAATCTAAAATTGTTTTGATAGAATTTCTATTATTGTTACCAAAACCTGAATAAAAATTGTCTGTTGTGTCAAGTAAAATATCAGATTTTACATAATTTTTACCTAAAATTATACTTAATAATTTTTTTTGATAAACGGGTCTTTTTACATAAACGGCTTCATTTTCATTTGCAAGCTTGTAACAAGTTTCCCAAGCATCTTTTTCAGTTTTATTAGTAATTTTGTTTATTACATTTAGTTCAGAATAAACTCCAAATTCAATATTATTTTTAAACGAATAATCGTAAAGATTTATAGATGTAATTACTCCCTTTTTTTCATTCCCATAATATTTTGCGTGTAAATTTGGAACGTAAACAATACTTATGTTTAAAAACCTTTTAAAATATTCAAAATCACTTTTACTTAAACTTTTACTTACATTATTTTCATTTTTACCAAAAACAATTATGATATGAATTTTTGGGTTATTAAGGTGATTATCAAATAATTTTTTAAAATAATTATCAAGTTTAATGTAAGGCGATACTATTAAAAGGGTTTCTTTTGTTTCCCAAATAATTTTTGATATTGTATCTTCAAGTTCTACTCCTGTAATAAATTTATTCATTTAATATTTAATTCTTTATTATTATAACTATATTTTTTTCTCTTAAAGATAACGGAAATCACCAAAACAAATTGAATAGTATAAACTAAAAGTACTTGTAATTTACTATTAATAATTGGGTTGCAAAATTAGTATAATTAATTTAAAGCAAAAAAATATTTTTATTAAACAATACAATACATTTTTTCAAAAAAATTAGTCTAATCGATTTTGAATCTTTTATACTCAAGCTTGAGCCTTTTATACTCAAACTTAAGTCTCTGATACTCAAATTAGAGCCTTTTATACTCAAATTAGAGCCTTTTATACTCAACTTTAAGTCTTTTATACTCAACCGTGTATCGTTTTTACTGTAATTTCAATAAAAAAGCCTCAACATTGAGGCTTTTTAAGTTTAAACTGTAAAACAATATTGGTTTAAGGTTTTGGTGTTGTCGATTTAGTTCCTTTTTTACTAAAACGTTGGCTTAAATCTTCGTAAATTGGTTTAGCCGATGCAATGCCTCTATGGTGGGCTTCTTTAACTTGACCGTAATATAATAGTGAGGCTTGCATAGCTTCGCCACCAGCTAGTGTAACGGTATCTTCAATATCACTTGCAAGTTGATTGGCTAAATTGCCAATTGGGTTTAACAGTGTTACAACGGCTTCATCTTTTAAAAACTCGGTTTTATCCATATAATTGGGAACAAACTCGGGGTTGGTATCCATATAGGCTTTTACTTTTTTAACCGTTGCTACCGATAAATCGCCCATTTTAAATATCGAAGCTTTATCGGTAGCTTTTAATGCTTGTAAATAGGGTTCCAATAATTGCTTGCATTCTTGCATTTTTAACGTAACGCTGTCAATAACCTGTTGCGGAATAACAATACTAATTTGATTTTGAGTACTCATAATTTTTTTAAGTTTTAAATTTTTATAGATTGTAAAACTGAAAAATTATTTGCAATTATTTTTAAAAGTTTTGTTAATTTTTTTTAAAGCACAACCTCAATTTTAGTGCCTTCATTTGCAACCGATGAAATTTTTAATTCCGCATTCATTTGTTGGCACCTGTCGGTAATATTTTTTAAACCAATACCTTTTTTGGCTCGTTTTATGTTAAAACCTATACCGTCATCCCAAATGCGAATTATTAACTTTTGATCCATTTTCAAAATCATAATTAAGCATTTTTCGGCTTTTGAATACTTGTTTATATTTTGAAGTGATTCTTGTAGAATTCTAAAAATATGCACCTTGTTAACACTTTTAATTGCCGACCAATCAATAACTTTATCAATAGTTAAATCAAAAATTGTATTGAATTTATTTTTTTGATTGGCAACTAGTTTTGCTATTAGTTCGGGTAAGTTGTTGTCTTCAAACTGTAAGTTTTGTTTTAAATCGTGCGAAACACGCCTAATTTCGGCTTCAGTATCTTCCAATTCACTTATTAAAGTTTGTTGTTGTTGCTCGTCGTGAGTTTTTAACTTCATTAAATTAAAACGAGTGGTAAAAATGCTATTAACAATGCCATCGTGCAACTCCATAGCAATTCGATTTCGTTCTTCTTCACGAGCCAGTTCATTATCTTTTTGCTGGTTTATCATTAATTGATAAATTTGTTCGCCTGATTTTTGTTGTTCTTTATTGAACTTTAATTGTTTATTTTTAAATCGAATTCTAGCAAATATAATAACGATTATCAAAATCAATCCTCCAAAAATTGAAAATAAAATATAATTTTTATATTTTTCAGATAAATCTACGTTTTGTTTTTCTACTTGATCTGTTTCAAATAAAATTCGTGAAAATTTATTGCGAATAGCAGTTTGCGAAACTTTAATACTATCATCAACTTTAAAGTATAAATTGGCATATTTATTTTTATTTTTCTTATCATTAAGAGTAAGTAATTTTAAGGCATTTAAAACATCAAAACTACTTTTATTTTTTTTAGCTAATTGTAAGCCTTCTTTTAAAGTTGCTAGTGCCTTTAAAGTATCTTTTTTAAACAAATAGTATTCAGCAATATTCATTTTACTAGCCGGAATGCTTATATCTAAATTAAATTTTTCTCTTAATTTTAAAGACTCAAATAGATAATTACCCACTTTAACATTGTTGTTTTTTAATTTTAATTCCGCATAGCCTAAATTGTTCAATAACTTTGCACTATAATCAGGACTATCATTTTTTATATTTGTCAATGCCAATCCTTTTTTATACATAACTATAGCTTTGGCATATTCTTCTTGTCTAGCATATACATTTCCAAAGCCATTATAAGTTGTTGAATAGTAAATTTTAATTCCTTTTTTAGAAAAATTTTCACTTTTTAATTTATCAATAGTTTTTAATGATAAATTAAAATATTTAATCGCATTTTTATAATCATGAAGCTCAATTTCGCACCATCCAATAAATTCGTAACACTCGTGTAGTAAGCTTGTATTGTTTACTTTTAAAACTAGTTTTAAGGCTTTAACATATTCTATTTGTGCTTCGTCATAACTACCAGATCGATATAAAATAATAGCTTTGTACATATACGTTCTTCCCGCATTAGCATCATCACGAATTTCAAGAAATAGTTTATTAGATTTATTATAAAAATATAGAGCACTATCCGGTTTTGATTTTAATTCAAAATAATCACCTATATATCGTAAAGCATTTGCAGTATGACCCTTGTCATTGTCTTTTTCGGCTAATTGTAAAGCAATTTTGCTGGTTTTATAATACAGTTTATATTGATTATTATTGTAGTAACGGTCGGCAATTTTAAAGGCTAAATTCCGTTTAATTGAATCATTAGAAAAATAGGTGATTTTTTTGTAAGCGGCATCAATTATTTTTTGCTTTTGAGTTGCGTTTAAATTAGTACTGTCCGACGACAAAAGTAAATTTAACACCTCTTTTTTACCACTTTCGGATATTGTTTTTTTAGTACAACTTAAAAGAAGCGTTGAACTAAACACTAGTAGAAATATTTTGTTTTTAAACACTATATATTAAGATATTTTCAAATTTAATTTATTTTTTTATTCAAAGCAAAAAAACCCGAAACTAAATTTAATTTCGGGTTGAATAATAAGTTTATATATTTATTAGTGTTTAATTCCTGTACCACCATCTCCAGGGCCAATAGGCGCAACATCTGCAGCTTTGGTTTTAATTTCACTAACGTTATCAGTTGTACAAGAAACAGTTGTAGTTAAAACAGCAACAAGGCTCAAAATCATAATTAATTTTTTCATAATAGTAGTTTTAAAAAGTTTAAAATTCGTTAGTTAGATGTGAAACATCGTTTATTTGTTTTGTTTCAACACTACAAATAAACGTTGTTAAAATGAAACTTAGTACTAATTTTAATAGCTTTTTGCAACTTCAAATAGCGCTTAAGTTATTGATAATAACGTAAGGGTTATCCAATAATAATATTTAAAACATTGTTAAGAAAAAGGGTTTCTACTCATTAATTATATTTTAATGTAGTGACTAACTCTTCCACCTTTTTTCTATAACCTAATGAAAAAGGGATAATCATCTCATAGTTTAAATAACATTTTGATTTACTTAATTGAATTCGTGTAACTTGTTTGGTATTTACTATATAACTTTTATGTATTCTTATAAAGTAATTGGGTAAAGTTTGTTCAAAATATTTCAAGGTTTTGTAGGCATTCACCATTTTCCCGTTAGCCATTTTTATGTCCGTAGTATTGTTATCGGCTTTTAAATATAAAACGTCCTCTAAATGAACAAATTGATAATCAGTATAAGATTTTATACATATTGATGTCATTATTTTTGGCGGATGTGATTTTTCAAATCGAAACAAACATTTTCCAAAATCGTCAACTTGTACTGGCAATGTTAAATAATTTGAAATTCCAGCTTGATATGCTTCAAAGGCATAGTTTTGTGAATTCGAAATTCCAATAAAATATGGAGTTTTGGTAAGATACTGAAAACTATCTGCAATTTTTGAAAAACTTAAACCTTTTGAAAATGAAATAAAAGGTAACGAAAAAAATACCAGATCTGGAGCTAAATTTTCAAAAACAGTAATAATATTTTCATCATCTTTAAAAGATCCTGCAAATGAATAGTTTAAAAAATTTTTAAATTTACCTTTTATTTCTATAATGAAATCGTTATCTTCGCTAATAATCAAATATGAATACAACATTTTAAATCTAATTTGTTTGTAAATTTAAAATTTAAAATTGTTTTAACCAAAAAAACTCAATATTTACCAATTTAAAACCGAACCTATGAATATTTTAGTTGTAGATGATCACCCAATGACAGTTGATGGATACATTAGCGCGCTCAAAGTGTTTAGTTTTGAAAAAAATCATGCCATATACACATTGGCTTACAGTTGTGAAGATGTTTTTAATTTAGTTGACAAATGCTTAGCTGCAAAGCAAACTTTTGATTATGCAGTTGTTGACTACGGGCTTCCTCCTTACCCAGAAAAAAAACTTTCTAATGGTGGTGATTTAATTCATTACATAAGAAAAAAAATGCCAAATTGTAAATTTTTAATGATAACGGCACACTCAGAGTTATTAACTGTTTTTGAAATAGCTAAAGAGGTTCGCCCTGAAGGATTAGTAAATAAAAGTGACATTACGCCAACTAATTTACCTATAATTTTGAATAAAATTATTGCTGGTGAAGAGTTTAAAAGTGAAAAAGTGAAACAAACTTTTATGGAAATTTTCAAAAAAGATTTAATGTTTGATGATCGAAACCGACAAATTTTAATGTACCTAGATAAAGGCTTTAAAGCGAAAGACCTAGTTCAAATAGTAAATTTAAGTTTTTCGAACATTCAAAAACGCATTGCAGAAATGAAAAAAGCGTTTGAAATTGTAGAAGACGGAAATAGTAATTTAATTTTTGAAGCTCAAAAACTTGGATTTCTTTAAGATTAATCAATTTAAAATTGTTGCTTATTAACCTGTATTTTGTATTTATTTTTACTGTACTATTAAATTACATAGTAGTAGTTTTTATTTATTGATAAAAAATTGAAGCGTATAATTTGGTTTAATACTATATAGTGTTACTGTTACATACTTTATTTAATGTATCTTCGCACTTTTTAAAAAATTAAAATGACCAAAAATACAGTTTTAAAAGGAGTTTTTTTAGTTGCATTGGGTGCAACAAGTTATGGAATGCTGGCAACATTTGTAAAATTGGCCTACCAAGAACATTTTACAACTGCCGAAGTAACATCATCTCAATTTATCTTAGGGATTATAGGGATGCTAATTATCAATACGTTTCAAAAAATTAAAAATAAAAACACCTCCGAAAAACCAACTTCACAAAATATTTTTAATTTAATGTTAGCTGGTACTTCTTTAGGAATGACTAGTGTTTTTTATTATTTGTGTGTAAAATATATCGATGTCTCCATTGCCATTGTGCTTTTAATGCAAACCGTTTGGATGGGTGTTTTGCTAGAAATGTTTTTAGATAAAAAATTACCTTCCGCTCAAAAAATAACCGCAGTTATTATTGTTTTGATAGGAACTATTTTGGCAACAAATTTAATAAACTCTACCAGCACTATCGATTATCGTGGAATATTATGGGGATTAGCGGCTGCAGCTTCTTTCACTACAACTATGTTTACAGCAAATCGAGTGGCACCTCACATTAATGCTGCACAACGTAGTTTATATATGCTTTTAGGTGGCGCAATAATTGTTTTTACTTTCGGATTTTTAACACAAACAACTTCTTACAATTTTAGCATTTTTTTTAAATGGGGTATTTTCTTAGCCTTGTTCGGCACCATCATTCCTCCAATGTTAATGAATGCGGGCTTTCCGATAACTGGTATTGGTTTGGGTAGTATTGTCTCAGCTTTAGAATTGCCTGTATCGGTTTTAATGGCTTACTTTTTATTAAATGAAATAGTAATTCTTTCTCAATGGATAGGAATTGGGTTAATAGTACTCGCTATTATATTAATGAACTTAAACTTTGCTGTTTTTAAAAAAAAATAAAAATACTTTGTATTGAAATAATTAATATTGTATTGAAATTTATTAATTTTATTAAAAAATAGTATGAATTTGTGGCATTTAAAATTAATGGCTATTGTATATTTCATTTTTGGAATATATCATTTTATTAATCCTAAATTGTATTTAAAAGTTATCCCTTTATATTTACCAAATCATAAATTTTTAAACTATCTAGCAGGTTTTTTTGAAATGCTCTTTGCAATTTTACTGCTTTTTACAGCAACTAGAAAGTATGCGTCTATTGGAATTATTTTAATGTTATTTGCATTTTTAATGACTCATTTTTATATGCTTAGTAATTCAAAAGCAAGTTATAATCTCCCTAGGTGGTTTCTTGTTTTACGAATTCCATTACAATTTGGTTTAATGTACTGGGCATTTCAATATATTTAATTTTTTTTAAAATATGAATTCACTTTTTCCAAAAGAAAAAATATCATTCAATTTACCCAATGCTGAAATTGAATATTACCCTGATTTTTTTAAGTTTGAAAAGGCAAATTTACTTTTTGAGCAATTAAAAAACGAAATTAAGTGGCAACAAGATGAAATTAAAGTGTTTAACAAAATTCATCAACAACCAAGATTGACGGCACTTTATGGAAATGATGGTAAACCTTACGGATATTCAAACATTGTTATGCAACCTCATGCTTGGAATCCATTATTGACATATATTAAAGAAGAAATTGAAACTGTTAGTAACCAAAATTTCACTACTGTTTTACTAAATTTATACAGAAATGGAAAGGACAGTAATGGTTGGCACGCCGATAATGAAAAAGAATTAGGGAGAAATCCAATAATTGCATCGGTAAGTTTTGGAGCTACCCGACCTTTTTACTTGAAACACAATACCATTGAAACTCAAAAACTAAAAATTGACCTTGAACACGGAAGTTTGCTTTTAATGAAAGGTGAAACACAACATTTTTGGAAACATCAAATTGCGAAAACAGCGAAACCTATTGGTCCTAGAATTAATTTAACCTTTCGGATAATAAAATAAAACCTAAAGTTGCCTTTCAAGAATTTAAAGAAAAAAATGAAATAAAAAACCAGATTTAACTTCTTGCTAAATCTGGTTTTACTCTTTTATTAATTAATTCTTCAAATACTTATCCAAAAATTGTTCTTGCTCCCAAAGTAAGTGAAAAATAGTATCTTTTGCTGCATATCCGTGAGCTTCTTTTGGTAGTAGTACTAATCGAACAGGTGCTCCAAGACCTTTTAAAGCCTGAAAATAGCGTTCAGATTGTAAGGTAAAAGTTCCAGGATTATTGTCGGCATCACCGTGAACCAAGAGCAAAGGAGTTTTCATTTTATCGGCCGATGAAAAAGGAGACATTTCGTTATATAAATTTGGAACATCCCAATAATTACGCTGCTCACTTTGAAACCCAAACGGAGTTAAAGTTCTATTATATGATCCACTTCGTGCTATTCCGCAAGCAAAAAGGTTTGAATGGGTTAATAAATTTGCAGTCATAAATGCACCGTAGGAGTGACCTCCAACACCCACTTTTTTGGGATTTATATAGCCTAAATCATCTACAGCTTTAATTGCTGCTTCTGCATCATCTACCAATTGTGTTATGAAAGTATCGTTAGGCTCTGTTTTATCTTCACCAATTATCGGAAACGAAGCATCGTCTAAAATTGCATACCCTTTTGTTACATAATACACAAATGAGCCATAATTTGGAAACGTAAATTCGTTAGGGTTTTTATCATTTTGACCTGCTGAGTTTTTGTCTTTAAATTCTGCCGGATAAGCCCAAATCAATAGAGGTAATTTTTCTTTTCTAGTTCTATCATAACCTGCTGGTAAATATAGTGTTCCTGATAAATCTACTCCATCTTTTCGCTTGTATTTAATTACTTCTTTATATACGTTTTTAATGCTTTCAAATGGATTTTGAAATGAAGTTATAGGTGTTAATTTACTGTTTTTTATATTTCTAAAAAAATAATTTGGGTAATCATTTTTTGATTGAATTTGAACTAAAACCTCCCCTTTTTTAAAATCTTCAATGGATACTAAATCTTCTTTTTTATCTTGAATTTTAGAAGTATACAATCGTTTTGATTTTAAGGTTTTTAAATTGTATTCGTCAATAAAAGGAAACTGACCCTCTTTCGTATTTCCGTCGCCAATTAAAAAAGCAGTATCATTTTCTATTGCCAAAACATAGCGATTGAATTCATTTTTCTTAGTTTCAAAATTTCCTGGGTCAGAATAAATATCTTGGGAATTTCTATCCGATATAATTTTTGGAGTTTCGGCAGGTTTTGACGGATTACACAAATAGGTTTTTGTGTTACGGCTGTCATACCAATCGTCCGATGCAATAGCGACAGTATCATTTCCCCAAATAATTCCCCCAAAACGTTGCTGGGTTTTCATCATTGATGTCGCTTCATTTAAAAACGGAGCATTCCATAAAAAAACTTCATCTCTAAAATCAACTTTTTTTGCTTGGTCGCCTTCGTCTAATGCTATAACATAACTCAAAGTTGCAGGTTTGTCGGCTCGCCAGTTCATACTTCGTTTCCCTTTTCTTACCGATGAAAACCCTTTTGGCATAATTTCTGTCAACGGAACTTCATTTACTATTTTAATTTCAGTTCCAGCAGCGTCATAAACTACAGTTTTTTGAGGAAATCGATTCAATGGAACAATATATGAAAAAGGTTTTTGAAGTGTTGAAAGCATTAAATAATTTCCGTCGGGCGAAAAACTTTCACCAACATACATATCGGCATTTTTATACATTGTAGCGTTTCCTGAAAGGGTAACTTTGTATAATTCTGATGTAATTAAGTTTTCAAAATTTGCCTCATCAATTTTATTCTTTAGTAAATCAGGATAAGTCCTATTTTGTGATTTTGAACCGTCACTTATTAGAACAGTAGGTCCTTTGGGTAATTCTTTTTTTACATCAATTAATGTAGCTCTGTTTTTTGGCAACATTTTTACCAATAGGGTTTCATTGTCTTTCATCCAACTAAACGGATTTCCTAAATTGGCATTCAAGTTATACTCGGTTATTTTTTGCGCTTTTGCAGCAGCTACGTCGATTACCCAAAGTGCTACCCCAGAGGAAGAAGTATTGGTAAATCCAATTTTTTTCTCGTTTTGAGACCAAGTCAAATTAGTTATTTTAGCATTTTCGGGCAATCCAGAAACTTGAATTTCATTTTTATCTGCAATTTTTCGTATTTTTAAGTTGTTTATGTAGGTAACTGAACTTGAAATATTAGTAATTGGATTGATGCGCAAACCACCCAAACGCATCTCTTCTTGGTTTAAATCATCTAATGTTTTATAAGTATTTCGATAGGATAAAAGCATATATTCTTTTTTAGAATCCATACTTACCGAAGGCGCACGTTCAAAATCGGCCAAAGCCAAAATGGACTGTGATGGTTTTTGAAAGGTCAGATTTTCTTGTGAAAAAGCAGTAAATCCAACGCATAAGAACATGATTATTTTTAATTTCATTTTTTAAAGTTTATTGATTGATTGTAAAAATAAAAAATACTTACTAATTTTTTCTTAAAATTAACTTTCAAGTTTAAATAATTCCAAAAATCAACAAAAGCCCATAACCAAAAAGTAAAATAGCAACAACGTTTTGAATTGATTTTATAGTAGTTTTTTGAAGTAATTTATTGCCAAAATAAACACCAATAAAAGCAGAAAATATTGCAAAAATAACTAGCTTATAATTCAGTTCAAGTTTGTTATTAATAATTTTTGGTAAGTAAATACTCAATCTTGATACATCAACTAAGCAAGCCAAAATGACACCGGTTGCAATAAACGATTCTTTTGAAATACCAGTTTTAATTAAAAAAGCACTTCGCAAAGCGCCTTGATGACCTGCAATTCCACCAAAAAAACCACTTAAAATTCCCCCCAAAGCCAAATATTTTTTGTTAAATTCTAAGGTTTTTAACTTCGGAATAAATTCAACCAAAGAAAAGAAAATTAAAAGTATGCCAACAATAACTTTTAAAGCACTCACTTCAATCACTTTATTATAAAAGATATAACTAAAAAGAGGTTTAAAATTAATTAAAAGTTTCAAACAGTAAGCGCCTAAAAATGCAAAAATAATTGCTGGAATTCCAAATTTAAAAACAATAGTTTTATTGGCATTTTTACCAAACAAAATTACTTTTAAAAAATTATTTGAAAAATGAACTAGCGAAGTCATAATAATTGCTATTTCAATTGGAAAAAAAATTCCAAAAACAGGCAATAAAAGGGTTCCTAATCCAAAACCTGAAAATAAAGTTAAAGAAGATCCGATAAGAGCAATCAATCCTATTAAAAAGTAGTCCATTTTTCAGTTTTAAATTATTAAGTAAAATTATAAAAAAAAATGTAAATCATAATTTTTCAAAAAAATAGCCACTTTATTTTAAAAGATTCTTAAATTTGTTACTCTAAAATAGCAATAATATAATTATGTTCCATTCAAAAATAGCAGGATTAGGGTATTATGTTCCTGAAAACGTGGTTACTAACGACGATTTATCAAAATTAATTGATACCAACGACGAGTGGATTCAAGAACGTACCGGAATTCAAGAACGTCGACACATTATTAGAGGCGAAGATACAACAACTTCAATGGGTGTAAAAGCTGCTAAAATAGCTATTGAACGTTCTGGTTTAAAACCTGAAGATATTGATTTTGTGGTTTTTGCAACCCTAAGCCCTGATTATTATTTTCCAGGTCCTGGAGTTCTAGTACAGCGTGATTTAGGTTTACGAACTGTTGGAGCACTTGATGTTCGCAATCAATGTTCAGGTTTTTTATATGCTCTTTCCGTAGCCGATCAATATATAAAAACAGGTATGTATAAAAATATTCTCGTTATTGGTTCCGAAGTGCATTCAACAGGTCTAGACATGACTAGTCGCGGTCGTGGAGTATCTGTGATTTTTGGAGATGGTGCTGGAGCTGCTATCATCTCTCGTGAAGAAGATTTAACAAAAGGAATTTTATCAACACACCTACATTCCGAAGGTCAACACGCCGAAGAATTGGCTGTAATTGCACCCGGAATGGGAAAACGTTGGATAACCGATATTATAAAAGACAACGATCCAAACGACGAAAGTTTTTTTCCGTATATGAATGGGCAATTTGTGTTTAAAAATGCTGTTGTTCGCTTTAGCGAGGTAATTATGGAAGGCTTAGAAGCTAATAATTTGCAGGTTTCAGACATTGATATGTTAGTTCCTCACCAAGCCAATTTACGTATTTCTCAATTTATACAACAAAAATTTAAACTTACTGACGAACAAGTATTTAATAACATACAAAAATACGGAAATACTACCGCCGCATCTATTCCAATTGCTTTAACCGAAGCATGGGAACAAGGTAAAATAAAATCGGGAGATACTGTTGTACTTGCGGCATTTGGTTCAGGATTTACTTGGGCTAGCGCGATTATTAAGTGGTAGATTTTATTTCAATCTTAATTAAAAAATTTCAAAAAACTCGAAAGTCATATTTCGAGTTTTTTTTTGAAGCAATTTCCAGCAATCCATTTCAAGTCCTCGCAAAAAAAGATGTTTTTATAAGCCAAAAAACGTGCTTCCGTTGGTCGCAGTTTTTTGGCAACAAAAACTACCTTTTTTAACTCCGGGCTTTCCATTCCTTTCTGGGCTAGGGTTTCAGTAGCAATATGAAAATTTATTTTAAACAACAAACGGCAAAGGTTTTGAAAACCTTTCAGGTTTGAAAACTCAAAACATAATTTTTAAGTATCTTTGCAAAAAAATAAAAATAAAATGTCACTTCAAAACACGCTTACGCCTCATATTCTATCATCAATCAAAACCAATTTTGATGTAACAATCGAAAGAGTAGAATTTCAAAGCACCCGCAAAGATTTTGAAGGCGACATTACTATGGTAATTTTTCCATTATTAAAACTTATAAAAGGAAACCCAGTTGAAATTGGAACCAAAATAGGCAATTATTTGGTTGAAAATGTAGCAGAAGTAACTAAATTTAATGTAGTTGCAGGATTCTTAAACATTGTAATTTCAGACGATTATTATGTAAATTTTTTCAATAATATTAAAAATAATGAAAAATTCGGTTTTGTAACAGTAAATCATAATGAAAAAGCTATTATGGTCGAATATTCATCACCAAACACTAATAAACCTTTACATTTAGGACACGTTCGTAACAATTTGTTAGGCTATTCGGTTGCCGAAATCATTAAAGCATCTGGTAAAAAAGTATATAAAACTCAGATTATTAATGATCGAGGAATTCATATTTGCAAATCAATGTTAGCTTGGCAAAAATTTGGAAATGGAGAAACGCCTGAAACTAATAAATTGAAAGGCGATAAAATTGTTGGAAACTATTATGTGAAATTCGACCAAGAATATAAAATTCAAATTCAAGAATTAATTTTGCAAGGAAAAACCGAAGACGAAGCAAAAAAACAAGCTCCAATTATTATAGAAGCCCAACAAATGTTACTTGATTGGGAAGCAGGAAAACCAGAAATAATAGCACTTTGGAAAACAATGAACCAATGGGTTTACGATGGTTTCGACGAAACCTATAAAAATTTAGGAGTAGATTTTGATTCAAAATATTACGAAAGCAAAACTTATTTATTAGGTAAAGAAGTAGTTCAATTTGGACTGGAAAAAGGAATTTTTGAAAAAGATCCAGACGGTTCGGTTTGGATAGATTTAACCAATGAAGGTTTGGATAGAAAAATCGTGTTACGTTCTGATGGAACTGCAGTTTATATGACGCAAGATATCGGAACTGCAATTCAACGTGTAAAAGATTTTCCAGATGTTGGCGGAATGGTTTATACTGTTGGTAATGAGCAAGATTATCATTTTAAAGTTTTGTTTTTAATCATTAAAAAACTTGGTTTTGACTGGTCTCAAAATCTATTTCATTTATCGTATGGAATGGTAGAATTACCTTCGGGAAAAATGAAATCACGAGAAGGAACCGTAGTTGACGCCGATGATTTGATGGTTGAAATGACCGAAACTGCTGGAAAAATTGCTTCCGATTTAGGGAAATTAGAAGGTTATTCTATCGAAGAAAAAGCAAAATTGTACAAAACAATAGGTTTAGGTGCTTTAAAATATTACATCTTGAAGGTCGATCCCAAAAAACAAATCTTGTTTAACCCCGAAGAATCAGTTGATTTTGCAGGAAATACTGGACCTTTTATTCAATATACTTACGCTCGAATTCAATCGATTTTGCGAAAATCCGATTTTGAAACTTCACAAACTATTGAAACCCAATTGCATCCAAAAGAAAAAGAATTAATCAAACAACTTGAATTGTATCCAACTGTAATTCAAGATGCTGCCAAAAATCGTAGCCCAGCATTAGTTGCCAATTATACTTACGAATTGGTTAAAGAATACAATTCGTTTTATCAAACGGTTTCTATATTAGGAGAAGAAAATTTCGATAAAAAAGTGTTTCGTGTACAATTATCCAAAAAAGTAGCAGATACAATTAAATCCGCATTTTTGTTATTAGGCATTGAAGTTCCTGAGAGAATGTAGATTTACTTTTAGTTAATTTTTTATTTGATTCGTAAAAAATTGGGTTAGTTGTATTTTATTTTGTTTATTTACTTAGATTTTAGATTTTAAATCTTTGTATAATGAATAAAAAACTTAAATTTTCACTAATTTTTCTTTTTGTTTTGTTTGTTTTAGCCTTTGCAGTTTACAATTATGCAATGAATTCAGGTAGAAGAAATTTAGAATCTGAAAAAACTAATTTTTCGATTACGTCCACACAAATTATTACCGAATTCAATAAAAATTCTGATGCTGCATCCAAGAAGTATCTGGAAAAAGCGATAGAAATTAAGGGATTAGTTTCTGAAATAAAAGACAATCAAGTAATCTTAGACAATTCAATAGTATGTCAATGTGCTTTGAAACCCAATATGCAAAAAGGCGAAAACGTTACCATAAAAGGGCGTTTTGTAGGCTTTGATGATTTGATGAGCGAGTTAAAATTAGATCAATGTTACCTAATACAATAAATTAAAAATGTTCAAAAAATCAATAATTGTTTTATTTGCCTTATTAAATTTTGGTATAATTTTTGCCCAAGATGATTTGTTAAAAGAGTTGGAGTCTGACAAACCCAAAAAGAGAGAAATAGATTTAACAGCCTTTAAAGGAATTCAAATTTGTACGATGCAATCGACTAAAATGGCAGCAAAAGGTGAGTTTTATGTTTTAATTTCGCATCGTTTTGGCGATTTAACCAATGGGTTAGATAATTTTTTTGGTTTGGATAATGCTTTAACAAAAATTGGCGGATTGTATGGAATGTCCAATGGGTTGACTTTAGGTTTTTCGCGACAAACGTATCATAAAATATATGAATTAACTGCAAAATATAAATTTGTAAATCAAGAAATTGATGGTTTTCCATTTACGATTGTTGGTTATAATACTTTAGATATCAATTCCGAATTAAAAACAGCATTATATCCCGATTTAAAATTCAATAATCGATTGGCTTTTACAACTCAGCTACCTATTTCTAGAAAATTATCAGAAAAGTTTTCATTACAGATAAATCCAATTTATGTACATAAAAATCTTTATAATATTACTACAGAAAAAAAAGATCAGGTTTTATTGGGTTTAGGTGGACGGTATAAGTTAACAAAACGATTGAGCTTAAATGCAGAATATGCAAGGTTGTTAGGCAAAGTTTCAGACAAAATATATAACGATCCACTAACTGTTGGTTTAGATATTGAAACAGGCGGTCACGTTTTTCAAATGGTTTTCTCGAACAGCCAACCTATGAATGATGTTTCTTATTTTACCAATGGAACAGGAAATTGGGCATCAAAAGGAATTTATTTTGGATTTAATGTATACCGAGTTTTTAATTAAAAAATTATGAAAACAATAAAAGTGTTAATTTTGATACTACTTAGCAATGTACTATTTGTTTCATGTACATCAAATACTTATGAGCAAATTTCTGCTAAAGTAGATGCTAACGCTGTACCTACTTATGTAAAAGATTTTAAACCAATAATTGAATCTAAATGTATTGGTTGTCACGGTTCGGCCACAAGTCAAGCGCAGTACCCACCTTTAGATACTTATGAGCAGGTTAAAACGGCGACCGAATTTGGTGATGTTTTATGCAGAATTAACGGATCTTGTGGTGAAATAATGCCACCATCGGGTAAATTACCACAAGCAACAATTGATGTAATAAAAAAATGGTCTGTTACTGGATACTCTAATCAATAATTTTAAAATGAAAAAAACAATCCTATTATTTGTTATTATTTTTGCAGTAACTACGGCATATTCTCAAAAAATGATTACACGTACAGGAGAAATTAAATTTGAAGCCTCAATGCCTGCATTTGAGGAAATTGCTGCAACAAATAATACTGTTTCTTGCATTTTCGATTTAGCTACAGGCGATTTTGTTACCTTGGCTTTAGTAAAAGCATTCAGGTTTAAAATTCCTTTGATGGAAGAACATTTTAACGAAAATTATATTGAATCAACTATCTATCCTAAGGCTACTTTTAAAGGAAAAATTATTGGTTTTGAAGCCTCTAAATTAGTTAGTAATAAATCGAATACTTTTATGATTGAAGGTGATTTAACACTTCATGGAATAACTAAATCGGTTAAAAATAAAATTACCCTTACATTACAATCCGGAAAAATTAATGTAGCTAGTACTTTTATCGTTAAAAATGACGATTATAAAATTAAAATACCCAATTTGGTAAAAAGTAAAGTTGCCGAAGACGTTAAAATTATTTTAAACTTCGTTTTAGAAGAAAAAAAATAGATTTCATCTTTTAATAAATTCCATTTTTTTCTAAACTTTGAACCTTGGAACCTTTGAACCTTTACAACTTCTTGCTATATTTGCAATTCAAAAAAACAAATAAAAATGTTCAATAGTTTAAGCGAAAAATTAGATAAAGCGTTTCACGTATTAAAAGGGCACGGAAAAATTACCGAAGTAAACGTTGCCGATACTTTAAAAGAAGTCCGACGCGCCTTACTTGATGCCGATGTCAACTTTAAAATTGCCAAAGATTTTACAACCAAAGTTAAAGAACAAGCAATAGGTCAAAACGTTTTAACAACACTACAGCCAAGCCAATTGATGGTTAAAATTGTTAAAGACGAATTAACTGCTTTAATGGGTGGCGATGCTGCAGGTGTGAATCTTTCGGGAAATCCAACCGTTATTTTAATGTCGGGTTTACAAGGGTCGGGTAAAACTACTTTTTCAGGAAAATTAGCCAATTATTTAAAAACAAAAAAAGGTAAAAAACCACTTTTGGTGGCTTGTGATATATATCGTCCAGCTGCAATAACGCAATTGCAAGTAGTTGGAAGTCAAATAGGTGTTGAGGTTTACGCAGAGCCTGATACAAAGAATCCAGTTCATATATCAGAAAATGCTATTGCTTATGCCAAGGCAAACGGTTTTAATGTTGTAATTGTTGATACAGCAGGTCGACTAGCTGTTGATGAGCAGATGATGACCGAAATTGCAAATGTCCACGCTGCCATTAAACCCCACGAAACTCTGTTTGTTGTTGATGCAATGACGGGTCAAGATGCTGTAAATACTGCAAAAGCATTCAACGATCGTTTGAATTTTGACGGAGTAATTTTAACTAAACTTGACGGAGATACTCGTGGTGGTGCAGCAATTTCGATAAAATCGGTTGTAAACAAACCCATAAAATTCATTGGAACTGGTGAAAAAATGGATGCTATTGATGTTTTCTATCCCGAGCGTATGGCAGAACGTATCCTCGGAATGGGAGATGTTGTGTCTTTGGTAGAAAGAGCGCAGGAGCAGTACGATGAAGATGAAGCGAGAAAATTGCAGAAAAAAATCGCGAAAAATGAATTCGGTTTTGATGACTTTTTATCGCAAATTCAGCAAATTAAAAAAATGGGAAGCATGAAAGACTTGGTCGGAATGATTCCTGGAGCATCAAAAGCGATGAAAGATGTAGAAATTGAAGACGATGCTTTTAAACATATCGAAGCAATAATCCATTCGATGACTCCAAAAGAAAGAAGCAAACCCGCTTTACTTGATGCCAAACGAAAAATAAGAATATCAAAAGGATCCGGAACAAAAGTGGAGCAAATAAATCAATTGTTGAAACAGTTTGAACAAATGAGTAAAATGATGAAAATGATGCAAGGTCCAGGCGGAAAAAATATGATGAGAATGATGGGCAATATGAAATAAAAAAAGTTAAAGGTTTAAAGTTTCAAGTTTTTGAAAGTTTAAACCTTTTTTTCTTCCAACTTCAAAATAAAAAAAATGATACTACTTGACGGAAAAAAAACATCAGCAGATATAAAAGCTGAAATCACCTTAGAAGTAAATTTAATGAAAGCAAACAATGAGAAAGTGCCACACTTGGCAGCTATTATTGTAGGTAGCGATGGCGCTAGTATGACTTATGTTGCTAATAAAGTTCGTGCTTGTGAACTAGTGGGTTTTGAGTCTACACTAATTAAAATGCCTAATACAACTTCGGAAACCGAATTACTAAAAAAAATTAAAAAGTTAAATGAGGATGATAATATTGATGGATTTATAGTTCAATTGCCGTTACCTGTTCAAATTGATACTCAAAAGGTATTAATGGCAATTGACCCAAGTAAAGATGTTGACGGTTTTCATCCTGAAAATTTCGGAAAAATGGCCCTGGATATGACTACGTTTATTCCCGCAACACCTTTCGGAATTTTAGAATTATTAGAACGTTACGGAGTAGAAACCAAAGGTAAGCATACCGTAGTTATTGGAAGAAGTCATATTGTAGGTCGACCAATGAGTATTTTAATGGGACGAAAAGGTTTTCCAGGAAATTCTACGGTAACATTAACCCATTCATACACTAAAAATATTGCTCAAATTACAACACAAGCCGATATTATTATTACTGCTCTTGGTGTTCCAAATTATCTAAAAGCAGAAATGGTAAAAGATGGTGCGGTAGTTATTGATGTAGGTATAACAAGAGTTGTTGATGAAACTAATGAAAAAGGATATGTAATTACAGGTGATGTTGATTTTGAAAATGTATCTAAAAAAGCTTCTCACATTACACCTGTTCCCGGTGGAGTAGGACCAATGACGATTGCAATGTTATTGAAAAATACGCTTTTGGCTCGTGAGCAACGCAAGGAGAGAAAATTATAATTAACTTTTTTTACTTTGACTGTTGATTCTAGTAAATTTAACTTTCTCGAAACTAGCTTCTTCGGTTTTGCTTGAAGGTTCTATTAATTGATTTAATTCCTTGATTTCTAAATTAGTCAGTTCACGGAATCTGCCAACAGGTATATCTAAATTTATGTTGATGATTCGGGTTCTTTTAAGCGTTGTAACTTCATAATCTAAACTTTCGCACATTCTACGAATTTGTCGGTTTAAACCTTGAGTTAAAATAATTTTAAATACATTTCGGCTTACTTGTTCTACTTTGCATTTTCGGGTAATGGTATCCAAAATTGGAACGCCATTTGCCATTCGTTCAATAAATCGATCGGTTATTGGTCGGTTTACGGTAACAATATATTCTTTTTCGTGGTTGTTTCGTGCTCGTAGAATTTTGTTTACTATATCGCCATCGTTGGTCATAAAAATTAAGCCTTCACTGGCTTTATCCAATCGACCTATTGGGAAAATTCGTTTTGGATAATTTATATGATCAATAATATTGTCGCGAACATCTAAATTTGTGGTACATTCTATGCCAACGGGTTTGTTAAATGCTAAGTATATTGGTTTTTCGTGGTTGTCACGAACTAATTTTCCGTTTACTCGAACTTCATCATTAGGAGTAACTTTTGTTCCCATTTCAGGCACTATTCCGTTAATTGTTACCCTTCCTTGCTCGATTAATTTATCGGCTTCACGGCGAGAACAAAATCCGATTTCGGATAAAAATTTATTTAAACGGGTTACTGTTTTTTCCATTTTACAAAGATAGTGAATCTGATTTTAGGTTTTTGTGTGAAGGAGTGTAAAGTATCAATTTGTTGGTTAATTAGGCCCGATAGGAATGTCATCTCAATCTCTTAGATGAGCTGAAAGCAGGACAATTTTTAAGATAATCCCTGAATGTTTACGCTTCTAAAAATTGAACTATTTTTTGATACAGTTCATCATTATGCAAACTGTGTCCTAAATTTTCGGTAGCAATAAAGGTGCCATTTTTGAAATTATTTTCAAATTTTTTTCCTTCTTCAAATAATACTATTTGATCGTTTTTGTCATGAATAATCAATGTTTTCGTTTCGATGTGTTTAGCAAAATCACTTCCTTTAAAGGTTTCAATATCAATATTGAATCGATTTTCAATGTAATTTTTAAAAAGTTTTCTGTTTTTAAAATTCAAAGATAGTAGGTTAAAATAGTTTTCAAAAATAGTTTTTATATCGGACGGCGCACCTAGTAAAACCATTCTCTTTAGGTTAGCATGTGGATTTTTAAATTGATTATAATTAATTGCGGCTCCTCCAATGGAATGGGCTATAACGTAATTTGGATTTATTTTTTCTATCACTCTTTGAATATAATCAGCATAAAGTAACATTGTAAACTCATTTCCTGTAGTCAATCCGTGCGCCGGAGCATCTATGGATACAATTGTTTTACCAGTTTTTAATAAATGCGGAAGTGCTTTTTTCCATCGGGTTGAATTGCTTTCCCATCCGTGAATTAAAAGTAAAGTTTCGGTATCTCCTTTCCAAGTGTAGGTTTGAATAGTTTGATTTTGAAAGGATATGGTTTGAGAAACTTGATTTTTTAAAAATTTAGGTAATTCATTTAGTTTTAGCTTTCCTTTTCGAGGTGAGCTAAATAATTGAAATACTTTTAATTGTGTTTTTTTCGGATAAAAATATACCAATATATTTAAAAACAATCCGATTGACTTTGTAAAAATAAGATATTTTATTTTATTCATAAATTTAAACGTATTGCATTAATAATAAATTTTAAAAAAAAAAATCACGCAGCATTGCGTGATTTTTTACCTTTAATACAAAATATTACATTTTTGAAAATAATTTTTCAATTTTTTCTCTTTCTTCATCGGCTAAAGTTGCATCTATTAAAATTCGTCCTGAATGTTCATCAGTAATAATTTTTTTACGTGCTGCAATTTCAACTTGAGTTTGTGGCGGAATTGTAAAAAACGAACCTGCTGATGCTCCACGTTCTATAGAAACCACCGCTAAACCATTACGTACACTTGAACGTATTCGTTTGTAAGCAGCTAATAAACGATCTTCAATTAGTGCTTCAAATTCGGTTGATTTTTGAGATAAAAAACCTTCTTCTTTTTGAGTCTCGGACATTATATCGCTTAACTCAGCTTTTTTATGTTTTAAATGGGTAGCTTTTTGTTCTAATCTTTCTTTAGAATTGGAGATCACTTCTTTTTTATGTTCTATTGAAGCTTTCATTTCTTTTATCTGTTTTTCAGACAATTGAATTTCCAGTTCTTGAAACTCTACTTCTTTAGTTAAAGCGTTGAATTCTCTATTGTTACGAACATCTTTTTGTTGTTCAGAATATTTTTTTATGGCAATTGTATGCGTGTCAATTGCTGCTTTTTTAACTTTGATTTGCTCTTCCATTGAAGTTAAATCGCTTTGTAATTTTTCTAAACGAGTAGTTAATCCAGCAACTTCATCTTCTAAATCTTCGACCTCTAAAGGCAATTCGCCTCTTACGTTTCTTATTTCATCAATTCTGGAATCAATTAATTGCAAATCATACAATGCTCTTAATTTTTCTTCAACGCTTAATTCTTTTGTGGTAGCCATATATTATAAGTACTTAACAGGATTCGTATTTTCTTGCGAAAAAATAATTGCAAAAGTAGTGATTTTTTCTTTTAGAAAATCAACAATATAATTTTTTATATATCTTTCACTTTCAAAATGGCCTATATCAGCTAAAAGTAACTGATTTTCAGACTCATAAAAGTTATGATATTTTAAATCTGCCGTTAAAAAAACATCTGCACCTTGTTGTTTTGCATTTTGTATTGCAAATGCTCCTGAACCTCCCAAAACGGCGATTTTTTTAACTTTTTTATTTAAAAATTCAGTATGTCGAATGGTTCCACATTGCATTTTGTTTTTTACTAAATGTAAAAAATCAAGTTCACTCATTTCATTTTTAAGTTCACCAATCATTCCTAAACCTACGTTTTGATGTTGATTCTTAAGCGAATAAATTTCATAAGCTACTTCTTCGTATATATGATTTTCAAAAAGAGTTTTTACTATTTTTGATTGCAAGTGCTTTTCAAAAGTTACTTCAAGTTTAATTTCGTCGGCTTCGCAAAATTCTAATTTTTCTCCAATCACTGGGTTACTATTTTCATTTCCTTGATACGTTCCTGTTCCTAATGTTTGAAAACTGCAACAATCATAATTTCCAATTTTTCCAGCTCCCGCTTCAAATAATGCATTTCTTACCCTTAAATGATTTTCTTTTGGAACAAAAGTGACTAATTTTTGAATGAAATTTTCTTTCGGAATTAAAATTTTAGTATTAATTAAATCTAAGGCATCACATAAAATTTTATTTACACCGTTTTGATGATTGTCCAGTGCTGTATGAACTGCAAAAATTGCAATGTCATTTTTTATAGCTTTAATTACCGATTTTTCTACATAATTCTTACCTGTTATTTTTTTTATTCCAGTAAATAAAATAGGATGAAAACAGACTACTAAGTTGCAATTTTTTGAAATTGCTTCATCAATAACTATTTCTAAAGCATCGTGACATACTAAAATTCCTGAAACTTCAGTTTCAAATTCACCAACTAAAAGCCCAACGTTATCAAAATCTTCGGCGTAAGCCAAAGGAGCAATTTCTTCTAAAATAGTTTGAACGTCTTTTATTTTCATTTTTTAAACAAAGGTAAAAAAATATTATTGTTTTGTTGAATCTTATTTTTTTGGGGTTAATTATTTTATATTTGTTGTTGATAAATTTATTATGACTAAAAATAAAAAAATTGTTGTTAAGAATATTGAAGTAACTGTTATTCGTGATAAAGAATCTGAATTTATTTCAATTACTGATATGTTAAAAGCGAAAGATGGAGATTTTTTTATTTCGGATTGGTTAAGAAATAGGAATACTGTTGAATATTTGGGAATTTGGGAAAGTGTAAATAATTCAAATTTTAACTATGGCGAATTCGCCATAATTAAAAGTCAAGCAGGTTTGAATAGTTATAAATTGAGTGTTAAAGATTGGGTAGAAAAAACAAATGCAATTGGAATAAAAGCAACTTCGGGTAGATATGGCGGTACATACGCACATCCAGATATAGCTTTTGAATTTGGAATGTGGATTAGTCCAGAGTTTAAAATTTATCTAATCAAAGAATTTCAAAGGCTAAAAGAAGAAGAAAGTAGCCGTTTAAACTTAGAATGGAACTTTCAACGCACTTTAGCAAAGGTAAATTATCATATTCACACCGATGCGATAAAACAAAATATTATTCCTAAATTGATTGATAAAAGCAAGTCGAATTTTGTGTATGCCAACGAAGCCGATTTGTTAAACGTGGCACTTTTTGGAAAAACTGCTAAGCTATGGCGCGAAGAAAATCCAACTTTAGAAGGAAATATTAGAGACGAAGCAACGATTGAACAATTGGTAGTTTTGAGTAATTTAGAAAGTTTAAATTCGGTTTTTATTCATCAAGAAATTGAACCAAATGAGCGTTTAAGCCAGTTAAATAAAATTGCGATTTTTCAAATGAAAGCCTTGGTTTCAAACAAACAATTAAAGGATACTAATAAGTAGATTTTAAAACTAATTATACAATTGCAATAGTTATGAAAAATGTAATTTCTGACATTAAATTTATTTTAGAATCGGCTCAAAAACCGGCTTATTCTGCAATAAGCACTTCAATGGTTGCTGCTTATTGGCAGGTTGGTAAACGAATTGTTGACGAAGAACAACTTGGTAACGAAAAAGCAACCTACGCAACTTTTTTAATAAAAAATATATCTAAAGGACTTACTCTTTTGTATGGCAAAGGTTTTTCGGACACAAATGTTAAATCTTTTAGACAATTTTATTTGATTTTTCCTCAACTTTTATTAATTGGTCAGACAGTGTCCGACGAATTGAGATTTAAAAATTTAAGTTGGTCTCATTTTCAGAATTAATATTCAAAATATCTAATATGAAACATCTAAGAAACCTACTTTTCCCATTCGCAATACTTTATGGAGGAATTACTTCGTTACGAAATTTTCTTTTTGACAAAGGAATTTTAAAATCTTACAAATTTAAAATACCAATAATCGCTGTTGGAAACTTGAGCGTTGGTGGCACAGGAAAATCGCCTCAAATTGAATATCTAATTCGTTTATTATCTGATAAATATAAAGTTGCCACTTTAAGTCGAGGTTACAAGCGAAAATCAAAGGGATTTATTTTAGCAGATGAGTTTTCAAACGCTGAAATTTTGGGTGACGAACCGTTTCAGTTTTATAAAAAATTTAATAATATTCAAGTTGCTGTTGATGCCAATCGTAAAAACGGAATCGAAAACCTAATCCGACTTGTCACTCCAACGAAAGAAGAAATTCCAGAACTAATTTTACTAGACGATGCTTTTCAACACCGAAAAGTAAAAGCAGGATTTTATATTTTATTGACCACTTTTTCCGATTTATATTGTAAAGATTATATGCTTCCAACAGGAAATTTACGCGAGAGTAGGAGCGGAGCAAACCGTGCCAATCTAATAATTGTAACTAAATGCCCGAAAACAATTTCTGAAACAGAACAATCAAAAATTAGAAAAAAGTTGAAACTCAAAAATTACCAACATTTATTTTTTTCTTATATCGAATATGATGACAAAATATATTCTGAAAACGAAAATCTAACTGTTTCAGAAATAAAAGTACGACCCAAATTACTATTGGCAGGAATTGCAAAACCTAAACCTTTTTTCGATTTTCTAAAAAATGAAACAGATGAGGTTTTAACTTTTCCGGATCATCATCATTTTTCAGAAAAAGACATTGAAAATATAAAGGTAAAAGCAAAAAACAATTTAATAATTACCACCGAGAAAGATTTCGTTCGTTTGCAAGGGCAGCTTCCACATGAGCAATTGTTTTATTTGCCAATAAAATCGTCATTTGTAAGTAATGGTAACGATTTTGATAAAAGTATTTTAGAATATGTTGAACAACAACAATTACAATACATTAAATAGTATTAAATTTTCTCTACGAATTTCACTAATCATCACATTTAATTGACTAGTGATATTAAATTCCAGCAATTAAAAATTAGTAAAATTTTTGGCTAAATAATTTTATCTTATCTTCAAAATCAAATCAATAATTCGGCTAGAATACCCAATTTCATTATCGTACCAACCCACAACTTTTACCATTTTATCAATAACCGATGTTAATTGAGCATCAAATAAACACGAATTTCGATTACCAATTATATCAACCGACACAATTGGGTCTTCCGTATAAGCCAATATTCTTTTTAAGTTTGTTTGTGAGGCTTTAAAAAAAGCTGCATTAATTTCTTCTATGGTTACAGCTCGTTTTACATTAAAAGTGATATCGGTTAAAGAACCATCAGGAACTGGAACTCGAATGCCACAACCACCAATTTTGCCCTCCAATTTCGGAAATATTTTTGTTAAAGCCTTTGCAGCCCCTGTGGTTGTAGGCACAATACTTTGGCTTGCACCTCTGGCTCTTCGTAAATCTTTGTGTGGTTGATCGTGAAGGCTTTGATCAGTTGTGTACGAGTGAATTGTAGTAATATACGCCTGTTCAATACCACAAAGCTCATCAATAACTTTCATCATTGGCGCGGCATTGTTGGTCGTGCAACTGGCGTTTGATACTATAGTTTCAGAGCCATCTAAAATAAAATCGTTAACACCTAAAACTATTGTTTTAATTTCATCAACTTCGGCTGGAGCCGATAAAATTACTTTTTTTGCACCTGCTAAAATGTGTTGATTTATTTCTTCAAAAGTTCGATATTTTCCTGTCGATTCAACAACAATATCAATGTTTAAAGATTTCCAATTTAGTTTTGAAATGCTTTTTTCGTGAAAAAATAAATACGATTTTCCATCAACTATAATAGAATTATCATCAAATGAACATTCAAAAGGCAACACTCCATGAATACTGTCGTATTTTATCAAATGCGACATTGTTCTATTGTCAGCAATATCGTTTATTGCAATCACCTCAATTTCAGGATGATTCAAGAGCAATCGGAATAAATTTCGTCCAATTCTACCAAAACCATTAATGGCTATTCTAAGCCCAAGCCCCCTAACTACCGAAGGGGGAACTGATTCTGTTGACATATATTATAAATAATTTTTAATAACGTATTTAGCTTAAAATCTTGGCTTGAGTAATTATAATATGATTAATTTTGAGTTACTCAATCTTGGTATTTACAAACTTGGAGTTCCCCTTTCGAAGGTTAGGGTACTAGAGTATATGTTTCGCTGCCTTATAACTAGACCGAACCAATGCGCCACTTTCTACGTGACGAAAACCCATTTCCAATCCTAATTTTTCATATTTTTCAAATTGTTCAGGTGTGATATATTCCTTTACTGGTAAGTGTTTTTTGCTGGGTTGCAAGTATTGACCAATAGTTACTACATCAACATTAGCATTACGCAAATCTTGCATAGTTTCAATCACTTCTTCTTCCAATTCGCCCAAACCTAGCATAATTCCCGATTTAGTTCGTTTGATTCCTTTTTCTTTCAAGTATCTTAAAACCTCTAAACTTTTGTCATATTTTGCTTGTATTCGAACTTCTCTGGTCAACCTTCTAACGGTTTCCATATTATGTGATACAACCTCTGGATTCGCTTCAACAATTCTATCTAAATTCCGTTCATTTCCTTGAAAATCAGGAATTAATGTTTCCAAAGTAGTCTCCGGATTCATTCGTCGAATGGCTTGCACCGTTTCCAACCAAATTATCGAACCCATATCTTTCAAATCATCTCGGTCAACACTGGTTACAACTGCGTGTTTAATTTTCATTAACTTGATTGAGCGTGCCACTTTTTCAGGTTCATCCCAATCTACCGTTTCCGGACGACCTGTTTTAACGCCACAAAATCCGCAAGAACGAGTGCAAATATTTCCTAAAATCATAAACGTCGCCGTGCCTTCGCTCCAGCATTCACCCATATTAGGACAACTACCCGAAGTGCAAATTGTGTTTAATTTATACTTGTCTACCAACCCACGTAGTTCCGTGTATTTTTGACCAATGGGTAATTTAACTTTCAACCATTTTGGCTTTCCTACAGGCAATGTATTTTCTAAAACCGATTCCATAAAGTGAAATTTTACAGTTACAAAGATACAGTTTTGATTTTAGATAAAACAATATACAATTCTTAAAAATTTTGAAACAGCACACTAGGTTCATCATTCAACATTGTTCCTGCTGTCCATTACTGCCGTTAAAAAAAAACGGCATCATTCTCATCAGGGTTAAAACTAGCACAATGTTTTTTATTTTTAATTATTGTTGTTTTGTAAAAGATGGTTTCAAGTTTCATAACCTTGATTATATATTGCTTTATAATAATTTAGTGGTATTTAAAATTCTACGTGGCTTTTATATTACCTTAAATCAAGCTAAGGTAAATTGCGAATTATGGTATTTGAAAATAGTTGTAATTTATTATATAAATTTTAACCGTACAACATAATTTTTATAGTAAAAACCCATTTTAAATTATTTAAAATGGGCTTTACAAAAAGTAGTAGTTAATTATTTAATAATTATGTAATTAAAATAGTATGATTATCAAAATTTAGTGTTGTGTTTATACAGTACAACTTATTCGGTGATTTTTTTAAAAGTAGATATACTTATTCGGACTTAACCGTTATTGGCAAAATGTATTCTGCTCTAACAATTTCGTTATTTTTTGTTGCAGGTTCCCATTTTGTTTTCAATGATTTTAAAACCCGAATAGCTTCTTTGCTAATGTATTTATTTTTATTATTTTCAACTTTAATGTTTGTCATTTCGCCATTTTTTTCAATAGCAAACGAAACTAAAACTTTCACTTCTTCGGCTCCGTCATCAATAATATCATCATCAAATTTTGTAGCTACAGTTTTATAAAAATTTGTCATTCCACCAACTTTGAGTGCCGATTTTTTAATTGCCACTTCTGAAGTTTTAGTAGTTTCTGATTCGATATTGTTCTTCAATATTTTTTCATCTAATTTTATTTCGCTTGGTGTAGTCATAACAACATCAATTGGTATTGCTCTTGCAACTGAATCTTTATCTAGCATCACATTATTTTCAACATGGGCTATTTTTGAAGTATTTTTTGAGGAAGTATTTTTTAATGCAATTGTAGAGGTATTACTTAAGGGTATACTTTCACTTTTTACAGTATACAATGAAACGTTTTTTTTGGTTTCTAAACTATTCTTTTTTGCAATTGAAATTATTTCATTTTTTTTATTTGATTTTTCATCTTTTAAAAATACTATTCCAACACAAAACAATGTAGAAATAAATGCGAGTACACTTAAAGTTTTTAACATTAAAAATGAAGAGTTTGAATTTTTCATATATTTAAATTTTAAATTAGTAATAGAGAGTTGTTTACAATTCAAATATACAAATAAAATAAAACAATATACATTAATTTTACAATTTATTTACATTAAATTTACATTGAAATCAATGTCAACAAAAAACCCTTTCTATTCTTAAATAATTTAAGGAGAAGAAAGGGTTTATTTACTGTTAAAATTTATTCGCCTTGAACCGTAATTGGTAGTGTGAATTGTGTTCTCACCGGTTGATTGTCTTTGTATCCAGCAGACCATTTAGTTTGTAAAGATTTTAAAACTCTAATGGCTTCATTGTCTAATTTTTCGATTCCTTTTCTTTTAACTTGAATACTTGTCATGCTACCATCGACTTCAATAATAAAGGAAACATATATTTTAACCGTTTGGTTTTCATCCATTTCCGATTTTTCAAAATGGTTTCCAACGTATTCGCCAAAACGTTGCATTCCTCCGGGGAACATTGGTTGTCTGTCTAATTCAGTTGTTGGAACTGGACCTGTTGGAGTATTAATTTTCCCCTCATCATTTCCACCAGATGTGTTAGGTTGACCTGTATAAGGAACTGTTCCAGTTGTTGATCCAACTTCGCCAGTGGGTGAGGTAGGAATTTTTAACACTTCAACATTCTTAGGAACAATATCAACTGCATCTGGAGTTTTTACTGGAACATACTTTTTTAATTCCGGTATTTTTACATCTGTTTTTTTTGCTTCAACCTGTTTTTCAACTTTTTTTGGCTGTTCAGTTTTTGGATGCACAACATCTGAAAGTTTCACAATTATAATCGGAATATCATTATTTTTGGGTTCTATAGTCTTCTTACCA